>NZ_JBQFON010000027.1:0-764 GCF_056533505.1 Ruegeria sp. G2 | reverse complement strand
GGATGTGTCGCAAATATTTGGAACGGCCAAAGTCAGCGACTTGCTGGATACACCTATCCTGCGATCTCGGCGAATAGCTGAAAGCCAGACGTCGTATTGCTGTGGAATTGCTGCTTTCGGATCATGTTGGCGACCTCAATGCCGTCCAGTGTGGCCGAGGCGGATCTGAACGATTTGAACCCGCACATGTGCCGGATGCGTCGCTTGATAAACCGATGATCCTGCTCGATCAGGTTGTTTAAATACTTGGACCTGACTGTATGAATTTTGGCGGTGCAACCAAACCGATTAAGGATTTTGTTCACCTCTCGAATGCCCACTGCGTTGGCTCCGCTTTTGTCGATGACGATCTTGCTCGGGATTCCATTTGACGACAGAGCTTTGGCAAAGAACCTGGCTGTCGCTGGACGGTTCCAGCGCTCAGACAGCGTGAAATCATGGGTATTTCCTGCCTTGTCGACGGCCCGATAGAGGTAGATCCATTTGCCGCGAACAGGAATATAGGTCTCCTCCATACGCCAGGAGCTCAACGTTGGGCGTTTCTTTGATTGCGCACGAGCTGCGACGATCGGCGAGTATTTCACAACCCACCTATCCAATGTGACATGGTCAACTCGCACACCGCGTACAAAACAGCATCCTTGGGAAATGACAGCCCTTCAATGAGATCATGCTCAAGTAACCTGTTCGAAATCTATTCGGCGGAAACAATCGTCAGATCACACAGGCTCGTCAACTAGACCCCAGAGTTTGCGACACATCCG
>NZ_JBQFON010000026.1:0-1244 GCF_056533505.1 Ruegeria sp. G2 | reverse complement strand
GATACACGTCGCAGATATCTGAGCGAACTGCCGTGTCGCAAAGCGACGTGACCTATTCTTTGACCCATGGTAGTGGCCCTGTGAAAGGGCACTCCATGACAGCGGAACAAAAACTACGAAACCCGACAGCTGGTATTGTGTTCGTGCTGATCGGAATATTAGCGATTTCTATCAATGATATGCTGATCAAATTCCTGTCTGGCGGTTACCCCTTGCACCAGATGGTGTTTACAAGATCGTTGATCGGGATCGGATTCAGCTTTGCGCTGGTCCAGATGGAGGGCGGTTGGCGCATCCTGAAAACCGATCAGCCGGGACTTCACCTTGTGCGCGGTTTGCTGATTGTCATTGCCAATCTGACGTTCTTTACGGCCCTGGCAGTAATGCCGCTGGCGGAAGCCACCGCTGTTTTCTTCGTAGCCCCCTTGATGATCACCTTGCTGAGTATCCCATTGCTTGGCGAAAAAGTTGGGCCGATGCGGATTGGTGCTGTGCTTGTGGGATTTTTGGGCGTGGTGATCATGACTCGCCCATGGGAGGCCGGCGGCGAGCGTGAAGTGGGTCTGTTGATGTATGCCTTACCGGTTCTTGCTGCTTTCACCTATGCCCTCAACAACGTGCTAACCCGTTTCCTTGGCGCAAAGTCCAAGGCCTCAGCAATGGCCGTGTACATTCAGGCGTGCTTTATCGTTGTCAGTCTGTTGTTCTGGTCAGTGGCAGGGGATGGGCGTTTTGCGAGCGGGCTCGAGAACGAAAGCTTGATCTTCTTACTGCGTGCCTGGGTTTGGCCCGAAGGGGCCGACCGCTGGTTGTTTATTGGCCTCGGATTCAATTCTGCAATTGTCGGGTATTGCCTTGGCCAGGCTTACCGCATGGCAGACGCAGCTACAGTGGCACCGTTTGAATATGTCGGTCTTCCCATGGCCATTTTCTGGGGATGGGTCATCTGGGGCGAACTCCCAAACCTGCCTGTCGCTATCGGTATCGCACTGATCTTGGGGTCAGGACTGTTTGTCTTTTTGCGTGAGCGTCAGAAAAAGAGGCACGTTGTTACTGAAAAGAAAGTGCACCGTCGGTATTAGGTGCCAAATCAATTCTGGCCAAATCCCGCTCAAAAATACCTTGGGATATTGAATATCAATTGTAATTGAGCGCTGATGAATCTTGTAATTAATGAGATGAGAATTTTGATGCGATACACAGTCATTCTTGCCGCGCTATTTATTACCGCTTGCGGCAAGGAA
>NZ_JBQFON010000025.1:0-1268 GCF_056533505.1 Ruegeria sp. G2 | reverse complement strand
GGTTTCTTCACCCAATCCCTTGCCGATCGTGACCCCGAGCTATTTGGCTCGATCACATCCGAGTTGGGCCGCCAGCGCGATGAAATCGAGCTGATCGCATCGGAAAACATCGTCTCTGCCGCTGTCATGGAAGCGCAGGGCTCGGTGATGACCAATAAATATGCCGAAGGTTATCCGGGCCGCCGGTACTATGGCGGTTGTCAGTTCGTCGACATTGCCGAAAATCTGGCTATCGATCGAGCCAAGCAGCTGTTCGGCTGCGAGTTCGCCAATGTCCAGCCAAACTCGGGCTCGCAGGCAAACCAAGGTGTCTTTCAGGCGCTGATCAAACCTGGCGACACGATTCTGGGTATGAGCCTGGATGCAGGTGGTCACCTGACCCACGGTGCAGCCCCAAACCAATCGGGCAAATGGTTCAATGCAGTCCACTATGGCGTGCGCAAGCAAGACAATCTGATCGACTATGATCAGATCGAAGCGCTGGCCAAAGAACACCAGCCCAAGCTGATCATCGCGGGCGGTTCGGCCATTCCGCGTATTATCGATTTTGCCCGCATGCGCGAGATCGCCGATATGGTCGGTGCGTATCTGCACGTGGACATGGCCCATATTGCGGGCCTGATTGCAGCGGGTGAGCACCCCTCGCCCTTCCCGCACGCGCACGTCGCGACAACCACCACGCACAAGACGCTGCGCGGCCCCCGTGGCGGCATGATTCTGACCAACGACGAAGCGATCGCGAAAAAGGTAAACTCGGCAATCTTCCCCGGTATTCAGGGTGGTCCGCTGATGCATGTGATCGCTGGCAAAGCAGTAGCGTTTGGCGAGGCGCTGCGGCCCTCATTCAAGGACTACATCAAGCAGGTTATTGTGAACGCTCAGGCGCTGTCGGATCAACTGATCAAGGGCGGTCTCGACACCGTGACCCACGGCACCGACACCCATGTGGTGCTGGTCGACCTGCGCCCCAAAGGCGTTAAGGGCAACGCGACCGAGAAAGCATTGGGTCGTGCGCATATCACCTGCAACAAGAACGGCGTTCCGTTTGACCCCGAGAAACCAACTATCACCAGCGGCATCCGCCTTGGTTCTCCTGCTGGCACGACACGAGGTTTTGGAGAAGTCGAGTTCCGTCAAATCGCGGATTGGATCATCGAAGTTGTCGATGGTCTGGCCGCCAATGGCGAAGAAGGCAATGCCGCAGTCGAAGCAAAAGTCAAAGCCGAAGTCGCTGAGCTTTGCGCCAAGTTTCCGATCTATCCGAACCT
>NZ_JBQFON010000024.1:0-1673 GCF_056533505.1 Ruegeria sp. G2 | reverse complement strand
GAGCCGAGGCTGTGTGAAAACTCCGGATGCTGTATGCTTTTCGGCAAAGACCGGAGGCAGGCATGTCGGGATATATCGAGGGTACGGACCGCAGTCAGATGACACTTTTTCCGGCCCGGCTGGAAGACTGGATAGACGAGGATAATCCGGTCCGCGTGATTGACCTCTTCGTGGACGAGATTGATCTTGGGGAGATCGGTTTCCTGCGGACGGCGCCGGCGCAGACAGGACGGCCCGGCTATCACCCATCGGTCCTGCTGAAGCTGTTCATCTATGGCTATCTGAACCGCGTCCCTTCGAGCCGTGCCCTGGAGCGGGAGGCTGGGCGCAATGTCGAGGTGATGTGGCTGACGGGTCGGCTTGTCCCGGACCACAAGACGATCGCCGACTTTCGGCGCGACAACGGCCCGGCGATCCGGCGGACCTGTGCGCAGTTCGTCGAACTCTGTCGCCGGATCGGGGTGCTGAAGGGGGATTGTGTTGCCATCGATGGCTCCAAGTTCAAGGCGGTGAATAATCGCGACAAGAACTTCACCAAAGGCAAGATCGCCAGCCGCACCGCCCATCTGGTCGCGAGCATCGAGCGCTACCTTGAAGAAATGGTCCGGATCGACCGTCAGGAAGAGGGCGAGGCCCGGGCCGGGAAGATCGCCAACCTGGCGCAACGCTGCGAGCGCATCCGGCAGGAGATCGAGCGCCTGGTGGACATGGGCGAGGCGCTCAGGGAGAGCCCAGTTAGGCAGATCTCCCTGACTGATCCGGATGCCCGCTCCATGGCCACCAGCGCCAAAGGCAGCGGTTTTGTAGGCTACAACGCCCAATCCGCAGTGGATACCGAGACCCATCTGATTGTCGCGCATGACGTGATCAATGCCGGGCATGACCGTGAACAGCTGTCACCGATGGCCAAGGCGGCGAAGGCCGCTCTCGGACGCGACGAAATGAGCGCGGTCGCTGACAAGGGCTATTTCAGCGGCCGGGAAATTCTGGCCTGTCACGAGGATGGCATCACCACAACCCTCCCCCGGCCCGAGACTTCCGGCAACCGCAAGAAGGGCATGTATGTGAAGGCCGACTTTGCCTATGACGCGGATGCGGATATCTACCGATGCCCGGCAGGTGAGACGCTGACATACCGCTACACGACCGAAGAAGGCGGCCTGGTGGTACGGCGATACTGGACCAACGTCTGTCAGGCCTGTCCTGTCAAGGCGCGCTGCACGACCGGCAGGGAACGTCGTATCACCCGATGGGAACACGAGCATCTGGTCGACGAGATGCGTGGCCGTTTGAGCCGCGACCCGGCCTTGATGGGCCTCCGCCGCTCAACCGTCGAGCACCCGTTCGGCACAATCAAGAGCTGGATGGGAGCGACGCACTTCCGGATGCGAACGCTCAAGAACGTCCGCACCGAGATGGCCTTCCATGTCCTCGCCTATAACATCAAGCGGATGATAGCCCTGATCGGGGTACGTGGGCTTTTGACTGCCATTCCGGCCTGATGGGCGGCGCTCAGCTCAAATCGTACCGCAAAAAACGCCACAAGAGCGCGGATTCAGCCCTCTCCGGCGCATAAGGCGCTAAAGTGGCCCAAAATCCGGCTGCCTCCACAAAATCGACTGAAACATCCTCATCGTCGAGAAACCAAACGAGTTTCCACACACCCTCAGCCC
>NZ_JBQFON010000023.1:0-2822 GCF_056533505.1 Ruegeria sp. G2 | reverse complement strand
TTGTTCTTGCCGTCACGTTCGATCCGGTTGATGCCCACGTCGATTACGGTCGCGCCTTCCTTGATCCAGTCACCCGGCACCATCTCGGGGCGGCCTACGGCGGCAACGACGATGTCGGCGCGGCGCACCACGTCGGGCAGGTCCTTGGTGCGGCTATGCGCGATGGTCACGGTGCAGCTGTCGCCCAGCAGCAGCTGCGCCATCGGCTTGCCCACAATATTCGAGCGGCCAATTACAACAGCATCCATGCCCGACAGAGAGCCATGGTGGTCGCGCAGCATCATCAGGCAGCCCAGCGGCGTGCAGGGCACCATCGATTTCTGACCCGTACCCAGCAGGCCGACATTCGAGATATGGAACCCATCTACATCTTTCGCCGGATCAATCGAGTTGATCACCAGGTCTTCGTTCAGGTGCTTGGGCAGCGGCAGCTGCACCAGAATACCGTGTACGGCAGGATCGTTGTTCAGCTTGTCGATCAGCGCCAGAAGGTCTTCTTCGGAGGTGTCTGCATCCAGTTTGTGCTCGTATGAGTTCATACCGACTTCAACGGTCATTTTGCCCTTCGAGCGGACATAGACCTGACTGGCCGGATCCTCGCCCACCAGAACCACCGCCAGGCCCGGTGTGATGCCGTTTTCTTCCTTCAGTTTCGCAACCTGGTCAGCCACCTGCGCGCGCACTTTGGCGGCAAAGGCCTTACCGTCGATGACTTGAGCTACCATCCTTTGATCCCTTCTTTCAAAAAACGGATCGGGCGCACAAAGCGCCCGGTCATTCAGTCGGGGCCGAGCACGCGTTCTTCGCGCGCAATCGACCAATCAATCAAGGTGCGCCATAGTTTTTCGGCAAGGTCAGGATCCATACCCAGCTCGTCCGAATTCATACGCACTTTTTGCACCACATCCTCGACACGCTCCGGAATACGTGCAGGCAAGCCCTCGCCCGGCTTCAGCGCGGATGCGCGGTCGATGTAACCTGCACGCGCCACCAACATCTCGATCAGCTGCCGATCCAGCTTGTCGATCTGAACCCGCAACTCCCGCATTGAGTGGCAGTCTTTTGGAGGTGTCAGAGTGGGCATGTTTGTCTCCTCATGGCCCGGGAATTCCCCGGACCACGAGATGTCTTATTCGGCGGCTTAGAACAAGCCCTCGATCTCACCTGCGTCGTTAAGGCAGATGGTTTCCGCGGCCGGCTTGCGGGGCAGACCGGGCATGGTCATGATCTCACCACAGACAACCACGATGAAACCGGCACCGGCGGACAGGCGGACCTCACGCACCGGAACCGAGTGGCCGGTGGGCGCGCCGCGCAGGGTCGGGTCGGTCGAGAACGAATACTGGGTTTTCGCCATGCAGACCGGCAGATTGCCATAGCCTGCCTCTTCCCACTCGCGCAACTGGTTGCGGATCTTATTGTCGGCCAGCACCTCATCCGCGCGGTAGATACGCTTGGCGATGGTTTCGATCTTCTCGAACAGTGGCATGTCGTCAGGGTAGATCGGCGCGAAGTTGGCGCTGCCGCCTTCGACGATCTCGACAACCTTCTCGGCCAGCGGCGCAGAGCCTTCCGAGCCCAGCTCCCAGTGGCGCGACAGAACCGCCTCGACACCGTGCTCGGCGCAGTAGTCGCTGACTGCCTGAACCTCGGCATCGGTGTCGGTGACAAAGTGGTTGATGGCGACAACAACCGGCACACCGAAGGATTTCACGTTTTCGATATGACGGCCGAGGTTGGCACAGCCCGATTTCACAGCGTCAACGTTTTCCGCACCCAGATCGGCCTTGGCAACGCCGCCGTTCATCTTCATCGCACGCACTGTGGCAACCAGCACCACGGCCGACGGCGCGATGACCGCCTTGCGGCACTTGATGTTCATGAACTTCTCGGCACCCAGATCAGCACCAAAGCCCGCTTCGGTCACGACATAGTCGGCCACTTTCAGAGCGGTCTTGGTGGCGATGACCGAGTTACAGCCATGCGCGATGTTTGCGAACGGCCCACCGTGAACAAAGGCCGGGTTGTTTTCCAGCGTCTGCACCAGGTTCGGCTGCATCGCGTCCTTCAGCAGCACGGTCATTGCGCCTTCGGCCTTGATATCGCGGCAGTAAACCGGGGTCTTGTCACGGCGGTAAGCGACGATGATGTCGCCCAAACGCTTTTCCAGATCCTTCAGGTCGTTTGCCAGACACAGGATCGCCATGACTTCGGACGCCACGGTAATGTCAAAGCCAGCTTCGCGCGGGAAGCCGTTCGACACGCCGCCCAGAGACGCCGTGATCTGGCGCAGCGCACGGTCATTCATGTCGACCACACGGCGCCATGCGACGCGGCGGGTGTCGATCTCGCACTCGTTGCCCCAATAGATGTGGTTGTCGATCATTGCCGACAGCAGCGAGTGGGCCGAAGTAATCGCGTGGAAGTCACCGGTGAAGTGCAGGTTCATCTCTTCCATCGGAACAACCTGCGCGTAACCGCCACCTGCGGCACCGCCCTTCATGCCGAAGTTCGGGCCAAGCGAGGCTTCACGGATACAGATCATCGCGTTCTTGCCGATGCGATTCAGGCCATCGCCCAGACCAACTGTAGTGGTCGTCTTGCCTTCACCCGCAGGGGTCGGGTTGATCGCCGTGACCAGGATCAGCTTGCCATCTTCACGGTCCTGAACCGAATTGATGAAATCCTGACTGACTTTCGCCTTGTCGTGGCCGTAGGGCAGCAGATCATCACTGGAAATGCCCAGCTTGGCACCGATCTCCTGAATCGGCTTCTTGTTTGCCTCACGGGCAATCTCAATATCGGATTTATAGCTCATTGGG
>NZ_JBQFON010000022.1:0-4466 GCF_056533505.1 Ruegeria sp. G2 | reverse complement strand
ACGCACGCCTCTTCACGCTTTGCATGTTGAGTTGGGTGGTAAGTTGGTTGATTTTGCTGGGTGGGAGATGCCTGTTCAGTATCCATTGGGGATTATGGGGGAGCATAAGCAGTGCCGTGAGAAGGCGGCGGTGTTTGATGTGAGCCATATGGGTCAGGTGATCCTGAAGGGCGAGAATGTGGGCGAGAAGTTGGAAGCTTTGTGCCCGCAGGCCTATGCGACGTTGAAGGAAGGCAAGGCGCGGTACGGGTTCTTTACGAACGCGGATGGCGGGATCATGGACGATTTGATCGTGTCGAATGCGGGCGATCACTACTTTGTGGTGGTGAACGCGGCGCTGCGGCATCAGGACATTCCGCATATGCGCGAACATCTCGACGGTGTTGAAGTGATCGAGATCTTCGACCGCGCGCTGGTAGCTGTCCAAGGCCCCGCAGCGGAAAACGTTGTGGGCGAGCTCTGCCCTGCGGCGCGGGATCTGAAGTTCATGGAAACCACTGTGGCGGATATCAACGGCGTTGAATGCCGTATCTCGCGGCTGGGCTATACCGGCGAGGACGGTTATGAGATCTCGATCCCCGAGGACAAGGCGATAGAGATCACCAAGGCCTTCCTGGCGCATGAAGATTGCGAGGCGGCCGGTCTGGGCGCGCGCGACAGCCTGCGGCTTGAAGCCGGGCTGTGCCTTTATGGCAATGACATCGACCAGAGCACCTCGCCGATCGAGGCCTCCCTGGCTTGGGCGATGCAGAAGCGCCGCAAGGAAGAGGGCGGTTTCCCGGGCGCGGACCGTGTGCAGAAGGAACTGGCCGAAGGTCCCGCCAAAAAGCTGGTGGGCATCAAGCCCGAAGGCCGCGCACCGGCGCGTCAGGGCGTTGAGATCCAGTGCACCGAGGGCAACACGATCGGCCAGATCACCTCGGGCGTGTTTGGCCCCACGGTCGGCGGACCAGTGGCGATGGGCTATGTGAGCAAAGGCCATGGCGAGCCGGGCGAGACGGTGAACCTGATCATCCGGGGCAAACCGCAACCGGCGCAGATCGTGGCGCTGCCCTTCGTCAAACAGAATTACAAGCGTTGAAGTCAGGAGAGAGAGACATGGCAACCTATTATTCCGAAGAACATGAATGGCTGAGCGTTGACGGCGACACCGCCACGCTGGGCATCACCAAACACGCCGCCGAGCAGTTGGGCGACGTGGTGTTCGTGGAACAGCAGGAAGCAGGCGACGAGTTCGAAAAAGGCGGCGAGATCGGCGTGATTGAATCCGTCAAGGCCGCGTCCGAGCTTTATGCGCCGGTCGATGGCGAGATCACAGAGGTGAACGAGGCGCTGGCTGACAATCCCGGTTCTCTGAATGACGACCCCGAAGGCGAAGCCTGGATCTACAAGATCAAGATCGCGGACGCCTCGCAGCTCGAAGACCTGATGGACGAAGCCGGCTACAAGGCCTTCATCGGATAAATCCAAATGGCGGGTCCTCGCACGGGTCCGCCCCTTCATCTGGCTAAAAATACTCCCGCCGGAGGCTCCCGCAGTCTCCGCCGGGTCTGACCTATCCTTGAGGAGCGCACACATGGCCTTCAAACTGACCGATTACGAAGCCTATGACTTCGCCAACCGCCGCCATATCGGGCCCAGCCCGACCGAGATGCGCGACATGCTCAAGGTGATCGGCTTCAAGACACTGGACCAGCTGATCGATGCCACCGTCCCCCCCGCGATCCGGCAGAAAGAGCCGCTGGACTGGGGCCCGGCGATGACGGAACGCGACGCTCTGTTCCACATGAAAGAGGTGGCGAGCAAGAACAAGGTTCTGACCTCGCTGATCGGTCAGGGCTATTACGGCACCACCACGCCGGCGCCGATCCTGCGCAACATTCTGGAAAACCCGGCCTGGTACACGGCCTATACGCCCTATCAGCCCGAGATCAGCCAGGGCCGCCTTGAAGCTCTGCTGAACTTCCAGACCATGGTCAGCGATCTGACCGGGCTCGATGTGGCCAACGCATCCCTGCTGGACGAAGCCACAGCTGCGGCGGAAGCGATGGCCATGGCCAAGCGCGGCGGGCGTTCGAAAGCCAACAACGCAGCCTTCTTTGTTGACAAGAACTGCCACCCGCAGACCATCGCGGTCATTAAAACCCGCGCCGAGCCTCTGGGCATCGAGGTGCAGGTGGCTGATCCGGACACGCTGGACGCAGGCGCCGTCTTCGGTGCGATCTTCCAGTATCCCGGCACCCACGGCCATGTGCGTGACTTCACCAAAGAAATCGCCGCTCTGCATGAACACAAGGCCATCGCAATTGTCGCCGCCGATATCCTGTCGCTGGCGCTGCTGAAGTCACCTGGTGAGATGGGCGCGGATATCGCCATCGGCTCGACCCAGCGCTTTGGCGTTCCGATGGGCTATGGCGGGCCCCATGCTGCTTACATGGCGACCACCGACAAGCTGAAGCGCTCGATGCCGGGCCGGATCATCGGTGTCAGCATCGACAGCCGCGGCAACAAGGCCTATCGCCTGGCGCTGCAGACCCGCGAACAGCATATCCGCCGCGAGAAAGCCAACTCGAACGTTTGCACTGCGCAGGCGCTGCTGGCGGTGATTGCCTCGATGTATGCGGTGTATCACGGTCCCGATGGCATCAAGGCCATCGCGCAATCGGTGCACCGCAAGACCTCGCGCATGGCTGCCGGTCTGGAAGAGGCGGGCTTCTCGGTTGAACCCGAGGTATTCTTCGACACCATCACGGTCGAGGTTGGCCATCTGCAGAACGTCGTGATGGAGGCCGCAGTGGCCCGCGGCGTCAACCTGCGTAAAGTGGGCGACACGAAAGTGGGCATCAGCCTGGACGAACAGACCCGCCCCGAGACCATCGAGGCGGTCTGGGGGGCCTTTGGCATCGATCGCAAGGATGACAGCTCGAATAAGCAGTACCGCCTGCCGGATTACGCGCTGCGTGAAAGCGAATACCTGACCCATCCGATCTTCCACAAGAACCGGGCCGAGGCCGAGATCACCCGCTATATGCGCCGTCTGGCCGACCGCGACCTGGCGCTGGACCGGGCGATGATCCCGCTGGGCTCGTGCACCATGAAGCTGAACGCCACGATCGAGATGATCCCGGTCACCTGGCCCGAGTTCGGCAACCTGCACCCGTTTGTGCCGCAAGATCAGGCGCAGGGCTATCACGAGATGATCGACGATCTGAACGACAAGCTGTGCCAGATCACCGGCTATGACGCGATCTCGCAGCAGCCCAACTCGGGCGCGCAGGGTGAGTACGCGGGCCTTCTGACCATCCGCAATTATCACTTCGCTCGTGGCGAGGGGCAGCGCAATGTCTGCCTGATCCCAACCTCGGCGCATGGCACCAACCCGGCCTCGGCCCAGATGGTCGGCTGGCAGGTTGTGCCGGTGCAGGCGGATGACAAGGGCAACATTGACCTGAACGACTTCCGCGCCAAGGCGGAAAAGCACTCGGATCATCTGGCCGCCTGCATGATCACCTATCCGTCCACCCATGGCGTGTTCGAGACCACCGTGCAGGAGGTCTGCCAGATCACCCATGATCACGGCGGTCAGGTCTATATCGACGGCGCCAACATGAACGCCATGGTTGGCCTGGCGCGCCCGGGCGATGTGGGCGGTGACGTCAGCCACCTGAACCTGCACAAGACCTTCTGCATCCCGCATGGCGGCGGCGGCCCCGGCATGGGCCCGATCGGCGTCAAGGCGCACCTGACCGAGCACCTGCCCGGCCACCCGGAATACGGCACCGCCGTGGGCCCGGTCTCAGCCGCACCCTTTGGCTCGCCCTCAATCCTGCCGGTCTCATGGGCCTATGTGTTGCTGATGGGCGGCGCAGGTCTGACCCAGGCCACGAAAGTGGCAATCCTGAACGCCAACTACATCGCGGCGCGGCTCAAGGATGCCTACCCGATCCTCTACACGTCGGACACGGGCCGGGTGGCGCATGAATGCATCCTCGACACCCGTCCGCTGGACGAGGCCGCGCATGTCAGCGTCGATGACATTGCCAAGCGCCTGGTCGATTCAGGCTTCCACGCCCCAACCATGTCCTGGCCGGTGGCCGGAACCCTGATGGTGGAGCCCACGGAATCGGAGCCCATGGACGAGCTCGACCGCTTCTGCGAGGCCATGCTGTCGATCCGGGCGGAAGCACAGGACATCATCGACGGCAAGATCGACGCGGAAAACAACCCGCTGAAAAACGCCCCACACACGGTGCGCGATCTGGTCGGCAGCTGGGACCGCCCCTACACACGCGAACAGGCCTGCTTCCCTCCGGGCTCCATGGGCGTCGACAAATACTGGTCCCCCGTCAACCGCGTCGACAACGCATACGGAGACCGAAACCTCATCTGCACATGCCCTCCAATGTCAGAATACGAAGAAGCCGCAGAGTAAACTCTCAAAACCCCCGCCAAAAAAGCGGGGGTTT
>NZ_JBQFON010000021.1:0-2500 GCF_056533505.1 Ruegeria sp. G2 | reverse complement strand
TCTATTTAGGTAGAGCGTCATCCGAATACCCCGGGGGGTAGAGCACTGGATGGGTAATGGGGCCCCACAGGCTTACTGATCCTAACCAAACTCCGAATACCCGGGAGTACTAGATGGCAGACACACTGCGGATGCTAACGTCCGTAGTGGAGAGGGAAACAACCCTGACCTACGACTAAGGCCCCCAATTCATGGCTAAGTGGGAAAGCAGGTGGGACGACCAAAACAACCAGGAGGTTGGCTTAGAAGCAGCCATCCTTTAAAGATAGCGTAACAGCTCACTGGTCTAAATAAGTTGTCCTGCGGCGAAGATGTAACGGGGCTCAAGCCATGAGCCGAAGTCTAGGGATGCGTAAGCATCGGTAGCAGAGCGTAGTGTGACATAGTTCCTATCCTCTTTAGCGTTCTTCGGAACGCCTTGGAGGATATTTGGAGCTTTCGATGAAGCCGGGGCGTGAGCCATCCGGTGGAGAGATCACTAGTGAGAATGATGACATGAGTAGCGACAAAGAGTGTGAGAGACACTCTCGCCGAAAGTCCAAGGGTTCCTGCTTAAAGCTAATCTGAGCAGGGTAAGCCGGCCCCTAAGCCGAGGCCGAAAGGCGTAGGCGATGGGAACTAGGTTAATATTCCTAGGCCAGGAGGATGTGACGGATCACAGGTGTAGTTCAATCTTATCGGATTGATTGGGCTGCTGAGTGGTTCCTGGAAATAGCCCTCCATCAGACCGTACCCTAAACCGACACAGGTGGACTGGTAGAGCATACCAAGGCGCTTGAGAGAACGATGTTGAAGGAACTCGGCAAAATACCTCCGTAAGTTCGCGAGAAGGAGGCCCGGTTCCTAGGCAACTAGGGGCTGGGGGCACAAACCAGGGGGTGGCGACTGTTTATTAAAAACACAGGGCTCTGCGAAGTCGCAAGACGACGTATAGGGTCTGACGCCTGCCCGGTGCCTGAAGGTTAAAAGGAGAGGTGAGAGCCTTGAATTGAAGCCCAGGTAAACGGCGGCCGTAACTATAACGGTCCTAAGGTAGCGAAATTCCTTGTCGGGTAAGTTCCGACCTGCACGAATGGCGTAACGACTTCCCCGCTGTCTCCAACATCGACTCAGCGAAATTGAATTGCCTGTCAAGATGCAGGCTTCCCGCGGTTAGACGGAAAGACCCCGTGCACCTTTACTACAGCTTCGCACTGGCATCAGGATTGTGATGTGCAGGATAGGTGGTAGGCTTTGAAGCGGAAACGCAAGTATCCGTGGAGCCTCCCTTGAGATACCACCCTTCGCACTCTTGATGTCTAACCGCGGTCCGTTATCCGGATCCGGGACCCTGCGTGGCGGGTAGTTTGACTGGGGCGGTCGCCTCCTAAAGCGTAACGGAGGCGCGCGAAGGTTGGCTCAGAGCGGTCGGAAATCGCTCGTTGAGTGCAATGGCAGAAGCCAGCCTGACTGCAAGACTGACAAGTCGAGCAGAGTCGAAAGACGGCCATAGTGATCCGGTGGTCCCGAGTGGAAGGGCCATCGCTCAACGGATAAAAGGTACGCCGGGGATAACAGGCTGATACTGCCCAAGAGTCCATATCGACGGCAGTGTTTGGCACCTCGATGTCGGCTCATCTCATCCTGGGGCTGGAGCAGGTCCCAAGGGTACGGCTGTTCGCCGTTTAAAGAGGTACGTGAGCTGGGTTTAGAACGTCGTGAGACAGTTCGGTCCCTATCTGCCGTGGGTGTAGGAGACTTGAGAGGAGTTGCCCCTAGTACGAGAGGACCGGGGTGAACGATCCACTGGTGGACCAGTTGTCGTGCCAACGGCAGTGCTGGGTAGCTATGATCGGACAGGATAACCGCTGAAGGCATCTAAGCGGGAAGCCCCCCTCAAAACAAGGTCTCCCTGAGGGCCGTGGAAGACCACCACGTCAATAGGCCGGAGATGTAAGCGCAGTAATGCGTTCAGTTGACCGGTACTAATCGCCCGATAGGCTTGATTTGATCCAGTAATGGAAAGACAAAATCAAACCAGAAGCATACACCGACCTTGAGTTGGACAATTACGTCGCTTTTGCTACGCAAACAGCGACGGTGTTGATTGATGTGAAACCCCGTAAGGGGTGACATAACAACCGTGCGGTAACGCGCATTCGCTTCGCGAATACGCTGCCTGCCGCGCGTCGCCTTTTTGCACTGCAAAAAGAGCGACGGGGATTTTCCTCGGTTTGGTGGTCATAGCGCAAGTGAAACACCCGGTCCCATCCCGAACCCGGAAGTTAAGCACTGCCGCGCCAATGGTACTTGGGCTTAAGCCCCGGGAGAGTAGGTCACCGCCAAACCTAGTAAAATCCCAAAATCTCTCTAACACGATGAAAAGAACACTACCCGGTCTCAAGTAGCCGAATAGGCGGTAGACCAACGCTAAGTGTCGCGGGATGGAGCAGCCCGGTAGCTCGTCAGGCTCATAACCTGAAGGTCGCAGGTTCAAATCCTGCTCCCGCAACCAGCGTCA
>NZ_JBQFON010000020.1:0-7669 GCF_056533505.1 Ruegeria sp. G2 | reverse complement strand
AAGTGGCCCAAAATCCGGCTGCCTCCACAAAATCGACTGAAACATCCTCATCGTCGAGAAACCAAACGAGTTTCCACACACCCTCAGCCCATAATGTCTATTGCTACATCACGAACGAACAGGCGTGAAGCGCTGCAAGCGGACTCAAAATGCTGAATAGTCATCTACCGAAAACAATTCACTCATGGCGATCCTCAGCCTCCTTGGTCAAGCCAAGTTAACCCGTCAAGAATGCGGGCATCTTCATCGCAGAATTCTTCGGGCTAACAATGACATGGTGCAATTTCGATCACAGAAAGACCCTTGAAGTGTCGGTACGATCTCTAATCAGCAAATTTTTTTCTGAACTGGCTCGGTGTGTGACCCGTCCACCGTTTGACCATCCTCGTCAACGTTGATTGATCGGAGTACCCCAATTCGGCAGCAATTTCTCCAAGTGGCGTTTCGGGTTCTCTCTGCAACCGTTCCACCGCGATCCGCACTCTTGTTCGCTCGACGATATCGGCGAAACTCGTGCCTTCCTCCCGGAGGTGCCGCCTGAGCGTTCTGCCGCTGACGCCAGCCGCGGCGGCCACCTGGTCCAGGAGCGGAGGGGTAAGGGGCAACATGCTTGAAACAAGTGTGGCCACATCCTCAGTCAGGCTGTTTCCCTGCCGAAGGCGTTTTGCATCAGTCGCGACTTGCAAGAGTGCTTTTTTTTGCACGGCATCCGTGAACTGCTTTGCTGCGACTTCATTGCTCACGACCACGTCGAGCGCACGGTCTTTGGCGGCGTGCACCTTTTCTCCCAGCCAGGGTCGTAAATGCGCGAGGCCTGCCGAGGGATGTGGCACGATTTCGACACGATCCGAACTGAGCGACGATCTAGACGCGACACTGCAGATCATGTCCACCAAGGCGGCAACATATTGCTGGACGAAATGCAGAACTTCGGTGTCACCAATGTCCAATGCCCACCCGTCCCGAATGTGCAGGCCGTCATCCTCTTCCAGCACGACGAACATTTCATGGGTGCAATGGAATGGCATCGTGCGCGCAAGACGTTGAAATCCTTCGCGCACCGTTGGACCGCAAAGCGCCGCCGCTCCAATCAGTCCAATTTCGTATCCACCCCGCCCTTTCGCCATTCTGTACGGCGCATCCAAGCCGTTTTTCCGAGAGATCTCCACCAACAGTGTCACAACCCCCCGAAGAGGGATTGGGAGGTATGGATCGTCGTCCGGGACCCAGGACAAGCCCGCTGTTTCAAGAAATGGCGCGAGCGCATGGCCGCTCTGGGTCACCCAGCGCCGCATCGGCGCGATAGAGGCCGCGCGGATCAAGGGAACGGATTGTGGCATTTGGGCGTCTCTACCGGACTCGCAATTTGGCCTGTGAAGTCAAATCCTGTGGGAAACATTGATCAGTATCAAGTCCTGCAAGGTGCTTTCGCGCAATTTTCGGCGCGCAACTTCCATTCACACCGGCCGCAGGACCGGAGGTAAACACAGGAGAAACTCGATGGGTTATAGAACTTCCATTCTGACCGCCGCGTTTTCCGGGGGCGTACTGCTGATGCAATCGGCAACACCCGGATTATCAGACGTGTCGCCTGGGTCGCCAGGTGCGACCACCACAATCGACGGCAAGCAATTGCCCCCGCCGCCCGCCAAGTTCGGTGGCAAAATCGAGGAGCAGGTGCTCAAATCCACCGAATTCTGGCCGCCCAGCGTGGTGCCGCCCGAGGGCGCTCCCAACGTGCTTTTGATCATCACCGACGATGCCGGCTTCGGCGTGCCCAGCACCTTCGGCGGGGTGATCCCGACCGAAACGATGGATGAGCTGGCCGCCGAGGGGCTGAGCTATACCAACATCCATTCCACCGCGCTGTGTTCGCCTACGCGTGCCGCGCTCATCACCGGGCGCAACCATCATTCGGTGGGCTTCGGTGTGATTTCCGAGCAATCGACGGGTTTTCCCGGCTACAACTCGATCATTACCGAGGACAAGGCCACGGTGGGCCGGATTCTGCTTGAGAACGGCTATAACACCTCTTGGTTCGGCAAGGACCACAATGTGCCGGCCTTCCAGGCCAGCCAGTCAGGGCCGTTCGACCAGTGGCCCACCGGGCTCGGCTTTGAATACTTTTACGGTTTCGTGGGCGGCGACGCCAACCAGTGGCAGCCGAACCTGTTCCGCAACACCACCCAGATCTATCCATTTGCAGGGGATCCGGAGTGGAACCTAATCACCGGCATGGCGGACGAGGCGATCAACTGGATCACCGAGCTGCACCAAATCGCCCCTGAAAAGCCATTCTTCGTGAAATACGCCCCCGGTGCCACCCATGCGCCGCACCACCCGACCAAGGAATGGGTGGAAAAGATCGAGGCGATGAATCTGTTTGACAACGGCTATGAAGCCTTGCGCGAAACCATCTTTGAAAACCAGAAGAAGATGGGTCTGGTGCCACAGGACGCCACCCTCGCGCCATGGCCTGCTGACAAGCTGAAACCGTGGGACAAGCTTTCGGATGACGCGAAAAAGTTGTTCATCCGCCAGGTCGAGGTCTTCGCGGCCTATGCGGCCTATAACGACCACGAGATCGGCCGCGTGATTGATGCGATTGACTCGCTGGGCGAGTTGGAAAACACGCTGGTGATCTATATCAACGGTGACAATGGTACCTCGGCCGAAGGTGGGCCCGTGGGTACTCCTAACGAAGTGGCCTGGTTCAACGGTGTCGCCGAGATGCCGATTGAAACCCAAATGCATTGGTATGACAGCTGGGGCACGGAAGAGACTTATAACCACATGTCTGCCGGCTGGTCCTGGGCCTTTGACACGCCGTTCGACTACTTCAAGCAGAACGCCAACCGTCTAGGCGGGATTCGTCAGAATATGGTTGTCGCGTGGCCCAAGGGTATCACCGACAAGGGCGGAAGTCGTGACCAGTTCATGCACGTGATTGACGTCGTGCCGACCATTCTCGAAGTCGCGGGCATCTCGCAGCCCGAGATCGTGGACGGCATTAAGCAATCGCCGCTCGAAGGCACCAGCTTTGCCTATACCTTTGACAAGGCCAATGCCGATGTGCCGAGCCGTCACAAGACCCAGTATTTCGAGATGATGGGCCAGTGGGCGCTCTACCACGAAGGCTGGCTTTTGAGCACCGAGGTCAACCGGATGCCATGGGAAACCCCTGGCACGCCGAACCCCGACCCGCTCAACAACCAGGTGCTTGAACTGTATGACCTGACCAAGGACATGAACCAGCGCAACAACATTGCCAAGGATCACCCCGAGAAGGTCAAGGAGCTGAAAGCGATCTTCATAGAAGAAGCCAAGAAGTATCAGGTGTTCCCTATGGATGCCTCGGTTACTTCGCGTCTAGCCAAGCCGCGCCCCAGCGTGACGGCTGGTCGTGACACCTTTGTCTATACCAAGCCGATGATCGGTCTGCCGCAGGGGGATTCACCCAGCATCCTGAACAGTTCCTACATCTTTACCGCCGATATTGAGGTGCCTGAAGGTGGAGCCGAGGGCATGATCGTGACCTCGGGCGGCCGGTTTGCGGGCTATGGGTTCTATCTCAAAGATGGCAAGCCGACCTTCACCTGGAACATGCTCAACCTCGAGCGCATCCAGTGGCAAGGTGACGAGGCTCTGAGCCCCGGCAAGCACACAGTGGTATTCGACTTCGAATATGACGGTCTAGGTGCTGGCACCATGGCCTATGGCAGCACCAGTGGCATGGGTAAGGGCGGCACCGGCACGCTGTCGGTCGATGGCAAGGTCGTGGCCACCAAGAAGATGAAGCACACCATCCCCGTCATCCTGCAATGGGACGAGTCCTTTGATATCGGGCAGGATACGCTGACGGGTGTTTATGACGCAGACTACCTGCCGCCGTTCAAGCTGACCGCAAAGCTCGACAAACTGACGCTCAAAATTGACCGTCCCAAGCTGAGTGAAGCCGACAAGAAACGTCTTGAAGACGCGATGCTGCGCGCAAGCGACTAAACCAACGTGGGCCGGAGCGTTGGCACCGGCCCGCGAGTTCAATCTGAAAACCAAAAAATGAAAAACTGACTACTCTCAACCTGCCGAAAGAATGACATGACCAAGTTTCGCTCAGACCTTCGCCATACTCTCACCCGTCGCCAACTATGCGCCGGTGGCGCCGCGATGATCGCCGCTGCCTCGGCGACGAATGTCTCCGCCGAAGACGCTGCAAATGCCGATTTCCTGTTCGTCCAAACCGCACAGGGCATGGCCTATGCGGCCGGCGATAACCGTCTCACCCTACGTGGTGTCAGTCCGGTCACATTGTTTTTCTCGGATCGCCCTGACCGCATCGCAGGCAATATGACAACCGAACGCTTCGTTCCGTTCTGGGGCGAAGGTCAGGACAGCTTCCTGTCTGATCCGCCAAATGCCGATCTGTCCATCCTCGAAGGGGATACCCTTCATCAGGTTGTGGTGGAACTGAAGCGCCCGGTCCTGAGCGGAAACGACCTTCACTATACAGTTGCCAAAATCCTGTCGGGAACGATGCCCGTGCTGGGTGGGAATACGTCCTTGTTCATTGACGTGATCGGAATGCCCCGCACTCCGGTTTCAATGGCTGGCGTGCGGCGGCGTGCATATCGTCGGGCGGTCATTCGATAAAGGAAAACCTGGAATTGACCCGGTGACCATGCAGGCGGATAGACTTACGGAGACCCAAGCATGATGGCGACATGCATAGTCCCATACGTCGCTGCAAACAGGCGACCAACTTTTGGGCCAAGGAGACCAAGGACGTGACCCTCCCCAAACACCTATATTGGTGGATTGTCGGGCTGGGCTCGGTCGTTCTCGTCATCGCGGAAGTGACATTGGGTGGCGTCCTTCTGCATAGCGAAACCAAGCAGATCACACCCACCACCAAGGTGCTCCTGCTACTTCTGAGCGGCAGTTTGCTGTCGCTCGGATTGCTGGCCGTACTCAGGCGCTATCTTTTGTCCCAGTTCGACATGCGGACAGATATTCATAGCGAGCATGTGCGATCGCCGCGCGCATTGAGTGTCATACCGCTGATACGGGCTATTCTGATTACCTTCACAGTCGTTGTCGCGGGGTTGTTCGCGCTCGCCGAACTTGGCGTCAAGATTGCGCCGATGCTTGCAGGGGCCGGAATAGTTGGCATCGTTCTTGGTATGGGGGCGCAAAGCCTGCTGAAAGACATTCTGGCTGGCATTTTTTTCGTGTTCGACGATGCCTTCCGCATCGGTGAGTACGTCGAGATCGGTGAAAGGCGTGGAACGGTCGAGCACATTTCGCTCCGCTCCATGCAGATCAGGCACCATCGAGGCGCACTGCAAACGCTACCCTATGGTGCGATTGACGCCGTGTCGAACTTGAGCCGCGACTGGGTCATCACCAAGCTGATCTTTCATCTGCCGCACGATACCGATGTGATGAAGGTCAAGAAGATCGTGAAAAAAGTGTCCGCCGAATTGATGCAGCACCCGGACTACGGGCCTAGCTTCATTGAGCCGCTGAAGTTTCAGGGCATCTACGACATTGACCTGTTTGGCCTGACAGTGCGGGTCAAGTTTACCTCGGTCCCGGGGGAGCAGTTCCTCGCCCGGCGTGAAATCTACAAAAGGTTGCAGGAAGCACTGGCGGAAAACGGTATCGATTTCGCACGCCGTTCAGTCGCGGTCGAGGCCCAGGATGATGCAGACACCCAGGAAAGATTGCTAGCGGCAGCCGAAGTGGAAGCAGACGATAGTGTCGCCAGCTAGATTACCCATCATGGCGTCTTTTGCAGAAAATCTCGGCTATCCATACCGGAATCGCGCACGACCACATGGATTTCGATGGGAGGACGCCGGTACGGAGCAATGCAGGCGCTATCAGCGCTCAGTCACCCCGACCATGGATCTAGGAAAAAGGTATGTTGAGGAGCCTCTGATCTGCCTGGAACAGGTTTGCGGAAAGCAAAAGCACAGGGAGTTTTCAAATGCTTTGCGGGCCGCTTTACTGGCCGGAGCGATGGCGTTCAATCCGATTGTAGTTTTGGCCCAGCCCCAAGATGTACATGAGGTCCATCAGGACGCGAATGACTGGGCGCAAAACTGGTCGGAAAGCTGGCGCGCTCGGATCAAGAAACGCCACAGCCGATTCGAAAACCTCTTCAACTGGCAGTTGTCTGAGAACACACTTCTGTCGTTCTACGGTCAACTCAATCTGATGTATCTGAACTATGACGATGGGTTTGACACCATCACATCCGTCCGGGACAACGCGAATTCTCCTGGGCGCTTGGGTTTGCGGCTGGAGACAGACCTGAACAACGGGACTGGGGTTTTCGCCAACATCGAGACCGGGCTGCGCCGCACGGATTATGATAGCTTGTTTGGCATTGGGCCACCCGAGGAGACCACGGATTGGAACCGAACCCTGCTTCGCAAGGCCGAAATACGCTTATCAGTGCCAAGTGTTGGGTATTTTTCCTTCGGTCAGGGAAACATGGCGGCTGACGGCATCACCGGCTTCGATTTTTCAAACACCACGGTTACGGCGACCAACAGCGTTGGAGACTCCGCATCTGGCGAAAATGCGGTCTTTACGGATGGCACGATCAGTTCCCAGGGACTGGAAACTTTCTTTCCAACCTTTGAAGCTTCCAGGCGATTTCGAGCGCGCTATGACAGCCTTGCCAGCAATGGGTTATCTTGGTCGGTTTCTTTAGGCAAAGAGGTGCTTCAAGACAACAATGACAACATCTATGCCGATGCCGCATTGCGTTACGAAACACAGTGGCGCCAGTTTCGTGTCAAAACAGGGATCGGTTATGCATTCAACGACGAGTCGCCCGATTTTCTGTCAGGCTCAGTGGCAATGATCGATGATCAAACCGGGTTGAATCTGGCATTTGCCGCAGGCGCCAACAGCGACGACGGCAGTTATGCTTACGGCAAACTCGGCATCATCCGGGATATTCTCAAATGGGGCGGCACCGCGCTTTCCGCTGACTACTATGACAGTTCCAACCCAACCACGGGGGCAAGTGGTTCGGACTCATGGGGAATTGCGTTGGTACAGGACATTGATGCCAATCAAGCCCAGATCTACGCAACCTATCGCACGTACCAGATTGACGGAACCGTGAGGCAGTACCAGGACGTTAAGGTGTTTGCCGCCGGTATCCGATTTACATGGTAAGGTTCCCACCTCTGCACTACCGGCGGCGTCATGGAAACGCCAATGCTGGATCGCTGCCGGTATGGGTTTGTCTCGGTCAACCGTTTCTTTCACCTGGTCGATCGGTGTTTGAGCAACCGTTGCTTAGGTTTTTCGATGATCTCGTTTTCAGCAGATGCAAACCTAGGGTCTTTGCACCAAGACCGCGAACCGCAGATATCAGCCTCTCAAGCACCAAGACTGACTGGCTGTTCTGTCCCGCGACCTGTGAGTTGCCCTGACAAACGTCGCTGCGTCGTGGAGGAAAGGCCGGTTTTTCTGCCGCCACGCGGCGTCACGAACTAAGCACATGCAGCGATTTTCATGCTGCGTGCGCACGCAGCGAAAAATAACGATGACTGCCTCGGGCTGAGGGTGTGTGGAAACTCGTTTGGTTTCTCGACGATGAGGATGTTTCAGTCGATTTTGTGGAGGCAGCCGGATTTTGGGCCACTTT
>NZ_JBQFON010000019.1:0-7894 GCF_056533505.1 Ruegeria sp. G2 | reverse complement strand
CTTCCGACCGCCAGCACTCACTCCAGCAGTCGGAAGGGCCCGACAAATCGGGCGACAGCGACATCAACGAAGGTAAAATGAAAGTTGTGTCGAATTCGCATGTTTGAATCTATTTTTTCATAAATCAACATTTTTTCCGCGCGTAAACTTCGTTACGCTCTCGTATGATAAGCGTCTGCTTTCAAAAAAAAGGATAGTGAGCGCATCCTTATCGTCTGGCCGATTTGGTTAATGAGGCGTTCTTTCGCTCGGAGTACTACCGGACCTTTTATCGCAAGGTTCGGATCAGCGACGAGTTGGGAGTTTTGATCAGGCGAAACACCGTAGACTGGGTAGTAATATCCCTGTCGCGAGGCGCACGTCAGCCCCGGTTCACCTCTGAAGATGTCGCGAAGATCAATTCCATCCGAAAGACCTTGTCTGCCGCAGTGATCCGAAACTGGAACCTGAGGGGTGCCGAAGAACAACAAGAAGCCCTAAATCACGTCGAGGAACGGTTGGCCACCTTTGGAGCCGACAGGTTAAGCCCAAGAGAAGCCGAAGTCGTACGCCTTATTTTGCAAGGCCACTCAGCCGGTTCTGCCTCAGCGTTTCTCGGGATCACCGAAGGTACTGTCAAAGTGCACCGCCACAATGCGTATTCCAAGCTCGGCGTAAGTTCACAGGCCGAGTTGTTTTCCGCTGCCACGCGATACCTGGCATCAAAGCAAACTTAGTCGTGGGAAGTTGACAGGCTACAAAGTTATTCCGATTGCCGGAATCTGTTGAATACGGCCTAAAGCCGTCGTTGGCACAAACCAATGACAATGTCGGCTTTTGCGTCGCTCGCGGGAAGGAGATTGGAAAGCCACTGAAACGTGGCTTCCCAAATGGATAGAGAGGTTTTGGCCCCGTCACGACCCGTCGAAAATCAGGAACACGTAGGCCATAAAGGCGGCCAGATGCACGACGCCCTGAAGCGCATTTGTGCGGGTTCCTACGAAGGTCAGAATGCTGATCCCAAGGGTCAGAGCCAGTAGCACGATCTCAGCGCCTCCCAAGCCGAGCTCAATCGGAAGGCCGACAAAATGCGCAGCGATCAGAACTGCGGGCACTGTCAGGCCGATTGTGGCCAGTGCTGAGCCAAGGCAGATGTTGACGGCCCGTTGCAGCTTGTTGGCGCGCGCTGCGTCCAGAGCAGCCAGCGCTTCGGGGGTCAGGATCATGGCAGCCACGAGGAAACCGCCAAGCGCAACGGGCGCGCCAAATTCCAGAAGTTTGAAGTCGACAAACAGCGCGAGCTTTTTGGACATCAGAACCAGTGGCAGCATTGCCAGAACCAGCCAGACCACGTGAAAGCCAACACTTTTGGTTTCGAGATGGTGCGCGTCCGATCCTGCTGTGGTTGGCAGTTCATCTGCAGGCTGGCGGAAGATTTCTGGTTTGCCGGCGGTCTGATAGACGAGGAAAATGCCATAGAGCACAACCGACATCCCGATCATAAACGCTGTTTGCAGGGCAGAGAGGCCACCGCCGGGTGCAGATGTGGTGAAGCTTGGCAGCACAAGGCTTACGATGGCGACGGGAAGCAGGACCACGAGATAGGCATTGGCTCCCGAGAGGTTGAACACTTGCAGCCCATGGCGCAGGCCGCCAACCAGGAGGCTCAATCCAACCAGTCCGTTCATCACGATCATCAGCACCGAGAACATAGTGTCCCGCGCCAGTGTCGGGTTGTTGTCCCCGGTCAACATAACCGCTGTGATAAGCGCCACCTCGATGCCGATCACCGAGAGCGTCAGGATCAGTGTGCCATAAGGCTCACCGAAGATGACGGCCAGACATTCCGCGTGATGCACCACACGAAACACCGCAGCCAACATCACGCCAAAGATACCGCCCAGCAGCAGCCAGGACATGCCAGAGCCCATGGCGGCGGGCTTGATCAGATCACCGGCGAAGGTCAATGCGACAAACACCAACCAGATCAGTACCGTCGCTTTCTCCGCGCGCAGGATGTTTGAAGTAGAAAAAGTCATTTTGGGTCTCCTGCCTTAGCGTTTCTGGGTTGGTGCAGATTTGAGACTGGTGGTCTCTGCCGCCTTAAAGTTGGTTTGTTCAGCTTTTGCTGCAGGTGCGACCGTTTTGATCCGCACAACAACCAAGGCTGTGAAAGCGGCCATCACGATGGCGAGCATCCAGTTCATGGCCAGGTCGCCAAACACAGCCGAGACAACGCTTGTCAGGAGTGGGCCGATGATGCCGCCAATGGTGAAAACAAAAAGCATGGTTACAGCACTCGATGCTACATAAACGGGCACGGTCCGGTCCATCGCATGCGCCAGCAAAAGCGCATAAAGCGTGAGCATCGATCCACCGAGCAGAACCAGACCGACAAATAGGAGACGGTAGAGGGGTGTTCCCACCAAGCTCGCATGGCGAACACCATCCCCGGTGGAAAAGAACGCGAAAATAAGAAGCGCGAAAGTTGCCACTGCGGAGGCGACCAGAATGACCTTCCGGCGGTCCATCCGGTCAGAGGCAAGCCCCAGCGGGTAGAGAAACAGGATACGCCCGACGTAGACCGCGCCCATTGCGATCGCTACGTCCACGGCGTCGACGCCCATGGTCGCCGCCCGATATGGCACAACATTCATGAAAACCGTGGAGACTATGCCAACAGCGAGCGCGCCAAAGGCAGCTGTGGGGGCATCTATGAAAAGGGCTTTTACACGCACATTGGCCCGCTCTTTGCCTTCCGGTGGCGTGCTTGGCGCGGCTGCAATCACGACGATGGCGAGACAGTACAGCAAAGACACCAACACAAAAGACTGGTTCAAATCGTCTGGAGTCACGATCACGATAACCTGGCTCAACACCGACATCAGGCCCAGGATGATGGCAAACACCGCAAGCAGACGCCCGCGCGACGTCCCATCCACAGTTTCGCTGATCCAAGCGTCGCCGATGGCAAACAGCCCGGCTGTGGCGATGCCTGTGATAAGCCGCACAAACAAAAGGGTGGGCTCGTGATCTGTGACCGAAAAGAGCAAAGCCGCAGCCGTACAAATAGCGGCGGCCGCCGAAAAGGCGCGGATGTGGCCAATACTGGTGATCCAACCAGCAATGTAAAAGCAGCCAATCAGGAACCCCAGCGAGTAGGCCGCCGGTGCAAGCGCGGCGATTTCCTGCGAAGCACCGGTTTCCGCGAAATAAAGGGCGACAATTGTGCCGGACGCCGCGGTCACCAGTTGGATCGCGGCAATAGCAATGAAGAGATATTTGAGAGTGTGAATTTGAGCGCTGAAACTGGGCATATGCGCACCTTTGAAAAAAAATCCGGGATGGATGCCCAAGGCAACTTTGTCGATTGCCTTGGGCCGAGGGCTTACTTCAGATGAAGATCAAAGAAAGTGTTGAGTTCACGCAGCGCATCCTGCGTTTCCGGGGCATCGACCATGTAGCCTGCGATGTAGTCGCCGTGCGACTGGCCGTCGTAGACGTGCAGGTCGGCAATCACATCCGCATCCCGCATGGCGCGATGCATCCGCACTGTGTCACTGAGCAACAGATCCCGCGTGCCGGTCAGAAAGATTGCAGGCGGCATGCCTTCAAGGTCGCCATTGACCGGAGACAGGCGCGGATCCGCAAGATCGGTTTCACCTGCATAAAGCGCAAATGTGCCTGCAATCGCCCCGTCGTGACCGGCCAGCGGATCGAGACCTTTCAGCGTGATCCAGCTGTCGGACACATTGGCAAGATCGGTGGCGGGAGTGCCCGCCATGATCGCTCCAGGCATCGGCATACTGGCATCGCGCAGTTGCAGGGCTGTAGAGAGCGTCAGGTTCCCGCCTGCCGATGTGCCAAACATGGCGATCTTGGCCGGGTCAAAGTCCTGAATGATTTCAGTCCAGACCGCGATCACATCATCGGTTGCAGCCGGAAACGGATGCAGGGGTGGGCGGCTGTAATCAACGGAGATTACCTCAACACCCAGCCCGTGTGCCAGCCATGCAGCCTCGGTGATGGCCGCCTTGCCACCGTTAAAAACAAAAGCGCCGCCGTGGACATGCAAAAAAACCGTGTCGGCCCAACGCGCATCGATCTCCGCAGGAGTGACACGGTAGGTTGTGACGCCCGCCACATCTTCAACGACGTATGTCGCGCCGGTCTTGGCCAGCATCATCTCAGCTGATTGTGCATTGACCGCATCCAATTGTGCCTGCGCGGCCAACCACTCTTGCAAAGTGGCCGGTTCTGGAAGCGTGTCAGGCACGACGCGGGACCCGATCAGGTCCGCCAGCTGCGGAGAAACTCCAACCGGCACGGGGACCTCGCGGGCGGCCATTGGCAAAACATCGCCAGAGGCTACGGGCTTTGTTTCTACCGCAAAGGCGGGCACCGAAAGTGCTGCAACAAGAGCGGTGGTCAGGGCAATTTTCAGAACGGAACGACGTTTCATTTCAATCTCCTACGTTTGATATTTCCGTGATTGTCTTTGATGAACTTGAGGTAATTTCGCGCCTTGCACCTTGCGACCGCCGAAAGTGATCATTTGACGACAAAAGGGCGTCTGCTTGGGGCTTTTGTCTTGAAGCAGACCTGTGATGTGCAAACCAAGGGAGGCAGGTGGCAAAACAAAGCCCCGGTCGGACAATCGCCGACCGAGGCAATAGCGCGAAGCGTTGATCAGGATGTCTGATCAATCGGCAGGGCAATCGGGAAGGCCCAGCCATCTTCAAGGATCTCTGGACCCGGCTGATATAGGCGCACGACGTAGTTCCACCCGTCCATGATCGGCAAACAGTTCACCCGACCATCCTCACAATCTCCGAAATGTATGGTCACGGTGCCGTCCTCATTGGGAACGGAAGTCACGTTGTTGACCGAATAGGCCCCTGCGTCGTTGGGTACCATGTAACCGCTCGCATCATAGACTGTGACCGACCAGAAACCGTCTACAGGGACGTCGCCGACAGTCAGGGTGTGGGGAATGCTGCCATCGTTCCGATCCGGGAACTTGATGTCATAAACCGCCGCCGCAGGTGGGTTGCCGCCCCATCCGGCCGCCGCGCCGACCAAATGCGAGATTGGATTTACGGCGTCGGCCGTCCCAAACACCTCAAACGTGTTACCACTGAGCCCTTGCGCCAACGGAAGCAGCAGTTCGCGTGTCAAATCACGGGAGGCGGCGTCCCAGTTTGGTACCTCAAAGTGTCCGGCGTTAGACTGATATACTTCAATGGCGTCCTGAAGCGCGTTGGCCTCGGCAATGTCTGATGGGTCATTCTCGTCCGCGAACGTCCTGAACAGGACAGACATATAACGCGTGCCAACCTCCTTTTCAGTGAAATGATAGGTGCCCGCGTCATGAACAACGCCTACCACATAGTGATCCTGGTTGAGAATTAGCATGGACATAAAGCGTCCTTCGGAGTCTGGCAGCACAATCGAGGCGGGCTCGGTCAGATCGATCACGACGCCGGAATAAAGTGTATCGCGGTTCATCCGGATCACATCCTGCGCATCCAGTGGTACCGGTTCGCGGATATGCATCAACCCACCAAAGCCACCCAGATCAACAATGCGCTGATGATACATGTCGGTCTCAGCTCGCACAAAATTGGTCACATTCACCGTCACCGGGGCCTCCGCAAAAGCAGGCACGGCAAGGCCTGCGGCGGCAACGATGGCAAGGAAAGAGGATACCGTTTTCATTTCAATCTCCTTTGATGGTAAGAGCGCGACCGTTCCAATTTCGGTCGCTTTGTTTGGCTCATTCCTCAAGTAGGCGGCCAAGAATGGCGTTGGGATGGGCCAAACACTTCTCAAAGTGATCAATCGACGACATAGTGAGCGCGTGCGCGACCCGATGCAGAACTCAAGGGGTTTACTCCCGACACTCGACGCCCTGGACCAGATGGCGTCCCCAAGGCTCGTTGAACGTGCGCTCAAAGATGTTGGGTTAACCCGCACGGTGCTTGAAGGCCCTCCGGTTCCGCTGCCGATACGGTATCATGCACAGCTTCTGGAAACGATTTCCGGCAAAATTGGAGAGCGCCATCTCGGGGCGATCATGGCGAAAGACTTTGCCTACTCTTCTCTCAACCGGCCTGATCCGTTTTCGAGCTATGCACTTGGGGCTTCTCGGTTGGACATCGCCCTTCAACGGGCCGCCCGGGCGCTGCCCTTTCTCCAACGAGGGACCCAAATTCGCACACGAACCGACGGAAATTGTCTGGTATTCAGTTTCGGGGTGCAATTTGAAAAGAGCATCGGGGCTCAATTGCTTGAGCAGGAAATTCCTTCGATCCTAATCGCTCTTGTGCGTCCCTACCTTGGGACAAGCTGGGTGCCAGATTGGGTCGAACTTCCGGCTGAGCACAGGCTTCAGAAAGTTGCATTTGCACGATTGCTTGGCACAGAAGTCCGGGCCAATGCAGATTTTCCGGGGATCGCAATTCCGATGTCGCAACTTCAGACGCCGACCCGCCTTGACGAAGGCGGACGCGTGCAAATGACGGCTGCAGGCATACAGAGGTTGCGGTTGAACCGCCCGCCCCGCACACATGCCGAAACGGTACGCCAAGCGCTTCGCATGCAACTCAACAACGGCAGCGCCGCGGTCGACGATGTCGCGGCGGCACTTGGGGTCGGGGTTCGGACATTGCAGCGTCAGCTTCGGATCGAAGATGTGACGTTCAAGGAGATCGCGCTGTCCGAACAAGTTAGTCGGGCAAAGATGCTCTTGAGTGAAAACGACCTGAACCTGTCTCAAATCGCCTTTTATCTTGGTTTCTCCGAGGTCAACAGCTTCCGGCGCGCGTTCCGCACCTGGTTTGGACAATCGCCGACACAGTACCGTTCTCGCGCATTCAGCTAAGCTGCGGCATAGCGATTAATTCATCGAAGTCTGTGTCTGCAGTTGCTGCGGCTCCTCTTTGATCTTTGGAATGCGTGGTGAAAGCACACAGACCTGCAATTGCAGGTCACTTTAGGTATCCGGGGCTTGATCGAACGTGTTACGGTCCAACATGGACGGGATGGTGTGCAGATCGAACTGGAGGGTGCCCTGGCAGCAATGATTGGGCTGGCCCAGAACGACAAAAACCGCCCTGGGGCGGCTTGTGTGACACATTGTTCGGTAAAACTGGTTGCGGGAGTACGCAACCACCATTGCCGAACGAAATTGAGGTGTTTAGTTTAGGCGTGAGTTTGACATTCTCTGCCTCAAAACCCGCTGACCGGCTCGATTTATCTCCTTCATCAATCAGGTCGACGAGAACTTTGCCTTTGTACTAGATGGCCGGTACTTTCTGAGAAGGACAGTTGTCGCAAAAGCCGAGTGCGGCAGCCTTGATCAGAGGTTTTCGTATCAATCGGGATGGAGATTATTGCGAAACTTTTACAAGAGGTTGTTGCAATTTCCAGTTGTAGCGCACACGTTAACCACACCGTGCGTCCTTGACAGGCGAGCAACTGCCCTTATGTTCCATCCCAGTTTGAAGGCGAAGATGGATGATCTCGAAGCCCGCAAGAAAGAGTTGGAAGCAGAACTGTCCGCTTCGTCTCAGGAGCCACCCGTTCTTTTGCATCCCGGTCTCGCTGATCTTTACAAAGAAAAGGTGGCCGACTTGAGCGATGCGTTGAACAGCCCGGCCACGAAGACTGAAGCGACATCTATCATTCGTGGATTGTTGTCGGAGATTCGGCTGCTGCCCAATGACGGACGGCTGACCTTAGAACTCGTTGGGGAGTTGGCCGGTCTTTTGGCTCTTGGTACACAGCAGAACGCCCGCAGCGTTGGAGCTACGGGCGGTTCTGTGACGCTGGTTGCGGGAGCAGGATTTGAACCTGCGACCTTCAGGTTATGAGCCTGACGAGCTACCGGGCTGCTCCATCCCGCGACACTTAG
>NZ_JBQFON010000018.1:0-17361 GCF_056533505.1 Ruegeria sp. G2 | reverse complement strand
CCAATGGCGAAGAAGGCAATGCCGCAGTCGAAGCAAAAGTCAAAGCCGAAGTCGCTGAGCTTTGCGCCAAGTTTCCGATCTATCCGAACCTGTAATACGAAGGACCCAAATCATGAGTTTTCATAACATCGACCAAGCCCCTGCACGCCTGAACCGCAGTGAACTGGCCGTCCCAGGCAGCCAGCCCGGAATGTTCGAAAAGGCTGCACAATCAGATGTAGATGTGATCTTCCTCGACTTGGAAGACGCGGTTGCGCCTGATGAAAAAGAACAGGCTCGCAAGAACATCATCGAAGCCCTGAACGATATCGACTGGGGCAGCAAAACCATGTCGGTGCGGATTAACGGGCTGGATACACATTATATGTATCGCGACGTGGTGGACGTGGTCGAACAAGCCGGCGAACGGCTGGACCTTATCATGATCCCCAAGGTTGGCACAGCTTCTGACGTTTACGCGGTCGATATGCTGGTGACACAGATCGAGGACGCCAAAGGCTATAAGAAACGGATCGGGTTCGAACATATCATCGAAACCGCGCTTGGCATGCAGAATGTCGGCGAGATTGCGGCCGCCTCCAAACGCAACGAAAGTCTGCATTTCGGGGTTGCCGACTATGCCGCGTCTACCCGTGCCCGGACCACGATCATCGGCGGTGTAAACCCCGATTATTCAGTTCTGACTGACCCGGATGCTGACGGAGGACGCATGACGCATTGGGGCGACATGTGGCACTATGCGCTGGCTCGCATGGTGGTCGCCGCGCGCGCCAACGGCCTGCGCCCGATCGACGGACCCTTCGGCGATTTTCAGGACCCGGACGGTTACAAAGCCGCGGCAAAACGGGCGGCAGTTCTGGGATGTGAAGGCAAATGGGCCATCCACCCCAGCCAAATTACCCTGGCTAACGAGGTCATGTCACCCTCAGATGCCGAAGTCACCAAAGCACAGCGAATTCTCGTCGCTATGGCCGAGGCTGAATCCGCGGGCAAAGGCGCCGTTTCTCTGGATGGTCGTCTGATTGACTATGCCTCAATCCGTCAGGCCGAAGTGCTGGTGGAAAAAGCCGGACAGATTGCTGCAGCTTGATCGCATCATGACTGTGCAATCGTCCGTATCGCTGCGCGACAGCGCCGCCGCCATCTTTGCCGAGGCCGTCGCAGCAGCAGATCCAGCGATGTCTCTGCGCCAACGGTTGCAATCAGACCCATTGCCATCACCAGAACATAGCGGGCGCAGCATCCTGATCGCAATTGGGAAGGCTGCCCCTGCCATGATGGAGGAGGCATTGCAGCATGTTCAGGGCAATCACATCGCCCTAATTGTAACCCACAGCGACAACTGGAATGAAGTCCCCGGCGCGACGGTATTGACCAGCGGGCATCCCATCCCGAATGAACGCGGATTGAAAGCCGGGCGACAGATCATCGCATTGCTCAGCGCAGCACGTAAGCAGGATCAGATCATTGCACTGATCTCTGGCGGGGGGTCGGCCTTGGTCCCCGCGCCTGTTGATGGCTTGACTCTTTCGGACAAAATAGCGGTCAATGAGGTTTTGCTATCTTCCGGGCTGGACATCGTTCGGATGAACCTTGTGCGTCAGCACCTGAGCCAGCTCAAAGGCGGCGGGTTTTTGCGGCACGGTTCGCCTGCCCCGATCACGGCGTATATCCTGTCGGATGTCATAGGCGATGACATTCGGGCCGTAGCCAGCGGACCAACTGCCTCACCAATCGGCAGCCACGCGGACGCCCGCAGGACCTGCATCGAGGCCGGAATTTGGCACCGGTTCCCAAAAGCCGCCCGTGCCCACCTGGAGAAGAGTATTCCTGAACGTTCTATAGCGGTTGAGGCGGCAAACAACCTGATTGGATCGAACACGATTAGTCTTGAAGCCGCGTTTCGCTGTGCGACGCAGATCTGTAGGGCTGAAATTGTGTCCGACGCGTTGATTGGAGACGTGTCCGATGCAGCCGAACAGATTTTTCAGGCAGCCATGTCTGCCAAATTTGACCAACCAACCGCCTTGCTTTTTGGTGGTGAAACGACTGTACGCCTGACAGGAACAGGTTGCGGCGGGCGCAATCAGGAATTGGCGCTGCGCGTCGCCCAATTGGCGCATGAGCGCACGATACCCGGCAACTGGGTTTTTCTTAGCGGCGGTACGGATGGCCGCGACGGCCCAACCCCGGCAGCTGGCGCAATGGTGGATGCAGGAACGATCGCCCGAATCCATGCGTCTGGACATGACCCTGCCTCCCTGTTGGCAAGCAACGATAGTCATAAGGCTTTGACGCTGTCGGGTGATCTTTTGATGACCGGAGCAACCGGTACCAATGTTGCCGACATTCAGGTATTGTTGCTTGGATCTAACGCGTGAAAGCGGGCGAAAAAAACGGTAGATCTTTAGATCCGTTATTTGCGATCTCCGGGTTTCTAAGTGATCAATGGTGCAGAGGCGTCGTGACATATACTTCGGGTCAAGAAAGAAAGCCCGATGTTCGAATTTCAAGCCGAGCAAGTGGTGGAGTTTCAAACGCCAAAGACTGCGAGTTGGTGAAGTCGGATTATTGATGCGGAGCGATTAACAGCCGGAGCGCAATCAGGCTTCCGAATGCTCAAGCTGGTAGCATGAACCGCTGTAGCCGAGTTGTAGACCAATAGCCATGTTTGGCTCTTTCCCGCTTTTGGATTATGAAATAGTTGCGTTCAGTACGAACATTCAGACTTATGGACGACCACGAATCCAGATTCAGTGTAATCTCATTTGCTATCCGCAACGGCTTTATGACTGAGGTTAGGCACGCTATCGGAAAGCCGTAAAACCATTGGATTTCGATTTCTAGTATTTTTCTGTCAGCATGATTATTTTACTAACAGGAAAAATTGATGCTATGGTAGTCCGAACTGGATTGGGTAATGCAGCTTGTCTTCTTGCAGAGCCCGTTTGGACAAGTGTAGCAAAACATTGAAAGAATGAAATTGAAAAATAACGACAAAGAAATGGCAACAAATCTGACACAGGACCCGCATTCTGTTCGCTCGGGTGACAGAGAAAAAGTTCTCGAAGTTGCCATTGGTCGCGAGGTTCGTGCTTTTCGCAAACAGCAGAATACTACGGTCGCGGAATTGGCTCAGCTGACCGGATTGTCGATTGGTATGTTATCCAAGATCGAAAACGGTAACACATCGCCTTCCCTAACGACTCTCCAATCGCTCGCTGATGCGCTTTCAGTTCCTCTGACAAGCTTTTTTAGACAATTTGAAGAGCGCCGCGAGGCGGTTCATACCAGAGCAGGCGAGGGCGTCGAGTTAGAGCGCGAAGGAACACGCGCCAACCATCAATATAATTTGTTGGGGCATATTGGTGCCAATGGTTCTGGCGTAATTGTAGAGCCTTACCTGATCACCCTGACCGTTGAGTCCGACGTGTTCCCAACGTTTCAACATGGCGGAATCGAGACGATCTACATGCTTGAGGGCGAGGTAGATTACCGACACGGCGACAAGATATACCCCCTGAAACCGGGTGATACCTTGTTCTTTGACGCCGATGCGCCGCATGGACCTGAACGGTTGGTTAACCTGCCAGCACGCTACATTTCAGTAATCAGTTATCCGCAGACAAACTGATCGGCTTGCGTAACAAGAAATCCGTGGGTCTGTCATAGCCGACGTGGCTGCCGGTACCTACGATTGTAAACCCAAGCCTTGAAAACACACGATGGTTTTCAGTGAGCTCCACGCGCGTTTCCAGTTCCAACGCAGATAGACCAAGGTCTGCTGCACGACTTGCAGCGTGATCTACTAATGTGCGACAGATACCCTGCCCCCGCATTCCTTCCTTCACCGCCAGTTTTCCAAGGTACAAGGTGTTGGCTTTGGGCGTCAAAAACATGCACGCAATAAGCGGTCGGCCCATGGCCCAGATTTCACCGCCTTTCCGACAATGCGCCTGCATCCCGCCCACGGTCAGACTATGGATAGAAGACGGAGGGTCGATCCGGGCATCCATGTACTGAAATGACGCGCGGAGCAGCGCAAGCGCGTCATACAATGCGGCATCATCTCTAGGAATTAGCCAAAGTGTTTTGTCCGGTTCAGTCATAAAGCCAAAACACTTCATAATGCTCGTTTATTTTGACAAAGGCGGTTCCGTTTCCAGATCCGGCCAGACTCCGGGGGAAGTCGGCAATCCATCATCAAACTGACTGAGGTAATCCAGCATCATTGGACGGTTGTCGATGAACCCTTTGTAAGTCGCCAGTTCAACCGGCAGATCACGTACAACGCGGTGCAGACGACGACCCCATTTTGGAACAGTCATCAGATCCTGAAAACTGCACAGATAGCAGCGGATCGGGAACACCAGCGCGTTGGACCGCGGCAGGCGGAAGAAGGTTTGCAACTCGACCCGAAGATGCTGTTTGTGGGCTATGTTTTCGGGCGTCAGTGTTGTCTTTTGGATGCCCCATTTGTGGTAGTTTTCCGGGCTGGTATCCAGCAGCGGGTTCACTGTCATGGTCCAGTTCAACCGGCGCGCCGGAGCGCCCTGTTGAATGTTCAACAGAAACTTCAGCGCACGCTTGAAAATCCCCATCTCATGTGCTTTTGGAACAGGTGCGTGCCATTCAAAAAAGTTCATGCCGATGTCGAAATCCAGGCTCCAGTCGGCCTGGGTCGTTACCATACCTGCGTCCATCCACAGCATCTCGTCCCGCTGGTCCAGCACTGCGAAATCGCCTTGCGCCTGACGTGTTATGTACTCCATCGGCCCGTAAGGCAGCGTGGTTTCATCCATGAAGGTAAAGCTGTGATCTATTCCCAATGGTTTGTTGATCCATCGCCACTGGTTGCCGTTGCGATGCAGCTCGAACAGGCCCGGATAGTCTTCGGATTTGCTAACCATGATCAGTTCCAACAAATCCCAGCCCGCCAAGGTCATATGCGGCAAAGACTGACAACGCAGCGGATCTTGGTCCAGAACAATCGCACGGTCTTTCATCTCGGACACGTAGTGTTCGTCCACATCAAACCGCATCTCGTAGACCGAACCCTCGGGGCCGCCCCGGTGCTGCTCCATGTTGACCGAATACATGTAGCTGTCTTCGTGAAACGGGAACGGAAAGCGTTTGATCGCCCATTCCGAGTTGTGGAACGTATAGTCGTCGCGGAAGGACTCATCGTTGAATTGAATGGTCATGTTGGGCCTCCTCTTAGCGGTCCAGCACAAGGGACTTGCCCTCGAAACGCGATACGCAAGGCATGATTTTCTTGCCTGCGGCTTTTTCTTCGTCCGTCAACCAATGATCGCGATGAACGAAATTGCCGTCGTGATCCAGCACAACTGTTTCGCATTGGCCACAGGCCCCGCCACGGCACAGATAAGGCGCATCCACGCCTTCGCGTTCGATGGCTTCCAGTAGGCTTTCGTTCTCACCCACATGAATGACTTTGTCCGATGTCGCCAAGCGCACTTCGAACGGTCTTCCGGGCTGCGGCGCCAGAAACTCTTCGTAATGCACGCAATCCTCGGGCCAGCCTTCGGCGGCAGCAGTGTCGCGCACCCAATCGATCATGCCCTTGGGACCGCAGACATAGACATGCGTGCCTAAAGGCTGACCGCTCAGCAGGTTTTCTAAATCGATCTGTTGATTTTGGTCGTCATAGTACAGATGTGTTTCGTTTGGATGCCGGTTTGTCAGTTGGTCGGCATAAGATGCCAACGCATTGTTACGACATGCATAATGCAGTTCCCAATGACCATGCAGAAGTTCAAGCTGTTTGATCTGCGCCAGAAACGGAGTAATACCGATGCCACCGGCCAAAAACAGGTGTTTGCGGGCCCGCAGATCAAGCGAAAACAGGTTGACCGGATAGCTAATGGTCATCTCGTCGCCCAGTTTGACCTGACGGTGCATGAACAACGAACCACCCCTGCCCTGATCATCGCGCCGGACCGAGATGGTATAAGACGACTGATCGAACGGGTCGGACATCAGGGAGTAAGGGTTAAGCCGCGTGATGCTGCCATCCTGCATCTCGACGACGGTATGTGCGCCGCCTGAAAAGGTGGGCAATTGTCCGCCATCAACGCGTTCGAACCGGAATCGCGTCACCAATTCGTTCAGCGGGGTAATTTCGGTCACTTTGACCTGAATTTTCTCAGCACCACTCATTCGTAGATCCCCTTCGGCTCGGGCACGTTGCCATGGTCCTCGGCATCAACTCGGACGCCTTGATAGGCGGCAAGGCGGCGGGAATAGTGGTCGCGCACAAACAGGTTGAGCCCACAGTGCGCGCAGACAAACGGGTCAACTTCGACATCTTCGGTGACGCCTTTGCAATGTACACATTGCATCCGGCGTGCAACAGAACCGCGATGTTCGGTCTGAATCGCAGTATGCGGAAGGCCAACGGCCATCACCTCGTTCATGGCCTGCCCCATCATGCCTTCGGTGCCGGTCAGATAGACCTGCAACCCCATATGCGCGTCCTCCAATACACGGCGAATACGGTGCAGCGCGGCTGCATAAGACGGGCCCTCGTAGAATTGCGCAGGGTTCAGCGCCTGTAGCTTTTCTGAAAAATCCGTGCCTTTCGGGATGTAGATCAGATGGGTCTTAGCCATCAGGTCGGGTGTAGCTATGCCGAGAACGGCTTCGGCCCCTTCGGCCTCTGCAATCATGAGATGACGTTCACCTGAGCGAACCTCTAGCGTACCCCAGACTGGGCGGCTTGCGATTGACTTGGGAAATTCGAACTTTGACATTGTGCCCTCAAATAGGAAAAGGGCGCCACGGTGTGCCCGTTGCGCCCCCTGAAACTCAGCCTTTTGCAGTTCTAATCGATTTGTCTTGATCGTAGAACGGCATCTCTTCCGCAGTTGCCGCTATTTCTGTCCCATCGCCGTTGCGCACTGTGAACTCGGTGCCCGGCGAGGCACAGGCGACCGGCATCCGTGCGATACCCACATTGTGCCCATTAATTTCGGAATACATGCCAAAGGTGACAACACCGACCTTTTCACCGTTTTGCAGCAGGTCAGCACCCTCATCCGCCGGGGTGGTGCCATCCAGTTTGACACCATAGATCTTGAACCGCTCTTTGCCTTGCGAGGCATAGTGGTTCTCGGCGCCGATAAATCCGGTCTTGCCCGGTGAAACTGTGAATTCCAGTCCCAATTCCCACAGGGTATCGCCGCAGGTTTCGTCGTCGAATGGATAGGTTTCCGAGTTGTCCCCGGGATAAAACAGCAGGTAGCTTTCGGTGCGCAGCAAATCGAGCGTCGAGAACTGGACCGGAACAATGCCCATGTCTTTGCCTTCGGCCAGGATGTTGTCCCACAGATGCACGGCATGCTTTGCCTGACAGAAAATCTCGTACCCGCGCTCTCCGGTATAGCCGGTCCGCGAAATCATCACCGGGCAGCCAAAGAGTTTGGTCTGCATGATGCCGAAATAGGCCAGATCACGGATGCCGGGAACATGGTTAGCCAGGAAATCCACCGCAACCGGTCCCTGCAAAGACATGTCGTGCATGTCATCGTCAAAAATGACCGAACAATTTTTGCCAGCCGCCACTGATGTCAGCTGCTCCATCCCCGTTCCTGTGCCGTGCACGACAAGCCACGTGTTCACTGACAGGCGATAGATGATGCAATCGTCGACAAATTTGCCCTCGGCATTCAGAATCGACGCATAAGTCGACCGGCCCGGCATGATTTTCTCCACATTCCGCGTGGTTACGCGGTCAATGACATAAGCCGCATCTTCGCCGACCACATGAACCTTTTTCAGACCCGACACATCCATCAGACCCGCCTTGGTGCGGATGGCTTCGTAGTCCGCTTTGGCGCGTTCCGGGCTATGGTCATAGAACCATGCGGTTCCCATACCGTTCCAGTCCTCAAGCTCGCCGCCGATCTCGGCATGGCGCTGCGCAAGGGCGGACGTCCTCCAAAGAATGGCCATTGTTCAGCTCTCCCGTTGATTGCTTTCTTGTTGGCCATATTGAGGCCGATGTCAGATTGAAAATCAACACCCATGTGCAGATTTTTTTCCTGCTGGGAATATTAGACTGCAATTTGTGCACCCTAGTACAAATTATCGAGAACGGTAAAAGTGGTTATTTATCAAAGTTATGGGTTGTATTTTGACGGGTCTGAAAGTGCATGAACCAAATGCCTAAAAGATGTTTGCCCCACATATCTATTGACAGGTCGCCAATGAAATTGTCCCCTGAGTAGATAATTATTCCCAGCAGGAAATTCTTCGCAGAAAGATCTCCTGCTGCAACAACAGGGAGACTACGAAGTGGATGGTAATCTAAATGCACTAACGACGGTCTTTACCGAGTTCTACTACTGGGTAACGGTCGTTTTCATGTTCCTCATCCATGTGGGCTTTTGCATGTACGAGGTCGGTGCTAGCCGTGCCCGTAACCATATGCACACATTGATGAAAAACATCATGATCATCCCGCTGGTGACGGTCACGTTCTTCTTCTTCGGCTGGTGGATTTACTGGGCCTTTCCGAACTTTCCGTTCTGGGGCGGTTTAGATACCGAAGCGGGCGCTGCAAATCTGCCATGGGCCGACACCATGGCGACCAATCTGGGCGACAGAATCACCGGCGTCTTCTGGGCGGCGTTCCTGCTGTTCTCGTGGACAGCAGCCTCGATTGTATCTGGCTCTGTGATCGAGCGGATTAGATCTTCGGCCTTGTGGGTCCATGCCGTGATGATTGGTTCAGTCTGGTGGATCATCGACGCAGCGTGGGGTTGGCACTACGGCGGTTGGATGGTGCGCGTTCTTGGGTACCACGATGCTTATGCTTCCGGGGTTATTCACGCAATCGCAGGCGGCTATGCACTTGGGGTGATCATGGTTCTGGGTCCCCGCCTAGGCAAATTTGCCAAAGATGGTACGCCGCGGGATATTCCGCCGCATAACCCATGGTTGCTCACCATCGGGATATTCCTGATCTACACAGGTTTCTGGGGATTCTATGCCGCATGTAATGTCCCGGCGATATCTCCGGAGGCAATCGACGGTCAGATAACGGGTGTCACGTGGACCGCGACCAATATCTATCTGGCTCCGACTACGCTTTCCGCGATTACCTTCAACTTCCTGATGTCTCTGTCTGGCGGGTTGATGGCAGCGTATGTCATTTCCAAAGGTGACGCGTTTTGGACGTTCTCGGGCGGTCTGGCCGGTATTATCACCGCATCTGCGGGTAACGATCTTTATCACCCGGTGCAGGCAATGATCATCGCCGCGATCGGTGTCGTGATCGTGTACAAGCTGCACTATTGGGTCGAGCGTCGGTTCAAGCTGGATGATGCCGTTGGTGCCGTTGCCGTACATGGCTATGCAGGGTTCGTTGGCCTGGTGATTTCCGGCTTTGTCCTGTGGGGAGTTCCTTCATCGCCATACGAAGGCTATGCAACGATCAACCCGGTCGGTCAGATCACCGGCGCGGTCATCATGTTCTTTGTTCTTGGCTTCTTGCCTGGTTGGATTCTTGCGAAAATCCAGTCGGCCGCAGGTGTGCTTCGAATTCCGGAAGAAGTCGAACTTCAGGGCCTCGATTACGCTGAACACCATGCCTATGAAGACGCCAAAGCCGCGATCATTGCAGCCGACAAAGAAGAACTGGCTGCCCGTGGCGTACCAGCTGAGTAAGGGAGAAAAAGAATGTCTACAAATGGATATACAAGCTGGGCTGTTGATCTGGCCGAGGTCGGACCGATCTATCCCTTCCAAGGTTACGAAGTCCTTATGGTCATCGTGGGCGTCGTATTCTGGATAGGTTGGCATCGCATCCAATTTGTCCGAGAAGGTGAACACCTCGAGAAGGCCCGCCACACTGGCGACGAAGAAAAAGTGAAAGCACAGCTGGAACGATACTGATCCAGCTTTGAAAGCTGGCAATGGGCATAAATCTAAATTCTTGCCCATTGCCTCTCAGGAAAATTTATTTCCTATGATTATTGATGTCCGTTTGAATTGTTGGTACCGTAGAATCATAGCGAAACACACAAGGAGATCTGCCAGCCATGTGCGGAATTGTTGGATTATTCCTCAAAGACCAGTCTCTTGCGCCCCAACTGGGCAATATGCTGACAGACATGCTGATCACGATGACGGATCGCGGGCCCGACAGCGCGGGGATAGCGATTTATGGCGAGGAATCAGGTGGTAAGACCAAGGTGACACTGCAGTCGCCCAATCCCAAGGACGACTTTACCGGTCTAGCCGAAGAGCTGGGGCAGCACTTGGGCGTGGTGGTAGGCCAGACTGATAATGACACGCACACAGTTCTCGACATTCCAGCAGGGCAGTTTGAAGCAGCACGGGCCGCGTTGGCGGAAATACGGCCTTCAGTCCGGATCATGAGCCGGGGCGAGATGCTGGAGATTTACAAAGAGGTGGGCCTGCCCAAGGACGTGGCCGCGCGTTTTGACATAAGTAGTATGAGCGGCACACATGGCATTGGTCACACTCGCATGGCTACCGAGTCTGCCGTGACGACGATGGGCGCACACCCGTTCAACACTGGGCCAGATCAGTGTCTGGTTCATAACGGCTCGCTGTCGAACCACAATTCATTGCGCCGCAAACTGCGCCGTGAAGGTGTAGTGATCCAAACCGAGAATGATACCGAGGTTGGAGCCGCCTATCTGACCTGGAAGATGATGAACGGGGCCACCTTGGGTGAGGCGCTGGAAAGCAGCCTTGAGGATCTGGATGGCTTCTTCACCTTTGTCGTCGGCACCAAGGATGGGTTCGGCGTGGTCCGCGATCCGATCGCCTGTAAGCCTGCGGTGATGGCCGAAACCGATCAATACGTGGCCTTTGGCAGCGAATATCGGGCGCTGGTGAACCTGCCAGGTATCGACGAGGCCCGCGTCTGGGAGCCGGAGCCAGCAACGGTTTACTTCTGGTCCCACAATGACAGCCCCACGACCAACGAAAAGGCCGCATGATATGCAAACCTATGATCTTGAAGCAGATGGCCTGCGTGGGTTGAACGCCACCCTGCAGTCGCAATCTACCGAGACTAACCAGACCAATTGGGAAGTCGTGAACCCCAAAGGCAGCCACGCCATTGCCGTTGGGCTGGATGCGCCCATCGAAGTGACGGTCAAGGGCTCAACTGGCTATTACTGCGCGGGAATGAACCAGCAGGCGACGGTCAAGGTCGAAGGCTCGGTCGGGCCCGGCGTGGCCGAGAACATGATGTCCGGTCAGGTCGTTGTCGAAGGCGACGCCAGCCAATATGCTGGCGCCACCGGCCATGGCGGTCTGCTGGTCATCAAGGGCAACGCGAGTTCGCGCTGCGGCATCTCGATGAAAGGCATCGACATCGTGGTGCATGGCAATATCGGTCATATGTCGGCGTTCATGGCGCAGGCCGGTAATCTTGTGGTCTGCGGTGATGCAGGCGATGCACTGGGAGACTCGCTTTACGAAGCGCAGCTGTTCGTACGCGGCTCGGTCAAGAGCCTGGGCGCCGATTGCATCGAGAAAGAGATGCGCCCCGAGCATCTGGATATCCTGAAGGACCTACTGGACCGCGCGGGCGCGGATGCCAGCCCCGAAGAATTCAAACGCTATGGTTCCGCCCGTCAGCTGTATAACTTCGACGTCGACAACGCCGCTGCTTACTGAGGAAGAAGGGTATGAAAGACATGGACGATCAGATCCCCCGCACCCTGCCGATTCAGTCGGCGACATTCACCAATCCGATCAATGCGGAAATCCGTCGCGCTGCGGCCACCGGTATCTATGATATCCGCGGTGGCGGTGCCAAGCGCAAGGTGCCGCATTTTGACGACCTGCTGTTTCTGGGCGCGTCGGTGTCACGGTATCCGTTGGAAGGCTATCGCGAACGCTGCGACACCTCGGTGACACTGGGCACACGCTTTGCCAAGAAGCCGATCGAACTGGACATTCCGATAACCATTGCAGGCATGAGCTTTGGCGCTCTCTCTGGGCCGGCGAAAGAAGCTCTGGGCCGGGGCGCGTCGGCAGCTGGTACGTCGACTACCACCGGTGACGGCGGCATGACGCCCGAAGAACGCGGTCACTCCAGCAAGCTGGTCTATCAGTATCTGCCCTCTCGTTATGGCATGAACCCAAACGACCTGAGGAAGGCCGACGCGATCGAGATTGTGGTCGGTCAGGGTGCCAAGCCCGGCGGCGGCGGTATGCTGCTGGGACAGAAGATCAGCGACCGCGTGGCCGAGATGCGCACGCTGCCCAAGGGCATCGACCAGCGTTCAGCCTGTCGTCACCCGGACTGGACCGGCCCAGATGATCTGGAAATCAAGATCCTCGAATTGCGTGAGATTACAGACTGGCAAGTGCCGATCTATGTAAAGGTTGGCGCGACCCGCCCCTATTATGATACGGCACTGGCGGTAAAGGCCGGTGCCGATGTGGTGGTGATGGACGGCATGCAAGGCGGTACTGCCGCGACGCAGGACGTGTTCATCGAGCATGTAGGTCTGCCGACGCTGTCCTGCATTCGCCCTGCCGTGCAAGCGCTGCAGGATTTGGGCGTGCATCGCGAGGTACAACTGGTGATCTCGGGCGGCATCCGCACCGGGGCCGATGTGGCAAAGGCAATGGCACTTGGCGCCGACGCAGTGGCCATTGGCACCGCCGCGCTGGTGGCGCTTGGTGACAACGACCCGAAATGGGAATCCGAGTACCAAAAGTTGGGCACTACCACCGGGGCCTATGACGACTGGCACGAAGGTCAGGACCCCGCAGGTATCACCACACAGGATCCCGACTTGGCGGCCCGTCTGAACCCGGTCGAGGCCGGACGCCGTCTGCGAAACTATCTCAAGGTGATGACACTTGAAGCGCAGACCATCGCGCGGGCCTGTGGTCATAATCACCTCCACAACCTTGAACCCGAGGATTTGTGTGCTCTGACGATGGAGGCCGCCGCAATGGCGCGTGTCCCGCTGGCCGGGACAAGCTGGTACCCGGGCAAGGAAGGGTTCTGAACTGATACTGCGCGGCTCCTTAACGGGGGCCGCGTTTTTGCTTTGGAAATTAAAAATTCAACAGGGAAAGGAAAGCCATCGTGACGACAGATCTCGCAGCTTTCGCAAAAGAAAAAGGCGTCAAATACTTCATGATCTCGTTCACCGACCTGTTCGGTGGGCAGCGGGCCAAGCTGGTGCCCGCGCAGGCGATTGCCGAGATGCAGGAAGATGGCGCGGGTTTTGCCGGGTTTGCCACTTGGTTGGATATGACCCCCGCGCATCCTGACATGCTGGCGGTGCCGGACCCGTCATCGGTGATTCAGCTACCATGGAAGCCTGAGGTCGCCTGGGTTGCAGGCAACTGCGTGATGGAAGGCAAGGATGTCGCCCAAGCCCCACGCAATGTGCTGCGCCGCTTGATTAACGAGGCCGCCGAGATGGGCATGCATGTCAAAACCGGAATCGAGGCAGAGTTCTTCCTATTGACCCCCGATGGTGAGCAGATCAGTGATCCGTTCGATACCGCCGAAAAGCCCTGCTATGACCAGCAGGCGGTGATGCGCCGCTATGACGTGGTGCGTGAGATCTGCGATTATATGCTGGAACTCGGTTGGGGGCCCTATCAGAACGACCACGAAGACGCCAATGGCCAGTTCGAAATGAACTGGGAGTTCGATGACGTTCTGAAAACCGCCGACAAGCACTCCTTCTTCAAGTTCATGACCAAGTCGGTGGCCGAAAAGCATGGGCTGCGGGCCACCTTTATGCCCAAGCCAGTCGAAGGGCTGACCGGTAATGGCTGCCATGCCCATATCTCGGTCTGGGATGCACCCGGAGCAGACGCCAAAACCAACGTCTTTGCCGGCGAAGGCGACGGTCCGACCGGCGAGGTGGGACTTGGCGAACAGGGCAAGTATTTCCTTGGCGGTATCATGAAACATGCCAGTGCGCTTGCAGCGATTACCAACCCGACGGTGAACAGCTACAAGCGCATCAACGCACCGCGCACCATGTCGGGCGCGACCTGGGCCCCCAATACCGTGACTTGGACCGGCAACAACCGCACACACATGGTCCGGGTGCCCGGTCCGGGCCGGTTTGAGCTGCGCCTGGCCGACGGGGCCACCAACCCCTATCTGCTGCAGGCGGTCATTATCGCCGCAGGTTTGTCCGGCATCCGCTCCAAGGCCGATCCAGGACGTCGCTGGGACATCGATATGTATGCCGAAGGCCATACCGTCACTGACGCCCCCAAACTACCGCTGAACATGCTCGACGGGTTGCGCGAATATGACAACGATACCGAGTTGAAAGCCATGATGGGTCAGGAATTCTCAAGCGCATTCCTCAAAATGAAACACCAGGAATGGAATTCCTTCGTCAGCCATTTCTCACGCTGGGAAAAAGACCACACGCTCGACATCTAAACAAATCAGGGGCTGCAGGCATCCTGCTGCCCCACCCCTTCGGTTAGGCGGATACCCGCACCTCGTGAATATACTGATTTTCCAGCATACGCCGGGCGAAAACCCCGGAGCGTTTCTGGAGCACATTTCGTCATGCGGTGATACGGCCGGTATTGTGCATTTCTATGATGGTCAACCGATCCCGCAGCTTGACGAATTTGATTTGCTTCTTGTTCTGGGCGGTCCGATGGACGTCTGGGAAATCGAAGCACATCCGTGGCTTGTGCGTGAAAAGCAAGCAATCAGAACCTGGGTCCAAGAGCTCAAACGTCCTTACTTTGGTATTTGTCTTGGACACCAACTTTTGGTTGACGCGCTGGGTGGGAAATGCGCACGCATGCAAAAGCCCGAGATCGGCGTGCATTCCATCAATCTGACCGGTAATACGCGGGGTGATCCGCTGTTCGAGCTCTTGCCTCATCAGTTCAGGGTGCTTCAATGGCATGGAGTTGAAGCTGTTGATCTGCCAGTCGACTCATCAATTATGGCACAATCTGATGCCTGTGCTGTTCAGGCATTGCGGGTTTCAGACTGTGCGTGGGGCGTACAATTCCACCCCGAGCTCGTTCAGGGCACAATCCAATCGTGGATGAGCGATGCCGCCAACCATCAATGCGCTGTTGATTGGCTAGGCTCCGCAGATGCAGCGTGGGAAATGGTCTCTGACAGTGACCAAATAGTTGAAGAACAATTCAGGATAACATCCAGCTTCTATAACAGATTGCGACAGATCTGATCACACGCGATCAACCGGGAACTTCAATGTTCTCTTCGCTGTCTGCTTCAACCCTCCAATCGGGGACATCGTTGACAAGCATCAGTGCAGCGCGGCGCAATGTTGCGCGCATTTTGCCCACCACTGGACCGTCCATTTCGCAATCTGCCAATGCGGCGTCAAAAGTTTCCAGCCAAAGCTCGGCATCCGCTTCACGTATCGGCACATGCGCGTGTATTTCTCGCAAGTCCATATGACCAAATCGCTCACGATAATAAGCACGACCGCCCAAAAACCCGCTCAGGAATTCGAACTGCGCCTGTCTTGTATGAGATAATCCATGACCGCGAAAATGTAGTCTGTGCAGCGAATGCACCGCCGGGTCGGTCTCCATTCGGTCGTAGAAACGTTCGACAAGAGTCCGCAGCTTTTCTTCGCCACCGAGTTGATCCAAAGCCGATGACATAGGTCTCTTCTCCGAGTTGCCACTGTCAATAATTATTGCATACCAGGAAAATAAGTTTATCACCAGTGACATGTTGGCGCGGTTGATATCGAGAGAAGGATACGAAATTTCCTGGCATTCCCAGTTACGCGAGGCGACCGGATGAGCGCCCTTGCTCTGGGTCTGCTGGCAGCGTTGTGCTGGGGTTTTCACGATCTTGCTGTGAGATATATCAGTCAGTCCGTGAGCGTCATTGCCGCATTGATGGCCGTACTGGTTGCCGGGGCGCTGCTACAGTTCGGTCTTGTGGCAATATGGGCTGGATTCGCCCCCATGTCCGCCAAAGCAGTATCCTACGCAGTTGTAGCAGGCGGCTTTTATTTGCTGGCTGGCCTCAGTATGTATGCTGCATTTCAACGCGGGCCTGTACGTCTCGTCGCTCCGCTTGTCGCTAGCTATCCGGTCTTGTCTGTCACACTTGCGATATGGCGTGGTTCCGAGGTCAGCATCTGGCAATGGCTGGCGATCATTGCCATTGGCGTCGGCGTGTCCATTGTATCGACGCAATCCGACGACGGTACGGAATACCCTGCCACAGGGCCGACGATTGCCTTTTCTATACTCGCTGCAATTGGGTTCGCTGCAACATTCGCTTTGGGTCAGTACGCAGCCGAACTGGGCGACGAGTTCATTGTTTCACTGATTGGCCGTCTGACCGCTATCCCTGTGCTGGCGGCAATCGCCATTGCATCTCGCAAGTCGCTTTGGCCGGGCGCACGAGCCCTGCCCCTGTTGTGCCTGATGGGTGCGCTCGATGCGGTGGCAATTCTGTGCGTCGTGTCTGCCGGTGGGTTGCCTAATGCCCAATACGCGTCCGTTGCAGCCTCGATCTTCGGGTTGTTGACTGTTGTTTTGGCTTGGGCAATTTTGCGAGAGGAAATGGCTTTCTTTCAATGGCTTGGATGCATTATCGCTTTTACGGGGATCGGCTATCTCGCGATCTGAGCATCTGCGTTATCCAACGCATTCCTTTGGGTCTGATGGGCAGCAATCGCACTGTTTAATACGCAATCAACTTCGCCCGGACGAACGGGTCCGGGATTGTGCCATGCAACGGGGCGAATGAGGTCTTTATGCCCCTGTAACTCACTTCGCAAGTTGAGTACGTCAATATGCGCAGGCGCATCAGGTAAAAGCAGGACAGCATAGACATCCACGGACTCGTTTAGTTGTTTGATCTGAGTTCGACATTCGTCCTGCGACATTTCTTTGCCCCAGAGCTGCTGATCCAGTGCCATGTCTATTTGTGCCGCGCGGGCTATCAAAGCGCGGACGCGTGCAACATTCGTCGGAGAGTGGCCAATTGATACTATCACCATACGCATGGCGCGGCCCGCCAATCGCCAATATTGTAGCACTTTGGAACTGGCCAACTTGCCATCGCCTGCGTGAAGAGCGGCAGCAAATCTCACGCTGTCAGGCCTTCGGGCTCTGGCAGGCCATTCGCCCGGCACGCTGCGGTCAGCGTATTTGCAAGCAGGCAGGCGATCGTCATCGGGCCTACGCCACCCGGTACCGGAGTGATTGCACCTGCGCGTTCGGCCGCGCTGGCATAGTCCACATCGCCAACCAGTTTGTTCTTGCCGTCACGTTCGATCCGGTTGATGCCCACGTCGATTACGGTCGCGCCTTCCTTGATCCAGTCACCCGGCACCATCTCGGGGC
>NZ_JBQFON010000017.1:0-18709 GCF_056533505.1 Ruegeria sp. G2 | reverse complement strand
TGCCCTTTCACAGGGCCACTACCATGGGTCAAAGAATAGGTCACGTCGCTTTGCGACACGGCAGTTCGCTCAGATATCTGCGACGTGTATCCGGAGCCGCTTCCATTCTCGCTTTCGAAGCCACTGTGCCGACTGCCGTGGTCGGCAACCTCCCTCTCCCCACTATCGTCGCGTCGCTTGGAAACAAGATCATCACCGATAGTGAGGTAAGCTCATAAGTGCAGCAATGGAGCACCCGAATGCCGACAAGAAAACGACCGAATGTGATACTGATCCTGGCTGATGATCTGGGTTTTGCAGATTTGGGCGCCACCGGATCGGAAATTCGCACCCCAAATATCGATGGCCTTGCAAGAGATGGTGTGCTGCTTACAGCAATGTATAACTGCGCTCGCTGTTGTCCTACGCGGGCATCTCTTTTGACCGGGTTGTATCCACACAACGCCGGCGTGGGTCACATGGGGGCCGACCTGGGCACGCCCGCATACCAGGGGTTTTTACGTAATGACAGCGCCACCATAGCGGAACACCTACGTGCAGGTGGCTATCGGACATTGATGTCCGGCAAATGGCATGTCGCCGGAGATTTCATGGCGCGCGAAGTTGACAGCTGGCGGGTTGGTGATGTTGAGCATCCGACGCCGAGACAGCGTGGTTTTGATCGCTTCTATGGGATCGTCGATGGCGTCACCCACTTCTTCTCGCCGCATTACATGCTCGAAGATGACAGCCGTGTCATGACATTCCCGGATGACTTCTATTTCACAGATGCGATTACGGACAAAGCGATTGGAATGATCGAGGACACGCCCGACGATCAGCCTTTTTTTCTCTATCTCGCACATACTGCACCACATTGGCCCCTGCATGCCCATCCCGAGGACATCGCTCGCTATGACGGGGTGTATTCAGGCGGCTGGGACACAATCCGTACCGCACGGCACGAAACCATGAACAGCATGAACCTGTTTCAGAGAAACTGGGAAATTTCTCCGCGTGATGTTGCTGTTCATCCCTGGGATGCCGAACACAATACGGATTGGGAGGCACGAAAGATGGCCACCTATGCTGCGATGGTAGACCGGATGGATCAATCTATCGGTAGACTTATCGCTGCGTTAAAGCGTTTGGGGCAGTTTGAAGACACCTTGATTTTGTTCCTGTCCGACAATGGTGGCTGCGCTGAATTCATGGCGGAAGACGGATGGGCAAAGTTCTTCCCGGATACCACAAATGACGGCCGCCCCATTGAAATGGGAAACCGCCCCGACGTGATGCCGGGCGGTGCCCAGACATACCAGAGCTACGACAAGCCGTGGGCAAATGTCTCGAATGCGCCGTTTCGGTTGTTCAAACACTACGTTCATGAAGGCGGTATATCGACGCCGCTAGTAGCGCACTGGCCCAATGGGTTTGCCTCAGAAGCAAACGCGCACGCCGCCTGTCATGTCGTTGATGTGTTACCCACTATTTTGGAGGCAACGGGATGCCAGTATCAAAATGAGGTAGGTGGTCACGAAATTCAGCCTATGCAAGGGCAGTCGTTGATGGAACTGTTCCGCGGCAAAGATTGGGCGCGAGATGAACCTATCTTTTTCGAACATGAAGGAAATTCGGCGGTGCGGCTGGGTCAGTTCAAACTTGTCAGGCAGCATGGGCAAGATTGGGAACTCTATGACATCGAAGCGGATCGCACGGAGTTGACTGATTTGAGAGGGAGCAACGCCGAATTGGAGGCAGACTTGATTAGTCAATACAATAACTGGGCCAAACAGACAGGTGTTATGGATTGGGATCTTGTGCTTCCGAGGCTGCTAGCGGCTTGGAAAATTGAAACAGCAGAGGGATAGTTGGCTTAACGCAGGGATCATAACAGTCCATCTCTGTACTCCAAGTAAATGACTGCCCTCAGCCCAAACCGGACACTCAACACGCCGGTCCAGTGGGGCGGTGCAGCGCTATAAAAGAAGCCAGTTTCGACTAACTTTCTCTCGCAGAAGCCAGCCTCCAACAACCTATTTGCTTGTCACTACGGAGTTAAGAGCGATGTATCACTCTGCGGCAACCGCTTCCTCTTCCAGTGCCGGGTAATCGGTGTACCCTTTTTCAGTGCCGCCGTAGAGAGTGGTTGGATCGAGCTCATTCAGCGCGGCGTCTTTCTCCAGCCGGTTGACAAGATCCGGGTTGGAAATAAACGGCCGACCAAAGGCCACCAGATCGACGGCTCCGGTTTCAACCGCTTCAACCGCCATTTCCCGGTCATAAGCGTTGTTGCCCATTTTCGCACCGTCAAACAATTCATAGAGCGCCTTCAGATCGCCACCTTCCGGAATATCGCGCGGGCCGCCGGTCTGTCCCTCCACGAGATGGAGATAGGCCAGCCCATAGCCATTCAGCAATTTGACCGCATGGGTGAATGTCGCCTGTGGGTCGCTGTCGGAGATGTTGTTGGCGTCCGAGAATGGGCTGAGGCGGACACCAACGCGGTCGGCGCCCCAGACATCGACAACCACGTCCATGACCTCTTTCAGGAACCGTGCTCTATTCTCGACAGGACCGCCGTATTCGTCTTCACGCTTGTTGGATTCGTCCCGCAGGAATTGATCGATAAGGTATCCGTTGGCTGCGTGGACCTCGACACCGTCGAAACCGGCCTCTTTGGCGTTTTCCGCAGCCCTCCGGTAGTCCGCAACGATGCCAGCAATTTCTTCGATGGCCAGAGCCCGCGGTTCAGATGTTTCAACAAACTGCTCACCATCAAACGTCTTGGCCTTGGCTCCAATTGCGGATGGTGCAACAGGGGCGCCACCATCCTGCTGCAAGCTGTAATGCGAAATCCGGCCCACATGCCAAAGCTGGATTACAATCTTCCCGTCCTTGGCATGGACGGCCTCAGTCACTTTTTTCCAGCCGTTGATCTGCGCTTCGGAATATATGCCGGGCGTCCAGGCATAGCCCTTGCCTTGGGGCGAGATTTGCGAAGCCTCCGTGATGATCAGACCTGCACCCGTCCGCTGGGCGTAGTACTTGGCCTGCAATTCATGGACACTGTCATCCTCGGCTCTTGCCCGGTTGCGGGTCAATGGCGCCATGACAATGCGGTTCTTCAGCTCGATTGCACCGGCTTTGATGCCGGAGAACAGTTTTTCATCAGCCATTGCTGCTTCCTTCTTTGGTAAACTTCGTTCAGATATTATTGGACCAATCAGTCCAATATTAGGGTCACTGTCTTTTGATTGAGTTTGTTTTAGGTTTCATTTCCTTATGGTGGCGGGAGGCCTTATGGCGAAATCACCAACCGGGCTTGTTTCAGGGTTTGCGAGATCTGCTCAGCGGGAACGCCCGCCTTGCGCAAGGCTAGTGTTCCGATTGCAAGGGACGCAAAGGCGCGTGCCTTATCGAGGGCCTGTCCCGGATCCGAAGGCTCAAGCGCTCTCGCAATAATCTCGTCAATATTCTCCAAATGCTGCCGCCCGAGAGCCGCCACTTCATCATCATGAGGAGCAAGTTCCGTCAGGCAGTTGATAAGCATGCAGCCATCACGACCTCCTTGCGGGTTCGCCAAAGCTTCCATTATCGCACCAGCAGGGTCATCTCCTCCCGCGTCAGCAACGTCACGCAGCGCTTTCAAACCACGCCTTGAATAGTGGCTGAGGGCTTTGTGAAACAAAGCCTGCTTGTTGCCGAACGCTCCATAGAAGCTGGACCGACTCAAACCCATGGCCTTGGTCAGATCATCCACGGACGCGGTCTCGTAGCCCTTGTGCCAGAATACGCACAAGGCTTTTTCCAACGCCTCAGCTTCGTCAAAGGCACGAGGTCTACCTGGACCTGCGGATGATTTGATGTCGCCATTTGGGAGAGTTTTTTTGCTCATGCGTATGATTTGGAATGATTGGTCCAGAAATTCAAGGTGGCGGTAGGAAATTTTTGGAATGGTCAGTCCGTATTGTGACCAGAGAAAGGAGTTTCGGTCGGTAGAAATACAAAACCTCCCCATCCCGCTTGGTGTCACGCTAATCTTAGGATCAGGACTGTTTGTCTTTTTGCGGGAGTGTCAGACGAAGAGGATCGTGATCGTCGAAAAGAGAGCCCATGCTCGGTACAAGTTTCCAACACTGGACAGAGTGACTGCTGGCTTTGTCCAATGCGTTGATGTTGATCACTCACAAAGCAGAGATTGGTTCGGTAGATCCATGGCCAATGACCTCACTGCATGTTAAAGAGAACTCATCGAATAACAGGCCGTCAGGCTTATCTGCGGTGCCCAAATGCAGCTTACTCCCAATCGCCAGCAGATGAGCGCCAAGTGTCGGCTTCGCCATCCCAAACACTGGCGCTGACGCATGGTGTTGGATTTATTCCGTCGCAATTGGATCCATGAATATCCGCTACGACAACGCGTCGACGCCCAAAATCAACGACCGTCCAGCCTTGGTTGAGCAAGGAGTGCGCCTCTTCGCCAACCCAAAAGTGCGACATGCATCCGCCAGTTCCGCAGTAAAGAGATGCGGCGCTCGAACACGCAAAACCAGACTCATTCAAAACCCAGTCGCGTTGTAGATCTCCGTTGAGATCGACCCTTTCGACCGCGCCCCAATCTAAGCCAAACTGACCGTTGTTGAACTCCGCGCATGCTCGTGCCGCCAGATCAACCTTTGCTCGCAAACCGGTTGGAAGTTGCGAAACGTCAGCCGCGACAACTGGTGAGGTCCAAACCAGGCCCGAACCAAGCAGGATCGCAGATACCAAACGTTTCAAGTAGTTTGCCAATTGGGAAGCCGGTTGGAAGGTGGCTTCAGTTGCATTGATCATACCTGTAGTCCCCATATTCCAGCCAGTTTGCCCAGCCTTCGCTAAAAATCAGAAACTCGGACCTGTCCTCCCCAAGCAGGGCGACGACAAATCCGGCGGGTGGTATAGAGTTTCCGAAGTAACTGTAGGCCGTCATGGCTCTGATCGACTCGCCGTTGACCGTTACTCGCGCGTCCCATTCTCCGTCCGGGTTGTCCAAAATTACCGGTTCGATGACACGCTCTACCGCTCCGCCACCACAATAGACGATGCCTTCTGGGGGTTCGTAGGAGGCCTCTTGGCTAGCACCTGAATCGCAGGCGGAACGAAGGGACCGAATTGCCGCGCTGGAACCTTTCAAGTCAAAGATTCCGTAGCTGACATCTTGATCAATCATGGACAGGTTAACGGATGCATTGGCCGCGAGCTGGTCCAGTACAAAACCATAATCCTGCTGACTATTGAAACTGACCTCGACAGGATAATTGTCGACGACCTGCACGTCAGCGTTTTCTGCGCCAACCTGAAATGCGCCAACTTCGGTGGTGCCATTCTTCAAGAAACGAATGGAAAGCCCTTGCTTCTGTACAATGTCCTGGCTGTCCTCGTATCCAGCCGGAGCAAAGCGGATACGGTCACACTGAAGTTCCAGCGTCATGTTTCCGGTCTGAATAAATGCATTGGGATTAGGCCCAGAGTTGAACGACCACTCCGCTGATGCTGTGGTCGCCATAACCATCATCAGCGTCCCAGTGGAAATCGTTTTGAAACTCATTTTCTCTCTCCATGGTGTTACGGTTCGCACTGTCAATCAGCCAGAGATTCCGGCCAATTGCCCCGGCAACCAGGTCAGGAAACAGGTGCGCCGTATTCGTTTGCGCCTTCTTCCGAAGGGCGCGTCAACCACCAGATCATCAGAATGGACAGAACCAGTTGAAGAATTGAGACAACAACAATACCGGTCACGCCCAGTACTGCCGCGGGTCCTCGTAATGCATCGGGGTTTTCGGTTCCTTGCTCCAATACCGAGAAGAACGCCACCCCACCCAGCATAACAAAGAGCGTTGTAATGCTGAGCGCCATCGGCAGCAGCAAATACCAGCCAGGTCGTCCTGTATCATGCAGCCTCCGCCAACCGGCGGCCAGCATGGGTATGAGAACAGCCAGTTGGAAAAGAGAGGACAGAACCCGAGATCCCTGCCCTGTTTCGGGGTTGGTCCCGAATATGATCGTATCCAGCACAGCCAAAGCAGCGCTCGCGAGAACTACGAACACGAAGAACCACCAGTATTCTGAGCGTAAAGCCCGACCGGAGAACTGGAAGTATTTTGAGAAACACGTTTTTACTGCTTCGCCAAATCCCATATTGCACTCCTTTCTTACCTATTGTGCGGTCTCAAACGCGTCGCCGCTCAGGAGAACGCACTCGCCCCTAAGGATGCTCCCTCTTACCTTTTTGTTTGAAAGCAGAAGCCTATCGCACGAGAGCGTAAAGAAATTTACGCGCGGAAAAAATATTGATTTATTAGAAATTAGATTCAAATATGCGAATTTGACACAACTTTCATTTTACCTTCGTTGATGTCGCTGTCGCCCGATTTGTCGGGCCCTTCCGACTGCTGGAGTGAGTGCTGGCGGTCGGAAGGCTTTTTACAATCATCGAGCTTGGGAGGATGCAATGCTCAAACTTAAGGTTCTGGCCCTCGCTCCAAAGTTCGCTCTGGCTTTTGCCGGTGATATTACTTGGTCGTCACGCGTTGTTGGCGGTCTTGGCAGTCAACGAAATATCGTTCTGCCGACCAAGCCCGCCGCAGCAAGTTTTGGGAAAGGTATTCACAGGATGGAAGCATATTCTGTTGGGTACTCAGACGCGAGAGTTTCAAACAAGCGCATCCAGTTTCACTAATTTCAAAGGACCCAGAGGGAGAAGAAAATGACCAACAAGATGGTGATGATTGCAGGCGCAACTTGTTTCGCAATGCTTGCGGCCTGTGACGATGCGAGTACATCAAGCGCGTCCGCCGAGCTCACACCGGCTCAGCAAGCATGTTTGCGTGATGTAGCCAACACGACGAACAATTCGCAAGTCGTGGTGCTCTCATCGGCATTTAGCGAGGCGGGAACACAGGTCACTGTAGGCGTTGGTGAGGATCGTGCTCCTTGGAATTGCATTGCCTACAGTGATGGCGCGACAGCTGGTATCGAGTTCCTGGGCGACGAAGGCGCATTGTAGTCTGTTCGCTGTGTATCTCGAAAGCACCAGTCGTGATCAAATTTGAATAACGGTAAGCTCAGACATTCAAACCTCGTAATAGGATTGGGTTTTAACATGCTCAATCACGCTAAGGTTGTAGAAAATGCCCGTTACCAACTCGGCTGTAATTGCGATCATTTGCACTTTTGTGGCCATTGTTTCAGTGCCAAAATACAGCATTGCACAAACTTGGGAAATAGCATCAAAGCACTCTGTCAGCGGCGTAACGGTGTACGATACTGATGAGCTGTTAACGTTTGCCGGTCAATTGGCCTTTAATCGGTCAGGGCGCATCACAGCGGTGGAGGTCGCATCAACGATCACTCAGATCTACCGAGAAGACGGTTATTTCTTGGCTGAGGCCTGGCCCGGTCCCGATGGGCAGAGCATAATTGTTGATGAAGGGCGCATTCAAACCATCGAAATTGAAGGTGTAGATACGCGCACGTTCCAAACCCTAGAAAGGATTTTTCGCCCTCTCACCACCGCATATCCCATGACGCTAAAACGATTTGAGCGGGCGGTGATGCTGGCCGAGGACATACCTGACTTGGAATTGTCGACCGAACTTGACTACCCGGATCAGGCTGGTGCGCGGCTGAGAGTGTTGGGAGAGCCACTGCGCAAACAAGCCGGCAGCGCGACACTCGACAACCCTCCGCGTGAGCTTGGAGAAGCGCTCAGCTTCTATGTCGTACAAGAGTTTTATTCGATGCTGACCGTCGGGGATTTGCTGCGATTTGAGGGGTCAGGTAACTACAATTGGGACAAAGACGACGAACACTCTTTATGGGGCGCTGTTACCTATCGCACACCGCTGCACAGCAATGGTCTGTATGGTGAGATTTTTTACGGGAATATAAACGCAAAACGTGACCTCTCGGGTGATTTTGCAAGAACAGATATTGATGGCGAGAACTTCACCGTCGCGTTGGGTTACCCCGTGATCCGAGATGTGGCCCGCTATGGCTATCTGCTGCTGGATTATCGCCTTTCCGAAGCGGACTCAGTCAGTGGCGGCGTTCCATTGTCTAGTGACGCGAGTGTCGTTGGCCTTACATATCTTTACGGGCAATACTATCCAAAAGGACAAGCTCTGGAAGTAGGGTTAACGCTGTCTTTTGGCGATAATGAAAACGACACCACAGACGCAAGCTTTGACGACGGGGACTCTTCGTTCTGGCATCTTCGAGGCGGCGTCGGATACGAAAGCCCATTAAGAGCCTTATCGCCCAACACTGCGTGGCGGACAGAAATATGGGGGCAGTACACGACGGACAGATTGCCATCTGTCGAAGAGTATTTCCTTGGTGATCGTTATGCTTTGCGCGGATATCGGTTTGACGAAGTGGACGGTGATTCCGGGATTTCCGCGACTTTCGAAGTGTCTCACTCCTATTTTCCGAGCTCGCAAAGCATTCATCGCTTAACGCCATTTGTCTTTTTCGACGTGGGTTACATCTCGAACAACGACCCTGCGAGTTTTGAAGTTGATAATGCTACACTGGCCTCAACAGGTCTGGGTTTGGACATTGAGTTTAAGCGAAACCTATTCCTGTCCGGATATGTCGGTGTCCCTTTGAGAGACGGCCCTTTGACCGACTCTGGCGATCCCGGCGCGTATCTTGCTCTGACAACAAGTTGGTGAGGATGTTATGAAACGGAACCGCATTGCTTTGCTTGCAGCAGCTTGTTTGTTTGCAGAACTGGCCGCTACGCAGGTCGTCGCGCAGGGAAATCATTTCGGGTGGTGCCGTGGCGTGGGGAATCCGCACCAATCGAGCCAAGGGTGTGGGCAGGCCGGTGGGCAAGGGGTAGGCAATCAAATTACCGGCCCAACACAGCCGGTGGCAAATCAGTTGCCACCAAGGGGAACGCCGCAAACGCCCACGTCCGTTGTTGTGCCTGTCCTTTCGCCGGGCGCGGTCCCGAACGCAATTCCCGGTCGGGTTCCTATCGCAACGCCAATAGCGGTTCCCGGTCAAGTTCCAACGCCGATCGTAGCACCAACCCTAGCTCCACCCTTGGTGCCAAATCCGACACCAAACCGGGTTCCGACAGCCGTTCCCAATCAGGTTCCGCCATTGGCTACCGGGCCAACTGCTGTGCCGCCGCAAGTTCCGACTGCGACTCCCAACCAAGTTCCGATAGCTGTCCCTGGCCAGGTTCCGCCTCAGCCTAATGTGCCGCCCCTTGTGCCAACTGCAACACCAAACCAAATACCAGTCGCCGTTCCTGGTCAGGTCCCGCCTCAGCCTTCCGGTCAAACTGCTGTGCCACCGCTCGTCCCGACCGCGACTCCTAATCAGGTTCCCATAGCGGTTCCTGGCCAGGTTCCACAGTTGACACCAAGACCTACGGCAACTCACGTAGCCGTCCCAGGACATAAGAATCCACAAGGTGTCGTGACAATCATGCGCCCTAGGCCGAGGCCAACAACCGGTACTGTTCAGCAACCTGGCTCAACACAAGTGACCCACCACTTAAGTCACCAAAGCAACTCAAAGAAACACGATCACGTCGCAGCGACACCGGGACGGCATGACCCGCACGACCTACCGAGATTCCGCAACGCGGCGGCCAAGGAAAACTGGGAATGTGTTGCCAGCGGATTCGGACAGCGCCGGTATGATGCTGGGCGAGGCGTATTGCTCAACAACGGAGCGTTGCGGCACCTCGGAAATGTGGACGCTATGGCACGAGATGTCCCTGCACGGCATCCAAAACACTCTGGATGCATTATCTCGGTTAAACGAAAGCAGCAGTAGCGCCAGTCTGGTAAAGGCACATCTAGAAACCTTAGAGGAATTCTTCCGAGTGGGAAGCTGGTTTCTAACCAAGGTTAAGTTGAAGAATAGACATCAACCGAAGGTGTCATCTCTCAGAAGGTTAATGAGGCATACAATATGCCTTTCTGATTGCTGTTTGGGCATCCGGCTCGGATCATCGGTTGCCTCAAAAAACCGATTGGGAATTCGCAAAAGAGCGAAACCTCTACGAGAAGGATTCCTCCATGAGTGCTAGATTGGTACTTTTGCTTGCTGCCGTCGGCCTCGTGCCAATTGCGTTATCATACGGTCTGATGCCCGGCAGTTCGATCCCAGTTTTGCTGGGATTTCCTGTGGAAGGGACGAACCAAACCCACGTGTTCCGAGCGATTATGGGTCTTTATCTGGCAAACGCTTTGTTTTGGTTAGCGGCTGTGGCGAAACCAGATTTACAACAACCGGCGCTTTGGGTTCTTTTTTTGTTTATGTCGGGACTGGCAGTTGGACGCATGCTAAGCATTCTTATCGATGGAGTTCCAAACGGGGTACTTCTATTTTTTCTTGCGGCCGAGATAGCTTTTGCAGCTCTGGCGGCGGTTTCCTTGAGAAAAGTACAATGAAACAGGAAGTGTTAAAGTGCTGAGGTTTTTCTTTGTTCTCTCGATGATTACAACCGCGTCGGTTTTGACCTCCGGTCTTGCACAATCGTCGTCTGTTCAGACTGCGGTGGACAAAAACTTTTTAGAGCTTGAGACTGCCGTTGTCGAAGCGGGAGCTACTCCAATCGCATCGATAGATCACGCGCGTTTGGCCAAAGCTGAAGGCGTAGAAATGCCAGCATCACGTGTACTCATTTTCTCTGATCCAGAGATAAACACGCCCATTCTGGAAGAGAACATACGAGCAGGTCTGGACCTTCCTTTTCGCGTTCTCTCATTCGATCAGGATGATCGCCCGCAGATCGCCTATACAGACTCTCAGTTTCTCAAAGTGCGGCATGGTCTGAATGACACCCAAGCGTTAAATACATTTGAGAGCAAGCTGCTCGAAGTTCTGAACGGCTTGGATGCAGCACCAGCGCCAACCAGCGAATTGTTTGCCGACTATGGGGTCATCGAACTGCGATCTCAGCGCAGCGTACCAGAGGCAGTCGAACGTCTCAGGACAGCCGTAATGGGGCAGGACGATACTGTCTGGTTTGGGGAAATCGATTTTGCGACGGAAGCTTCCCAACAGGGGGTGGCGCTGCCGGATACGGTTCTCTTGCTGTTCGGCGGACCAGCACCCGGTGGCGTGGCAATGACGGGCTTTCCGGCAATTGGTTTGGATGCCTTTTGCCAAAAACTACTGGTTTATGCGAATGAAGAGGGCGGCTCCGTAGTCATTTTCAATGACATCGCTGCCTTGGCGGAGTTGCACTACGGTTCCTCTGCGGAGCCTCATCACGGTTTGAACAAACGACTTACCTCAACATTTCGCACTGCAATTGAGTAGCCGCTGGTTGGAAGTCACAATTTTTCTGAATTGCTATATTCCGTATTTGGCTGCCCATTCTGAGCTGGGTACACTGCTCAAATTGAATTCAAAAAATGCTCTATTTCCACTAGGGCTTTAGGCCAGGCAGGATCATACTCTGGCATCGTATTGTTTGCTGTCTCAAGGCCAACAAAGCGGGCATTCTCGATGCCGGAGGCGAAGATCTTACCTTGTTCAACACTGTGCATCCTGTCTCGATTAGTGTGCATGACTAGAGCCGAACAGGTGATCCGCAGAAGTAAATCGGTTACGTCGACCCCTGCGACCAGTGGTCCAATCTTGAGCCAATCCTGATGGACCTCGATTGCATCGCAATCCAGCCTTCGGCAGGTATAATGCGAATATGACAAGAGATATTGAAGCTAGCGCTAAGACAATCGCTGATGCCCTGACCTCTGCCCAGCAGATATCTAAACTGTCTTCAGAGGCCGAACAGCTAACGCTGGATGAAGCATATTCGATTGCAAGTCGCGTCCGAGAGCTTCAGGGCAAAAAGAGAGTTGGCCGGAAGGTCGGCTTCACGAACCGCACGATTTGGCCTGTTTATGGTGTAGATCAACCCATTTGGGGAGAGGTCTACGCAGATGGGCTGTTTTCGACTGATCAGCCGGTAAACTTGGCAAGGTATTCAGAACCGAGGATTGAACCAGAAATTGTAGTGGGCCTTAAACATGCACCAACAGCTGAAATGAACAATGAGCAGTTGGCAGGTTGCGTAGAGTGGGTTGCCCCTGGGTTTGAAATTGTTCAATCGATTTATCCCGACTGGAAATTCTCGGTCGAAGATTCAATCGCAGCACAAGGATTGCACGGCTGCCTTGTTCTCGGCGACAAAATCGCGGCGACGCAAGATGTTTTGACCGGCTTGGCTGAAGTGCCACTAGCATTGTTCAAGGGCGGTGAGGCCATCGAGTCCGGCAAAGGTGAAAACGCGCTTGGCGGCCCAATCGAAGTCCTGGCTCATCTTGTGTCTCTGCTCTCCGAAGCCGACCAGCTTCAGGGAGGCGAGCTCGTCACAACTGGCACATTGACAGACGCATAGCCAGTGTCCCCGGGTGAAGAATGGTCAGCTGGTTTTGGTGGCGTTATGGACACCGAGCTATCGGTACGATTTACATGAGTCTTTGGTAGAGTGGTGACGACGACAGCACCTAAGAAAAGTTACTCTCAATAGCTGGCCGCGATGGTCTTTCACTGATTTCATCAAATCTGGAATGCAAATAATACGATGCTATCCAAATCTGCTTATATGATGTTTCTCAGGCACCCTGCCTGGCTATGGATCAAGAAACACGCCAGGCATCTGTTGGTGACTTTCAAGGACGACGGGACACCTTGGTTTTCGAGTAAACTGTCCGCGCCGGCAATGAGCTCGTTGTCCGGACATTCCAAGCGGATCTCTGGTCTAACTGCTGGGCACAAGGAGAACCTGATCTGGCATCGCGATCAGGTGTTCAATCCTTGAGACACTGAAATCTATCCTTCGGCACCCGCATAAGGCGATTTACTTGTTCTCCTCTGCACTATTATCGTGAAACAGTGCAAACTTATGGGGTGCGTGAAGGTTTGTGCGCGTCCCTACACTAGTGTAGGCGTGCGCATAACGCTGCATCCCCGTCATTGATTTAATTCAGAAAATTTCGGTGTCATTGCCCATAACTTTGCGCGACATTTGCGCATAACATTGCATGATTTGCCCATAAGTTTGCGCGATTCAAAATGTGTGATCAAGTTATGATTGTGGCATCGTGTTTCCGTCAACTTAAAAGCGCTGCATCTCAAACTAAAGTGCATTTTGACTGGCAAACTTCAACCTTTATCTGAAGAGCGACCCTCATTTCGGAGATTGTGACAGATTCCCTTCAATATGTTTCCGGGTGGCTCGCCATTACCGATTGCGGGGATGGTTGCGCGCTTGGCGCTCATTCCCACGTCTATAGTTGCCTGTGAGGCGGGCCATTTCCTGCTGTTGGCTCTCGAAGTCCATGCCGTCCATGTCTTGCAGAAACCACATTGCCTTTTCGCCCCTCAGAGTCGTCGCATGCTTGGCGCGATGATCAATATTAACCTCGCCATTTTTCGCGCGCCTGAAAGTGAAACCCAGATCGCTCATCATGTTACCCCTGTATGGTCCGTCGGTGCCTAAAGACAAGATAATCACTCAAGGGTCAAACCGATCTTGGAAATCTTGTGCGGCGTTTTTGCCCAGTATTCCACCCTACCTTTCCACAAGGCGAACCGCGAGTTCGGCACTCTGTCGATATGATGATTGAAGCAAACCGCGACTGGTAGAAAGTTGATCATTTCACCCAGTTCAGAATGCATGTGGCACTAATTTGGGAGAGCACTTATTCGGGCAGCCCCACCGCGCGAAGCCCATCCAGGATTGCATCCCAACGTGTGGTGTCCTGAAAATGGAACCTGCGCACGCCGCTAATTCGGAAGTCCGGATCGGACGCCAATAGGGCGTCCCGCGCCCTTTCTCCTTCATCAGGTAAACCAGCCTGACCGGTTGCGCTGGCAAGGTACATTTGTGCGACCGGCAGCCCCGGCGAATTTTGTAGCGCTCGGTTGGCGTTGGCGATGGCATTCTCGAAGTCGCCCATAACCAGATAAGTCTGGGCCAACGCTTGTGGGACACGGTGATATATCCGGTTCTTGGCAAGAGAAAACGAGCCCTTTTTGATGGACTTCAGCGCTAACTCTGGTTGGCCCATCAGGTTCTGAATCCAGCCCAGTACCATATGCCCCTGGGCGAACTGCGGACTGATTTCGAACCCGCGTTCAACACACCGCACCGCCGCTTCCAAATCGCCGGTAATACCGTAGTGAAAAATTCCCCGGATCAGGTGCACGTAATCGCTTTGGTCATTCAACGAAACCGCCTTGCTCAGCCCTGCGTCAGCGGCTTCGATATCCTCCGGGCGTATCGGACGGTAACCCCATACCAATTCGCCAATCAACGTGTTCGCCTTCATCCCAACGGCCATGAAATTGCGTGGCTGGAGTGTAAGGATCCTGTCCAACAGACGGCCCGCAGCCTCCCATTCTTCAGGCTGCGATCCCATCATGTAATGCCCCGCAAGATTCAGCATTGCCTCGGGGTCGTTTGTCTCCGTTTCCGCTGCGCGCTCAGCAATTCGCTGCAGAATTCCGTATCGGATCGTTGTCGCGATTTCCCCTGACAACAGATCTTCTGCCACGAAAGGATCGGAAAGATCACCGTTCATCCGCTGGGTCAGGTAGGTTGCCGATGTACTCGTCTCACGCAGCTTGAGTGTCGCGCGGACCTGGTTTCCAGAGGCCTGAAACACCGCCGTAGCGATATGGTCCGGGCCCGCCTCGAGTGCGATCAGATCCAACCCTGTAAGATTGGCAAGCGCCGCCTCCACCGTGTGATTGCAGGCCTCTGCCAGCATCTTAGCATCGTCATTGTTGCCGAGGGCTTCGAATGCACTAAGGGCTACCGTGGGCTTTTTGGAAGTCACCTCGATGGGCGGTGTGGTGGCAGTGTAAAGTGCTCCACCTTGGTCGGGAGGCCAGACAAAGGCGCGGATCGGGCGCGAAATGTTTTTCAGCGTCAATTCACCGACATCAGCGAACAGCTCGTCCATTACGCCAACGATCTGGTCACGGACGGCAGCGGAGATGCAAATCCCGCCCGTTGGGGCAGCAGCTTCTAAGCGAGCGGCAAGATTCACACCGTCGCCATAGATATCACCATCATCAACAACCACATCACCTATGTGAAGGCCCATGCGGTAACTGATCTGCCGATCTTGAGGCACGGACTCTTCCTCTGCGCGAACCGCTTCTTGCGCCGCTATCGCGAACCGCACCGCTTCCACAACGCTTGAAAATTCGGCCAGAAATCCATCGCCTGTCGACTTGATAATCTTACCCCCAGCCTGCTTGATGCCGGGGTCGAACACGGACAGGCGCAGTTCTTTCTGACGCGCCAGCGTGGCTTCCTCGGCAGCTTCCACAAGCCGCGAGAAGCCGACAATGTCGGCAGCCAAGATCGAGGTAAGTTTGCGCTTCACCCTTGGGCTCGCGTGTTCAAGGAAATCCAACCGGTTTTGTCCGGTTCGGTCACAGCGGCACCATCCCCTCCGAACGATGTCGGAACCGTCTTCCACTTCGGCAGGCCATCAGCCATGTCGAAAACACGCTCGCCGTAGAAGATGTGAAAGGCCGGCTCGAAGCTCAAACCGGATTCGGCCAGCGACATTGCGTAGACCGCTACAATGTCCTTTCCGGGTTTGATATTCACCAATGCACCCCCGCATTTGCCGCAGGAAACACGATGGCTTTCATCATTCTTGTCCGAGTGAACCGTCGGTCCTGACAACGAGACATTGTCTGCCGACCAGAGGCACCAGGCATTGACCGGCGCCGAATGCCATTTTCTGCAAGAGTGGCAATGACAATAAGCCATGACCATCGGCTCACCGGCAGTAGAAACACTACATGCGCCGCAATAACAGATTCCTCGGTAGGTTTCAGAATCATCACTCATTTTCCATCTACCCCCAATCGAACAATGGCTGTTAACGCAAGTTTTCCGCCACGCCTTCTTCTCCAATGCACTGCAAGTTATACATTCCAATTGCCGGGTCCCAAAGCGGCTTATTTACCTCTGAAACTGCGCTATCGAAGGTGCCGGAGGTGCTTCCAACTTCGCGCACCTAATCGCGTTGCGGATGCCTAAAGATGCAACGCAATCGCGAGATCGTGGAGCAAAACTTACAAAGTCCTAAGACCCGGCTCGCCATTTCAGGCGCTCGCCACGCCAATGCATTCAAAAGACTGCGTTGGTCAGAAGGTCAAAGGATAACGGCATCCAAGGACTTTGGATGTTCCGTTATTGCCTCCCAACCATCTTCGGTGATTATGAAACTGTCGCCAACCTGCGCACGAAATGTATCGACTGACACTGAACCATCAACAGCGAAAACCATCCCTGGCTGCAACACTGTCGTGTCGCCGGTGACGAGCTGTGGTTTCTCCAAAAAGCTATAGCCGGTCGCGCGACCACACCGGAACGGGTATTCAAAACCCGCCCCCTGGATAACCTCGGCATAGGCGGTATGCACACTTTCGGCGGTCACACCTGGGCGCAGCTCTGCCAGTGCGGCGGCCTGACTTGCCACGGCAACCTCATAGATATTCTCTTGTTGTTTGTCCGCCACCTCACCAATCCAAAAGGTGCGGTCAAAACCCAGTTTGAAGCGGTGAAAATTGGTCATGCCGCAAAAGCACAAAAACACCGGTTCGCTTCGTTTCATGATCCGGGTTGAGGCGCGATGATGGGTTTTGGTGATGGTGTCACCCGACGCCATTATTTGCAGAAAATGAGTGTTGGGCGACATGTCCGCGTCATCGTAATGCGCCACTAAAAGCTCGGCGGCCTTTCGTGTTCCGGCCTGGGATGTGGCAAGCGCAACTTCGAACTCCGGCACTCCGTCTGCAATGGCGTCGCGCCCGGCGTCCATCATAGCGCTTGCCACCTGCCCGGCATGCCGCGCCAATTGGAGTTCCTGGGCGGATTTTATCATTCGCATATCAGCCAATATCGGTGTGGCGCTGACCAGGTTTTCCACCGGGACCAACGTTTCCAGATATGTCCGCACAGCAGGCGGCATGTGATCAGGCTCGATCCCAACGCGCTTTGCCATTTTGACCGCTTTAGGCAGTTCCGATCTCCACTCTTCGCCCATACCGTCATTCCAGGCCGCGATACGATCAACATGAGCCGCCGAACGTGCCGCGTTCAGGTCTATTGTCGGCGTGATCAGCAGGCTTTCGCCTGATCGGTGCACAATCAGGATGGTTGGACGCCCGAACTCCATATGCAGGTAGTCATAATAGCCCGTCAGATAATAAACGTTGTCGTCATCGGTGATGAGAGCAACGTCGATTCCGGCTTCTTTCATGTGAGTGCGAAAGCTTGTCATCCTCCCAGCAAACATCGTCAGTCTCCATCCTGAAGGTGTCAGTTGAGCTTCTCGAATTGAGTTGCGTGATCGAGACGGTAGAACACGTTTGGTCCACGGTCTATAAAAGCAAAGTCAAGCACCTGTCATGACGCTTCGCCAGCATTTCATCGGAATTACTTCTCGGATCACTGTTTTTCCCGTTAAAGCCTATCATCAAGCTTCAACCATACGGTGATACGCCGCCGTAAATAAAACAGCAGCGCTATCCGCGATCTACCTCCAAAGCCATTTCTCTTAGGTGTCGCATATCCGTACCGCAGCAACCGCCAAACACCCGGATCGACGGGTTTTCCCGCATGACATCCGCAATTTCTTTGCCGAGCTGCACGGGATCTCCTTCATCCAAGGTATCGGCCTCATCCAGTTCTGCGTGCGAACAACTTGATGCATTGGCAACAACACCTTTGAGCCTTGGATGCGCGTTGAGCGCGTCGGCAAAGTGCGTCGGGTGTGCGCAGTTGACCATGTAGAACTGAGCCGCGCCGTCAGTTTCTGCTTCGATCTGGTCTATGGCATCAACAAGCTTGGTGCCGTCAGCCAAACAGCCATCGGTTTCGACGACCAATGACAAAATGATGGGTAAACCAATATCTCTTGCAGCCAGAACACAGCCAGCAGCCTCGCTTAGGCGGTTGAACGTGTACGCGGTCACCAGATCAACACTGGTTTCTTTCAGAACAGCAAGTTGCGCACCGTGGTAACTACGCGCCTGTTCAACTGTCATGGACGGGATGTCAGCGTAAGGATCGTATCTTGGACCAACGCAGGCGGAAACCAAAACGTCATCCCGACCAGAAGCCTTGCGCACCTCCTCCATCAGTGCGACACCATTCTTGTTTACCTCACGAAGACGTTCAGCATCGTAGCCCAAAGGTGCAGCACGGTCGGTATTGGCCATCCATGTCGGTGCGTCGAGAATGCACCCAACACCCATATCGTCGGCCAATTGCACGAGCGCTTGCATTTGTCCGGCCAGAACAGCCCGGGTGTCAGGCTTCTCCAGCAAGGGAAACGACGCAAAACCCGGAAGCTCGATACCGTGATTAAAAATCAGGTCCGTACCTGTACCTGCATAAACCAAAAATTTCTTGTCACCCTCGCCTGGAAGTCTCCGCGCCATTTTGCACCCCTCGAACACCGGCATTACTCCGCATCCACAATAACAATGATCAGATCTTCTGCAAAACTGAGGCGTTTACTTGTCCGTTCGGACGCTTTCTGCATTTGCGGTATCGGCTAGGCATATCTAGGCGCGAACCGCCGGAGATTCCTTGCCGCAAGCGGTAATAAATAGCGCGGCAAGAATGACTGTGTATCGCATCAAAATTCTCATCTCATTAATTACAAGATTCATCAGC
>NZ_JBQFON010000016.1:0-22100 GCF_056533505.1 Ruegeria sp. G2 | reverse complement strand
CCAATGGCGAAGAAGGCAATGCCGCAGTCGAAGCAAAAGTCAAAGCCGAAGTCGCTGAGCTTTGCGCCAAGTTTCCGATCTATCCGAACCTCTGAAAAGTCCGGACTTTGATCATTAAAAGCGGCGTCCTGTGGGCGCCGCTTTGCTATATAGATTGACGTACACGTGAGAAATCAGTGGTGCCTGATGCATCCGGCGTCGTTGGCAAAATCTGCTGCGCGCACATCAAATAGGAAGATACGGGCAATACAAGCCTCAAACGCTTCAAAAATATTGTTCTCGGAGGTGTGACGTCTGATCTGGGTTTTAGCCGGCCGGAGGCTCTTTGCATCATCCTCTGATCCGCGCAATTGCGCCTGAATTGCGAATCAGATCAAGCCACGCGACCTGAGGATAAAGATCGACACGGCGGTCAAAACCAGCAAGCCCAAAGCAAGCGACCCCAGAAAGCCTAGAAACCACCCCCAGCGCCGGTCAGCAAGGTTGATAGCATTCAGATGGCTTTGCACATCCTCCGATGCCTGCTCGAGTTTGGGTGTATCCAGCAATAGCCGTAGCTTTGGATGAACTGCCATCTTCTCGGCCTGCGCAAGCACCAGTGCCTGCTTATAGACCTTGCGCGGCAATCGTCGTCTCGCGCGGCGAACCGATGCTGTCAGAGTTTTGTCCCGCACACCAAGCTTTTTACGCAGCAGTAAGATGGTCTGCGCGATTTGGGTCTGTATATCGAATTCCTGCGACATTCACGTCTCCTGACGGGGCAATCTAACCGCGCTCAATGCTGACGACAATGGGGCTGGTTGTTCCATGTGGTGGCAGGTATCACATACCCATGTTGAACACGATCATCCATGGCGACCCGACCGACCAACCTCCTTTGTTGATTGCGCATGGCCTATATGGCTCGGCGCGAAACTGGGGTGTGATTGCGCGGCGCTTGTCAGACGAGCGGCAGGTGATCGCAGCCGATATGCGCAATCATGCCTACAGCTTTTGGAATGATCAGCATGGATACTCCGAATTGGCGCAGGATTTGGCCGAAGTGATCGACAGCATAGGCGGTGCCGCAGATGTCGTCGGGCATTCTATGGGCGGAAAGGCCGCAATGGTGCTAGCCCTAAAGCACGGAAACAAGGTTCGCAAACTGGTGGTCGCCGACATTGCTCCGGTTTCCTATGGACATAGCCAGATCAAATACATTGAAGCGATGCGCGCTGTTGATATGTCACCTGTTGAACGACGATCTGATGCAGAATCGCAGCTGGCGGATCAGGGAGTTGAAAAAGCACTTCAGAGCTTCTTCACGCAATCTCTGGATGTCGAGAACAAGAAATGGCGTTTGAATCTTGATGTTCTGGCTGATGAAATGCCCAAAATTATGGGTTTTCCAGAGGTGTCTGGCAATTGGGATGGTCCGACTCTTTTTCTTTCTGGTGCCGCATCGGATTATGTCTTGCCCGAATATCGCGACCAAATCCGTCAGATGTTTCCCGCTGCACGCTTTGCCAAAATTCCCGGCGCAGGCCATTGGCTGCACGCCGAGAAACCTCGTGAATTCGAAGCGGCCGTCAGAACCTTTCTGAACGCCTGATCATGCACCTTGATAGAGACGCTTGGCCACGAGCCATGACGCGGGTGCGGCAACAACAGCACCTGCAGCGGCCGCGGAAATGATCGCCACCGAACTGACCATCCCGGCGGCCAGAACGGCGATTACAGCACTACCTGCAATTGCGGTAGCGATCAGAGAATATAGCATGGCTGCAAGGCGTATCATGGCCAGTCGTCCTGTCGTTTGGTTTCTGGCCAAGACATTACACCCCTAGTATATTCGTGGCATTGATTTGGGTCAGAATTCGTCGCTACATTCCGCGATCCATCGGACCGATGGTTTCTCCGCCACCCTCAACCCAATCTGAGTACCCACCCAGATTATAGACATGAGAAAATCCCATATCCTTAAGCAGTTTTCCTGCCAGCGCTGCCCGGCCTCCTGACGCGCAATGCAGGATGATCACCCTGTCCTTGCGCAATTCAGGATCATGAGATGGCAAATCTGGATCAGCCCGAAATTCCAACATTCCGCGTGGGATATGGTGCGAACCAACGGCGCGACCGGTACGTTCCAGTTCTGGTGCGTCGCGAATATCCAAAAGTAATGCCCCCTGTCCCAGCAATTCCTGCGCCTTGCTGGCACCAATACGCTCAACCGCGGCGTTCGCTGCTTGCATCATGTCCTTGACCGTCAGTGCCATCTTCGTCTCTCCTGCTCGTTGATCCGCTAAAGGCTAACATGCAGAAAATTGAAGGTGTAGAGGTTCAGGCAATCAATGTTCCCTGAAGGCACGTGACATACTGTCGACAACCGGTTTGGCGATATAAGCGGCAAATGTGCGCTCTTCGGTTTGGATCATGATCTCGGCAGGCATTCCGGGCGTGGGAACAAACCCTCGTACGCGGCTCATTTCATCGGCGGTCAACGAGATGCGCGCCAGATACACCTCTTGCGGCATGCCAGCAGAATCTTCGACAAGCGAGTCGGCCGAGACGTAGAACACCTCACCTTCCAGAACAGGCGTCGTACGCTGGTTGAGGGCCACGAGCCGTACCGTCGCAGTCTGGCCAGTTATGACGCTGTCGATCTCGGTTCTCGGGATTTGCGCTTCGATAATCAACGGCGCGTCAGCGGGTAAGATCTCGGCGATCTGTTCGCCTGTTTCGATAACGCCACCGGGCGTGTGATGGTGTAACCTTACGACGGTTCCTGTGACCGGCGCCCGCACCACAGCACGGTCAAGAACACTGCGGGCCTGGCGCGCCTTTTCGCGCACACTTTCCAGATCGGCTTCGATAACGCCCAATTCGTCCAGAGCGGCCTCACGATAGGCTGATCGTGTCCGCAGAATCTGTTCTTCGTATTTCAACAACATCTGATTGACCTCGGCGGTCTCTGCCCGCAGGCGTGCCAATTGACCCTCGGCCTCGGCCTGTACCCGGCGGATCGTGTTCAGATCGCCCTTGCGTACAAGCCCTTTCTCAAACAGTGAAAGCTTGGTGTCATATTCTTCCTTCAATATGTCCGAGCGGCGCTCCATACTGGTCAACTGCGCTTCAAACCCCGAGGCACGGATTTTCAATGCCTCCATATTACGCTGAAGCAGGGCGATGTCGTTCAGTAAAGTCTTGCGCGAAACATCAAAGCTGAGTTTCTGATTGTCGAGGATCGTCATGACCTCAACGTCGTCTGACGCTTCGATCAGCGCTGGCGAAAACACCAGGTTTTCCTGTTCGCTGTGCTCGGCCAGAAGCCGCTCAGTCATCGCTTGAAGGCGGATCTTGCGGATGAACAATTCGCGCTCATTGGCCTCGGCTGAGGTCTGGTCCAATGTCATCATGATCTGTCCGGCCTGAACGGATTCTCCTTCCGCGACCAGAATGTTCTCGATGATCCCACCTTCCAGGTGCTGTACGATTTTATTACGACCGGTGGCGACAAAGCTGCCTTGCGCGATGACCGCAGCCGCCAGAGGCGCGCGGAATGACCAGACGCCGAAGCCACCAAAACAGATGATCAGCATGGCTAAACCAATCACTATGAACTTGGTGATCGAGCGCGGAACCTCGGCATACCAAAGCCCGGATTCGTCGGTGCGTGCCACTTCGTTCATCGCTTAATCCCCCTTGCCCTGAATTTCGGGTGGTTGCTGGCGCGGCCCGTTGAGCTTTTCCAGCACCTGTTCGCGTTGCCCGAACAGCGCCACACGTCCGTCAGTCAGCAGCATGATCTTGTCGACCACATTCAGTAGCGTTGGTTTTTGTGTGATGACGACCACGGTGATCTTGCTTTCCTTGGCCTGTTCAATCGCCCGTGCCAGCGCCTTGTCGCCCGCCACATCGAGGTTCGAGTTCGGTTCATCCAGAACTACCAGTCGCGGGTTTCCGAAGAAAGCCCGTGCCAAAGCGATACGTTGCTTTTGCCCGCCAGAAAGGGGCGAACCGTCTGCGGCCACCACGGTTTCATAACCTTGTGGCAGCGTCGCGATCATGTTGTGTACGTCTGCCAGAACGGCGGCATCGTGGATCTGCTCATCTGTGGCGTCCGCACGCATCCGGCCGATGTTGTCCTTGATGGTACCTGGAAACAGCTGCACGTCCTGCGGAAGATAGCCAATATTCTCGCCAAACTGGCGTGGATCCCAATTGCGGATATCCATCAGATCCAACCGGACGCTTCCCGAGGTCGGAAGGATCGAACCCACCAGCGTTTTGCCCAGCGTCGTTTTCCCCGCGCCTGAATTCCCGATGACTGCCAAAGTTTCCCCGGGGTTCAGTGCAAAGGTAATCCCGTTTAGAACGACACTCTTGGTTCCACCCGGGACATAGAGCAGACGCTCTACATCCAGCCGTCCCTCGGGCCGCGGCAGGCGTAATTTTTCGTATTGCAGAGCCGAACTCGACAACAGAGCCTTGATCCGGCCAAAAGCACCTCGCGTCAGCAGGAATGTATTCCAGCCCTCAATCGATCCCTCAATCGGAGCGAAGGCCCGGCCCGCGATGATCGAAGCGGCGATGACCATTCCTCCGGTGATCTCTCCCTGCAGGGCCAAAAAGGCGCCCCACCCCAAAATGCTGATTTGTGTCAGCAAGCGAACGGCACGGGAAATAGCAGCGAAGATGACGTTGCGGTCCTGCGCTTTGACCTGCCAGGTCAGCGATTGTGCTGTGTCACGACCCCAGATGCGCACCGCCTCGGGGATCATCGCTAACGCGTTGATGATCTGACTGTTGCGCGACATCGAATCCAAATGCTGGTTGGCCAAAGATTGCGCCTGATTGGCCTTGGCAAAGGGCTTGGCCGTCATCTTCTGGTTGATCAGTGCGATCACCATCAGGATAAGAGCCGTCGTCACGACAATCATCCCCAATTGCGGGTGGACCAGAAAGATCATCAGGATGAAGAGCGGCGCAAACGGAACATCGAGAAACGAAATCAATGTGCCAGAAACCAGAAAGCCCCGCACCTGCTGCAGATCACCCAAGGTCTGATATTCACGTCCATTACCATGCAGAGAAGCGTGTGCAGCGGCACTCAAAACCGGAGCACCAAGACGAGCGGCCACTTCGACCGCCGTGCGCATCAACATGAATCGCCTAACCGCATCAAAGGCTGATTGAAAAATGACCGCCCCGGCGACGATAGCGGTCAGCATGATAAGCGTATCCAGCGACCGGCTGGTCAGAACTCGGTCACTGATTTGAAACAGGTAAATTGGGATCGCAAGGATCAGAACGTTAGTTGCGCAAGTCAGAACCAGCACGAAAGCCAGATTGCGCCAGATTGCCCGCAGTGATGTGCGCAGAGTCTTCTGGAAATCTTCAGGCGGGGTGCGTTTGTGAAAAGTTTGGGGTGGCCCGTTCCCGTCGCCGCCTCCCGTTTCCAGGCGCATCAACGGTTCATTTGCCTTAGCCTCGATCGTGGTGCCCATGCGATTTTTGCCGTCCGACGGCACAGAGGGGGTCATGCGCGCAGTCGATTGATCGGCGGCGTCACGATCAGGGGCTTCCGCATCGGCCACCCCAGCGTCGCCACCCACAGGATCCTTGTCTTTTTTGGGCCGCGACCGCGTGCGCCGAAGGGGAGAGCCAGCGCACGATTTTGAATTTGCATTCTGCTGCTCTGCCTCTGCTTCTGCCTGCGTCGGTCTGTATGTTTGTTGCGCCGCACGCGGCAATTCTTCTGGATCATTGGGGTGCGTCGCAGGTTCTGCAGCTGCCGTTCCAACGCAAGGATCAGGCATCCGCATTTCAGGGGTCAACCGCAATCGTGCCTCTGTTTTCGACAAAGAATTCCCGTTTGACTTGGCCACGCGATCACGGGTTTTGAGGGTCAGCGGACCCCCTCCTCCGTGCCGGTCCAATGGGCTAGCAAATCGGGTGCGGCGCGACGAAAAAACGATCGACATAAACTAACCTTCCGGTCACTCGTAAATCAGGGAAAATCAGGCCAGCATGGTTTGCAGGCCATCAGAGGAATTTGCCATTTCGCTGGGCGTGAGGTCATTGCCGTTTGGAGCGATGTCGCCTTGGTGTCCGGGCATCCCCGCCTCTGCCATAATCGCGGCAATGGCTTCGTTAGTCATTTCCGAGACTTCCTCATTGGTCGGCATGTCAATCAGGCTCGCCTGATGCAGCAGCAGGTCCGAAAATGCACCGTCCTGCGCCATCACGACTGAATCCACGCCAGCCTTGGTGATGTTCGCCGCGTTCAACATCGCATTACTGCCAGCTATTACTTGAGTCTCATCAGCGTGTTGGCCATGCAGGTGAACGTCATCCTGATCAGCGAGGACCGTCGATTGTTCGGTCACATTGACCTGAACCAGAGAACCATCCACTTTGAGTACCCGCATCTGTTCCATGCCGGCGAACATCGGATCGTTCATCAGCGCTTCTTCCAGCGCGGCCATGTTCTCTTCACCAAAGGCCATTGCTTCGGCCATTGAACTATGCATCTCCTGATGCGTGTCTTCGCCTTCTTTCTTCAGAGAAACCTCGTTCATGACCAGGTTCTCATCCGATCCTTCGACGGGCCCAGGCAGTCCACCCGTAACCACATCGTCATCCATCAACACATGGGTCTGGATGAACGCATCGACCGTAATCATGTCGCCTTCAATCATGATCAGATCATAATAGCTGCCAAGTTGGAGGATATTTGTGACATCCACCATCTCATTGTCGCCCAGTGCATAGAGCGTCGTCGTCGCGTTGATCTCGGTATCAATGTGATCGATATCTGTCGCATCAATGTTCTGCTTCACAAAATTAGCGACGATCAGGTCAGTGGTGATCCAATCAACATGTATGAATGCCGGAGCGTCGTCGTCACTTGAATCCTGTTTCAGCCAAGGTGCGGAATTACCTTCGACCTCGATTGTCGAAGAGTGCACCACGTTGGTGCCCGAGTCACCATTCGTGCCTTTGTCCGTGTCCGATATAACAGCAACTTGGCTGATCATGGCCAACTCGATCGATTTTCCACCCACGGCGATGTAGGGCGCGTCGACCCACGCTACAGTTGCGTTCACTTCGTTGATCGCAAGATTGCCGCCTGCAATCACCGTGTGGCCATCGGCAAATTCGGAATCCTCATCCTGATCCCATTCCGCAGGCATCGCATCAGGCGTTTCATCCTCTTCCTCTTCGTCGGGCCTGTGATGCTCGGGCAAAAGGTCATCCCAAACCGGGGCTTCGTCCACATACTCACCATTGACGATTACACCCATCGCGTCTTCGCCGTGGAACTGATAAACAACTGCGCCTTCAACTTCGATATTGATCGGTGCGAGCATCTCTGCGGCCAATGTCTCCACATATTCGATAGACAGATAGTCGGAGATCGAGAATGAAGGCACAGCAAACCCATGCATCGAGGCCGCAACCTGCGCTGCTGCTTCTGCCTGGGCGATAAGTTGGTCGACGTCGCGAAAATCCCCTTCGCCAACGACATCATTGTCGCGTAGAAAAATGTTCTGGAATGTATAGGTTACTGCCGAGCCGATAAGTTCGGTCACAATTTCAAGCTTCTGTTCGATTATGAACGTTGCGCCAATGCCGGTGGTCGTCTCAGGCAACGGTGGACCGTCAGTGAGTGGTGGCTCTAGTGTGATGGCCGTTTGAATGTCCGGTCCCTCAACCAGTGGTGGAAGTTCAGGAGTGGCCGGGGGGGTGTTGAACCCATAGGGTAGCGGGCCAAATTTGCCCGGGTCTAATTCAAGATCTGCTTTGACCCGGATTTTTGCGGGCTCTTCCAGTTCGTCGAGTTCCGCCTTGCGTCTGACGGCGGTGAACTCTTCGTACTGATCCCTCAGCCGGGCTTTTTCAATCGTGAGATCAAAAGTTCCAATAAAGTGTGCAATCTTTTCGGTAACACTATCGAATGACATTTCGATGATCCCTTACCCCCTTACCGGCATAAATTTCCGGTTCGGGATTTACTGGGCCAAGGCCACATCGTGTGGCCCCGGCGATTTCATTTAACGGGGGCCGAGAATGCGGCCCCCGAAAGGTTGGTCTTACACGTCGGTGTCGTCGCTTGCGTAGGACGATGTCATCGAACCACCAACCATGGTCGTATCGACCGAGTTACCAAGCACGTTGGCACCCATGACGATCGATTGGTTGAAGGCCGATGTATCGACTACTGCAGCTGCTGATGCGTAGGACTCACCGTTGACGATACCATCGCCACCGTTGTTCGAGCCCCACATCCCGCCGTCACCACCAGCACCACCGGCACCTGAATATGCGCCGGAAGCTTCGCCACCGGTGTTCATCGCACCCGTGGTTGCACCGCCAGTCGACGAGCCCATGACGTCACCACTGGTTCCGCCATTCGACGCCGCTGCACCGCCTGCACCACCGGCGCCGGACGTTGCGGTACCGGTTGCGTCACCCGAAGCCGACGAGTCTGCATCATTGTCAGATGACGCGTCACCACCGTATCCGGCAATCGCTTCGGCAAGGCTTTCTGCATAACCGTCATTGGCTGCATCGGACCACGCTTCGGAATCGCCACCGTTTCCGGCTTCGTTGGTTGCGTCAGCAGAACCTGCGCCGCTTGCCGCCGAGCTTGACTCGGGGTTGGCTGTTCCGCCTGCACCACCAGTACCTTCGGCGGTTGCCATACCATCACCGCTGGCGTCCGCAGATCCATTGGTTGTGTTGGTTCCACCGTTACCACCGGAACCATCAACGTCCTGATCGTTATCGGCCGAGCCGTCGATGTCACCGGGTGACTGCGTGATTACCGGACCAGCGGCATCTTGGTCACCAACGCCTTGCGCTGCCGCATCTGTGTCTACGTAACCGCCACCTGCGCCCCCGGTTCCTGTACCACCAGTACCTGTACCACCAGTACCTGTACCACCAGTACCCGTACCACCGGTACCCGTACCGCCAGTACCCGTACCACCGGTACCAGCACCACCAGTACCACCGTCACCGCCGGTACCGTTCGAGTTACCAGCTGCAGCTTCTTCTTCACCGTCTGGATCTTCCTCTTCGACAAGGAGTACCGGGAATGGGAAGGCTTCTTCTACAGAGCCCGAATCTCCACCGGTACCGTCACCACCGTTGGCGTCGCCACCAGTGCCGGAACCGCCTGTGCCTTCGCCACCAGAGCCTTCGCCACCCGAACCTTCACCACCTGAGCCTTCACCACCTGATCCTTCGCCGCCAGAACCGCTACCGCCATCGGCATCGTTCAGGCCAAGTGCACCCGCACCCGCCAGACCCAGACCGATATTACCACCAGAGGAAGATTCGTTAGCTTCGTTGGTTCCTTCGCTGGAGTTGTCAGCCGAACCGTCATTTTCAGCGTCACCATCTCCACCATCAGCATCTCCGGTTGACGAGTCATTGCCTGCTAGGCCGAGACCGGCAGCCAGCGCGCCTGAGGCGTTATCACCACCATCTGCATCGCCATCAGCGTTCGATCCGGACAAAGCAAGGCCAAGACCAAGACCAAACGATTCAGCGTTACCACCGTCGCCACCGGTCGAGTCGCTGTCTGCGCTTGCTTCACCGTAGTTATCCGCATTGGACTCGCTATCGGCGTCACCGCCATCACCACCAGTGCTGTCACCGCTGGAGTGTGCACCGGAAAGACCAAGACCAAGGCTTGCGTTATAGGCATCACCCGAAGATGCGCCATCACCACCGGTCGCTGAACTATCAGCACTTCCAGAATGACCACCGAGTGCAAACGAATGGCTGCCGCTGGTGTCGCCATCGGCATCACCTCCATAGCTCTCTCCGCCATCACCCGAGTCGCCACCATCGTTATTTACGTCGATACCGTCTTCCGCGTAGGCCTCACCTCCATGAGCGTTGCCACTTTGGCTAAAGTCACCTGAATTTGATACCGATGCGTTACCTAGTGAGTCGTTATCCTCTAGGCTCGCGTACTGGCTGTTGATGGATGCGAAGTCGTTTCCTGGGCCATCTTGTGAGATATCAATGTTGATATCATCACCGGGATCATAGTCCAGGTCGTCACCAGCGGTGATTACGTCGCCTACATCACCATCAATATCTTCGATATCGACATCTACTTTGTCGTCATCGCGCGGAATCCACTCGCCGCCACCGAAGTCGATGTTCACTTCGTTGTGGTTCGAGTTGTCATTGTTGTTGTTGTCTTCTCCACCGTTGGTGTTTTGCTGGTTCTGATTTTGGTTTTGGCGCTGATCCTGATCGTTGTCATTATCATTTCTTGAACGTTGTGATTGATCTTGGTCCTGTGAGTCAGAATTGTTCGCAGAATTATCAACATCTTGCTCTTGTTGCTGTTGTTGAGCGTTGATGTCCGCTTCGATATTTGCTTCGTCTACCGCGATATCAGTATCAAAATCGGCGTCCAGATCGTCGATTTGGACTTCATCAACTGTTGTTACGGTTGTCGTTTGATTAGGCTGGCGTCTCATAATAAATTCCACTTTTACGGAAGCACCCGACCGCCATTCATCTACAAAGCGGTTACTGGCGCGGTTAAAACAAACGTCGCGCACAGAGCGTCAAACTGGACACTCGCGCGGCAGTGATCGTCTTCTGTTGGTTTGCCCCCCTTTCTCGGCTTAGCCGATTCCGTGACCACGGGGGTCTCGCCAAAATACGCGAATCCATGGGCACGTCAGGTTCAAGTGCGCTTTACAAATCAAAGCACCATCATGGTTGCAGTCATGAGCGGGCATGCATAGCTGGTCGAAAGCATTAGTTTCTTTAACTACTTATTATTAATGCGCTTTATTGGGAAAATTGCCCCTTCCATCGCCAAATCGAAGGGGAAACAATCTCGGCAGATCGAACATTATTATTAATGAAGCCATTTCATCAGGTTAGGCAATCTGGAGTGAAGTTGAACCTGATCAAAGGTTCTAGATATGCGGCTCCTAAGTACTGCCTCTGGTTGCTGAAACCCGTACTTTCAGGTATGATGAAACGTAATTTGAATAAAAAAATTTTCTCACGTCGCTTAACCCTGTGCCCGCATTTTTTGGCTTCAGAAGGTGACGTTTTTACTAGTGGGGGAAGATCAGTGAGTTATTCCTTACAAGACCATGCCCGTAGTCAGATCGAATATCCCGAAGAGCTTTCGATCATATTTATCGGTAAAGAACTGTTCTATTCGGACCAAACCCTAAGAAGTGTTCAAACTGAATTCGGTGTTGGTGCAGAGCGTTTTGATCACCTGGAAGACGTGCTGGCCAAAAGTAGTGTCGCGAGTTCCGCCGAACGAATAATCGTGGTGGATCAGATGATGCTGGATGAGCTGCTGGCTCGACCCGCCGATTATGCAAAAATTGCCGAAAACGGCTGCCTTGCCTTCGCCTATCGCAAGAAAGGCCCCGCTCGGATATTGTTCGAACACTGGGACCGCACGAGTTTTGGCAACATCGGATATCTGCCGATGAACGTCGCTCCGGATGTGTGGCGGGCGATATTGCGGCTTCTCATGCATGAGGAACTACACCTACCTTGTTTTCTGGCCGACAGTATGGCGGCATCGCCAGGCGCAGCGGACGTACCAATCGAAAAACAGCCTGCGACCAGAACTCGGTCACCCGACAAACTACTGCAATACGCAAAGCTTACACGCCGGGAAAAACAAGTTTTGAGGCTTGTTTCCAAAGGCCAAAGCAACAAAACGATTGCGACCAGGCTGGGCATTACTGAACATACAGTCAAACTGCATATGCATAATGTTTCGGGCAAAATCGATGTGAGCAACCGGACCGAGGCCGCTCATTTCTATTTCGAGGTCGCGCCGAACGAAGCGCGTAGCGCAGCCGTTGGATGAGGCTTTCGAAACCCGATTTGACCGGCTCATCCTGCTGGTGGGTCGCCTCAATTACATGTGGACAAATACCGAAAGCCTTCTGATCCATCTCATTGCTGGGCTAACCGAGGCCAACAAAGATGTAGCAGTGATCATTTTCCTGACTTTGAACACGACGCGAGCCCGCATCGATCTGGTCGAGCGTCTTGCGAAGATGGAAGGTCGCGCACCTGAAATCCGTGATCCGATCCTTGAACACACCCAGCGATTGTCTCGCTTGTCCTCCATCCGGAATAAGTACAACCACTGCATTTACTCCTTTGATCAGGAAAGCGGAAATCCCAAGACCATCCTGATGAGAATCGCTGATCGCAAAACTGATATTAAATTAGGGCGGGAAGATACGGTGGATGACAAAGCGATGAAAGAAATCGAGGATGTCGTCTCTCAGCTTTCGGACGCGAACAAAGACATCTGGAAACTGATATCCCGGCTGGGTTTCCCGGTCTGAAGCTCAACTGGTGCGGGCGGTGGGACTCGAACCCACACGGCGCTAAGGCCTTCGGATTTTAAGTCCGATATGTCTACCATTCCATCACGCCCGCATATCACCTGAGCGATAAATTCAAACCACACTGATGATCTAGGCAATCTCTTACAAGCAACCAAAACGATTGAAAAGATACTCAATGGATTGATCCATAAATTCGAATGTCGGTGCGATCAAAATTCAGGACCGGACGTGTCAAGGAAACGCTTTACTTGACAGGGTTCGGGCAATTCGTTCACGTCTGCGCATAAACCGGTCAGGGAGCGAAGAATGAAGATAATCAGCAACCCGTTTCGAAACGGATCCAAGCTTGCAGATCAGGCCCCCTACCCGTCAGTCGAAACCGTTCGACTGGGGCGGCACCGTTCGTTCTGCCCGGATTTTGAGCCAACGCCCTTGGTTGATGCATCAGCGATTGCACCGGTCGCAAGCCTCTGGGTCAAAGATGAACGGCCCCGCATGAGTCTGGGATCGTTCAAGGCTCTGGGCGCCGCTTATGTTATTGCCTGTCAGGCGAACGAGGCTTCGGACAAACCAGGCAGCGACACCCTCAAAGGGCGTACATATGTCACGGCAAGCGCGGGCAATCACGGGATGAGTATGGCCGCCGGTGCTCGTGTCTTCGGGGCCGATGCGGTGGTTTACATCGCGGAAACCGTTCCCGAGAGCTTTGCCGAACGTCTGCGCGCGCAAAACGCACAGGTGGTTCGGGCCGGTGCGGACTACGCAGCAAGCATGGAGGCCGCCAATCTTGCCGCGCAAGAAAATGGATGGACCCTGCTCTCGGATAGTTCTTGGGACGGGTACACCGAACTCCCACATCTTTTGATGGAAGGGTATCTACAAATGGCTGTCGAAGCAGCCGAGCAATGCCCCGAAGCGCCCACCCATATTCTGCTGCAGGCCGGTGTCGGAGGCATGGCTGGCGCTGTCGCCGCCTATGCACGCGTGGTTTGGGGTGACGAACCACAGATCATTGTTGTGGAGCCGACGTCCGCCCCTGCGCTTCAGTCCAGCATCGAGGCCGGGCACTGCGTTTTTGCAGATGGGCCAGACAGCATCATGGGTCGGTTGGATTGCAAAGAACCGTCGCTTATTGCGTTGAATGGGCTTGCGCGGGATGCTGATGCATTTCTGACCATCAGCGACACTGACGTAGCAGCCCTATTGCCTGTCATGGCAGAGGCAGGGTTGGAAACCAGTGCCTCGGGAGGCGCTGGAATTGCTGCTGTCTTGAACGACGCCAGCCGCACCGGTTTGGAAATTGGCCCTGATGCCAAGGTGCTATGCATGTTGACCGAGCAGCCGGCATGACTGGATTCGCTCCGGCAGAGTTCGAGGCTCGGGTTGCGCGCGCTCAAACGCGGATGCAGCGGTTAGGTCTTGCAGCCCTTTTGCTGACAACGGAGCCCGAACTACGATACTTCACCGGCTATCTCACTCGGTTCTGGGAAAGCCCGACCCGACCCTGGTTTCTGATTGTACCGGCCTCCGGCAAACCGGTTGCAGTAATTCCCTCCATTGGTGCCGCGCTCATGGCGCAGACTTGGATTGATGACATTCGCACCTGGAGCGCACCCGACCTAATAGATGACGGGGTATCCTTGTTGGCGGATACGCTGAGCGAATTGACGGCCGAGGGCGATGAAATCGGCTGCCCCGATGGGCATGAGACACATCTGCGCATGCCTCTGGCCGATTTAAGACGCCTTCAATCAGCTATAGGAACGCGCAAAATTGTCGGGGACCATGGCATCCTAAGGGGGCTGCGCATGGTGAAATCTGATGCCGAAGTCGCCAAGATCCGAGCTGCCTGTCAAATCAGCGCGCGCGCGTTTGCACGGGTGCCGGAAATTGCCTCGGCCGGCACACCGCTGGATCAGGTTTTTCGACGTTTTCAGATGCTTTGCCTTGAGGAAGGCGCGGACTGGGTCCCCTATCTGGCCGGCGGTGCCGAACAAGGCGGGTACATAGACGTGATCTCCCCTGCCAGTCAAACGCCACTTAGGTCGGGTGATGTTCTGATGCTGGATACAGGCCTCGTACGCGATGGATATTTCTGTGATTATGATCGCAACTGGTCGGTCGGTCCGGCAAGCGCGCCGGTTCGTGCGGCGCATTCGCGGCTGATCGAAGCATCGGACGCCGCCTTTGAACAAGCTCGTCCCGGTGCCACCGCGTCGCAATTGTTTCACACCATGAATACAATCTTGACTGACGGAGGTGTTGGTACGGATGCTGGTCGACTGGGCCACGGGTTGGGGATGTCACTGACTGAATGGCCCTCGCTTATCCCTGATGACCATACAGAATTGGAGGCCGGGATGGTGTTAACTCTGGAGCCAGGCATCGCCGTGAACGATAAGATCCTCGTTCATGAAGAAAACATCCTGATCACCGATGGCGCGCCTGAATTCCTAAGCCCGCGTATCGGACCGGAGATCCCTGAGCTATGAGCACCTTGCCCTATATCCTAGATGCGGATGATCCCTCAGCGGTGCCAATGGGCCTGATCGTGCTACAGACGGATGAGACAATCGAGCCTGAGTTTCGTACACTTTTCGCGAATGACAAAAGCCCGCTCTATGTCAGCCGCATCCCCAGCGGGAATGAGGTTAACACTGATACTCTGGCGCAGATGGAAACCGACCTGTCAGCAGCGGCCGATCTGCTGCCCAAGGCACGGCGTTATCGGGTTGTGGGATATGGCTGTACGTCCGCCAGCTCAGTTATCGGTTCGGATCAGGTTGAGAAAATGGTCAAGCAGACCTGTGATGTTCAAATGGTAACGAACCCTTTGCGCGCAGCGACAGCTTGCGCCGAGGATCGAGGGGTATCGAAGTTTGCGCTGCTTTCCCCCTACATCGAAGAAGTGAACACCCCGCTGCGTCGCGCATTTGCGGATCAGGGAATCACAATGGATGTATTCGGCACTTTTGGCGAGGCAGAAGAGGCCAAGGTGGTGCGTATATCAACCGAATCTGTGGTCGAAGCCGCGGTCCGTCTGGGCAATGATTCAAACGTCGATGCGGTGTTCTTGAGCTGTACGAACCTGCGAACCCTTGCTGCGATTCCCCGGATCGAAAAGGTGATCCGCAAACCGGTTCTTTCAAGCAATCAAAGCTTAGCCTGGCATATGAAGAAGCTGAACATGTCGCAAAACTAGGCAAAAGCGGCGTTATCAGTAATCCATTTGCTTTACGGGCTTGCGACCATTTGTTAGCCTCGGGTTTAATACACGAGAAGATCAATGAAATCCGGACCAACCGGATAGTCAATTGACGCAACAGGGGGTCTTGTGACCGACACAAATAGCGACGCTGCGTTTGTCGAATTTCAACGCGTGCAAAAGTCTTATGACGGCGAGAATCTCGTCGTTAAAGATCTCAACCTGGCACTGCCAAAGGGCGAATTCCTGACTATGCTCGGGCCGTCCGGTTCAGGCAAAACAACCTGCTTGATGATGCTTGCCGGATTCGAAACCGCCACACATGGCGAAATTCTTCTGGATGGAAAACCTATTAACAACATTCCGCCGCACAAACGCGGTATCGGGATGGTGTTCCAGAACTATGCTTTGTTTCCGCACATGACCGTAGCCGAGAACCTTTCGTTCCCGCTTGAGGTTCGCAAGCTTGGCAAGTCTGAACGGGAAGAGAAAGTTAAACGGGCTCTGGATATGGTCCAGATGGGCGCCTTTGGCGGCCGCCGTCCAGCGCAGCTTTCTGGTGGTCAGCAACAGCGGATCGCCCTGGCCCGAGCACTGGTGTTCGAGCCCGAATTGGTTCTGATGGATGAACCGCTGGGTGCGCTCGACAAGCAACTGCGTGAGCATATGCAGTTCGAAATTACCCGTCTGGCGCATGAGTTGGGTATCACAACCGTTTACGTGACCCATGACCAGACCGAAGCCCTGACCATGTCCGACCGCGTGGCGGTATTCGACGATGGCCGTATTCAACAGCTGGCGCCACCGGATCAACTATACGAAGAGCCTGAAAACAGCTTCGTTGCACAATTTATCGGTGAAAACAACACGCTAGAAGGCGTTGTTAAATCGATAGACGGTGACACTTGTCTTGTGCAGTTGGATGACGGATCGGAAATCGATGCTGTTCCGATCAACGTGCATAATCCGGGTGAACGGACCAAGGTCTCGATTCGGCCCGAACGTGTGGAATTCAACAAAGACCGACTGCATGCAGACGCACATACGCTAAAGGCCACAGTCAAAGAGTTCATCTATATGGGTGACGTGTTCCGCTTCCGCATGTCGGTGGCCGGGAATGACGAGTTCATCGTCAAGACGCGCAACGCCCCCGATGCCGTTCGCCTGCAGCCCGGCCAAGAGATCGATATCGGCTGGTTGGCCAAGGATTGTCGTGCGCTCGACGCATAGACCAAACCGCGCGGCACAAGCGCGGTTTCACCGAGGGACCGGCTGGCGAAAACCCGTGCGTCAGCTGACACTATGATAAACGGGAAGTACTGGGAGTAACACATGAAACCAACCAAAACACTGCTGACCGCAGCAGCGCTGGCGACAGCGGCTGGCGGGGTGTCTGCTGAAGAGATGACAATCGTTTCTTGGGGCGGAGCCTATTCCAAATCGCAGCTGAAGGCTTATCACGAGCCCTATTCGGAAAAAACCGGCGTCACCATCCTGAACGATGACAGTTCAGCCGAAGCGGTTGCCAAACTGCGCGCGATGAACGAAGCGGGCAACATCACCTGGGACGTGGTTGACGTGGTTGCGGCGGACGCGATCCGTCTATGCGACGAAGGTCTGGCGATGGAAATCGACCCTGACACCATGCTGGCCCCGGCACCCGATGGCACCTCGGCTGCGGACGACTTCGGCGACCTGCTTGTCAGCGACTGCTTTATTCCTCAGATCGTTTATTCGACCACGTTCGGCTATCGTACCGATCTGGTAGGGGACAACCCGCCCAGCGATATCTGCGCTGTTTTCGATCTTGAAAACTACCCGGGCAAGCGTTCGCTAGAAAAGCGTCCGATCAACAACATGGAATGGGCCCTGCTCTGCGATGGCGTCGCCAAGGATGACGTCTATGACGTGCTAGCAACTCCGGAAGGTCAGGAGCAAGCGCTGGCCAAGTTGGGCACTATCAAGGACAACGTAGTCTGGTGGTCTGCCGGTGCGGATACACCGCAGTTGCTGGCTGATGGCGAAGTCGTCATGGGTTCAACCTATAACGGTCGCCTGTTCAGCGTGATCGAAGAGCAGAAGCAGCCCGTAGCGATGCTGTGGGACGCACAAGTGTTCGATCTGGACGGCTGGATCATTCCGGCTGGCCTAAGCGATGAGCGTAAGCAGCGCGCGCTGGACTACATCATGTTCGCGACCGACACGCAGCGTCTGGCAGATCAGGCCAAGTACATCTCGTACGGTCCGGCCCGTGCTTCGTCGGCACCGCTGGTGGGTCAGCACGCCGAACTGGGCATCGACATGGCACCGCATATGCCAACCGATCCAGAAAACGCGAAGAACACGTTCCTGTATAACTACGAGTTCTGGGCGGACTACCGCGACGACATCGACGCCAAATTCCAGGCGTGGTTGGCGCAATAAGCGGCTAATTTCCTGACACAGTCGGGGGCGGTGCGCCGCCCCCGGACCAAAGAAAACCCAAGGGGCACCGATGACTGACGCTAGCCAAAACGCCGGACCTATGCTGGCAGCGGACGGAACACCGCTCAAGCAATCGCTTGCACGTTCTTTGCGGCGGCAAAAGCTGCGCGCTTTGATGCTGGTGGCCCCTTTGCTGCTGTTTGTTTTGTTCTCGTTCATCGTGCCGATCGCTTCGATGCTGTTCCGTTCGGTTGAAAATAGCATCGTGCAGGAAACGCTGCCTCTTACGGTTGAGGCACTGAAGAACTGGGATGAGACCAGCGGTGAACTGCCGGACGAGGCAGTATATGATGCGTTCGTCCGAGACATGGTCGTGGCCGTAGACAACAAGACACATACCCGATTGGGCTCGCGTTTGAACTACGAAGAGACAGGCATGTCTTCGATGTTCCGCCGCTCAGGCCGGAAGCTAGGCAAGATGGACCCCGAAACCGATGGCCCATTCAAGGACCAGGTGATTGAGGTTCATGACGGTTGGGGCGAACCGCAGACCTGGGCGGTGATCAAGACGCACTCTCCTGCTGTCACCAACGGTTATTTCCTCAACGCGGTCGACATGCGCCGCACGCCTGAAGGGGCGCAGTCTCAACCCGAAGACAAGCAAATCCTGATCAAGCTGTTCGGCAGAACACTTTTCATGTCGCTGGTGATTACCGGAGCCTGTATCCTGCTGGCATACCCAGTTAGCTATTTGCTGGCGACACTTCCGATGCGGGTTTCGAACCTGCTGATGATCCTTGTCCTGCTCCCCTTTTGGACTTCGCTGCTGGTACGGACATCAGCCTGGAAGGTGATGCTGCAGCAACAAGGCGTGATCAACGAAACGTTGGTCTGGCTTGGGCTGGTGGCTGATGACGCGCGACTAGTGATCATCAACAACCAATTCGGCACAATAATTGCGATGACGCATATCCTGCTGCCGTTCATGATCCTGCCAATGTATTCGGTGATGCAGACCATTCCGCCCTATTATACCCGTGCTGCAAAATCCATGGGCGCAACCAACTGGACGACCTTCTGGCGCATCTATTTCCCGCAATCCATTCCGGGCATCGGCGCGGGCTCGATCCTCGTGTTCATTCTGGCGATTGGCTACTATATCACGCCCGAAATCGTCGGCGGCACCAAGGGTGTCTTCATCTCGAACCGGATCGCTTACCACATCTCGTCCTCGCTGAACTGGGGATTGGCAGCGGCACTGGGGACGATCCTTCTGGCGGTCGTTATGCTGCTCTACTGGTGCTACGACAAGATCGTCGGCATTGATAACGTGAAACTGGGATAATCGACATGGCCGCACTTACTCCGATATCCCGCAAACCACTTTCAATGGTCCTACCCAGCGTCGCGCTGGCTGGAGCCTTCGCCGGTATCTTTGTCGGCGCGGGCAATGGGTCGATACTGCTCGGCATAATAGGTGGGGCTGCTCTGATCGCAGCCGTGGCCTGGATCTACATCACAGTCCTCAAGAATGAGAAATTGGCCCGCTGGATTAACATTCTGGGCTTTGGCATTATCGGCTTTCTGTTCTCTGGCGCGATGGGTGGCGTTCTTGGCCTGCTGGGCGGATGGTTCTTCGTCTGGTTTATCTATTGGCTGTACGAAGGCCGTTATCGTCAGAAATTGTTGCCGTACCTGACCCCGAAACAAGTGTTCTATCACTACCTGTTCCGGGTGATCTGCGGTGCGATTTTTGTCTTCCTGATCACCCCGATTCTCGTGGTGCTGCCGCTGTCGTTCAACGCGCAGGACTTCTTTACCTTCACGCCCGAGATGCTGCGTCTGGACCCTGAAGGGTATTCGCTGAAGCATTATCGCGACTTCTTTACCAACAATGAATGGCAGCGCAGCTTCAAGAACTCGCTGATCATCGCCCCGATTGCGACAATCATCTCGGTTTCGTTAGGTACGTTGGCAGCCATCGGCCTCAGCCAGAGCCATGTTCCCGGCCGGCGCGCCATAATGGGCATTCTAATCTCACCCATGATCGTGCCACTGATCATCTCGGCCACCGGCATGTTCTTCTTTTACAGCGATATCGGTCGCTTCATGGAGGGCACGCTAGGCATGAACAAGAACTTCGTTGGCTATGTGAAAGTTATCCTTGCCCACGCCGTTCTGGGAATTCCATTCGTGATCATCACCGTGACCGCGACGCTGGTCGGTTTCGACCGCTCACTGACACGGGCGGCGGCGAATATGGGCGCGGGTCCGGTGCGGACGTTCTTCAAGATTCAAATGCCCTTGATCCTGCCGGGCGTGATCTCGGGCGGTTTGTTTGCCTTCATTACCTCGTTTGACGAGGTGGTTGTGGTGCTGTTCGTCGGCTCGGCCAGTCAGAAGACCCTGCCCTGGCAGATGTTCACCGGCCTGCGTGAACAGATCAGCCCGACAATTCTGGCGGTGGCGACAATCCTTGTTGTGATCTCGATCGCGCTGTTGACCACAGTTGAATTGCTGCGCCGCCGGTCCGAGCGTCTGCGGGGGCTTTCCCCGTCTTGACGCAGGCCAGCGCGTGATCTAACGATTCACCCGTTCATCCCAGCCGCGATGGCGTCGCGGACACACTGGGATGATCGGCTCTCGGAACCCGAGACCGCCTGTCCTGAACGCCGGGACAAGTGGCCGGGTTTGCCGCCCGGCAAAGATGAGAGACCTTGTGATGACAGACACAACAAAACGCCCCGAATTCTTCACTTGCCACAATGGCGACAAAGCCCCCCTTCCGTTCAGCAAGGGCGAATACGACCGCCGCCTTGGCAAACTGCGCGCCATCATGGCCAAACATGACATCCCCGCAGTCCTGCTGACATCGATGCAGAACATCGCCTATTATTCTGGCTTTCTATATTGTTCCTTTGGTCGCCCATACGGCTGCGTGGTGACGCAAGACGCCTGCACCACCGTCTCGGCCAATATCGATGCGGGCCAGCCGTGGCGGCGCTCGGTCGAAGACAATGTCATCTATACTGACTGGAAGCGCGACAATTACTGGCGCGCCGTGGCCAGCCTGATCGGCGGGGCCAAGCGGATCGGGATCGAAGGCGACCACATGACTTTGGCGGCGCGCAACACGGCGCTGGACATGCTAGGTCAGCCGGAACTGATCGACATCGCGCCTGACACAATGTTTGCTCGCATGGTGAAATCCGCAGAAGAGATCGAGCTGATCAAAGGCGGCGCGCGCACCGCTGATGTGGGCGGGGCTGCCATTCATTCGGCAATCCGCGAAGGCGCAACCGAAATTGAAATCGCCATGGCCGGTCGCGATGCGATGGAAGAGGAAATCGCCCGCGCCTACCCCGACGCAGAATATCGCGACACATGGGTTTGGTTCCAGTCGGCGCTTAACACCGATGGTGCCCATAACCCGGTGACCAAACGCGCGCTGCAAAAGGGCGATATCCTGTCGCTGAACACCTTCCCGATGATCTCGGGCTATTACACCGCGCTGGAGCGCACCTTGTTCCTCGGTGAACCCGATGCAGACAGCCTGCGCCTGTGGAAAGCCAACGTCGCGGCACATGAGCTGGGCCTGAGCCTGATCAAACCTGGCGCGACATGCTCGGGCATCACAGCAGAGATCAACCGTTTCTTCGCGGATGAGGGCCTGCTGCAATACCGCTCCTTCGGGTACGGCCATTCCTTCGGCATCCTCAGCCACTATTACGGGCGCGAGGCTGGTCTGGAACTGCGCGAAGATATCGACACGGTGCTGGAACCCGGCATGGTCGTCTCGATCGAGCCGATGCTGTGGATCCCTGAGGGCCAGCCGGGCGCGGGTGGGTATCGTGAGCACGATATCCTCGTGGTCGGTGAGGACGGGGCCGAAAACATCACCGGTTTCCCCTACGGCCCCGGCCACAACATCATCGGCGCGTAAGGAACCAGTTGGGGTGCGATAGCAGCCCCGCACCGCTCGTGATGCAGTTAGTCGACAATAAAGCTTGGAGCGCTTTGTCCGCTCCGAGCCGAGGCTGTGTGAAAACTCCGGATGCTGTATGCTTTTCGGCAAAGACCGGAGGCAGGCATGTCGGGATATATCGAGGGTACGGACC
>NZ_JBQFON010000015.1:0-110393 GCF_056533505.1 Ruegeria sp. G2 | reverse complement strand
CGGTCCGTACCCTCGATATATCCCGACATGCCTGCCTCCGGTCTTTGCCGAAAAGCATACAGCATCCGGAGTTTTCACACAGCCTCGGCTCGAAGCCGCCTTGTGGCGGCGCGGCATCGGTCGCTAGCAGCCCGTCACGAGACCAGTCGTTGACACTTGGCCATATGATCAATGGTCAACGCGGTGTTGATGTGTGGGCCGGGAGGGATGGATGGAGGCATAGATATGCCTAGAATCCAACTTCCCGCCGTCAATCCGAAACGCAAAGCCTGGAACAAGGGTCGCCTGATCGGTCAGAAACGCCCGCTGCTGCCAAAGCAGGTGTGGGCAATACGCGCGCGGCTCGAACTGGCGGGCAACTACCGAGATCTCGCGCTCTTCAACCTCGCCATCGACAGCAAGTTGCGCGGTTGCGACCTCGTCAAGCTAAGGGTTGGTGATCTGGTCGTCGGAGACCGCGTCCGTGAGCGGGTCACGGTCATTCAAAGCAAGACCAATCGGCCGGTTCAGTTCGAAGTGTCTGAGAACACGCGCGAAACGATCGCTGGCTGGCTCGACCAACCCGAGATGCTGGGATGCCGGTATTTGTTCCCCAGCCGTTTCCACGCCTCACCGCACATCTCGACCCGGCAGTACGCGAGGCTTGTTCGAGACTGGGTTTCAGCCATCGGCCTCGAACCGAGCGGCTACGGCACACATTCACTCCGCCGGACCAAGGCATCGGAGATCTATCGAAAGACCGGCAATCTCCGGGCGGTCCAGCTCTTGCTGGGTCACACCAAGGTCGACAGTACTGTGCGATACCTGGGCGTCGAGCTTGAAGATGCGCTGAGTATCGCCGAGAGAATCGACATCTGAACCAATGCGGCGGACGGCGCTCGCCGTTCGCCGCCCAAGACCGGTTCTTGGCCGATACGCAGTCCGAAGGTGAGATTGAGCCCACAGGAGACTTATGTATCAAGTAGATCGTCGCAGATTTCGGCATTGATGACTCGGCGTCAGTTTTCTGGTAAGCATTCCCATAGTGGCGGGGCTTTGGAACAAACAAAATGTAACGACGTCAACGGCCTCCAAACCTTCGGGCAAATGAATGCTGTGCCAGTTTTGGCGGCAGTTTATCCAAAGGGAGCGATACATGATTGATTGGGAGATAAGGGGCGAAGAGCTCGCGAATTGTAACTGTAACTTCGGATGTCCTTGTCAGTTCGGCGTCTTGCCTACAGATGGAACGTGTGAAGCAGCGGTCGTTTATAAAATTCACAAGGGGCATTATGGTGATACAACGCTCGACGGTTTGACGGCAGGCGGCGTTTACAAATGGCCGGGGCCCATCCATGAAGGCAACGGCCATATGCAGCTAATTATTGATGCCAGTGCGGATGTCGATCAGCGCGCAGCTCTCGAGGCGATTATGACCGGGGCTGACACGGAAGAAATGGCCACAATGTGGTTCGTATTCGGTGCAATGAGTCCAAACAGGCACGAAACTCTTTACGTACCGGTCTCGTTGGAAATGAATATCGAGGATCGTGTCGGCAAGGGAGTTGCGGAAGGCGTTTTCGAAATCAATGCGGAGCCAATACCTAATATCGTCACAGGTGAACCGCATCGCGTCGGTATCAGATTGCCTCACGGGTTCGAGTTTGGGTTCGCCGAAATGGCGAAAGGCCAAACCAAAACCTCGGGTGGCGATCTAGAGCTCAACAAAAACACGGGCACCCACGCACATATGGCAAGCTTGCACCTGACCGGCCAAGGCCGTCTCGCCGCCTAGAGCAAGAGCGGTGAAGACTGGTTCCGTAGGGCCCGTAGAACGGGTGATGTCGCGCGATACCTGGGTGGTGGCTGCCTCGGTTTTTGCAATCGTCCTGCTGGGCGCTTTTTACACATTTAATGGCGTTGGCATGAACATGTCGGCGCTGGACATGACGAGGATGGCCGGCCCGATCGGCGAACCTATGTCAATGGGCGGGTCACAGCCGTGGACATTTGGCTATGCGATGCTCGTCTTCCTGATGTGGTGGGTAATGATGATTGCAATGATGACGCCAAGCGCTGGACCGACGCTTCTTCTGTACACCGCATTGAAACGACATGGTTCGGAAAGTGCATCCGCAACGAAACTCAGCCTGATCTTTCTTGCTGGCTATCTACTGATTTGGGGTGGCTTCAGCCTGCTGGCGACTGGAACGCAATGGCTGACTGAAACTTTGGGCGTGGTTGACGGGCCTATGATGACGCTCGCGTCACGACCGGCTGCAGGCGCGGTGCTGATCTTGGCCGGTCTTTTTCAGTTTTCCGCTCTAAAAACGGCATGCCTGAAACAATGCAGTTCTCCCGCCGATTTTCTGACACGTCACCGCAGGAAAGGCAGCGGAGGCGCGCTTCTTATGGGAATGCATCACGGCACCTTTTGCTTTGGCTGTTGTTGGGCATTAATGGCGCTGCTCTTTGTTGGCGGAATTATGAACCTGTACTGGATTGTCGGTCTTGCTCTTTACGTGCTGGTCGAAAAGATCCTACCCAACCCCCGATTTTTTGCGAGGTTCACCGGAGCTGTTCTGATTATGTGGGGGCTTTGGTGCATTCTCACATCTCTGTAGCGACAATAAAACAAAGGACATCTCATGGCTCATAAAGATTGGTATGTCGAAGGCCCCGCATTCGGGAACTGCAATTGCGGCTACTCATGCCCCTGCCAGTTCGAAGAGGACCCGACCCACGGAAATTGCCGGGGCTTCGAAGTGATGGAGATCACCAAGGGGCACTATGAAGACCTTGACCTTTCGGGTTTGAAAGTCGCTGTTCTTTATGCCTGGCCTGGACCAATTTACAAAGGTAATGGCGAGATGCAGTTGATCATTGATCCAGCGGCATCGCCCGCTCAACGCGCTGCGCTGGAGACGGTTCTCACCGGCGGCGAAACCGACGAGGAGGCAACACACTGGTGGGTATTCCGCGCAATGTGTCCGACGTTGCATGACACTGTTTTCGAAGCCATCGACTTCACCTCAGATATGGAAGCGCGCACGGCATCGGTGAAAATTGGGGATGTGCTGACATCCTCCGGCCGCCCGATCAAGCCGCCACATGGCGACGGGGAGCATCGCGTACGCATCGACATGCCCAACGGCATCGAGTTTTCAATTGCTGAGGTGGGCAACGCATCGACCAAGGGCACGACGGCCATAGCGCTTGATTTGAAAGACAGCTACGGTCAGTGGCATTTCATGAAGCACGGGCCCCACGGCGTCATTCACTAGCGCTACTGTCACTGCTCGTCAGTTAATGTTTTCCCACTTTTGCCAGTTGTTACGTCGGCTGACGAACGGCGGCTACGTCCCGCGTCTTACCAGTTCAGGCAAGGTGCCGCGAAGGGTCGGTTTTCAACACATCCCGTTCGGCAACTTCCATACCGCCCTGTTTTGCACCAAGCCTGAAACTGGTCCTGCTGCATCAAAAGTACCTTCTGCGTAGCCCCTACAAGCTGTGCCCCTCATCTTCATGGATGTGGGTGGCCTGTTCGCGGGTATGGGCAATCTCTTGCAACACGGCGGCAATCTTGCTGGACGAAACCTGGTGCAGCTCACCGACAACGGCCTCGGCGCGCTCGTAGCTGTCCGGAACGCCTTGGCTGTTGAAGTGGGCAGCAGCGGTGGAAACATCCGCGTCTTTCCAAGTCGCCGTTGTGCCGACTGAAACGCTGTCATGATCGTTGTAGCGGGCCAGGAACTTGTTTCCATCGAGTCCGAAGCTGTTGGCGGTTGCCACAATGTCATCACGCACAGCCAGCCATTTTTCGGCTTCTGTCGGGTCCAGGTTGTCCAACTCGGCTGCATTCATGGATGTGGTGTAACTGTCATCAGCAACAGTGTACGCCTGTAGGTCGGTGTCGTATGGGCGCAGTTCAGCAACATCGCCCTTCAGCTCTCCGATCTGGACGTCCATTTTGGCGCGCAAGTGCGGATCTTCGACCTCTCGGGCAAGAGCCTCCATGTTCTCGATAGACTTCACGATGTCTTTGGTTTGTTCTTCATAATTCTCGAAACCGGCCTGCCCCAGAGCGGATTGCATATACTGAACATAGCGATCACCGGGCGACTGGTAGTCATCCGAACCCTGAAAATCCTTGTCACCACTCAGATCCGCGAGCGACGAATAGTAGGGGTGATACAGGTCATATTCCTGAGCGTCGGTCATATGACGGGAAACCAAAGCCTGCATGTCGCCCTGATTAACTGGTTCCCCTGACCTCTCGGCGGCTTCCAGTTCGATCTTCAGTTCTTCGACCAGATCAGCTTGGGCGGTGTGTTCGTCAACACGGCGGTTAGCCTGGTCCTCGATGTCAGCCAGTCGCCCACCGATGGCGGCATTGTCATACCCCAGACTCCGTTGCTCTTTCGTGATGATGTCAATCTGCTCAGAAACACGATCTTCACGCGGGGCGGATTGATCAAATTTGGAATAGGGTGCGAAGTGTTCGACTTCGTTCAAAAGATAGTCTGTACGCGAAACCATAGTTTTTCCTTTTCGAGTTGATGGATAACTCTGTGATGGTCCTGCAGATGGCGTTGGCGCGCTCATCAGGCAGACCGGGTGTAATCCTTATAAGCTGTGTCCGTCATCGTCCTCCAAGCTATGACCGGTATCGTCGCCGCGCCCTTGCAAGAGCGGGTGCGTTGCATGGGCGTGAACGTCCGAAAGTTCCTCAGAAATTGCGATGATCTTGGTAGAGGCTATTTGGTGCAGCTCATCAACAACGGCCTCGGCGCGGTCCTGGCTGTCCGGCAAACCTTGAGCCTGGAAGTGGGCCGCTGCGGTCGAAATATCGTCGCTACGCCATTCCATAGTCGTTCCCAATGTGACGTTGTGATGGTTGCCAAAACGGGCAACAAACGCCTCGCCGTCTAGGCCGTAGCTGCTGGCCGTGTCAGTGACTTCCTTGCGGATCTCGACCCATTGCTCGGCTTGCGGATAATCCAAGGTATCCATCTCAGCGGTGTCCATCAGCGTTGAATAACGCCTGTCCTCCATGATGAAGGCTTGCAGGTCAGGATCGTTGGGCCGCATATTCGCAACGTCGCCTTTCAGCTCACCTATCTGAATATCCATTGAGACGCGCAGATGGGGATCTTCAACCTCACGCGCCAGTCCTTCCATTTTCTCGATGGACTGCAGGATGTCGGCGGACTTCTTCGACCAATTGTCACTGGCATCCTCGCCCAGCGTATCGCGCATGTAGGCGTCATAGCGAACTGCTGGCGGCGAGTAGTCTTCGGAGGATTGATAGACTTTATGATCGACAATATCAGCCATCGCCGAGAGGGTTCCACCGCTCTCCGCGATATGCTGGTGATCGTCAATATGCTGGATTACACGGGCCTTCAGATCGGGGCTGATTGTTTCCTCATCGCCGCCTAATGCGATGTGCTGACGCAGCTCGTGCATCAGCTCAGGCGACTTGTATTCGGGGCCTCCCGGCTCACCGTAATCATCAAAATGATGGGCCTGATCCAGTAGATGTTCCATTCTCGATACCATAGGTTCTTCTCCTTCAATGAGCTTGATGGCAAACTCTTCGATCCTTTCGCTGATGGCGTTGGCGCGCTCATCAAACAGATCGGACATTCTTGCGATGGATAAAGTCATCACATCCGCAGCCCTGTCACGGGCCGTAACTTCGACTTCCGGGGTGCTTTCAACAAGTGACAGTCCGGCCTGAACTTTCCACGTGTCTGTCTCCACTTCCTGCCGCAAACCGCGCTCAAGGCGGGTCGTCGCGGTCAGCTCAATGCCGTATCCTTCGGCAACCTCAACCTGGATGGCGCGCTGAACGTCGATGTTCATCTCGCTGCTCATGCCCATAGCGAGCCACTGCCCATGCTCGACGCCTCGGTTGTTCACAACGATGTGGACATGGGGGTTATCGGTGTCGTTGTGGAACACTGTCAGGTAGTCCCAGGTATCGCCAAAATCTCTGCTTCCAAACAGACGGTCCGCGAACTCCAAGCCCGCCTCATGCGCGGCGTCCGGATAGGTGCCTTCGGGAAAAGAAACGATCATGTGACGGGTGTAACCGTAGTTGGTTTTCCCGTTGAAATCCTCCGCCCAGGTCTCGATCAAATCCCTGACCTGATCCGCATCAAGCGGGGTCACGCCATTGTCCCGGATGTCCAAAACACCCTCTGCCCGGACGGTCAGGTAACTGATCTGGCGGCGCAGCTCATGGGCGTTGTTCACCCCACCTTTGCGGACGTGTTTCACAACCGCCTCGGGCTTTCCGACCACAGCACCCAGCCGCGCCTTGATGGATGAGGCCCGCGAGATCATGAACTTCATGCGCTTGGCGGTCTGCAGCTGCAGGCTGATCTGCTTGGATCGATCGATACCCTTCTGCGCTTCCCGGAAGGCAAGCTCCAGGAAATCCCCTGCTGTCAGATTGCGAGCCGCGACATTCATACTTCAGATGTCCAATCATCGTCGCGCAAGATCCGGCGAATGGCGGCCTCCGGTTCTCGATTTCGGCGGGCCGCTGTGATCAGCGCTTTCAGGTCTTGCCGGTGCTGGATGATCGCACGATGGAGATTTTCGACATCGCGCCGGTCGTCATCCGTCCAGATCACCGTGCCGCGCTTGGCCGATTTCGCCAGTTGATTGAGGTTGGTGTATCCACCCTGAACCTGCCGCAAGTGCTTCTGCCAGAGACCCACAACAGCGGGGTCAGGATCGAGATACCCGATCAGACGATAGATCAGTCGTTGGATGATTTGGTTGCGGCTCTTGGCTCCGAGCGCAGTCACGGCCCCCTCCAAAAGCTCCAAGGCATCTGACGGCAATCGAACAGAAAAGACAGTGGTGTCGGCTGGCTTGCTCAATCTATACCTCAGGTTGTATTTGTGATTTGTAACACAACTACCTTATCCTGTCATAATCTCCAAGAGTAAACCGATGGGATTTTAGAAATTCGTATTTTCTCAAATCGTGATCGGAGTAACTTTGCTCTAGGAGTAAATTTCCACGCCGGGAAAAGGGTTCCGCCCCTTTTCCTTAAACAGGCGTGGGTGCCGGTGGACTGGCGCAGGGCAATCACGCAACGCGTGGGCTGCCCGAACAGCGCCCGTCACTTTCCGGCACGTTAAATGCGATCTGCATTTTCCGCGCGCCTGGGCGCGCTCAACTTCCCGACGCTTTGGCGGCGGGTGCCGACGAGTTGGCTGAACTTCAGCCGCGCGACCCGACGAGCTGACCGACCGTCGCATGTCAGGTTAGGGTCTCTCGGTCGGGATCTTAGCACAGTGGCAGTCGCGCGGCTTCGCGCTGGGTGGCGCGAGCGGGGACCGAGCGCGCGGCCTTAACGCTGGCTCTGAGCGGTCCCGTGGGATAGATGCTGAGAATGGAAAGGTTGAAGTTTTTCAGACCGCGTGACAACAGCACTACCGAGGGTTGTACGTTGTGAAGGCTTGGGATTATCCGTTTGAGCTGGTCCGGATCAACTGCAAGACCTGCGGGCGGTACGGGCAGTACCCGAAAAAGCGGTTCATTGAGCTGGTCGGTGCTGACACGCCGCTGCCCTCGGCACTGAAGATCATCGCCAAAACATGCGACCGTGAAAAGGACGGGCTGGCCCTGCACAACCGATGCGGCGCGGGCTATCCGGACCTCGCCCGGATGGTCGATGATAGCAAGAACTGGACGCGCTGAAAGGGCGGGGTCAGTCTCGCGCGACGGTCAGTCGGGCGGCACGGTCAGACTTCCAAACCTCGATAGTGGCGCGCTGTTCCACGTGCCAGCAAAACGCTGCAACTGCTGCCACCAGAAGGGCACCGGCAACAGCAATGTCGATGGTGTGATGAACACATTTCTCAAGCATCGGAATCCTCCTTTTCGTGGTTGCAGACCGGGCACGGAATGCCCCGCCGAATTTCAGTATCGGTCATGTCAAAACTCCATCCGGCGTCATGACCACACTGACCGCATATGAAGTGCCCACCCTTGGCAGTTCGCCAACCGGGCATCATATCGGGGGCTTGACCCACATCAGCCGCGTGCATCAAAACGCGCTGCTCGCGGCGCGGCTGATCGAGCCCCGGCAAGGTGAGCTGGTGGCGCACCTATCCGGCCTCGGGCAAAGGTTCGTCCATCCGGGTCTTGAACCGAATGGTGGCGTCTAAGGCCGCATCCCCGGTTTCGGCCTCCGGAACTCCGGGGATCAACCACGTGTCATTCCATGACATGCGGGCGCGTCCATCCAGTTTGCGGGCCAGCTCGTCCTCTGTTCCTTCCCCGATACAAATCCCGCCCTCGATGTCGGGATGTGCGGAAAGCTCGATGTGTCCAGAACGGAAACAATGGGCATACATTTGCCTGTCCTCTCGATTTCAGTTTTCGGGCTTCGCCCGGCTTAGTGCTGCCAGTTGTCCCGGCCGTATTTGCGGCCAAGAATGGTGATGCGATCCTGCCCGTCGATGGGCACGCTCTGGTGGACAAGCCCACCAAACGGGTTGACGCCGTAGACGGAAACATCGTCATCGCCAAACCCGTAGATCACGAATTTCCACGGTCCCCGGCCCTGCTCACGGGTTTGAAAAAACCCGTCGTAGTTCCGGCATTCCCAGGCACCGGCCCACCAGTTTGCGCCTGGTGTTCCTTTCTCGTTTGGGGCCATCGGTATCAAATCAAGCTGCTGCATTTCTGCTCTCCATCGGGCAAATGGCGGGGGCCGCTTTAGCGGCCTCCCGGCTTTGCAATGTTTCAGTGGGTGGTGGCTTCGGGCTGGTAAGGGTCGAGCTGATCAGATCCCGAATAGTCGGAATAATCGACAAACGCCTCGCGCAACGCGGCCAGCGGATGATTGTCAAAATCATCTACGCGCTGGTCTTCGTCAGGAATCTCGCTTTCGTTGGCTTCGTGGATGGCGAATGTCAGAGCCTCGGCAATCTCAATGAATTCGGTCACTGGCACGAGCTGACCGCTCTGGCGGGGAAACTGCCCATAGGCGACGTCACCAGCCAAGAAGCCCTTGCCGGTTTCCGTGGCAATCTGGCGTGCGATTTTTACAATCGCCTTGGCATCCCATGCGTCATGGACTGCCATCGCCAGAAACTCCGGCGCGTCTTTGGTGCCTTCGTTCTTCCGGCCGTAAATGCTCCAAAACTCGACCTCTCCGGCTTCGCACTGGACGGCGCACCCTTCGCTTTCATCATTTCGGCACGGCATGATTTCGAACCATTCGAATTGGTCCAGCTTGTCGCCTTTCGGCAAGTTGTTGAAACGCTCGTGTGCGGGTGTGTTGACGATTTCATTTTGCATGGTCTCTGCTCCGAGTCAGGGGGTATGCGCGGCCCGGATCGAGCCGCGCGCTGTTCTTCAGGCTGCGAGGCTTACGCCCTTCAGCTCTGCCATCTTTTCAGTGAGAGACCAGACTGCCCGGTTCAGAGCTTTGTTCTGGTCGATGCCTTTGACGCCACGGGTGCGCTGTCGGCGTGTGCGGCCATTGCCATCCTTGACGCGACCATGCAGCCCGCCCTTGATGACGTTCTCCTGCAGAACATTGCCAACGGTCCAAAGATCGGTCAGGCGGTCGGCATTGCGGCGGGTTCTCAACAGAGCGTCAGCCTGAACCGGCGCGGGCTTTCCATCTTCCTTGTGAGCCTCGGGAAAGCGCAGTTCATGCACCACTTCCGCGAACACCTTGCGCTCGGCGTCGTCCAGAGAGATACCTTTGAAGGTTTCAACCTGCTCGGCCACATGGGGCGCATCTTCCAAAACAGTGTATGCGCCTTCGATCACCTCATGAATGGCGTCACCAGAATGGCGCACCTTCACCTCGTTAAAGCTGTCGCCAACCATCAGGCCATTAGCGCAGACAAACCGAAAGAAACCCGGCACCATCTGATAGCTGCTGGTTCCATCATTGGCGTTGACCAAGATGATTTCAAAGGCTTCGCCTTCGGCATTTGTGATTGAGCGGTGGCGCAAGCGCAGCATGTGTTTGGTGAACTCGGCTTTGCCTTCAATGCGGGTGTTGGCCTGCTGAGCAAAGAATGGGTCAAACCCTTCCTTACGCAGTCCGGTCAGAACGTCGATTGTCGGCACCACAACAAAGCGGTCAGACCGGCTTTCGTGGGCTTCGGTTGCGAAGATCGAGGGCACGGCGGAGCGCAGTTGATCGTCGGTCAAGGCTTCCCCTGTGACCAGACCACCGCAGGACATTCCGCTCATATAACGATTGTAACCCATAGACTTACTTCCTTTCTTTCGTGGCGATGCGGTTGCCGGTGTTTCCCAGCTTTCCGCCAATGGGCGCGGCCTTCTGATCTGTTAGCTGATAGATGGACCACATCTATCGGCTGGCAGAACAGGAGGGCGAAGCCCTGCCTGTGGCCCGGGGCGGGACTGTCACGGGGTCGGAGTGGCGAAAAAATGGGAGGGAACCGCGCGCTTGCGCGTGGGAGGAACCGGGTTTTTTGACATGGAGACGACGCGCACCGCGCGGCGCTTGCCCCTTGACCGGCCCGACACAGGATGCGGGCGGATCGGGATGATGGGACCGGCCTGCCGGTCACAGCAGACCCACTATTGGACAATGCCAGGGCCGGGGTGAGCGCGCTTTAGCGCGTCGATCCCCTGCCCTGTCCAATAATCAATGCGAGCCGCGCGCCTCGCGCGGATCTCCCAGACCTCTTGCAAAAGCGGGCGTTACCCGAAGGGCCGAAACAAGCAAGTCCTGGCGACCATTTGGCCGCGGTTAAGCTGGCTCGCGACGAGACAGATTCACCGCATCAGGCCGAAGGGAGAAAGGGCGTGGTTGGTTCGGGGCGTAAGCCGGTCTGCCGGCTGAAGCTTAGCACGCGGTCACGCGCCCCAAGGCGCGGGATTTGCGCATAACGCCGTCATTTGTACAGCGCAGCCTACTGTACAGAGTTTTGGCGGCTTTCAATTGAAGGTGATGTTTTAGGAACCGCACCGGCCTGATCAAATGGGAGGAAGTGATCATAATTTAGCCGGAGGGAACGGCTGGTTGTGGCCGGTGCGGTCGTATTGTGAGTGGCGTCTTTGCAAGCACCGCATTTCTTATCTCAAAATGAGGCCGAAGAAAGACCTAACCGACTAGGGAACCAGGTGGATACATCTGTTTGCTGGAACTGGCCTCAAAATGAGATCAGCGACGGCCAATGACGCTGCAGGTGTGCGCCGCCAAGGCATCGGCTACGACAATCTGGGACGCTATTGCGTCCGGACCGAAGCCGGAGCAAAGGAAAGGGCGACTTGCGCCGCCCTACCCCTTTTTATTCGGTCACCTGTTCGTTGTCGTCATTGCGTTTTGGGAAGGCCACCATTTCGACGCCGGGGAACATATCGTGTTTGACCTGGATTGAGGTGATGTTGCCGTGATCGTCAGTGTTTACGAACGCGACACCGCAGCGGTTCCAGAAGTTTTTGCCATCTTTTTCACCGGCTTTGACGTTCAGCTTCAGAGTTTGAGTTGCCATTGTTTGATCCTCGTTTTTTGAGTGTTTCGATGAACATGGAAGAAGCGGGCATAATGGGGGTGTCAGCAGGTAATTTGCTCCGCGAGGAATGCGCGATCAGCGCAGGGGAAATTACCTGTTGAAGCGGAGCGCCCGGAACGGGGGCTGCGCGGCTCCCCCGACTGCCCGCTTATGTTCATCAGAGAAGAAACACGTGAACGAGGATCTTCACTGGCAACGGGATTGAGGCTGTCAGACCGAGTGAATGGCAAGAGCTTCTGGGCCCGCTGCGCCCGGAACGCTTGAACAAAGAGAAACGCGGCAACATCACCTCGATCCGACAGATGGGCATTGGGCGAATCCGCGATCTGGCCGCTTTCCCGAAACGGAATGACCTGCGGAACAAGGATTAAGGGCGCGGTGGCGGCGCAAGTCGCCGGTTCTTGCTGGCAGCGGCGCAAGAAGCATCCGCTGCTACGGGAAAGCCCTAATTTCGGCCTGCGTTTGAGTCGGTTATCAAAGTCTCAACCCTACCACTTACCGCTCACTGACGGTAATTCCCCCAGAGGCCAGCATCTACCCCCTCATGCTGGCCTCTTTCAATTCCCGAAACCATGATGAAGAAACGCGGCCTGGCCGCTGAAGCGGCCCCTTGCGCTGGAAGCGCACAGTCCTGATGGAGCGGGGTTCCAACCCCGCGCGGTCAGGACAACAAGGACATTGCACCATCAAGCCGCCGGTAAGAAAAAAGGCCCACCGAAGTGGGCCAGTATCTCTCGCCACAAGAGGAAAATGAAAGAATCTTGGTGAGGCTATCGCTTGCGCGCCCGATCGACAACGCCGTCATAGGTGATCGCGGTAATCCGGTCCTCAGTACGACGGGTCATTTCGATCCCATCACCTGTCATTGTTGTTTCCGCATGTTCGGTCCATTTGAAAATGCTGCCATCCGCTTCGACATGGGTTTCATCTTCAGCGGAACGTCGTTTGACAGACCCATCATGTCGAACCTCAATAATTGTGCCATCCGCCATTCGGACGGTTACAGAATGATCTTCGACCGCAACCCCTTGCCACCAGCTTTCTGCATCACGACGCACAACAATCCGACCGGGGTGCAGCTTGATTTGCACATCCTGAGTGTCCTCCGGGTCGGCGGCTTTGACCACAACAATGGCCTCCTGCTCGCTCGGATCGCCATGAACGGACGCGCTGCCGTACTTCGGGGGCCAGAACTTCGGCTCGCTGCGCTGCCGTTTGTTCTGGTCCTTGTGGAACGCAATATACATCTGCGCGGACTTCCAGACGCGGCGAATGGCGCTCTCTGGTGCTGTTGGGGTGGTGGCTTTGGTCATTCTTCCAGTCCCTCAATCGGATGGGTGATCCCAAGGATTCAAAACATTGACACCTAAGAACTGAAACGGCTTCACGTCTCTTGTTGCGACTGAAAAACCGTGTGTCTTTGCAATTGCCGCAATCTGCGCGTCCGCCAACTTCACGTCATAGGCTTTCGCTTCGGCTTGCATGGTTGCAAGGGCCTCCGCAGCCGCACGGTCAAATGGCAAAATCCGGTTGCCGCACAGACGGCCTAGCGTAAAGTCGAACCCCTTCCAAAGCGCAGCTTTCCGGTTGCCGTCAGGCAATAATTCGATCCCGTAACGTACCTCAAAGATGGTGATCGTCGTGGTATAAAACTGCGCGCTATGCAGCGCATTCAACCACCCAATCACCGCCTTGGAAGGGCTTTCCTTCATCGGGTCGGACAGCACGTTTGTGTCTAGAATAATCACCCGAAGTCCGCCGGTTCTGCTTTGTCGCCACTACGTTCAATATCTGGCAAGAATGCATTAAGGCCCTGCACGTATTCCACAATCACGTCGCCAACCTTCTCGGCTGGCCGTGACGCCTCATCGAGAAGTTGCCGCGCGGCTTCCTCAGTGCTGATGCCACGTTCTGCCGCGACAAACCGAACGCGACTGTGAACGTCATCAGATAGATTTCTGACTGTCAGATTTGCCATTTCATCCTCCATGTTTGATGATGACAGCATATCGCTGATATGATGGCAGTGCAAGCAAATAGCAAGTATGCTATCATTCTTTCATTGCGTTTCGGCAGTCACCTTGCGGGAATACGTCATGATTAAATCCCTGCTGGGAACAGGGCGCAATGCGCCCTGCCCTAATTGTTTTAGAAGCACTCAGGGACCCATGCGTCAATGCGGGCTTTCTGTTCGGCGGTGATGCGCAAAGCCTTTTGATGCTCTGGATCGTTGAACAGCTTGTGCAGCGCTTGGTTCTTCTCGCCCTTCTTGGACTTGCTGAACGCGCGGTAGGCATCGGTGTCCATGTGCAAATCCAGAAGGTCTTTGTACAGTTCATCCAACTGTACAGCCTTGAGCCGCTTGAAGCAGTTCGTCTCGGAAGGCGTCCAGATCGAGCGAATATCAGCATCAACATCAGCCGCGATTTCAGCCATGAAGTCGGCCTGCTGGGTTGTAAAGCGCCGCGCGAGAAACGCGGTGATTTCGCCGTTGCGGGTTTTCTTGCCCAGATCGCGGAAAGCCTTGAACGCTTCGACACTGCCTTTCCCGGCCATTTCCTGAAACTGGTTATAGGCTTCCTCTGCTGCCTCGTCCCTTTCTCCGCCAACAGGAGGGCGAAGCCCTGCCTGTGGCCTGGGGCGGGACTGTCACGGGGTCGGAGTGGCGAAAAAATGGGAGGGAACCGCGCGCTTGCGCGTGGGAGGAACCGGTTTTTTTTGACATGGAGACGACGCGCACCGCGCGGCGTTTGCCCCTTGACCGGCCCGACACAGGATGCGGGCGGATCGGGATGATGGGACCGGCCTGCCGGTCACAGCAGCCCCACTATTGGACAATGCCAGGGCCGGGGTGAGCGCGCTTTAGCGCGTCGATCCCCTGCCCTGTCAATTGATCAATGTGAACCGCGCGCCGCGCGCGGGTCTCAATTCACCGTTTGCGTGGTCTTGTCAGAAAACAAAAGCACGCGTGTTATCCTGCCTCGACGAAAACACTATATTTAGTATACTTACGTTAAGCACCCACAATATGTTTGCTTTGGAACCCCTTTTGTTCTATTCTTTTGCTAAGCTGCCAAGGGGAAAAACTTATGTCCGAAACTGCCATTTCAGAGACACAGACAGCACTGCCAGCAACGGCAAAGCAACTTGCTTATGCACGCAAGTTGGCAGAGCAACAAAACGTCGTTTTGCCCTGGGAAATCCAGCAAGATCGGCGCGCGATGAGCCAATGGATCGACACGCAGAGATCAGCACCTCGCGTTCGCGATACAAGGCCAAGCTCGAAGCAGGTGGCATTTGCGGAACGCATCGCCCGGATCAAGCGCAGCCCTGTTCCGGACGAGTGTTTTCGGGATCGCAATCTGATGTCCCGCTGGATCGATAGCAACAAGCCCTGAACACTATCACGCTTGTTTGGCATCTGTCGCGTTGTGTTGGAAGGTTGGAAGAACCATCGATGCGGTGCTCTCACACATGCCTCGCTGCACACCTTTCCTTTGAATATGGTCGCATCATCCAACCATGGGATCAAACGCCTATGCTCCAACCGGAACATAGCCTCGGCGACGTTTTTGTCTTTCAAGTATATGGAGCGCGTCAGCAGCCTGGGCTTCGTCTTCGTACGTCACCATCATAGCTTGTCCGTTTGTGCCAATACGTCCCCACGTGCGGAGAACCGAAACTTCCCCAAACAGCGTCGGCTGCAACTCTATTCCGTAGAACCGTGCCATGTTGACGTCAGGGTCTACATGGATCAGGTGGACAGGTGTGGTGTCTGTCAGCGCCATGCTCCCAGTATTGCTTGGCACAGCCCAGCTGTCCAATGACAATGCGATATCTATTCGCCGGGAGCGATTCATACCCGTGATGTGAGGTGGCACGGGTTTCACCCGGCCTTATCATTCTGGTCGCACTATAGGCTAGCTGAAGATCTTTGCATGCCCTCCATGCGCCGGATCTGGGTTGACGAGCCCGCCCTTTGTCGCGTCCGCTGTTGTTATGGACATAGATGAAAACAAAGTGGATGAGGCAGTCCTGGCGCTGCTCTGGTTGACGCTGCATGACGAGCGCCGCGCATGGAAAGGCTTTGACTGGGACGCGCTTGACCGCCTGCACCGCAAGGGGCTGATCCTGGACCCGGTTGGAAAGGCAAAATCGATTGTGCTAACCGATGAAGGCCTGCGTCGCTCCGAAGAACTTTTCGCAGAGCTTTTTGAGCGGGAGCCAAAGACATAGCATTCGCCACGACAAGACCATCCATGCAACGCAGATCTGCACAAGCCTGTGATCTGGCTGGCGGTTGCAATCTGCGCTAGATCGCCTCTGTCTGGCGAACAGGGAGAAGCTGAAGATGACAACGGGGAACGATCTTGGTGGGCTCATTCGGTTTATCACCCGTGACGAGATTTGGCACGAGCGGCTCGCGGACGTGTTGGACGAGCATTTTCTGCCAAGTCTCGAAGCCTTTGATCTCGATTTCGAGGATCTGGGCGACCTGCTGGGCGAGGATTGGCCAATGGTTCTGTGGGGCGGTGGCCTGGAAGACTTGCTGGGCAGGACATTCGGACCGGACGCCGAAAACGCTGTAGATGCCTATCTGAAAGGGAGCGGTTCCAAAGAGAGTGCGCAGACCCGCGCCTATATCGAGGGTTTGCGGGACGCGTCGGTCAGCCTTTATGAGGTGAGCGAGGTAGACCCCGGCAGATCCATGGTCTTGCGCAACATGCTTTCGGACGCAGAGCCGGTTACCGTCCGGGAACACAGCGCGACGCAGATGCTGCAGCGATGGGATCGCATCGCAGCTCGGGTTGTCGCACAGGGGGAATATAACGTGATCTCGGGGGCGCTGCTCCCCTTCGACCCCGACACCGTCGCGTTTTTTGAAGACGGGCTCCGCTCCGTGTTGAAATTGAACCCCGACGTTGAACTGAGGCTGACACAGGATCAGCTACACCGTTCCGCACCCCTCTTCACCAATGCCTGGCTCTTCGCACATCTGCCGAACCTGCTGGATCCGGAACCACCACAAATCAGCAACAGCGATGGCGACAACCTGCTCTTTCACGACATGCGCTTCCCCCTCGCCAGCAAAGTGAGGCAAAGCCAGGTATCTGAAAAGCTAACACAGTCCGCAGAACTCGTGATCTCAGGCCAGAAGGATTGGACCTGGCTTGACCTCGACACCCCGTCCGGCACCAAGCACGGCACCGGCCTCGTGTTGGACAAATCAATGTCAGGGGCCTCCGTGCTTGGGTCCCTAGATCTGAAAGGTCGGACACTCACACTTTCTGTGAACTCTACAGCGCGCGCTGAACGCGGCGAAGCCCTGGTCCGGGACCTCCTGGGCGACCTGGTGAAATCTCCGCTGACATCAATCCAGACCGCCGAACAGATGATGGCGGATGACAGCACGAGTAACGGAGTGGCAGAAGAAGAGGACATCCCCCGTGCCCTTGCCCGTCAGATGGCCCACGAATATCTCGAACAGCATTACCGCGATACGCTTGACCAGCCGATTCCTGCCCTGGATGGCAAGACCCCGCGCCAGGCCGTTCGCAGCACGGCGGGCAGGAAGAAAGTCATAGACTGGCTGAAGACAATCGAAAACCGCAGCGCGCGCCAGACCGGCTCTCCGGTGGCTGAGTATGATTTCGGCTGGATGTGGGACGAGCTTGGTCTGTCAGACTACTGAAATTGGACCAGCGATGGTTCTTGCAAAAAACCGTTCCAAAACTTCGCCTCCTGAACCCATCGACTAACCCATGTTTTCCCGGCTGCGTCTTGCAGAGATGTGGCAAGGGTTATGCTGTCGCTGCGCGTCCAGATGGTTTGCCTCGTGACAGCTGGGGCACAACAAAATTTCAGTCTCCGTGGACACACCGGTTTCATAATCGAAACAGTACTCTTGACCACATATTTCCAGCACCTCTCCACTCTTGGCCAGTTCCGAACTTGTCACCGCGCAGTGATCACAAATTCCGTCCAAGAGAGCTGATTGGAGTTCAGAAAGAACCACTGTTTTCTGAAAATTGCACACTCTGTCACTCATAACTGCTTCAGGCTTTCACAAAATGGTGAAGAGAGAAAGCTTGTGAAACAAGAATTCAAGGGAATGTGACATAGCCCAATAGGTTCGAGATTTAGTTAAGCCGATCATTGCCTGTATGCTGCGGGGCGCGTCGAACTTTCACGTCAGCCTCCATCCGACAACAGACCCGTTCACATCAAAATACAGTCTGGGCTAGTCCTCCCAGCGAAACGCGTCGTTGTCCGCCTTCACCCGACCAATAGACGGCAAAGCGAAGTGGTTTCCGAGCACAATACATCCTGTTTCGGACAGTTTCCGACGGGATGTCACGGCCATCTCAGCATCGGAATCAAACGTAAAATGCCACTCGAGATGCCCGCACTGGGCGGTTGTAGGGATTGCATCACCTGTTATCAGAGCGCACCGGTCGCCACTGGTGATTTCGACCGAGACATGACCGGGTGTATGGCCTGGCGTGGGGATCAGAGTGACGGAATACACCCTGTCGCAGTCCTAAGGTTCACAGGAGGCCCGAGACAAAGTAGGTTTCTTGTGCAGAGGTAACGGCAATAGGCGTGGATCAGAATGGCGCGGCAGCTCCCACTCGAAGGTGACAAGACCTTTCTGGTTTACGCCGGCACTGGCACCGACCTGATTTTCAATCATGGAGTTGAGCTTCCCGGTTTCGCGTCGTTTCCATTGCTGGAAGAACCTGGCACCAGGGTGATACTGGCCGGTCAAATGCAGGCACTTGTCGATCTGGCCCGTGAAATGAATGTCGGATGCATCCTTGATGCGCCCACATGGATGGCGAACGCCGACCGGGCAGCGCCCATGGGGTACGATGCAGAGCGGCTCGCCGAAGTAAACAAAGATGCGGTCAGTCTAATGGAAGACGTGCGCCAAGCTTCCGCTCGCGATGATGTACTGGTGTCGGCCTGCATCGGCCCGCGCTATGATCCTTACGCCGACATCCCGCCGGTACCCATCGAAGATGCACGTCGGTACCACGCTGCTCAAATGCAAAGCCTGAAAGACACAAGCCTCGATCTGGTCACCGCTTATACATTCAACCGCCCAAGCGAGGCAGCGGGTTGCATCCTCGCCGCCCGAGACGCTGATCTGCCGATCATCATGTCTCTGGTTGTTGAGACAGACGGGTGCCTGGCAGACGGAACCAAACTTGTGGACGGCATAGACCAAATCGACGCGGCAACCGACTCGGCGGCGATGTTTTTTATGGTCAACTGCGCTCACCCTACCCATTTCGCCAGAGCGATTGGCAACCACCCCCGGCTGAGAGGCCTTGTGGCGAACGCTTCGAGTTGCTCGCATGCGGAACTTGACGAAGCGGATGAGCTGGACGAAGGCGATCCAATTGAACTTGGTAAACAGATTGCCGCGATTGCGCAGCAGAATCCGTCGATTCAAGTATTTGGAGGATGCTGCGGTACCGACATGCGCCATCTGAAATCGACGATCAGCGAATTAGCATAGCCAACTTAGTTCAATCTGAGCGATAACGCTGAGATCTAAGGTGCTCCCGTAATTTCTTTCCACAACTTGTTAGGAGATCGGCCCAAACCTGCCGTTCATCGTGCAAAGCTGTACCTGCAGAGCGGCCGCCGAAGCTGCCGTTAACAATGGAGTTACATTGCGCTAGTCTTGAAACCATGCTCGATTTGGATGAAGCCAAGTCAGTGGAAGTGAACGGCACCGTTCTTGCGACCTTCGAAAAGGGTGAAGGCGAGCCACTGGTTTTTGTGCACGGCAGCGCCTCGGACGTGCGCACTTGGTCCCAACAGCTTGGCGTTTTCTCGGAAAATTATCGCACGATTGCCTACAGTCGACGCTATCATGTCCCGAACGCTCCGATACCAACCGATGCCAGGGACCCTATCCAGGTGCATGTGGAAGATCTGGCGGGTTTGGTCAAAGTGATGGATGCAGGGCCGGCACACGTCGTAGGGCACTCGTGGGGCGGCCTTGTTTCACTCTTAGCGGCCAAGCAGGTGCCGGAAATGTTCCGCAGCCTCGTCCTCATTGAACCGCCTGCTGTCTCAATGCACGTGAGTATTCCGCCAAAGCCTACCCAGTTGATCGGCCTTTTGTTCTCTGCGCCCCGGCTTGCGTTTGACATCATTAAGTTTGGCATAGGTACCGTAGGCCCATCTGAAAAGGCGTTTCGGATTGGCGATGATAAACTGGCCGTTGAAAAGTTTGGCCGAGGGGTTTTGGGCGACAGATATTTCGAGGCACTATCGGAGGAACGATACGCTCAAGTTTGGGACAACCGAGGCCCTGACAGAGCCCTCTCACTGTATCATGGCTTCCCCGATCTGATCGGAACATCGTTTTCGGATATCCATATTCCGGTCCTTCTTATCGGCGGGGCTGATAGTCCGCACTTGTTTAGGCTGCTAATCGATGGACTTAGCGAGCGGCTGCCTGATGCGCATGTCGAAATCATCGAAAACGGGTCACACATGATCCACGAGGACGCACCAGAAACCCTGAACGCGCGGATCAAAGAATTCCTTGCTGGCGGCTGAGGGCTGAGGCTGACTTCAAATTCACGCTTCGCTGTTCCCAGATGCGGACATAGCGGTCAAATGGTCTTCCAAACCAAGTAGCTGTTTTGATCTCACCTATGCTGCAGCGGTTGCTTCAATCTCAAACAACAATCCGGGGATGGCTATGCATGGATTGGGCCTGTTCAGCTCATTTATCAGGTCTTCCAGATGTTGTGCTTGTGGGGAGCGTTCTATTTCAGGAAGCACTAGCCTAGTCGGCAATTTCCCAGACCTCAGGAGCTCCTCCATGTAGCGTTCGAAGTCTTTCGTTTTTAGAACCGGGAGCGACGCCGTCCCACCATTGCAACCGAGATCTGCGGTGCAAGATCGATCGCTCTCAGTGGTACATTGCAATCACGGAGCCTTTTTGGTGTCTTGGTGTGATCGCGATACTTACTAACGCGCCCTCAGAACAGAGAGAACGATGATGAGAAAATTATTTCGGCAGGCCACGGCGCTAATCGTTTCTCTGGCAATTGCCAGCGCACCCTTTTCTGGAAGTTCAGCCGTTGCGGCAGATGCAGCGTCTTTCGAAAGAGTGCTAGACCAGATCGATAGCAGCATAGACGAGACACGTTTCAATGCAGCAGCTTTAGCCGAGGAGGTATGTACGGCGCCGACGTCTGAGATCGTGCAACAGATCGACAAACGCCTCGCGACGCAAATCTACGACGGAGTGATGCGAGGTGTCTCCGGAACGCTTTCAACGGGCGCCGGCAATTCGTGGGACCAGGCATTGGTATTAGAGAGCATACTGAGAACCTGCGGAGTTGAAACTCGCTTTGCGTTTACAACGCTTCCTCCGAAAGAAGCTGCTCGATTGATCGCCGCAAGCGCGCCTTCGATCCGTTCCGCGATCGTAACCGAAACCGCTGATTTGTCGGGTGCAGTGGAGGGCATGCGGGCCGCCGGTATGCTCAGTGAAGATTTAGACCGCTTTGTACAGTTTATGCAGAACCCGGCACCTGACGTACCAGCTAATGAGCAAGTGCTTGCTGTCGCGGAGGAATTAGAGCAAGTGCTCGGCGATAGAATGCCAACTGGCGTCGAATTGGACGCTATCTTCTTGGAAGAGGCGTCTCGGTACGCCTGGGTGCAGACCCGGGCACCAAACAGCGATAAGTGGGAAGACCATCATATCGCATTCGATCCTTCTACTGCCGTGACATTGCAGCGGTTTTCAGCCTCCCTCCCTCCGTCGGCATATCACAAAGTTGAAGTGGGCTTAAAAATCGAGGTTAGCGACGAAAACGACGTTAGGGACGTGTCTGTCCTCGACGGCACAACCATAACTCCTGGAAAGGACGGCGCCGGTTCGGCCTTGCTGACGATCTTGCCTGATACAGCGAGTAAAGATGGGTTCGGCGATCTGACAAAAGCCGAGAGCTTTCTTGTGCGCCTGGAGAGCGAAGACATACAGCAAATCGCGTTTGAGTGGGACGGAAGTGTATTGGATCCGATCTTTACCGATGGCGCCGGTGAGGCCAGTGCCGGCATTGCCGACGCCTTCAGCGGTCTGAGCTCAACGATCGGCGGTGCACCGATTGGCGAACCCGCAGATGCTGAACAAGTCACAGCCGTTGTTATCGAAGTCGCGCTCCAGGGGCCTTTCCAAGCGACGCCTGTCCTTGTGGAACGGCGTATCTGGGAGGCGACTGATCATCGCACGTCGGCACCTGTCGGCGTCTGGACGATCAACGCCGATGGTGCTGCCGCATCCGAGGGAGAATTGATGTCGGTGCTGATCGCGCAATTGCGCGTGGTCATGGAAAAAAAGCTCCCCCGCCCCAACAATTCCTTAGCGCGTGCGATGCTATCGCGATTGATGGACTTGGCCGCGCAATCCGTTGCAGAGGACGGATCCATTATTTGGCGCGGCGCGCCGATGACCACGATCAACGGATTTCAAGTCCAAGACGACGAAGCAAGGCTGGCGAGTTTTGATATTGTTGAGTCCGGGCTTAGAGCGATGCAGGTGAGCACGACGGGCTTTCGCGCTGCCCCAAATATTGCGCTAAGAGCTGGGGTAGCCGAGACCTGGTTGGAGGCCGGATTTGGCACGGACGCACCGCCAAGCGTCACTTTGAAGTCGTCCGCGAGCGCCTGGGCAACTCTCTCGGAGGCAGACCAGTTTCGTGTTGTGTCATCGCAGGCCGAGCTCTCGTCGCTCGGCCTGCAGGGCCAGGCTCTAGCAAACGCTGCGGCCGATATGGATCGAACGTCCTTGCTTGCGGTCGCGGGAGGACGCGACGTGTCGTGGTGGCGGATTGACCCTGCGACCGGGGCCGCAACTGGCGTAGACGATCGCGGTCGAGGCGGCGCCTTTGTGACATTACTGCTCTTGGTGGACTTTTCTCTCCTGCCTTACTTCATTGTCACGGGCATGCAGGACTGCGGCCAAAATGAAGGTTGCATGATGTCAGTGCTGATTTGGGGACTACTGGCCTTTGGGCTCAGTTTCGGTCTTGGGACTTCGATTGGAATTGCTTTGGAGGGAACGACTATTTGGGGCGCCGGTATTGTTGAAGGCATAGGAGCTTTTTTTGTTTTCTTGAACTTCTTGGGCCTGAGCCTGACAGGTTGGAATCCACTTCCTGACATCGAGATTCCCAATATTGACACGCCGTGACACGTAAGCGCACCATCCCTGGGTGTCGCTTCAATAGCCCTGTGGCTGCGTCCTTTCACCCGGTTGCAAACAATAAAAGACGGTCCAGTCTATCGCTTCGACGGTGGCATAAAGTCGGTACGTCTTCTCCAACGGGGACCATTCGCAAAAGACGGAGAAGGCTTTAATAGACGAGCTTCGGTCAATTCCGTGGTAGATGGCCCAAACAGGCCAATGCTCCAGCAACGCTACTCGTGCGTCTGTGTCGCATGCGGAACGGAGCCGCTCGGTAAAACACCATCTACCGGATCTCCGTGGTGCCAGTTGCGATGACACAGTCGAGATGCTGCTCGAGACGTACGGACACCCCAACAAGGCCGGGCAAGCCAAAGCCTGCGCTGAACGCCTCAATCCCGGCGCGGGTTGCGCGGCCTGCGAGCCCATCGGCCGGACCAACGTTGAACCCCAATGCGTTGAGCTTCTGTTGAACGCGGCGCACTCTGTCAGCTTCCGAGCCGGCAATCGCGGCAGCCCCGCAATTTGGTTCCAGGCGTGGCGGCGTGACGCCAGGCGCATAGGCCACCAATTTCGGACCGCTTGGACCTGTTTCGATGTCGACCCATGTGTCCATGTTGCCGGAGATCTCGATTGCGCCAAGAGATTTGCCCCCGCTGAGCCGTACCTCAAAGCGCCCTGACGGAACGGAGATGCCGTCTCCTCCGATACGCCCTTTTGCGACGACGATGCCCTCTTGATTGACGACGTCGACATCCGCCGAAAAAGCCGCCTGCAGTGCGTTGGCAAATGCTGCGCTGCCTCGGGCATCCACAAAAGTGCCGCCACCGGCGCGTGCAATCTCGGCGATATTCGCGCGGTCGGCGTCGGTGTTTAGGTCAAACCCGATGAGGTTCATTTCGATATCGCCAGAAGCTTGCGCTCGCACATCCCGCATGACGGCTTCTGGATTGGGAGCGCATTCTTCAATGCCATCTGTGATCACGATAATGCGTGTACCAGCTCCCGCGTGCACCGTTTTTGCGACCGCCGCGATGCTTCCAATGAGGGGGGTGGTCCCCCCGCTTGGCTCGAGCCCGGCCACCAGTCCCGAAACAACTGCCTTTTTCAACGGGCCGGGCGGAATTGGCGTTTCAATGTCGGTGCAGGCGGTGTCTTTTCCGGCACTTTCCGGGATCCGATTTCCATACACCGTAAGGCCGAACTCAATTCCTTCAGGTAGGCTTCCAAGAACCTGATTTAGGACGGCTTTTGCAGCATCGATGCGCCGCTCGCCATGCGCCATAGGGCGTGCCATCGACCCAGACATGTCAAGGATCACGTGGACGGGCGTGGCAGTTTCTGGTGATAGCACCGGGTTTGCAGCCCTTACACGCAGTGTTCCAGGAATAATGTTGAGTTCAGTGCGCAACTCATAGGGCACCGGTGCGGCCATTACCTCCCGGAGGGTGTCGTAGAACCGGGTCAGATCTTCGGCCCCTGTCGCATAAAAGCTGCGGCCACCTGTCATCACCGAGAGACCACGAAAGACGTTGCGACCCGTTCCAACGGCTTTGAACTGATATCGGTTTACCTCCTCGCCCATGGCAATGCTGTAGATTGGGATAGAGAGGTCATTGGCGCGTTGAAGAATTCGGGCGCGTGTTACCTCTTTCTTGCTGGCGGAATCGATGCCATCGCCGATCAGTAAGATGGCTTTGCTCCCGTCCTGGGCGGAGAGGATATCGAGCGCGGTATCCAAGCCCTCGTGGAGTTTCGTCGCTCCGTCGGCAATGATGCCTTCCCGTAAAGCAGCCAAAAGTCCGTCATGGCCTTGGCCGGGTGCGACGGTCACGACCTCGTCGGAAAAGCGAACCAAATGCAGTCTTTGTCCCGCTGGGGCGCTCTGGACATAGGTTTCGAGTGCGTTTTGCAACGCGCGTTCCGAGCCCTCAAGGCTCCCGGAGGTGTCATACACAATGGCCACCTGACTTGCCTGAGCCGTCAAGGACACAAAATCCGGCGCATCGGGGGGAAGGAGGGCGAAGCGTTTCGAGCCATCCGGACCTACCGCTCCGGCGACACCGCTGTGTGGTCGGCCATCGCGCCGCCAAAAGCCAAGGGACTGAACAATTTGATCTGACGACGCGACCGTGAGGATTGGAACGCCGGTATCTGCGTGCGGCAACGCAAAAATATCCGTGTCCCCACCACTTACAAGACCGCGAATCACGTCGTTTGTGTCCAGCATCTGCGCGTTTGCAAATTTGTCGTTGGGTTCGATTTCATCCGGACCGGCACGCTCTTGCGCTGGGATCTGGGCATCAAGCGTTATGGATGGTGTCGAGCGTTGCCGTAAAGAGAGCAGGTCGGACGCGCCTTCCATCACAGCGATTTTTCTGATCGCGAGCTGATCGGCCCCGCCTTCAAAGACAAGCCGAAGGTGCCTGAGTTTCTGACCAACTGGAAATCGAACCACAGGGTTCGTGGCGAGGGGCGCAAGAACGGCAATGCGTTCAAAGTCGACCCCTTGCGCTTGGTCTGACACATCAAGCGCTATCCGTCCCGGCAGCCCGGTTCCCGGAGCGAATTCGACGACAACATCGCTGACGAAAACCTGCTCATGGGGGCCAAAGGCCAGAACGACATGTTTTGGGTCTGGGCCTTTCTTGGTGATCCAGGCGCGATTGTCTTGTCCGGTGAGCGCGAACACCGGCGGGTTTTTCTCAAATCCGCTGAACGAGACAACCTGCGCCCCGGCCGACGGTTCGGCCAGATCCCACGCCTGGTCTTCGACAAGTGACGTGGGGGTCGCGTCGTCCTCCCACACTTCGATATTGGCCATGGTCGGTGGCTCATCCAAGTGCGTGCCCAAAATTTCAATCCGAACAGCCTGAGCCCGTGTCCCGGGTCTGAGCGGAATAAGGTTCCTTTGCGCCGTCTTCGGAAGCGTCACCTCCAAGATTTGCTCATAGGCCTGGCCCTCTCCGGGTTTGACCCAGACGCGAACCAGACTGGGAAACCTGAACCATGGGAAAGGTGCAGTCTTCCCAACGCGCGTGTCGAGAACGATCGCGCTGAGATCGGCGATCCGCCCGTCTCGAAATTGGACGGAAATTGCCGGGGCAGCATCCCCTTTCTCGGCACCCCACCCACAATGCACGCATTCGCGGGTGCCGATGCTTTGTTGGTATATAGAGGGCAGCCCGTCGCCGAGGTTCGCCGAAGACCAGGCATCGTTTTCTTGCGAGGAAGACGTGGTGACAACGCCACCATAGGCGCGTGTCGCGAGATCTCTGATGTGATGGGGTGCTTGCCACGTGGCATAGTCTGCACCCCATTCTGAGACGTCCGGGCCGGACCCGCCTTCGAGAACCGAGGTGGCGTCGAGAGCCTCAGGATTGGCCGAAGCAGCTCCGGCGCTTAGTGTCAAAGCGAGGCCCAAACTGGCCAGACAGCGAAACGTTGTACGGAGGAAGTTGACGCTCACAGCTGGCCCTCCGCGTAGCGACGGTTGTTCTTCAAGAGCCTACTGTCGGGAACTTCGAGAAGACCCATGTCGTAGATGCCGATCGCCTCTTGCCAGGCTTCTGCGTCAAATTTGCTCCGGGCCCATCGATCATAGATGATCGCTTTTAAGTCTGCCGAGAGCGTGTCGGCGAGCACAGGGGACACGTCATGGATGAGCGCAAGTGCGCCCTCCGGATCAGCGCGATCGACGAGGTCGGTTGCTGCGCGACCCAGCACGTTCTCTAGGACGTCTTGAAGCGATTTTGTTCCGGGAAGAATGTCCTCCATGCGCGTGACCTCGGTGACGAAGAGAGACGCGCCCCCTTCCGTCAAAGCGCTGTGTGACCACTCTTGGAAAACGAATGGTACATTGCGCTTTAGGTCCCGCGCATCGGGTGCGATGGCCAGACCGTCAGCATAGGCTGTCAGCGCCTCTTCCCAGCGCGCCTCGTCAATCGCCTTAGACGCGGACCGGACATACAAGGTCACCAAGAGCTCGCCCGCCTCTTCCTGGCTGAGCACGCGGCGCGCTTGGCCGACAGTGTTTTTGGCGGCCTCGAAGTCACCGGTTTCGACGTGTTGAGCAATCATCCGGTTGAGCGTCGTCACACCCATCCCCGCGACCTTCTTGTCTTGCGGAAATAGACGGAGGAGCTGGTCCATCGCTTCAGCGACACCCGCCGCGCTATCACGTTGCGCCGCAGAGCGGGTCCATTCTTGCGCGATGTAGGCGATATTTTGTGAAAAGAGTTTTGGATCCCCAAGTTGCATGCGACCGGCGTGGTAAATCTCAGCTGCGTCTTCCCAGTTTCCAGCATCCATTGCGTCGCGCGCTCTGTAATCAAAGATCACGGTCTGGAGCTCCTGGTATGTCTCCAGACGGGTCAAAAGTTGCGCGCTCGCAAGGATCTCTTCCGCCGAGCCAGTATCACCGGAACGCAGTGCTGCGTTTACTTGACGAATGATCTCGTCCTCACCGAACCCCGGGTCGACGGCAAAGTCTGGAAAGAGCGCCCTCAGGGTTCGTTGGACCGCCTCAAGTGCGGCGACACCGCCCTCTGCATTTGCCTGGCGCTGCCACTCTTGGGCCACGTAGCGTGCATTTCGCGCCAGGCTCTTGCTGTCCGGAACCGCTTTGCGGCCTTCCGCATAGATTTCTGCGGCAGCAGCCCAATCCTCGGCGTCGATGCGGGCATGACCATAGGCCTCAAAGGCAAATGCCGTGAGCTCATTCATTTGATTCGGGCCAACAATTTCGCCGACTTGCGCAACGTCTGCCAATGCCGCCTCTAAAGTGACCGTTTCTATCCCGGCGCGAATGTGGCGCCGCAAAAAGGTCTCCGCGATCTCGTCTAAGTTGGTGATGTCTGGCACCGCGCTTTTGACGCTTTGAAGCGCATCCAGCCCCTTGGGAAACCCCTCAGCCTTTGCCCATTCCTGCGCAAGATATCGCGTTGCACGTGCGATATTGCGATCGCCTGGATAGGCCAAAGATCCGGCCTGCAATACCTCAAGGGCGTTGGGGAAGCGGCCTGCATCCAATTCCGCGGACGCCCATCGTTGATAAACCCCGCCCCGCCATTCACGTAGATCCCCAAGGGATTGAGGATCCAAAAGCGCGTCGGCGGTTAACGTTGCATCAAGCGCCCCTTGCCAGTCGCCCGCATCGATAAAGTCTTCGGCCGGCCGCGTGAAGACCGCCGCACGCAGCCCGTCAAAGGTGTCCCGGTCGATCTCATCGGCTGCCGTCGCCAAAATGTCGAGCGCGGCTTCCGGGCGCCCCGCATGTGCCTCCGCGAACGCCCAACGTTGCCAAATGGCCTTGCGCGTTGCGGCCAGCCCGCGATCTTCCGGCGCAAGTCGGGCGCCAACAGCCGCGACCTCGGTGGCGTCTTCCCAGTTCCCAACATCTGCGAGCGACGTGCTCCATCGGCCCAACGCCGCAAGGGCATTGGTCGCCGCCGAAGCGAACTCGGGATCCAGGCTCATCGCCCGAAAGTTTGCAAAAAGCGCGTCTTGGTATCGGCCAGCGCGGAGGTGTTCAACGCCATGGTTGTAGTAGATCAATGCCGCCAAACCGGCCGCCCCGATTTCCCGGCGTTTCGATTTGTTTGACTGCGGGATGTAGCGAAACCCGGTTAGGTTCTCAAAGTCCGCGACATTTTTTCGTCGCGGGTCAAAGCCCTCGGCCGTTGTTGTCTCAACGTCCATGTGGTTGAGGCCATCGTAGACGATCGAGAACGCATGATCCGGGACCTCGATCGCGCGTATGTCAAATCCAAGACCCCCAGCGACCGCGTTATAAAGCACAGCCGACGAAACGCAGTTGAACACGCCATCGTCCAAGACCCCCGAGAGGTTCGTTTGCGCTTCGCGGTACCCGCCCTGGAAGGCGCGGGTGTGAAGCCATGTGAGGAGTTGCGCGCCGCTCTCACGACGTGGGGCAGAGAGGTCCAAGACGGATTTCGCTTCCGCTGTTAACGCGTTGACGCGCGCAATGTAGTCTGAGCGCGTGGCGCCGTCCATTACGCCGGATGCCAGAAGGGCGATCTCCATAAATTCGGCGTTGGTCAGGTTACCTTCCCCCGCACGTGCAAAAATTGCGGCTTCTTGCGCTGTGAGTTTGAGATCCGCAGCGCCGAGCGTCTGCATTTCAGCCACAATCTCGAGCGCGGTGATCGGCGTTTCACCGAAGGCATAACGGGTTTCTGGAAAGCCCTCCTTGCCGCCGATGCTGAGGTCCGCAAGCGCAATTTCTTCTGCGCCCCGTGCCGGGTAAAGCCGCACAAGCAACCAATCCGCCGCGCCACTGCCGAACCGGGCCTTTTGCACGGGCTTCAAGGGATCGATGGTCTCGGCTCTGAGGGAGGAAAAACCTGAAGAGGCTGATGCGGTTGACGCAAGGATGTCAATTCGGGCAGGGGCCGGTATTCTGGCATCGTTGGAAAGTGTCAAAGAGAATGTCTCCGGCGCCACGGTTCCGCGCTCAAAGGCAAAGAGCAAGTCGATGGGCATCCCGTCCACGGCCTCAAAGACGGCGACCGTGCCGGCGTTGCCGTCGATCAAGTTGGCAACCAGCGCCCCGGTGTCTTCTCCGGCGCGTGCCAAGCTGTTTTCGACCGTCGCCAGCGCAAGCAAGTTGGCTGGTGCTTCCGCCAACGCAAAAGTGGAGACCCCTGCAAGCAGTCCACTTAAAACAAGTACCGAATTGGCTTTGCCAAACATCTCGCGCCCTCACATTTTCCAGCTTCCAACGGAGCTGATCTTTGCCTGAAACACCGTAGCAGACGGACCTCGTCAGCGGTATCTGTCGAAAAAAAAGAAACGACATCTGAACTGTCGAAGACTTGCATTAACGTCGGTTTAGGAGAATGAGATCTCTTCGCCGCGCGATCTAGGGGTCGAGTGCGGCTGAGTGCTAAATCCCCCTTTAAGCAGTTTTTCGGTGATGCCGCCGTTCGTTTATTGCGCGGCGGATTCAAGGAGATAGCCCAACTTGCGCCTTGGATTTCTCGCTGCGTGCGCGCGCAACGCGAGATTTTCTGCAAAAGCGTAGTTTCACACGCTGTCTTGCAGCGACAAAATCGGCCATTGGTGCTGATCGCAGCGAATATCGAGCGGCCAAAGAATCGGATGCGGACGGAGCCGTCGTTCGTGCTTCGCGTCAATCAGACAAAGTTGCGAGAAACGCAACCAACGACGCGCGATCGTCTTCATTGGCAAACCCAAGCATCACTTTTTTGGTCCCCGGTACAAACTGATACGGGCTTGCCAGATAGTTGTTGAGCGCATCCGCGTCCCAAACCGTATCCAAATCGCGCAGGTAGCTTGAGTATTCAAAGGTCGGGTCTGATGCAGTGGCCTTTCCAAAGATGCTCCACAGATTTGGGCCGTTGTCACCCAACGACAGGGACCTTGAGGGGACCCCGTGGCAAATCTCGCATCCTTTTGCCAACTGTGCCCCTCTAACATGGTCGGCGCCTTCAATTGCATTTGCGATTGAGGGAAATTCAACCCGGCGTGGAGCCCCTGCTTCGACCAGTATATTGGCTATCTCCAAATTTCCGGCTCGGAGGGCTTGATGCAATGGTGTGGAAATATAAGGCTCATAACTTGCAGGGTCTGCACCCGCTGCAATAAGAACCCGAACCACCTCTGTGTGACCGTAGGCCGCTGCATGATGCAGTGCCGTTCCCACAGTATAGGCACCATTCTCTTGGTAGAAAAAGATTGTGGGGTCAGCCCCTCTCGCTAGAAGCTCCTTCACAAGATCTACGTGGCCGAATTTCGCCGCCACAAATAGAGGAGTTACGCCGGGGGCGCTGGTCATGCTGGTGCTGCGAATTTCCAGCGGGACACCTTTATCTAGCTCAGCCAGAACACCCTCAATGTTTCCATTCTTGGCATGCAGATGGATCATCTCGGCAAATGCGGGTGGTGAAAAGGCCGTAAAAATCAGGCACGCTGCAACAATTGATCGGATCATTGAAGCCTCCCGCCACAATTCTCTGACCGTAGGCGCAGAGAGGTTTCGCCGCAACCAATCCACTCAAATCGTCGACGGTTGCAAAAGGCTCACAGTCACCCGCTGCTCATACAACAAGCACCTCAGTGAAAGCGCTACGGAACCGTCCATCTGCAGATTTGGCCAAACCTCTGAGCTTGTGTCGTCTCGTTCAAAGCGCGGCCGTTCGCATCTCAGGAGCTGACGTTCGCGCCAAAAGCGGCGAAACCGGGCCGGGAGCCCCATATCTCCCGAATGGTGCGCATTGTGCGAATGGCGCCATTGAACTATTTTGCCTATACTGCGCGGGCAGCCCCGCGTGGTTTTCGCTTTGAAGCTACTTCCAGACTTTACGAGGACGTCGCTTTTGGAGCGGACCCAAAACGCGGGCCTTCAAGGTATCCAATTGGCAATTGGTCACGACCGCTCGGCTTCAGTTTCCTGATGCCTCAGCAATCCCTGCAATTGAGCGACGACGATTAGGAGAAATTGCCAAGGCAGCTTCGTAAGCGGCGACGGCCGCGTCTGTCTCACCGAGCAAACGCTGCATATCTCCGAGCTGTTCACGCACCGGCAGGACATGGCTTGGAGTGACGGGTGCCTTTCCGACCGAATCCTCCGTTTCTGCGGCAGCTTCCATCATGGAACGCGCGGCTGGATCACCGGCTTCATACGCCTGCCACGCCTTGATGGCACCACTTTGCGCATTCGCAAGAGTCACCCAGTAGTTCATCCCACGCTCGTCCATGATTGCGGTGAGATCGGAGAGCCGAGCGAGTGCGGCTTCAACCCCTGGAACGTCTCCGCTTCGCGCCGCGCCCACACCCTGCGCAAACGCAACGATGGCGAGTGCATGCGGGTATCGGCCCCATTCAAGTTCTTGATAGGGAATGTCAGGAAGTGCTGCTGCTGCCTCCCAGTCTTCCTGTTCCAACGCAAGCCGAGCCGGGGCCGCCGCTACGGCATACGCGGTTCCAAAGACATCCTGCATGTCTGGTGTATTGAGCAGCGTCGCGACCGTTTCGGTGGCCTCCTCCACCTCTCCCAACTGCAACAGCGCATAAGTCAGGTAGTCCAGCGCGTGGGGATAGTGGTCGGACACCGTCCCGTCGATCTTCGGCTGCGCAAGCACGGCGGCGGCGGATCTGCGGTTGAGGTCTGCGGCCTCATCCCATCGACCAAGCCGGGTCATGATATGCGAAGGCATATGAAGTGCATGCGGGTTTTCAGGTGCGAGTTCCAGGTATGCCTGAACGAACGGAAGGGCAGCTTCGGCCAGGGGCGGGTGATCGTAGGCGTGAACGAGATAATGCAGGACCCCGGGATGCTGAGGCACGCGTACGTTCAGGTCTTCCAATAGCGCACCGGCCTCACGCTGACGCGCTAGCGTTCGATCGCTTGGGGGCGCGACCGCCAACATGGCCAAAGCGGCAAAAGCTGCGGCATCAGGATTGTCGGGAAAGTCCGCATGGATTTGACGTTGCGCGTCTGACCAAGCGGCCTTGCGTTCGGGATAGGTGGTAAGAGCCGGATCATAGAATGTTGCGGCGGCGGCGACGTAGGCCTGTTCCAACGCGGTCCCCGCATCGAGACTTGCAGCCCGATCGATTGCCGAGAGGCCTTTTTGGAGTTCAGGAGGCGATTGGATGCCAGGCCAGAGCGGATGGAAGTTGCTCATGGCAATGCCCCATTGAGCCATTGCACAATCAGGGTCAGCTTCAGCAGCAGCCTCGAAGCGGGCGTTGGCCATGCGATACATCATGTGATGCAATAGCAAGGTGCCTTCGGTAACGGCGTCGTGCGCTGCCGAACTGCAACTCGTTGGGAAGTCAATTTCGCCCAAGCGGGATGTTTCGGCTTGCGCCATGGCGCTGGTGGCCAACGGGCCAAGGACCAGCGATGCAATCAAAATGGGGTGTCTCATAATTTGCCTCCTCGTCGCGAGGAGACAGGGTAGAGAAATCTGGCGCCACGATTTATGCTAAGATTGAATTACATTTATCAGAAAAGCCGATCAAATGGACAAACTGACTGCGATCAAGACCTTTGTGGCAATCGTCGAGCATGGCTCTCAGACTGAAGCAGCACGGCGCTTGGGTCGATCGCAACCGACAGTCGTGAGAAGCCTTGCGGAATTGGAAAAGTCCTTGGATGTAAAACTAATGGCGCGCACCACGCGGCAGTCGGTTCTGACGCTTGAGGGCGAGCAGTACTATCACGATTGCAAAAGGCTCTTGGAGGGATTGGATACTTCCGAGGAACGAATTAAGGAAATTCAGAAAAGTGCACGCGGGCAGATCAAACTCACAGCGCCAGTTGAATTTGGCAACTTGGTTTTGGCACCGACACTTCTTGCTTTGCAATCTGAGTTTCCGGAACTTCGCCTCAAAATTGATCTGACGGACCAGCCGCTTGATCTCGTAGGCGGAGGATACGATGCCGCCGTCAGGATCGGAGAGTTGCCAGATAGCGGGATGATTGCTCGAAAGGTGGGCAAAATGCCGTCTTTCGTATGTGCAGCGCCAGTCTTGGTCGAACGCCTGGGCGTACCTGAAAATCCACAATGCTTAGCCAACCTGCCATGCGTGGGGATCGACATTGCCAAAAGGCGATTTGGCCTAGAGTGGAAATTTGATGAGCTCAGGGGATCACCCGTCGTGGTGCGTCCTGACCCAGGATTTGTGTGTGATAGCGTAGCGCTAGCGCGAACTGCTTGCCGAGCGGGTTTGGGCTATGCGGCATTCTTCGGCTACCAAGTGGTCGAGGACTTGCGCGGCGGTACCTTGGTCAAGGTTATGGAAAGCGGAAACCCCGAACGCGCCGTAAATCTGCTCTGGCCTCCCCGCCAACCGATGCCAAAACGGGTGCGAGCAGTTCTGCAGCGGATTGAGATTGGAATAAGGGACGAGCTAGCAAGAATGCGGACCTATTGGTGATCTCTTAGCGGCTATCCACCCTCAAGCTCCTGCTGGTTCGACCGCTTCACCAGAATATCGACAAGCCCCTTCTCGGCTGATCCCGCTTCGATCGCCTGGATAGCATTCACGATGGTCTCGACAAGCGGGGTGTATATGTTTGTTCCCGAACGAATGTTCTCGACCGCCCGTCTGACATTGACGTTGCTCATAGCTTAATCTCCGCGTCCGGGTTTCCGGCGGCGAGCGCGTTCATGTAGGCGAGGCACAGATCACAAGAGCGGTATTTGCCGCCATAGGCGGCTTTCTCTTCACGCTCGACGATCGGGAAGGTCGAGTAGATGTAGCGGATGTCATCTCGGTCGGTGATGCCATAGAGGTGGAAGAAAACGGCATCGAGTTTGGCGCGCAACACAAGGCGGCGCTCTTTGTCCCAAGTGAAGGGTGGTTTCACGGTTCCGTCCTCGTCCACATGCCCCATGTCCCGTGCAAATGGTTCCATGTCATGGGCAGTGTAGGTGAGCTCAAGAACAGACTGCCGGACAACCTCGGCCGCGCTCTTCGCTCCGAAACGTACGCTGCCGAATTTGCTCGGTGCGATCACTGGAAGCTGTTCGACGATGTACCAGTTCAGGTGCGTGCTTTGAGCTTTCTGCCTGGTCACGTAGTCCAATGAGATCGCGCCAAGATTCCCCAGGAGAAGCGCTTTGTTTTCGGCCCGCTGTTCTTCATCATTCCAGAGGATCAGGGGGGCTGTATTCCCGACACCCGCTTTCGGGATTGCTGCTGCTATCATCGTTCGTGCATCGGTCGCCCTAGCGATATCCCGAAAGGCGATCATCCATTCAACGCCGGACGGCAGATCGGCCTCGCTTTCCGGCACCCAATATTGAGGAGTGGGAACGAAGTCCGGATCGGCCTTTTGCTCTTCAGTCACCGCTCCGCTCAGCGCCGCGTTGTGCAGATTTGACTCGTTCACTTCAACCGATGCCGCACGATGATCGAATTGATGAATCATTCGCCCGACATAAAGAGGTAGCCAATTTCCTGAAGCGCTTCCAAACGTGTTGCCGCCGAGAGGGTACGCACCCTCCTGATCATCGAGCTCCATGCGAGTGCGAAACAGGTTAGAGTCGTTCGTCATGTCTAGCATGCGCAGGTATTGCACGGGCCATGTTTTCACTTCCGTGCCGGAAGACCTATCGACCAAGGGCACAGCATTGCCATAGATGACCGTCGTCAGATCAGCATCACGCTTCGATCGGAAAATCGGCGCAGTGCCTGTGTTCGGGTTCACACGCGCGAAGTCCTCGGCGTTGAGGGAGAAGCATGTGTCTGGGTCTGCAAGCTCGCTCACCGCTTGTAGGAAAAACGCGCAGCGCGCGGCCTCTTCCGTTGGTGACGGACTTGCCACGAACGCGCAGAACTTGAAGCGGCTGTCCACGTCCTCGAAGAAAGGCTTCAAATCATAACGTGTGCGCCGGTTCTCGAAGTCATAGAGTGACTTCAGTCGCCCTTCCGTCGCCACGCCTTTGAAGAACTTGGCGGCGGTCTTGTCTGATGCGATCCCGGATGGGACGAGCAGACCAATCAGTCCGTCTTGCCTCACCACGGTCGTGGCACGCTCGACGAAGAGCGAATAGAGGTTCACGTCACCACCGGAAAGTAAGGGGTAATCCCCGCCCTTCCGCGCCATGCGTGTGCCAGCCTCTGCACGCTCTGACGCCTTAGCGTAGTCCTGTGCCAAGGGATCGCCCGCTTGTTCGAGAGCGTTGATCATCTTCTTTCTGTCAGCCGCGCGTGCGGCCATGGCGATTTCAGGGCGGCGCTCGGCAAACCACTCGACCTGTTGCAGCTTCATTCGATCCCATGGCGGGTTGCCGATCACGGCATGAAACCCGCCGGTCAGCTCGTCTTCTTCCCAATCAGACCAGATGCCCGGGAAGGTCACTTGCCAATTGAGGAAGTTTTCCTCTGCAATGAGAACCTGCGCTTGCGCAAAAATACCAGAAAACAGATCGAATTTTTCAGCGGCGCTCATGCGCCCTTTGAGGGTCTCGTCTGCAGCCTTTGCCTTGGGTCTAGTAAGTTTTTGTTTGCCCAAGACGATATCGAGGGGATCACCAAACTCGCCATCGAAGAAAGCTTGCATCGCAATCTTCTTTTCCTTGCCCCTAATGTCGAGCCAGTCGATTGCATGAATCAGTTTTAGAAGCGCATCGAGCGGCGCGGTCATGTCCTCGATCTCGGCAAACACGTCAGCCGATCGGTGCGCTTCGGCAATTTCGGCGTCTGTCAGCCCCTCGACGATCTGCATTTTGGACGCTGCCCGCAGGGCGCGCTTCATGGGCTCATGCAGCAAGAGCGGCGTGCCGTAGGTCGCGGCCTTGTCGATACCCTTCTTCACCCAAGAACCAAAGAGGCTGTCGCCACAGCGAAGATGGTGATCGAGGAAGGATAGCGGCGCTCCAACGGTGAAAGTGTGCAACCACAGCGCCACCTTGGCGAGCTCCACAGCCATCGTGTTCTTGTCCACACCGTAGATGCAGCGCTTGAGCACCATACGTCGAATGATGTGGCGATCGTCGAGCTGTTCCTCGTCGATCGTCCAATCCCGTTCGTCGGCATTGGCAAGGATGGTGTTGCGGATCGTGTCGATCCGCTCTCCTAATGGGGAAATGTAGTCGCCCCATTCCTCGGGCGTGTCGAGCTCAGCCTCGGCCATGGCGGTGATCACCTGGTCGGCCATAAAATCGACAAGACTAACAAGGAAGTGGCCGGAACCCATAGCAGGATCGCAGATTTTCAGGTCAAGAAGCGCGGTTGCAGGATCGAGACGCTTGAGCTGGCCGATCTTGCGATGGTCGGGTAAGTCCCCCTGCCCCAGCTCTGTGATCTTGTCCCGAAATGCAACCTTGCGCTCTTCGACAAGCGGCTCTAGGGTCTCGGTCAAGATGAGCTGCACCAGGTCGTCGGGTGTGTAATAGCTGCCCGATCCCTTGCGCGCGAAGATGTTCGGCTGAACGGTGATGTCTTCGCCATCGCGCGTCACCTCGTATTCGAGAAGCCGCTCATAGATCGAGCCAAGTTGTTGGACCGAAAGGTTGCGGTAGTTGATGTATTTTCGGCCCTCGGGCGTCACCTCAAACGATAGGGCGTCGATCACGCGCGCCATAACCGCATCGGAGATGCGGATGTTGGTCAAGATCGCATGCCGCTCCTGGTCGAAAAGACCGCCATTATAGGGTGGCAAGCCGATCGAGGCGTCTCCCTTGTCAATTGCAATGAACAAATCGGCCATTGCGCCCCAATAGCGCGCGGCGGTTTCCGAGAAGACATCGTTCTTGTCTTTGCGTTCTTGGACATCAAGGCGCACCTTGTTTCGTAGCCCGTAATCGTCATAGCGAGTGTCTTTGACAGGCAAGAGGTCACGGTCTTCGGCGTACAGGATAAACAAGAGACGGTAGAGCAGGATTAGTGCGGCTTCGCGCACTGCCTGTAAGTCGGCCACAGGCGCGGCCTTGACGATCGCGCGCACCAGATCCGGGAATACTTCCCCGAAAACCTTATTGGACAAGTCTTCCGCAACGCGCTGTTCGTAGAATTTCCCCTCTTCGAGCGCCTTTTCGTGGAACGTGCGAGGGTCAGCACCCGCTGGGACAAACGCCTCGCGCCGGAAGATCAGCAAAAAGACTTTCAACCAGTGAAGACGATCGGCCTCATTGAGGGCAAAGAGCCCGTCAGAGTGCCCTGGCAGGTCGAGGATCGCGGCAATGTCGAGCTCGAAGAATTGCTCAGACACAGACCGCGCACCTGAGAAGTAGAGCCGCCATTTAGAGCCGTTGGTAAGAATGCCCCAACGGAGCGTGCCACCCGTGATGTCGTCGATGCGACGCAAGTAGCGGAGCATCTGGGTTGACGGGGCGGTTTCCTCTCCACGCCGTCCAGAGCGGCGATCAAGGGGACGTGCCCATCTCTTGGATTCGACCACGGCGCGGCCGAACTCGTAGCGCTTCCACTCTTCAGGAAAGCTGTTCGCCTTGGCTTTCGTCTCTGCGCTATCGAAGAGCAAACCATCGGGCACGTCTTCGCGCCCGCGCGGTGATAGATTTTGCTGACGAAGGGATTGAGTCCAGCCAAGCGCTTCAAGGATCGGCCAGATCAAATCATCTTCGGTCTGGCTTTCATTGGGTGTCTGGGAAATCGGGAAACGCTCGAAGACTAACCGAAGAGACGCGCCGAACTGGTCGAGATCAGCATCGCTAAGGATATTCCACTCGGAAACGCCCTGAATGGTATCGGTCAAAAAATCGGATGTAAACAGGCTGCCCTGGCTTGCGATTTCACTGCTCAAATCGATACTTCCTAGTGTTTTCTCGAAGGGTAACAGTTGTTCGAATGACGTGCAGCAAGAATGTGGCTTGATCGGGTTTCAAAAGTCTGCTTTGGCCTAGCGTCGCGTTCATATCGCGAGAGCAAGAAGATCCGCGATCCTGAAGAACTGTCGCGAAACAGGACTGAACTCGTTTCGTGGCGTTGAAGGTCCGCTTTCGCGGTTTCTGAAAGCCCTCGCCGCAGAGCGGCGAATTCACACTTTCCGCCCGATTCTTTGGAAAAACAGTATGTTGCGAGCGCAGCGCAGGTACATCTACGATCTTCCAGCACGATCCGCGCCCGTTTTTTTACGCTAAGCTCTTTTCAGCCTATCAATGGAATGAGCGGGTTTTCGGGCCATAGTAAAGCTCTTGTCATTAGGGACCGAGATTCATTGCCAAGATACATCACTGTTCGGTAGATCATCACGGTGAAGGACCATCACCGCATTTGGTCGACTGGACGGCAAATCGTCAACGGCATCCCAGCCCCAAAGAACGAGGTTTATGTCATCAGGCGTCGCCCCCGACGCGAAACTGTTCACTAGGACACCTGAGTAGCCATCGCCCTTCAGTCTGTCTGCAACAACGTGGGTTGATGGAACCAACCCTTGGTGCATCTCGGATTCCCAGTTGTCATTGGCGATATCCTCCCATGAGATGCCCAATGCCTGCCTGGTATCCCGGCTGGTTAGATCCACGATATGATGGCAATCAACCGCTAGAAAATAAAATGTATAGGGTTCTTGGTTCAGGCTGAAACGCACCTCGCGCGCGGCTGTTTCATGTGACAGCGACGTATAGAGCGCTGGTTGCCCAATTGGGTTGAACCGCCCACCCCGTCTTGCAGCCCCCTCCCCCGATGTCGGCAGATACGACCAGCGCGGTTTGGCGGCACGGATGACAGTACGCTGCACCCGGATGGCATGCTTCAAGCGTAACCGCCTTCTAATCGCCGCAGAATATGGGACTTCAAAGCAGCGTTTTCTCCGTCCTTAACGATTTCCTCGGGCGTACGCCCGCCAAAACCCACAATGGGTTCAGACCGATACCAGGCATAGGCCATGAGCGAGCTTCCAACAGCCGGTGCGACGGTATTCAGAATCTCGACCAGATGACGCAAGGACGTCTGGACTGAGACAGAAGCTACGCGCTTCCGCCGAGACAAGGATTCCGGAGAAATGCCCAAAGTCTCACCAATCTCGCGTTTGGTGGTTTTCAGATGCCGGGCCAGACGATCCGGTGAGATCATCCTGTCTTCTACAAGATCACGTAATTCCATGATGGTCACTCCTGTTGCCACAATATATGGACCAATTTGTTGACAATCAAGGCTGTCAGATCCTTTGCGCAGCGTTTCGTGGAGAAAACTCAAGCTGCCTACCCGCTAAATCCTCCATAGAAACTGCATTGAAGATGCAACTCCCCTGCCCTAGTGTTTCCAATCAGTCCTGGGACCTAAGCCGTGGCCGATGCTTCGAGTATCACGTTCGAGCGATTGACTGCACTCCGACAAACCGTGTCTTAATTAGTATCGCATTTGAAGTTGCACAGCTCTTCGTAAATCCAGAGGAGATGATGGACATCTGTCCTGTAAGACGCACTACGTAGTTTTGAGATTCTTTAACCCACCCTGCCTAGTTTTTAGAGGTATTAACATTGCCGTTGGCTCCATGTCTCCCCGATCAATCTTGCTCATGATCGATGTCAGGTACGCTCTGTGGCTTTGAATTCCCTCAACACGTTGCAAGATATAACCTAAGACCATGAAGCGTATTGCTGGTCCATGTGATGATTTCATTGCATACCAGGTCTCTCCAAGCAGCATGTGGTCAGCTAACTGGTCCATCAGTTGATCACAATGCGCTTGGTCTCGTGCAAACCTCAATTCTGAACATAACCGAGGAAATGCCTGCTCCATTTGATCCTGGGTCACCTGAATCTTTGAGTAATCTTCTTTTCTACTATTATGACTCAGTAAGTGCTCTTTGTGCCCCTCAATTTCGGTGTCGCCATCCCTCAATTTGATGGCCTCGCAGGTTTCTGATGGGCAGTTTTCCACAGAAACACACTCATTGATTTCGTCCAGCAGTCCCTGGAGAACGTCCTGTTGCGGTCGACGACGAAGGATCAACCGCGCCCGAACGAGTAGGTCTTGAACACCATCTGAGATGGCGTCCTGAAGTCGGGCCAGCGCTAGTGTGCATTCATCCCGCAGAATCTGAAGGGCTTCTTGTGCACGACGATACTCGCTAGCAAGGGCTGAGAACTCCGCATGACGGGTTGCCAGTGGTAGTAGCGACAGCCCGCTGACCAGCATCACCTGCCCTGCTCCGTCTCGTCTGCACCACCTTTTGCCGTTTGCGGCGGTAACGCGTAGAATGATACCCAACTTGATCAGTTTCGAGACGTGGCGCTCCACTGTTTGAATACTCACGTGGGCTCGCTCGGCTATTGCAGCATTGCTAGCATAGGCGATGTGATGGTCATCGGCCATTTTGCTTACACGATCAGCTGACATAAACGAAAGTAATGCTCGCAAAATAGAAATGCTCGTAGCCTTCAGCCCAAGCTGTTCACGAGCTTCTTCTATAGCACGGAGCTGCATCCACTTTGGCGCACTACTTCCCTGTCCGGCCAACGACCCGACTGCTCCTGTTGGAGCGCAATTTGTTACTGTCCTCATAGCTTTTTGTCAGCAGACAAAGAAATATCGCCCACCCAAGGGTGTTTTTTCTTGTGTGGTGATTCGGGAGGAGCTAAGTTCAAGTTGCTAGACAAGATTTGGTCCTCGGGAGCATCACCGCTTTCGGGGGCTATTTCTTTCTACCTTTTCTCCTTTGCTCGCTTGCCTTTGATTTTGTTCACAGCTGTGAACTCCTTACTTCCGTCCGCTTACTGCCTCAAAGCGGTCTCGGAATTCTTTCATTAGTGTTTCAATGTTCTCATCCAACCAATCTGAGAAGCCGGGGGCTGCACTGTCGTTAATACTGATGTTCAGCCCTGTGGCCCCTTGTTTAACAGTTGCTAGGCCTTCTCCGACGATTCTGGGGTTTGGTCTGGGTGTTTCGGATTTCCTCTTTATGTCATCAAGTAGTGCCAAGAGACGTTCATCTGAAGAGGAGCTGGGAGGTAGCTTCTCCAGTTCCCGGAGTGCGTTGCGAGGTGTGATCAACTTTTGATCCAAAGCATCAACCAAGATCATCCACTTGGTGCGACCGAAGCCCGGCGCAGCCCCAATAGCATCACCCAGTTCGCGCGGTATTGACTTCGTAATGCGCTCTAGGTTGGACAACCCAGACTTTGTCAGAGACATGATTGTTATGACCTCTGACCTATTTTTACCTGAAGCAATGATGTCGGTAGCAAAGCGCGCGCGCTCATAGAATGTGAGGTCCTTCCTGGACGCATTTTCAAGGGCTTTGGCGATCAGGGCCTTGTCATCATCGAGGTCGACAACGTTAGCCTTAATCTTAATGTTTTCATCCGGGTAGGTTTCTTTTAGGTAGCGGCAGGCAGCCAGTCGACGTCGACCAAAAATGATCTGGTAGCGCCCGGTTCGACCAGGTTCATGACGCACCTGAATTGGCACTTGCTGACCGTTCTCTCGTATGCTGTCCGCCAGTTGCTCAAGTGAATGGTTTGGGACGTCACTGTCGTCGTCAGTTCTAGAGTTCACAGCTGTGAACTTCTCAAGCCGGTCCTCCACTCCCCAGTCATCGATAAGATCGGGGTCTATCTCATCAATAGCGTTATACGTGTCCTCAATGAATTGCAGACCCGGCGTGATTGGTCGGGCAGGGGAGGGGGTCGCGTCTTTGACCTCAATAGTAGCTTGCTCTGCGATTTCCATCATGCTGGAATGACGCTTTCTTGCTCTACGCTCCTTCGCCATCAGATGCGCCCCCATGCTTCAAGAACCATGTTTTCTACTTCTTTACCGACGGCATCCATCGAGGTCTTGGCTCGGTCGTAAGTTGCTCGTGTCAGGTCAGACCTGTTCAGCTCATAGATTGATTGCTGAAGCATGGCTGCATCACTAATGGCGGTACTTTTTAGGCTGGTCGCAGTCATTACTCGCTCTTGAAAGAGGGCACGCATGAACGCAACAATTGTTTGAGATGGTGTATCAACAGGCTCGTCCCGCGTAACCAAGAGACGGTAGTTATCATAAACAAGTTTTGCTCCGCTTCTTTCAATTACCTCCATGTACGAGGAAGTCATTTTGAGAAACTGCGCGGTGGACGCGACATCGAGCATCGAAGGAGTTAGTGGTACAATCACTGACGTTGCGGCCGCCATACCACCCATTGTGATAAAACCAAGGCTGGGGGGGCTATCGATCAGAACCACATCGTAATCGGTCTCCACCGACATGATGGCGTCGTGAAGGCGCGCAAAGAAGGGGTGCTGCTTGCTGTTTAGCTTTGCCGACTCTGCCTCAAACTCAGACAGCATCAGCCCGCCTGGCGCGATCGAAAGGCCAGGAAAGTAAGTTTCTCGGATGACTTCCTTCATCGAAATCGGATCATGGTAAGTGATCGCGTCGTAGACGGTATCAATACTCTCATCCAGCTCGGTTTGAAGGCCGCACATTGCTGAAAGCGAAGCTTGAGGATCGAGGTCAACACAAAGTACCCTGAAGCCTTGCAGTGCGAGGTAATGCGCAAGGTGAATACATGTCGTGGACTTGCTGGAGCCACCCTTGAAGTTCATCACCTGAATTCGCTGCAGTGACTCGCCTTCGCGACGCCGCGGAACGTATCGTCCTGGAGTTTTACTGCGGGCTTCTAAAAGCTGCCGCAGTTCCCAAACTTCCAGACCTGTATAATACCTGCGACCGTGATTGATTTCACTGGCCTCGGGAACGGCGCCTTCCACAGTCGCTTTGCGAAGATACTGGTGGCTGATGCCAATCAGATCGCAAACTTCTTGAGCTGGGAAAAGGCGCAGCTGCTTTGTTGAGTCTGGAGCATAGGCCGCAAGAAGGTGTTCTTTGATTGCGAGATTCAGTCGACTACTGATCTCGCTGCTGATATCAACTGGGGAAGTTGATGCAATGGGTGTGGTTGGTATCATGGTTACATCTGTATGCTCGAATTGGCGATTTACGCTCTACCACCACAGAGACCTGATGAAATGATTCAAGTCAACCTTTTTTTATATGTAGAGTAGGGGGATGTGAGTCCTACTACATGTTGACATGAAAGTTCACAGCTGTGAACTTTTTGCCGTGAGACGAATTGCATGCCTTTTTTGAATGACCACGTCGCATCCCGTGTTCTCGAGAGCCTGTCAGATTAAGGACCAGTGGAGTGCAGAGTGACTCCATAAACTCTGGAAAAGTTGGAAGCCCCGTCAGCTAGTGGATTGGTCTGGGGACTCATCGCGATGTGTCGAGATATGTTTCCGCACTGGCCACACTAACGGATGGGGTAGGGGACAAGACATAGGCATTGCAACCAGAGTATCCCTCAAGCCTGGACTTCTTCGAACAATCAGTAAGCATTCACCCCAACAGATCCGCCGCCGGGTTCTCTGCTATATCGACATCATCGTAATATTTCTGCGCCTGCGCCATGGAGCGGTGCAGCGAGAGGCGCATGGCGGCTTGGATCGGGGCGCCGTCCAGCGCGGCCTGGGTCAGAAAGCCCGAGCGTAATCCATGCGGTGAGGCAAACCCCTGAGGCAGCCCGGCCAGTTTCAGGCGGTGTTTGACGATCTGCGCAATCGCATCCGGGCTGAGGCGACGTTTCAGCACCCGGTCGGCTTTGGAGATGGGGCGGAACAGGGGGCCATCCTCGATCCCGCCAACCTCGATCCAATGCACCAAGGCTTGCGCGGCGCGGCCCTTTAGCACCAGTCGCGGGGTTTCGCCCTTGGCTGTGGTCTTGGTCTCCACCAGCGAGAGCCAGACCAAACCTTCTTTTTCGAACGCTTTCAGGCTGACATCCTCGCGCATCAGCGCCGTGATTTCCGACCGCCGCCGCCCACCGCTGGCCCAGCCCAACATCAGGATTGCCCGATCTCGACAATCACGGCGCGAGCCGCGACAGGTGGTTAGCAACTGTTCCAGCACATCGCGGGTGATCGGATGTTGCGATTTTGGAGTAGGGGGCCGGGCGGCGGCGCGTCGCGCCTTGGCGCGGGCCTGTTTCACCTGTGGCGCGTCGAAGGGGGAAGGGAGGTTCTTCATCCGGTGAAAGGCCAACCAGGAGGCGATGCGCCGGTCCAGCGTTGACGGGGCCGGACAGGCCAACGACTTGCGCAGCCCTTGCGCGATCAGTGCCTCTGCCACCTGTCGTGCAGTGTCGTCTTCCGGGGCATCGTTCAAATCGCGGGCGTGATCGAGAATGAAGGCGAGGGCGGTGGCCTCGGATTCCGGCCAGTCCAACGCCGCACCGAACCGCGCAGACTTCCAGGCGGTGACATAGAGCAAGTCGCGCTCATAAGCGCGGAGCGTGTTTTCCGGCGTGCCGCGCACATAGAGATCGGTGAGCGCGTCCTGGTCTGTCTGTGACAGGGCAGGGGAGACAGTGGGGAGGTATGGGGCAGGGGGCTTCATGTGTCGATTTTCCCTAACCTGTAGACTGCTCATGCTTGTTTTCACCATGTTCCATGGTTGGCCTTATGCTGTGTTGGTTTTTTACGAGTAGACTCGGACTGAATTTGTGCCGGTACATATTTACAAAATTGCAGGTTACGGTGCTGCATCTACTTAGGTTTGCTGCCGGTGCGGGGCAGAGGTCTACGGGTTACGGACCAATGCCGATGCGAGTCCAGTGGTTAAGGAAAACCGACACATGAACTGTATTCTGCGCTGATTCCGCGGCAAAGTCAATCACATCTGATAAGGGATACTTATCGAGTGTAACTTGAAACTGATAGCGCAACAAAAGTAACGAGCAAAAGTAACAGATTTTGCGCGTAAAGTAGGTAGAGGGCTTGCGGAATAATAAAATCGGAGGTTCTGTCGCAGGTCTGTAAACCAATTGGCATCGACATTGCGCTGGAACCGTTGGCAAACTAAATGAAATGAACAGATATTTTGCCACTGAATTGCCTTTCTGGAAGTTTGCCAGAAACACGCTGATCGTCAGTTGCCTTGCGTTGTTTCCGCTGTTGGCCATCTTCGTTTTGCGCACGCCGGGCTTTGCGACGCACCTCCTGAACAGTGGTCCCGCGTTTGTTCGGTTTTTGCGTCAGGTGGTGACGAATGGGTTGCCGGTCGTTTTCCTTTTAAATTATCTCAGCTTTTTTCTTTTCGCCGTTGGGGTAAGGGCGCGGGGCAGGGGGGCCATCCCGGCCCGGTATCTGCTAATTGACCTGCTGCTACGGGCCGTCCTGTTCATCGCGCTGCACGCGCTGATCTACGCGCTTTCGGCAGACTGGTTCGGGTCTTTCGGCGGTGATCCCGTAGTGGCGTTGCGGGTAGTCGGTCCGACGCTGGTACGCTCCGCCTACTTCGAGAACATCTCAGGCGTTTACCTGTACGCCACGCTGGTCGGAGCGCTGCCGCTATACCTATCCGTCGTTCAGAGCCAGATCGCCCACGGTACTGGATTTGCAGCCCAACTGGCACGTCGCGTACCTGGGCGCGGCGGACCTGTGACATTGGCCCTGCTACTGATGGCGGTGTCAGTGGTCGTTCTGACCACCGCGGCGGCGCTGATTGTCCGTTTACAGTCGGTTTGGGGCTGAAGGGTCAGAACGCCCTGCGTATCGCGAAGGAGACTGCGTAATCGCGTTCAAGCTGGGGCCCATCCAGATCTTGATACACAGGGATCACGCCCTCGATACCCAGGCGCGTGCCCGCCAAAACGCCCGACCCCGGCACAAGGTAATTCACTCCGATTCCGATACTCAGAAACTGGCCGCCGCGCAGGGTCGGATCAGCGGTGGGCACCATGCCTGGGTTCAGGCGCGCATCCGACCCGTCAATGTTTTCCACGATGTCGCCGACCACCCGCAACGAGGAGCTGAACTGGTCATTCCAGCGCCGTGCACCCCAAACTGTTGCTGAATAGACGTCACCCAAGGTGTAACCGGCATCATTCTCACCCATCCGGATCACGGCGGCCAGCTGGGCGCCCCAAGACCAATCCGCGTTCTGGCCCGTATAGGTGACGCCCGGCAGCAGGTCGTAGGTGCCTGAACCCAGTTGCATGGGGTAGGGCAGCAGCTGGTCCGGCCCAGCTGGCGTGGTGTCGGTCTCGTCTATCGAGCCAGTCGGCAGACTGAGGCCAAGAGATAGTTCCAGCACCTGCCCGTCGGATTTGTAGATATCATATCCGCCGATGATCTTCAGATCGCCAAACCCCTGTGCCCTGGTCTTAAAGGTCTGGCCCATGCGGGTCTGGTGCTTCATCGTCTTGCGGGTATAGGGCAGCATCGCCATCACCGAGATCTCGTCGGTCACACCGTACATCAGGCCGACCATCGCCATGTTCATGCTCATGCTGAGCGGCGCGATCGGATACTGCGACAGAACGTTCGAGGTAGACAGCGACTGCGTTCCGGTACGATTTCCGTCCATCTCCATGTTCATGTAAGAGAACACAGGCATCAAAACACCCTCGGGTGGATGCATACCGCCAACGACACCCGTTGGCGGCACCGCGTCGGGGCGCATCATCCTGGACATGCTTCCCATACCTGACATGTTGCTGGAGGCTTGCGGGTTCATCGCCACGTTGTCAGCCGGACGGGTTTCCGGTTGGGCCATGGCAGTTGACCCAAGGCTCAGCCCCCCAGCCAGTATTACAGCCTGGAGGCGTTGCCAGACGCACGTAATCTTGCTGTTGCTCCGTGTCATGATGCCCTCGTGTTCGTTTGTTTCCTGAGTCCCTGCCCTGAAAACAAAGTGTTCGGTACGTCCATCGGTGAAGTCGAAATGGTGGGGGTCTCCAGCGCTGGAAGGTCAAGGCCGCCGGCCAGATTTGCGCTCGTCAAGCATGCATCAGCCGAAGGGGGTGCGGCAATAATGCGCTTGACCCTCCAGCGCTGGATTGTCGGACAAGGCCGCAAAACCGGAAATCCGGAGGGATTGGAATGATACCGGAAATCGGGCAGTTCGCCCTGGCGCTTGCCCTGGCCGTGTCCTTGGTGCAAAGCGTATTTCCCTTGATTGGAGCAGCACGGAACAATGTCATGTGGATGCGATCGGCATCTGCGACCTCGGTCCTACTGACAGCGCTGGTTGCTATCGCCTTCGCCGCTCTGATGTGGTCCTTCGTGGTCAGCGATTTCACTGTGCTAAATGTGGCCAGCAATTCTCATTCGCTGAAACCGATGCTTTTCAAGGTGGCTGCGACCTGGGGTAGCCACGAAGGGTCGCTGCTGTTGTGGATTCTGATATTGGTGATTTTCGGGCTGGGTGTGTCTCTGTTGGCTCGGAACATCCCACTGAAACTCAAGGCGCGCACTCTGGCAGTGCAGGCCTGGATCAGCGCGGGGTTCCTGTCATTCATGCTGTTCACCTCGAACCCGTTTGACCGGGTGTTTCCGGCACCGCTGGATGGTCAGGATTTAAATCCGCTGTTGCAGGATGTCGGCCTGGCTATGCACCCGCCGTTCCTATACCTGGGTTACGTCGGCTTCTCTATCGTATTTTCTTTCGCCGTGGCTGCCCTGATTGAGGGGCGGGTCGATCCGGCATGGGCGCGGTGGGTCCGACCCTGGACATTGGCGGCCTGGGTGTTTCTGACACTTGGTATCGTTCTGGGCAGCTGGTGGGCCTATTACGAACTGGGTTGGGGCGGCTGGTGGTTCTGGGATCCGGTCGAGAATGTCTCGTTTATGCCCTGGCTTGCTGGCACAGCGCTGTTCCATTCGGCCATTGTGACCGAAAAGCGCGGCAGCTTCAAAAGTTGGACGATCCTACTGGCCGTTTTGACCTTCTCGTTGTCCTTGTTGGGGACATTCATTGTCCGCTCAGGCTTGCTTACATCGGTCCATGCGTTTTCGGTCGATCCCGAACGCGGCATTTACATCTTGGCGCTGTTGGCTGTCGCGATCGGTGGTTCATTGACGCTGTTTGCCATACGCGCACCGGAGATGGAGGGCGGCGGTCTTTTTGCCCCGATCAGCCGCGAGGCCGGTTTGCTTATTAACAACCTGCTGCTGGCCACCGCAACGGCGACGGTTCTATTCGGTACGCTTTATCCGCTTTTGCTTGAGGCTGTGACAGGTGAAAAGATTTCGGTTGGACCACCTTATTACAACGCCAGTTTCGTGCCGATCATGCTGGTTCTAGTCGTTGTAATGGGGATTGGGCCGCTGTTGTCATGGAAGCGGGCGGATTTGCGCGGTGTTCTGTCCCGGCTCAAATGGGTGGCCGGGGTTAGCCTGCTCGTAGCGTTGCTTGTGTGGTATCTGGATACCGGCGGCCCAGCCTTGGCGGTAGTGTCGATCGGCCTTGCGGTTTGGTTGCTGGGCGCTGTGCTGACAGAGTGGGCCAGCCGAATTAAGCTGGGTGAGGCACCGTTGGCCGAGTCCCTGCGTCGGGCCCGCAGCCTACCGCGTTCTCATTACGGCATGGTCGTGGCCCATGCGGGGTTGGCTGTCTGTATGATCGGCTTTATCGGGTCCAGCGCTTGGAAATCCGAGGTCGTGACTTTTGCCGAGCCCGGAACACAGATTGAGATAGCAGGGTTCGACGTGCGTTTTGACGGTGTGGAACAGCTTCGCGGTCCGAACTATCTGTCTCGCGCGGCCACACTGACGGTATTTCGCGATGGCGCTTATGTCACCACGCTTCAACCCGAGCGCAGGGCCTATCTCGTGGCGGGTACCAGTACGACCGAGTCAGCAATTCGAACGACGTTGGCAGGGGACCTTTACGCCTCAATATCGGAACCGGCGGCGGAATCAGAACAGAGCAAATGGACCCTGCGTATCTTGTATGAGCCATTGGTGGTCTGGATCTGGATAGGTTCAGGATTGTTAGCATTTGGTGGTGTCTTGTCACTCTCCGATCGGCGTCTACGCGTCGGTGCACCACGAAAACGGACTGGGCAGAGCTCCGTTGCGGTGGCGGCGGAGTAGGGCAATGAAACGTCTATTTGCACTGTTCCCAATTACGATTGCCGGCATCCTGGGTGCCTTCCTGCTATGGGGACTGAATCCCGATCGCGATCCAAACGAAATCCCGTCTGTTTTGATCTCGCAGCCGGTGCCTGAGTTCGACTTGCCGCCGGTCGAAGGGCTGGATACCCACGGGCTGTCCAGTACCGATCTGGTGGAAAATGACGGGTCAGCTCCGATCGTGGTCAACGTGTTTGCGTCCTGGTGCGTGCCCTGCCGGGCCGAACATGCGGTGCTGACGCGTATGGTACGCGATGAGGGCATTCGCCTGATGGGCATTAACTACAAAGACAAGCCGCAGGACGCGCGGAAATGGCTCGACGATCTGGGCAACCCTTATGAGCGCATCGGTTCCGACCTGGACGGCCGAGCCGGGATCGAATGGGGGATTTCCGGCGTGCCGGAGACCTTTGTGATTGATGGCGCGGGCAAGGTCGTATTCCGTTTTGTCGGCCCGGTGCTGGGCGACGAGGCAATTTCAAAGATGCGCACCGCGCTGGATCAGGCGCGGGCGGCCGGAGGAGAGGCGTCATGATACGTCGCATTGTAATTACCGCGGTCACTCTGGCGATGCTGGTGTCGCAGCCGGCATTCGCGGTTGAGCCCGACGAGATACTTGCAGATCCGGTATTGGAAGAGCGGGCCCGGGCGATTTCGAAACAGGTGCGATGCGTGGTGTGCCAGAACCAAGACATCGACAGTTCTAACGCTGGCGTGGCGCGCGACCTTCGTCTGCTTGTGCGCGAACGGCTGGTGGCAGGCGACACGGACCAGCAGGTTATGGACTTTCTGGTTGCGCGTTATGGCGACTATGTTCTGTTCAACCCGCCATGGAAGCCATCAACTTACATTCTGTGGGTTGCGCCTATCGTCATCCTGGGGCTGGGTGGTATCGCGACTGCAGCGGTATTGACCCAAAATGCGCGCCGATATCGGAAGTCGCGAAAACAAGAGACGGAACGCGGCGCGAGCGAAGAACGGAATCCCGAAAACCATTCACTCACGGAGCCGCACGCATGATCTGGATTATCTTTTCATTCATGGCCGTGGCGGTGTTTCTGACGCTCGCCCTCTCCGGCCTGGGGCGCAAGACCTCGGACTTGTCGAGACGCGAAAGCGCCTCTGCCATCTTTTCCGACCAGATCGGCGAAGTGGAGAAGGACCTGGAACGAGGAATTATCTCAGCCGAAGAGGCCAAGGCCGCCAGAGCCGAGATAGAACGTCGCCTGAAGGCGATTGACCGGCAATCGGACGACAAAGCGATAATGGGCCATTCCGGGCGTGCGCTGATTTTACTTGCCGCGCTGGTAGTTCCAGCGCTCGGAGCCGGTCTTTATTGGCAACTGGGTAGTCCCTACATCCCCAGCCAGCCATTTGCCCAACGCGAGGGGGAGCAGGCCGAAGCCCGTGAAATCGCCGACCTTGCCGTGCGCCTGAAGTCGCGGCTTGAGGCGGATGAAACCGGCGGGCCAACCGAGGGATGGGTGTTGTTGGCTCAGACCTATATGCGTATGGGACGCTTTGGAGATGCCGCAGACGCGTTCGAGGGGTTGCTGGACCGACCCAATGCGAATTCAGCGCTGGTGTCGCAATATGGCGAGGCGTTGGTCTATGCCGATGACGGTGTCGTTACGCCCAAGGCCGATCGGGCGTTTGAACGAGCCTTGGAACTGGACCCATCGAACCCAGCAGCGACATTCTACAAAGCCATTGGTCTGGAGCAGGCTGGATCGCCTGATAAGGCCTATGACCTACTGAAGACGCGGATGGACGCCGAAGAGGAGTTCCGGCCATGGATGGAGAGTTTTGTGGCCCAGCTTAACCGCATCGCCCCGTCGATCGGACGGGCTCCGGTGAATCTGGCGGCTTTTGCCCCTTCCATGCCCGGCCCAACTGCCGATCAGGTGGCGGCGGCCGAGGAGATGTCAGACGAAGACCGGCAGGCCTTCATCCGCTCGATGGTCGAACGGCTTGCGAGCCGGATGCAGGAAAACCCAGGCGATCTGGACGGCTGGATGCGGCTGGGCAACGCCTATTCGGTGCTGGGCGAGACCGACGGCGCCCGGAACGCCTATGGCAGGGCAAGGGATCTGGCGGATGACCTGCCGCAGGGGGATCCGCGCAAGGTGGCAATCGACCGGGCATTGCTGGAACTGGGGGGTTGATTCCCGCAGCCCGGCGTGGATCGGGCCGGCGCCGACTTCGCGCTGATGCCCAGTGAGCCATCTGGAAAATTCCGGTTTAGGCTATCGCATGCCGATCTTTAGGAGGTTGAGACCATGAAAGTTGAAACGTTTTCTGATCTAATTGTCTGGACGCGGGAAATGCATCATTGGCTCGCCGAATGTTTGGCCCACTGTTCGACACAGTCAGAGCAGGAGCTGGCCAGGATGTTGCTTACCTACCTCGCCGATCATGAGGCTGCTCTGGAGAAAATCGTCGATGGTTTCGTGAAACGAGCCGATCCCAAAGCGCTCAACACCTGGGTATATGACTATTTGGGCAATGAGCCGATCGACCCACATCGCGCCTGCGACAGGCCGTTCGCACAGATGAGCGTCGATGAGATCTGCGAAGCGGTCTTCGATCTTCACAATCAGGTGATCGACTTATATCGGTATTTGCACGGGCGTGCCGAGATACCCGAGGCACGCGAACTCTTTCAGGCGATACTGGATATGGAAGAGCACGAGACCATGCGTTTAGCGCAGCAGAGCAACCGCGTCCGGGATATGTGAACTCCGGGGTCAGGATCCGCTTTCCACGGCTCCGCCCGCAATCGGCGCGGCCTGTTCCATCGCGTCGAGAATGGCGTTCGTGGTCAAGATCTCTGGCAGGGCGATGCCTTCGGGGGCCGACGGGCCGTAGACGATGTTGAAGGGGATCCCGAACCGTCCATTGTCCTCAAGGAAACGGGCGATCACATCGTCGGGGCGGGTCCAGTCGGCCTGCATCGGAATTGCTTTGTCCGATTGCAGTGTTGCCAGAACCTCGCCGCGTTCCAGCACCAGCGCTTTGTTGGCCTTGCAGGTCAGACACCAGTCGGCTGTGACATCGACGAAAACCACCTCGCCGCGCGACACAAGGCGGGCGATTTCGGGGCGGCTGAAGGTAATCCAAGGGATCTCTCCGGCTGGTTCAAGCAGCCTGGACCGGTCTTTGCCGGCAATCGCAACCGGTGCGGCAAACGCTGCGGTCAGCGTCAGCAACAGGGCTGTCCAGCGCAAAACGGGTGGCATCATCGTACTTTTCCAGATCAACAGGACCAGAACAGTTGCAGCCAGCACGGTAGCAGTTGCAGCAGTGTCTCCGGCCACCCCGACCATCACCCAGACCAACCAGCCGATCGTGGTCAGCAGTGCCGCCGACAGGGCCCATTTTAATCCCACCATCCAACGCCCCGGTTTAGGCAGAGCGGCGGTAAGTTTCGGGTGCACTGCAACCAGCAGGTAAGGAATGGCCAGCCCGACCCCCATTGCGGTGAAGATCGCCACGATATCCACCGGTCGGCCGGTCAGGGCAAAGGCCACCGCCGTGCCGAGGAAGGGGGCCGAGCAGGGCGTCGCCAGAACTGCTGAGAAGGCTCCGGTCAGGAAATCCCCGACCAGCGACACGCGGCCCTTTTCGACATGGGCAAGCCGGGTGTTCAGCGACTGCGGCAGCGTGATCTCGAACAAGCCCGCGAGGCTGGTTGCAAAAACCGCCAGCACCACGATCATCACCGCAAGGAAAAGCGGATTCTGGAACTGGATGCCCCAGCCGACGGAATAGCCCAGCGACCGCGCCGCAATGGTGATAGCCGCCAACAGCCACATGAATGTCAGGATTCCGGCTGCCGAAGCCAGGAACCCGGCGCGAATCTGAGCCGCAGAGCGGTCGCGAGCCTTTACCGCCGAGGAAAGCTTGATCGAAAGCACTGGCAGTACGCAGGGCATGACATTCAGAATCAACCCGCCGCCCACCGCCAGCAAAATGATCCAGACCAGCGCGCTGGCTGAAGTTTCGGCGGCCGCGATCTCATATGGTGGCGGGGTAGGGGGAGCGTCGGTACGGGGCGAAAACTCGGCCACGCGGTTGGTGTCGGTAACCGTGACGGACAAGGCGGGGGGGTCCTGTGCCAGAGCGAGGACCGGGAACTGCACCCATAGCTGACGCCTGTCGCCAGCGAGCCGGATGTCGGGTGCACCAAACGCGGTGTCACGTCCCATGTCGGGAAAGACATCAGGCGCATCAAAGGGCAGGTCGCTGGTGAAATTCAGCGTCAGCATCTCGGACTCGGTATCCAGGGTCGCGGCGTCGGACTTCATTCCGCTTGTGTTTCCCGTGGTTGGCACCCGCGACAGAAAGGCATTTATAAGCCGGGCCGAGTCCTGATCCCGACCCGTTCCCTGAGTCAGCGACAAGTCCAGCGAAAACTCGACCGGCACACAGATATCGGAACAGATCAGCGTTGTCACAGCGGCCTTCAAGTCAACTGGCGCTCCGGGGTTCTCGAGTGTGACGGTCAGCGGAAAGACCACTTCGTCCTTGTACCCGAAATTCTCGATCCCGAAGGCGCGAAAACGGATCGGCGCGGGCCAGTGAAACTGTACGTCGCTGACGTTTTGCGAGCCGTTCCAAGTGATCTTGGGCGGAATTCCCACCTCACCAGGCGACTTCCAGTAGGTTTTCCAATCTTCGCCCAGTTTCAGATGCAGTCCTGCAGTGATCGTCTTGACGTCAGGCGCGATCCCGTCCTGCGCGGTAATTATGTGTGCGACCAGGGGCTCTGATTCATACGCTTGGGATGTAGCTGCAAGGCTTGTCCCGGCGGAAGTCTGGCCAAAGATTAACCCCAAGATCATAATACATAAATTTAGGAGTGTTCTTGCCATTGCGCGTTGCCATCGGTTGTTTTGCACCCGTCTCTGCCAGATTCCAGCGCTGGAGGGTCAACGAGCCGGAATGTCACATCCCCACGATCAGCTCACGAAACCTTCGCGCCCGTCTTCGCAGATGAAATAGGCCCCGCCATCCGCGCCCTCCCATTGAACCCGGCAACCTTGGGGCAGGGCGTATTCAGGCTGCGGCGGTTGCAGCGGGCATAGTTTAGGGCGTGGTGCGCAAGCCGCCAGCGAAAGAGCGGCCAGCGACATGGCGGCCAACCTTGAGCACCAAAGCTTCATGATTGAAGATTATTGCCGGTGTACTGGGTTCGGTCCGACCGCGGCGTCTGTTGCCTTTGGTCTTTCCGATTCAGATTTGTTCGAATGACAGGATTTTTCCATCGCCTTGTGCATAAAGAAATGGGCTCCGAGGCACAGGATCAACGGTGCGAAAAGACCCAAGGAGTCAGAAAGCCCACCAACCGTCCCGCCGGCGATCAAGTAGAGAGCGATCGGCGTTATCATGGCAATGCAACATACCATCATGCCCCATTTCATTATCTTGCCGCCGCTAACCGGTACTGACGCCTGCGGCGCGTTTGCAGTCTGTTTTTCTTTCACATTCAACTCCAAAATTTGGATTGGAGACCTCTGCTAACGCCTTCCCACGATGGAAGGTCAAGCTGTTTTGGCGCGAAGCGAATTTGACGCTGTCAAACCAGTCCAGCATTTGCTTGGGCCTTACTTGGTGCATAGACACGGCCGGAACAGGGAAGTTTTTAGGGGTATGAACAGCAGGCATTGTCGTCCCGACGCCTGGTGAAGTTTCAGGTTAAACACGAAGCTGCCTAGGTCACTTTAAGCCTTGAAAACTCGCGGGTGGGTCGAAGCGATATCGAACGAATAATTGAATGGACAAATCTTCCCCCGTCGCGGATTGTCTAATCCCCTGGGTACTAACTCCAGACACCAACCAGCCAATAGGAGCGCTATCAATGCTGACCAGACGACATTTTGTTGCAGCCTCGCTCGCCATTTTCTCTCAGCCGGTTTTTGGAGTGACGTCGGCGGCGGCCTCGCAATGGTCGGAGTGGGATGCGCAAGTAACTCCAGCCAATTTTGATCCCGCAACATCCAATCCCTGGGGTTTACACCCACGTTTCCTGCCTCAGCGTGTGCAAACCAATCGACCACTTACTCCGGGTGACATTCATGTCGACGCGGTGGCACGATATCTGTATTTCATCGAAGACGGTGGCACAGCAATGCGTTACGGCGTAGCCATTGCCCGAGGCAATCTTTACGAGCCCGGAGTCTACACGATCAAGCGAAAGGCCAAATGGCCGCGTTGGACTCCTACAGCCGAAATGATTGAGCGCGACCCTGATGAATATGCGCAATTCGCAGATGGTGTGCCCGGTGGGCCGACAAACCCATTGGGATCAAGGGCGTTTTATCTGTTCGAAGGTGGTCGCGACACATACCTGCGAATTCACGGAACGCCTTATCCAAGATCTATCGGAGGTCGCGCAAGTTCTGGCTGCGTAAGGATGGCGATGCCACATATCATCGGGCTTTATGATCGTGTCAGGCCAGGGTCCACGGCTCATCTCTACCCTCCCGAGCGGCTTCTGACCGCGACCAGCTGACAGGCGCTTGTCAGGCGCGCGTACAGATTGGGCGCCCTTCAATAGTCCTAAGTGGTAGGTAGGTTGTTTCAACTGGCCCAACATAGCGATACCAATAGCAACCGTCCTCAGGCATGATTTTCACTGCGTTCAGGTCCTGGCCCGGAGCAGCAATCTGGGCTACGGCGTCAGGAACTTGGGAAAGCGTTCCGGGCTCGCTATCTGCAGATATTGACGTTGTTTCGGTACAAGCGCCGATGAACAAAAGTGCGGCCAGTGCTTGGAAAGCTTTCCTGAAGGACATGGTGTTTAGTCCACTGTGATTGTCATTTGTAGTGCCTGCTACCCTCGCATCGACGGGTGATCACATCAATTCACCAAGAACTAAGCAATTGTTAGCGTTGCTTTTTTGTGTTCGGTTGATTCAAGAAAGTCAGGTTTTGCTTAAAGCAGCCTGGAGTTACGTCCAAGAAAAATTGCTTTTCCACAATGACTTGATGATTTGGGTCCGCCTTCTAAGGAAATATCCCTGCGCCAACGGCAACGACAATTCAGACGAGACATCCCATATGAAATGTCATTTGCGTGTTGACCTTCCAGCGCAGGAACCGGGCATACGAGTTATTTGAGTCGGAAAAAAAGAATAAACTTTGGGATGGCAGGCATGAAACGGAGCAAAGAAGGAAAGGTTGTTACGCGACGTGGAGTGATTGCCGCGTTTGCTGCGACGACGCTTTTTCCAGCACCGGCCGTTTGGGCCCAATCAACGGCAACTGAGGGGACGCGCCGCAATGTTTCCTCATTCCGCGTTGCTAAATGGCAGGACCACTTTGATACGCTTAAGAATGGTGTGATCCTGTCCGATACACAGTCCAAGGTCCTGCAATATTGGTCGGAAGACGAAAGCGTCTACCGAATGTATCCAACCAGCGTACCGCTGACGGAAGACCTTACAAGGCTGGGCTACACCACAGTTACTCGCAAGGTCGAAGGGCCGTCTTGGCGACCGACACCAGCAATGAAAAAGCGCAACCCCGCTTGGCCCGATTATGTGGGCCCGGGTCCGGAGAATCCTCTGGGGACACATGCACTTTATTTGAGCTGGCAATACTACCGGATCCACGGCACCAACGACACGCGCAAGATCGGGAGAAGATCCTCCAACGGCTGCATTGGCTTGTACAACGAGCAGATTGCGGAATTGTTCGAACTGGCCACTGTGGGCACTCAGGTAAAACTGATCTGACCTTGGTCAGGCCGATTTTTTTTGCGCGCGTTGAACCTAAGAACTGACAATCATGTGAAGAACAGAGATGGATAAACTTACACTCTTGATCGGCGGAGTAGTGATCGCAGGCGCCGCCGCGTTCGTCTACAACTTAAATCAGCAACCAACAGGTCACTCGATGACGCCGCCCGATACGTCAGCACTGGAGCAAGGAGACCCAATCGAAAACGTCACTCTGCCGGACCAGCTAAGCGAATTTGCGGCCGTCGGCAAAGTGGCATTCGACGCCAAATGCTCGGCGTGCCATGGCGCGAATGCAACAGGTCTGGAAGGCCTTGCACCACCTTTGGTGCATAAAATCTATGAACCAAGCCACCATTCGGACGAGTCATTTTATGTGGCAGTCCAGAATGGAGTTCGGGCACACCATTGGAAGTTCGGCAATATGCCGCCGGTCGATGGCTTGACCCGTGCGGATGTGAAGGGCATCGTGGCGTATATCAGAGAGCTGCAGCAGGAAAACGGGATTTTCTGAAGGTGACGAGCCGAATGGGCAGTGCAATTCGTTACATCATACTGTCAATGGTGCTGACCATTGGCGGGCTGCTTGTGACGGCCGATTCTGCTCATGCACATGGCAGTGGTTCTCAGCACGTGATTGACCAAACGGACTCCGCGGACGTTGAGCATGTCAAGCAGGGTCATCCCGGACATTGTCATGGCGGAACGATTTGCAACGCTGTTGGTCTATTTTCGATGGGTCCACCACCGCCTGGCCCCCAAGATACTGAACAAAGATACTCGATCCCTCGAGCCCAATACCGGGTTCTCGGTATCGCGGCGTTTGACCCACCACCGCCGCGTGTCCTGATCTGACCAGTCGAATTGCGCTCAACCTGGGCGCGTCGAAGCAGACGACAAGGACAAAACAATGAACATTCTGAAAATGACCACAGGCGTTGCCCTGGTTTCTCTGTTTGCAGCCGCCGCCCTGGCGCATGGTGGCGCAACCGGCATCGTCAAAGAACGCATGGATGGTATGTCCGCGATGAAGGACAGCATGAAGATCCTTACGCCGATGATGCAGGGGAAAACGCCCTACAATGCGCAAACGGTACGAAGCGAGGCCAAGAAAATCGGGCGTCACGCTGGCGAGAGCATGACAAAGCTGTTTCCAGAGGGATCTGATGGCAAACCCTCGGAGGCCAAATCGGAGATCTGGCAGGATTGGGGTTCATTTGCAGAGTTAGCCAGGCAGTTGGAATCCTACTCTGAAGGCCTTGTGCTTGCGGCGGACAACGGGTTGATGATGTCCGGGTCGGGCCATGGTTCGGGCATGATGGGCGGCGCATCCATGATGGGTGGCGGTTCTATGATGGGTGCCGGAATGATGGGCGGCAGTCCAAACCAGGCACAACTTTCTGAAATGCCGGCAGATGGTGTGTTCATGATGCTGAGCCAGACATGCTCGGCGTGTCACACGCAATTTCGGTCGGAATAGGAATGCGTCATGAGACCGATATTCCGATTGGGCCTTGCTGCCGCCGTAGCGGCGTCAGCGGGACTTGTTGCTGTGATGGCTTGGCCGATTGGCCAGCCCTTACAAGCTCTCGACATTCAGGGTGACGTTAACCGCGGGGCGTATCTGGCAAGGGCAAGTGGTTGTATCGCTTGCCACACAGATTTTGCCAAAGGGGGCGCGGCCTTGGCCGGTGGGGTGGAGTTGGATACCCCGTTCGGCACGCTCTTTTCGCCGAACCTGACCACAGATCCCGATCACGGGATCGGTGATTGGACAATCGAGGAGTTCGCCCGCGCGGTGCGTCAAGGCGTATCACCCGGCGGACAACCCTATTACCCGGCCTTTCCTTATCCATTCTATGCCAATTTCACGGATCAGGACATCGCCGATCTCTGGGCCGCATGGCAAACAGTTCCACCGGTAGCGGAACCGTCAAAAGAACAGGAAATGGCGTTCCCCTTCAATCAGAGATGGGGCCTGAAGCTGTGGCGCGCGGCTTTTCTGGAACCACCCCGCACTGATCCCGTGCCGGGCAATGACGAAGTGTGGAACCGGGGCCGGCTACTGGTCGAAGGTGCCACACATTGTGCGGCCTGCCACACCGGGAGGAACCTGGCTGGCGCAAGAAATTCGGACACGGAACACTTCAAGGGAAGTGACTCTCTGCCGGGCGGTGACAAGGCACCGGCCATCGACTTTGAGACCCTGCAAAAGCGTGGTTGGACGGTAGATGATTTGGCCTACGCGTTGCGCACCGGCGTCATGCCTGATGGCGATGTCTTCGGCGGCGCCATGGGAGAGGTCGTAAACTATGGCACCAGCTTTCTGACAGACGAAGACCGGAAGGCAATGGCGACCTATCTGCTGGATGTGCACGACGGGGGGTAATCGAGTGAGAGATCAAATTTTCTTTGGAGGGAAGTCCTCATGAAGCTCAATCGCAGGCAATTCGTTGCAGGCACGTCGGCACTAATCGCAGTGCCGACTATCGGGAGGGCGGCTACCGCCCCCCGAATAATCGAGGCGCGTTCAGGATTGGCACGTGTTGCCCCCGACAGCTATCCTGAAACCGAGATATGGGGATATGATGGCGGTGTTCCGGGCCCCGAAATTCGTGCCCGGCAGGGCGAAACGGTTCGCCGGACACTCCTGAACTCACTGCCTCAGCCTACGGCAATCCATTGGCATGGACTGCGGGTACCAAACAACATGGATGGGGTGCCGGGTCTTACACAGGAGGCTGTACCAACAAGCGGCGAGTTTCAGTATGACTTGCCTCTGAAGGATGCAGGAACCTTCTGGTACCACTCTCATAACCAGTCAACGGAACAAGTGGCCAGGGGCCTTTACGGCGCGTTCATCGTCGACGAAATGGACCCGCCGGACACGGATCATGACATTACGATCCTGCTGGATGACTGGAGGTTGGGTCAGGACGCCCAAATCGTCGATGATTTCGGCGCGATGCATGACTGGACGCATGCAGGCCGAATGGGAAACTACGTTCACGCACACATATCGCCCATGACAGAAGTTCTGACAAACCAGCGTTTGCGACTTCGAATGGTCAACGTGGCAACTGATCGGATCATGTATGTCTCAGTAGGTGGCGCAAACGGGAAACTGGTCGCTTATGATGGCATGCCTGTAAGGCAGCCAGAGGATTTTGAAACCCTTGTTTTTGGGCCTGCACAGCGAGCAGACTTAATTGTTGATGTCACAGCGGAATCGAACGAAGCCGTTCAAATAACTCTTCACGAACGCGATGAATCGTTTGTCATTGCTGAAATCCCGGTTTCGGGAAGCGGTGCATCCGCAAACCGCGGTGCAATAGAAGCCCTGCCACCCAACCCTGTTTCCTTTCTCGAAGATGTTTCTGACGCTTTGACAATCCCATTAGTGATGGAAGGCGGGGCGATGGGCGGACTGCGTCAAGGCACTTTTAACGGCCAGGTCATGAGCACCAATGAATTGGTTCAGGAAGGGCAGATCTGGACATTCAACGGTGTCGCCGGGTTACCTGAAAACCCCCTTGCTGCCGTTTCGCGTGGCGACATAGTCCGGATTCAGATGCAGAACGACACCGTCTTTCCGCACGCTATGCACTTGCACGGGACGCACTTTCAGGAAGTTCTGCCAAACGGCAACCTAGGGCCGCTGCGGGACACAATCCTGGTTGACCGGATAGAAAAGCGGGAGATTGCGTTCGTTGCGGATAACCCGGGGGATTGGCTGTTTCATTGCCATATGCTGTCGCATCAGGCCGCTGGTATGAAGACCTGGCTGAGCGTGGCATGATGAACAAGAGTTCGGCGAAATGGGTGTCACTGGCTGCTGTAGTGATCATTGTCGCGGTCGCTGGCTGGGGCCTGAGTGGGCGTGCGCAGAACAGTGCATCAGCGGATTCGGCACGTGGTGCAGTTTTGTACGCCGAAAACTGCGCGTCATGCCACGGGGCAAATTTGGAGGGTCAGCAGGATTGGCAAACACCTGATCCGGATGGCGTCTTGCGGGCGCCCCCGCATGACCGAACCGGGCATACCTGGCATCACGGCGACAAGCTGTTGTTCGACTATACAAAGTTTGGCGGGGACCAAACTTTGAAACAGATGGGTGTCGCTGACGTCAAAAGCGGCATGCCAGGCTTCGGGGACACTCTGTCGGATCAGGATATCTGGGACATCCTCGCCTTCATCCAGGAGAGTTGGCCGGATCGGGAACGCAAGCTGCAAGAGCAACGCACCGAAGCAGAACAAACGGAAGGAAACTGATGTGAAACGAATACTTGCAGGCTTAGTCGCTATCGCCATGTCGATTGGCATTCCTATGGCACGCGCCGACGAGCTGTCTGACTCCGATGTAAAACGGCTGGCTCTCGAAGCCATTTTGGAAAACCCTGAGATCATCATGCAGGCGATTCAATTGCTTCAACAGCGCGAGGATCAGGCAAAAGCCGAAGCAATTGGAAGCGTCTTGGAAAATCAGCGTGAATTGCTGGAACAGGATCCGAATGCGCCTGTAATCGGAAACCCGGAAGGCGATGTAACCGTGGTCGAGTTTTTCGACTATAACTGCCCATATTGCAAACGCGCTGCCCCGGTCGTGAAGAACGTAATCGCGGGCGATTCCGATGTGCGAATTGTTTATCGAGAATGGCCCATACTTGGAGAAGGTTCCGACTTCGCGGCACGCGCTGCGCTGGCCTCACGAAACCAGGGAAAATACGAAGAATTTCATTGGGCGCTTATGGCTCTGAACGGTCGTGCCACTGAGGCCAGTGTACTGAAAGTTGTTCGGGAACTTGGCCTGGACGAGGATCAATTGCGCGCAGATATGGAAGCGCCGGAAGTCGACGCGCATATTCAGATTTCCATGGAATTGGCCCGACAGCTTGGCTTCAGTGGCACTCCTTCGTTTGTGATTGGAGATGCGCTTGCCCCGGGTCTGATCACCGAAGATGAAATGACCCGGTTAATCGTGGCAGTCAGAGACGCAAGATAGAACCAAGGGGGCGACAGCATGTGCGCTCCTAAGTTTATCATGCGATCGTGGCTTCGTATCCCTCGGACTTCAGCGCTGCAAGGATATGATCAAGTGAATTGGTGCTTAAGACACGTACCCTGCGGTTTTCCATGTCAAAGTCCAACTGTGCGGAGGAATCCACCGTGGCAACGGCTTTTTCGATAGCTGACTTGCAGTGCCCGCAGCTCATATCCGGGATATTTAGGGTCGTCATGGATGTTTGCTCCTGTGTTCCGTCGTCCCGGCTAAAGTATTCCAGCACAGGAAGGTCAAGTCGTGATTATTGGATCGTCAAAATTAGTGGCAAAGAAAGTCAGCCCCATCCCTTGACCTTCCACTTGCTGGAACCCTTATGTTTCCCGTCAGCAGAACATTGGTGGTGACAATATGACTGAAATTTCACATGCAAGGTTTCAAGTTCAGGGTATGAGCTGTGCGTCCTGCGTAGGGCGGGTTGAGCGCGCGTTGAAAGATGTGCCAGGGGTAGATGCCGCTTCGGTTAATCTCGCCAGCGAAAGCGTTCAGGTCGATTTCCGCGATCCAGCCGATAAAGCGGCCATTGCTGATGCGTTAAACAGCGCCGGATATCTGGCACGGACGGAAGAGGTAACGCTGGATATTCAGAACATGTCCTGCGCATCGTGCGTGGGGCGCGTTGAACGGGCATTGCAAGCAGATGATGGCGTCTTGTCCGCGTCGGTCAATCTGGCCACCGAAAGTGCAACTGTACGTTATGCTGAGGGAGTCACAACACCCGAAGCCATCGCGGCGCTTGCGGCATCTGCTGGCTATCCGGCGAGCCTGCGATCCGCGACGCAGACCGAACCACAAGACCGCAAAGCCAAAGAGATTCGCCAATTGGCCCGGCGAACAAGCTTTGCCGCCTTGCTCGCTTTGCCGGTCTTTATCCTTGAAATGGGCTCGCATGTTATTCCGGGCATGCACCACCTGATAGCGAGCACGATCGGCATCCAGAACAGCTATTACCTGCAATTCCTTCTAACCACGATCGTTCTTTTTGGGCCAGGTTTGCAGTTCTATACTAAGGGATTCCCTTCCTTGTTCAAAGGCGCGCCGGACATGAATTCTCTGGTGGCTCTGGGCACTTCGGCGGCTTATGGGTTCTCGCTTGTTTCCACCTTTGCGCCGGGTGTTCTTCCCGCCGGAACCGCAAACGTCTACTACGAGGCCGCAGCGGTGATCGTGGTTCTCATATTGCTGGGGAGGTTCCTCGAGGCGCGCGCCAAGGGGCGAACTGGTGAAGCGATCCGAAAACTGGTCGGTCTGCAGGCAAAAACAGCGCGCGTTGAGCGCGACGGATCGGTTGTCGAGCTACCGATCGAGCAGATCGTTGTAGGGGATATTGTGCACGTTCGACCGGGCGAAAAAATCGCGGTGGATGGTGCCGTAGTGACCGGCGCGTCATATGTCGATGAAAGCATGATCACCGGCGAGCCGGTTCCTGCCGAAAAGACCGAGGGCGCAACTGTGGTCGGCGGAACAGTTAATGGCGCGGGCGCATTGACGTACCGGGCTGAAAAGATCGGCGCAGACACTATGTTGGCCCAGATCATTCAAATGGTCGAACAAGCACAGGGTGCCAAGCTTCCGATTCAAGGCTTGGTTGACCGCATCACGCTGTGGTTCGTGCCGGTAGTGATCGCTGTGGCCGTAATGACTGTGCTGGTTTGGATGTTGTTCGGACCCGATCCTGCGCTCAGCTTGGCGTTGGTAGCCGGGGTTGCGGTACTGATCATTGCTTGCCCCTGCGCCATGGGGTTGGCCACACCCACCTCAATCATGGTCGGCACCGGCCGCGCGGCCGAGATGGGTGTCCTGTTTCGAAAGGGCGACGCCTTGCAAATGCTGCAGGAAACCACCGTTGTTGCGGTGGACAAGACGGGGACCTTGACCGAAGGGCGTCCGGAGCTGACCGACCTGATTGTGGCCGAAGGATTGGCCGAGGATGAGGTTCTGCGCCTTGTTGCTGCCGTTGAGGTCACATCCGAACATCCGATCGCCACGGCCATCGTGCGCGCGGCTGAAACCCGTGGTCTGGAGCTTTCGAAGCCAGAAGACTTCACGTCGATCACCGGTTACGGGGTAAGCGCCTCAGTCGAAGGCCATACAATCCTGATCGGGGCCGACCGCCTGATGAGTCGCGAAGGGGTTGAAATGGGCGCGTTGTCTGATCGGGGCGCTGAACTCGCAATCAACGGAAAGACTCCACTTTATGCCTCCGTAGACGGAGTTATCGCAGCCGTCATCGCCGTGGCGGACCCAATCAAGACCACCACGCCAGACGCAATTGAAGCTTTGCACGGACTGGGGCTGAAAGTAGCGATGATTACCGGCGACAATACCGCTACAGCCAAATCCATCGCGGCGCAGCTTGGCATCGATCATGTCGTGGCCGAGGTTCTGCCAGAGGGTAAAGTATCCGCGTTGCAAGATCTGCGCTCAAATGGCGGAAAACTGGCCTTTGTGGGTGATGGCATCAATGATGCCCCCGCTCTGGCGGCGGCTGACGTAGGAATTGCGATCGGGACAGGCACTGACATCGCCATCGAGGCGGCTGACGTCGTTCTGATGTCAGGCGACCTGACAGGCGTGGTCAACGCCTTCGATATTAGTCAGCGCACCATGCGTAACATCCGCCAAAACCTGTTCTGGGCTTTCAGCTACAACACGCTGCTCATACCGGTTGCAGCGGGGGTGCTCTATCCGTTTGGCGGCCCGTTGCTGTCGCCGGTTTTGGCTGCAGGTGCCATGGCGCTGTCCAGTGTATTTGTCCTGACCAACGCGCTGCGGTTGCGCTGGGTTAAGCCGATCAAAGTTGGGCGAGAACAGATCTCGCAGAATGAAGAGCAGGCGCTGCGATCAGCGCCTGCTGAATAGAATAGGAGAACCGCTGTGAATATCGGAGATGTAGCAGAACGTTCGGGTCTGCCTGCCAAAACCATCCGTTATTACGAGGATATCGGATTCATCAAACCCAGGCGCAGTCTGAACGGGTATCGACATTTCGACGAAAAGGAACTGCACAAACTGGCCTTCATCGGGCGGGCCCGCTCATTGGGCTTTACCATTGAGGATTGCCGTTCACTACTGGCGTTGTACGAGGACAAAGAACGCGCAAGCGCGGACGTGAAGGATATCGCCAAACAGAACCTAAAAGAAATAGATGCCAAGATCGCGGACCTGAAGGCCATGCATGCTACACTGTCTCATTTAATCGATGAATGTGCCGGAGACCACCGTCCCGACTGCCCGATCCTGAAGAACCTCGGCCAAACTTAGATGCGCTCATCGTATGAACTGCCTCCTATTTTGGCAGTTTGTTACGTGTATTCGCGGGAATCCGCTTCATTTCGATACAGCGCACCAACTCACCTGTTTTTTCCTCCGACTGGCTTGAACACTCGTTACGTTCGTCCTAACTGCACGGGATGAAGTGGAAGTTTTTCTCAGTGTTGCGAATGACGTTTCTGACATGCGTCTGCTTGGCGATGACCTTCGTCGGCACTGTTGTGGTCGCGAGCAGTGACGTCAAAAACAGTAGCACCTCTGAGCCTCACGGCGTTTCAATGGCTGCAAAGTCATCAGACTTCAAACACGACCATAGCGGTTTGCATCCGACGACTGGCCAAATCCACACGGATAGCCACGTAAATCACAGCGGAGAATGTCATTCCGGTATCTGTTGTGTTGGCGAATATCCGACCCACGTAGGACTTGCGGTTTTGGCTGAAGCTTTTGGCCAGAAAAACCGTAACATGGATTCCGACATCCACAACTCTCAAGCGCCTCTGACGCCCGATCGTCCTCCACAAATCTCCTAACATCCACAGGCCCGTCAGCGCGGGTTTTCATGTTGTTTCGGTTCGAGCATGCACTGCGACCGTCAGGAGATTATTATGCGTGGAAGATATGCGGCACTATCAGTACTTGCCTTGGCGATTGGCCTGGGTGGAGGTGTCTTTCTTGAAAGACTGTACCTGAATCCAATTGATCAGGGCCAGTCGAACGAACCAGAGGTCCTTTATTGGGTAGCACCGATGGATCCGAATTTTCGGCAGCCTGGACCTGGAAAATCGCCGATGGGTATGGACTTGATCCCGGTTTATTCTGGGCAGGAACCTACCGGCGACCCTGAAGAAGTCACCCTGAGCGCTGCGGAAATCAACGCAATTGGTGTGCGAACTGCGGTTGCACGCATGACTGATATCGAACCTCGCATCGAAACGGTGGGTTTCGTCGGCTTTGACGAACACCTGACCAATCACGTTCATACGCGTGTTGAAGGTTGGATTGAGCAACTGAAAGTTCGAGCGGTCGGTGATCGCGTTGAGAAGGGGCAAGTTTTATTTGAACTCTTTTCACCACTGATCGCAGCTGCGACCGGCGATCTTGTACGCGCAGTCGAAGCTGGTGACCCGCGGATTTTGGACGCGGCGCGCAATAAGTTGATCAGCCACGGTATGTCCGCTCGTCAGGTTGCTGAGATTGAGGCGGGCGGTGAGTTGGTTCGAAATGTGGAAATTGAGGCACCTCAAAACGGTGTCGTCATAGCTCTGAATGCCGCCGATGGCATGTACCTGCAGCCAGGCACGCTTGCTTTTTCGGTAACCGATCTTTCTGAAGTATGGCTGATCGTTGATGTATTTGAACGAGATATTGCACGTTTGTCGGAAGATATGCGCGCGATAGCAAGGTTCGAGCACCTACCCGGTCGCACCTTCGAAGGCGACATCGACTATGTTTACCCTGAGCTTGATCCGCAAACCCGAACTCTTCCCGTAAGGCTTAGTTTCGATAACACCGACGGCGTGCTGCGGCCGGGCATGTTTGGCAGTGTTAGCCTTATACCGGATGAAAGCCGAAATGTTCTCACTGTTCCATCAGAGGCGTTAATTCGTACCGGTTCGGCGGAACGCGTCATCTTAAAAACAGGCGATGGTACTTTTCGCCCGAGACTGGTGACTACAGGTCTTCGAGACAGTTTCGGCGAGGGGGGTCGAACAGAAGTTCTGCAAGGGCTTGAACCTGGTGAGGAAGTTGTCGCATCCGCACAGTTTCTAATCGACAGTGAAAGTGCTTTGAGCGCCGGTTTCACCCGAATGGCACCAACGGATACCGAACCAGCACGCGGGGCAGGCACCCTGGTTTCACTCGATGCCCAAAATCGTATGGCAACTGTTCGTCACGATGTTCTCGAAAGCCTCGATTGGCCCGCAATGACTTCGCAGTTTCCGGTGAGGTCTGGTGTTTCGCTCGACAGCTTGAGTGCAGGCGACGCAGTCGCTTTCGTGATCGCACGGGGTGCGGATGGGCTTCTGAGCCTGATGGAGCTTGCACCAGACGATGGTATTGCCGGAACTGGTGCCGGAATCGCGCGCGCCGTCACTTCAGACGGCAAATTGACGCTTGAGCACGGACCGATCCCCGAGCTCGGTTGGGCCGCCATGACAATGGATTTGCCTGTTGTAGGAGTAGATCTCACTACCGTGCCAATCGACATGCCAATTGAGTTTGATCTGGCTGAGGGAGAAGGGGGGATGTTCTCGATTGTGGCAATTCGCGAAGAGGGCTCGCCGCCGACGGATTCCGTTGAACCCGAAGAAACCGACACGCCTTCTGCTCCACCGATTGTAGTCACCGGCACGATCAACCTCGTTAATGCTGAGGCGGGAACGGCAACCATCACTCACGGGCCGATGACTGAGATTGGCATGCCCGGAATGACCATGGATTTCCCATTAGAACCTACATTGGACACAAGCATGCTCGAAGTCGGTTCTGAAATGACTCTGACTTTCGCGCGTGCAGATGGCATGACAATGGTGTTGGCTGCGGCAACGCCTATTGCACCGCCACTTCAGGTTTCTGGCCGGATTAACAGTATCGACCCGAACGCGCGTACCGCGAACGTAACACACGGTCCGATGACTGAGATCGGCATGCCGGGCATGACCATGGATTTCCCGGTTGCGGAGGGGATTGAGGTTTCTAACTTGCCTGTAGGGATTGATGTTTCTTTGATCCTTCGCCGCAATCCCGACTTTTCGATGACGCTGTTAGAGGTCGCGCTTGATGGGAGTGTTACGCAGTGATCACGGCCATCATTCGTTCTTCGCTCGCCAACAGGTTCGTCATCTTGGCCCTCGCATTCATGATAGGAGTTGCGGGTATTTGGGCCATTCGTGAGACGCCGGTTGATGCAATCCCGGATCTGTCGGATGTCCAGGTAATTGTTCGCACGCCATATCCCGGGCAAGCGCCTCAAGTTGTCGAAAACCAAATCACATATCCACTTGCGACAGCCCTATTGGCCGTACCCGGTGCAAAAGACGTTCGCGGGTTCTCGTTCTTTGGAGACAGCTTTGTATATGTTGTCTTTGAGGACGGGACGGACCTCTACTGGGCTCGGTCGCGTGTGCTCGAATACTTGGGCCAGATTACCGGCAGCTTACCTGAGGGCGTGTCACCACAACTTGGCCCTGATGCGACTGGGGTCGGGTGGATTTATCAGTATGCGCTGGTTGACAGAACCGGAAATCATGATCTGGCTCAGCTCAGGACTCTGCAGGATTGGTTTCTGAAATACGAATTACAAGCCGTGGAAGGCGTCTCAGAAGTCGCCACCATCGGCGGAATGGTCAAACAGTACCAGGTCGTCGTCGACCCAAACAAACTACGTGCCTATGACATAACACTTGCACAATTGAGGACGGCTATTCAGGCGGCCAACCGCGAGACGGGCGGCAGCGTCATTGAGATGGGGGAAGCCGAATTCATGGTCAGGTCCTCGGGCTACATTGACGAATTGTCAGACCTTGCAAGCGCGCCGTTGATGGTCAACGACCGTGGCGCCGCTCTGACGCTTGGAGACGTCGCTGAAATCCGTCTGGGGCCGGAAATGCGGCGCGGTGTCGGAGAACTCGACGGGCAAGGAGACGCGGTTGGTGGAGTAGTCATTCTGCGATGGGGTGGGAATGCGTTGGCAACGATCAAAGCGGTGGAGGCGCGCATCGAAGAGTTGCGCTCAAACCTGCCGGAGGGGGTCGAAATCATAACGACCTACGACCGATCTGGTGTGATCGAGCGTGCTATCGATAACCTCCAGAAGAAACTGACGCAGGAATTCATTGTCGTTGTTCTTGTGTGCGCGGCTTTTCTACTTCATCTGCGGTCATCCCTCGTAATTCTTCTGTCGCTCCCTCTGGGAATCTTTGCCGCATTTATTCTGATGAAGGCGCAAGGAGTAAACGCAAACATCATGTCGCTCGGCGGCATAGCCATCGCTATTGGTGCGATGGTCGACGCATCGATTGTGATGATCGAGGCGATGCACAGGCGGTTGGAAAAAGAAAAGCTCACAGCAGAGAACCGATGGCGGATTGTGCAAGAGTGCGCTTCTGAGGTGGGACCAGCCCTTTTTTATTCTCTGGCGATTATCACGGTTAGTTTTTTGCCTGTTTTCGTTCTGGAAAATCAGGAAGGTAGGCTCTTCTCGCCACTCGCTTATACCAAAACCTACGCCATGGCTGCAGCCGCCATCCTTTCGATAACGCTGGTTCCGGTCTTGATGGGTTACTTTGTAAGGGGGCGTATTCTACCGGAGCGAAAAAATCCGCTAAATCGCTTGGTTGTGTTCGTGTACCGCCCATTTCTGGACGCGGCAATTGCCTGGCCATGGGCAACAACACTGTTGGCCGGCGTTCTGGTGACGTCCATGTGGTACCCGTACCAGAGAATTGGCTCTGAATTCATGCCCGAGTTGAACGAAGGTGATTTTCTCTACATGCCGAGCTTCTACCCCGGGATCTCGACGGGAAAAGCCCGTGAGGTACTGCAGCAGACCAACCGCCTGATCGCGACCGTGCCTGAAGTCGAAACTGTTCACGGTAAAGTTGGGCGTGCGGAGACTGCAACCGATCCAGCACCTCTAACGATGGTGGAGACCACAATCCAACTCAAGCCGGAAGAAGAATGGCGCCCCGGCATGACAATGGAGAAAATCCGGAATGAGCTCGATCGTATCGTTCAGGTTCCGGGCGTTACAAATGTTTGGATCCAACCTATCAAGAACCGCATCGATATGCTTGCGACAGGTATCCGTACTCCTGTCGGTGTCAAAATATCCGGCACCGACTTGGAGGTCATTACAGATATAGGGATCGAAGTAGAGCGTGCGGTCGCTGATATTGATGGAACGGCTTCCGCCTACGCAGAGCGACCTGTTGGCGGGCGTTTCATCGAAATCGACGTCAAACGAGATGCCGCCTCCCGATACATGATGAGTGTTCGAGAAGTTCAGGACGTAGTGCAGACCGCAATTGGCGGTATGCAAGTGTCGGAATCTGTGGAGGGGCTGGAGAGGTTTCCTATAAACCTTCGGTACCCTCAGGCATGGCGAGACAGCCCGGAACGGCTCGAAAATCTTCCTGTCGTCACGCCGTCGGGTGCTCATGTGCCACTGTCCGCTCTCGCCGATATTCGAATAGTTGACGGGCCGGGAATGATACGATCAGAGAACGCTCGACGAACTGGGTTCGTGTTCATCGACATCGCGGGGCGCGACCTGGGCGGCTATGTGGCCGAAGCACAAGAGGTGGTTACAGAAAAGGTCGACCTGCCTCCAGGTTACTCGCTGACTTGGTCAGGGCAGTATGAGTACATAGAGAGAATGCAGGACAGGTTGACGATCGTTGCTCCTGCAACCCTGCTAATTATCACGCTCATGCTTTTCTTGGCGTTCAATCGGGTGATTGAGGTCGGGATAATTCTTGCGGCGCTCCCGGTCGCATTGGCAGGTGGGGTTTGGTTCTTATGGTATCTTAACTTCGATATCTCAATTGCTGTGCTCGTGGGCTTCATCGCGCTGGCGGGAGTTGCCGTGGAAACAGCGATTGTCATGTTGTTGTACCTCAATCTTGCTTGGGAGAAACGTCGAGGGCTGGCGCAATCGGAACAGCGAAAGCTGACACGTGACGATATCGAAGACGCGGTGTTCGAAGGAGCCGTTCTTCGGGTTCGGCCGAAGGTAATGACTGTAGCCACGATCTTTGCAGCACTGATACCCATCATGTACGGCACCGGTACAGGCTCTGAAATCATGCAGCGGATCGCTGCGCCGATGATTGGGGGCATGGTGACAGCGACCCTTCTTACGCTTTTTGTCATTCCCGCAATATTCGTGATTTGGAAACGGCTCGCGCTCAATCGCGTGAACCGAGAGATCTCCCACACGATCCAGGAAGTGCCCCCTGCGCTTCCGGCAGAATAATACCCACAACCTTGAAACAGGAGCATCTGATGAAAACTTTGACTGCAATTTTGGCCCTATTGGCCGTGTCTACAACATCCGGCATCGCGCAAACGAACCACGGCATGGACCATTCCAACATGCCCATGTCTTCCGAACAGATGGAAGGTGCGGTCCACGCAAAGGCTTTGGTGAACTCAATTGGCGACGAAACCGCTAACGTCAGCCATGATCCGATCCCCGAGATCGGGTGGCCCGCGATGACGATGGATTTGCAGCTTCTTGAGAATGCCCAGATGATGGGTGAGATCAGCGCAGGTGACGAAGTCACACTGATGTTGGTCAAAAGCGATGATGGTATGTATGCGATCGGCGCGATCATGAAAAACTGAGTCTGTTGATGCGGCAGCTATTCACCAATGATGTGATTGTTCGCCGTTTCAACGACTGTAGGAAATTCTATGAACTAAGAGAAATGGAGTAGGAGCCACTCAAGAACCAAATCGTATTTCAACGATCTGTGGCTCTGCTCATAAGTTATCAGTCCATTGTCGGTTAAAGGCGCTTTAAGCAATTCGTTGACTGATTGAAGCTCCAAAGCTCAGAAAATCTTCCGGCTATACTGATTGAACAGAGCAATCCAGGCAAGCAGTACACAAACTGCCAACGCTTCGGTATCTCCGGCCCGCGCCACTGCAGTTAAACTGCGCAAAATTCTGGAGCTACTTGCGCAGCCCAGTGGAAATCTGACCGACAAGCAAATCCCACCTAAAACATTTCACAATTGGAATGTGTGTACTACATTGTCGCCGAGATGACTTCACGCGGCCATTCAACGGACCAGCGTCGAATTGTCTGGGGCGTTGCCTTGTTGGTTTTTGCTTCAGTCGAAAACGCAGCGCGGAGCGGTCAAAATGAGGATATCTCCAGGGCGACGACTTGGGAAAACGATACGACATGACAGCTAACACAAGAGAGCACTGGGACGATGTCTATGGCGAGAAGTTTGACACCCAATTGAGTTGGCACGAGGATGATCCAGAGATATCGCTTGAACTCATCGAGTTGATCAGAGTGTCTAAGCCTTCATCCGTCATCGACATTGGTGGAGGTACATCTCGTCTTGCTGGAGCGTTGCTTGCGAAGGGGCTCCATGACGTGACAGTTCTCGATCTATCGCAGGTCGCGTTGGACACGGCCCGGGAAAGGTTGGGGCGCGCCGCTGAAACAGTCACTTGGATTTCTGCAGATATAACTTCTTGGGTCCCCGATCGCAGATATGACGTCTGGCATGATAGGGCGGTTTTTCACTTTCTCGTGGATACATCGCAACGCGCGGCCTATCTGGAAAGCGTGAAGAAAGGGGTAAAAATTGGCGGCCATGTGATCATTGCTACGTTTGCACTTGATGGGCCGGAGACTTGCAGTGGTCTCCCTGTCGCCCGCTATAGTCCGAGCGATATCGCCGTGCTTTTTGAGGAACACTTTGAACTCGTCGCGCATCGCCATCACCTGCACCAAACCTCTTGGGGGGAAAGTCAGTCTTTCCAGTTCAGTGTTCTCCGCCGCTGCGTTTGAGCCCACACCTGAAACTGGCCCAAAGCGGTACGCTTCCAATAAGCTTTCGGGGCATGCCGATTGTGTTCACAAGTTACGTTTGGCCCTCAAAAACTGGCAGAACCACCTTAGCGCACAAGCCGCCAGTTTCCCCGTTTAGCAATTCTATCGTGCCACCGTGCGACTGGATGATCGTACGTGCGATCGACAGCCCCAAGCCGGTTCCGCCAGTCTCTCGCGAGCGGGATGTTTCAAGCCGCACGAATGGGTCGAATACCGCATCGAGCATATGCTCGGGGATGCCGGGCCCCTGATCCTGGATCAATATTTTTGCCTCATTCCCCTCTTGCATGACTGAGACGTTGGCCCGGGCACCATACCGGCAGGCGTTTTCAATGATATTGCGCAGAGCTCGCTTCATCAGCATCGGCCGAAGCGTGACGGCCGGATTGTCTGCGACCGATACTTCAACCGTGTCACCGGCTTGCACAATGTCTTCGGTCGTTTTGGTTACGAATTCACCAATTGGGACGGTACTGGAAGGTTCGCGCGTGGCCACGCCCTTGGCAAATGACAGGGTGGAGTCCACCATCTCCTGCATTTCCTCGATGGTCTCGATCAGATGGTCACGGGTCTCCTCTTCCTCCACCAGTTCGGCGCGAACCCGCAATCCCGTCAGTGGCGACCGCAAATCGTGACCCAGCGCCCCCAATAGTCTGGTCCGATCGGCAACATAGCGAGTCAGCCTATCACGCATATGGTTGAACGCCTGCGTCAAATCTCGCACCTCGGTCGGACCAGAAACCGTCAGTTCCTGGACGTCTTCACCGCGACCAAACTGGTCTGCAGCCAGTGACAGGCGGCGCAACGGGCCGGTCAGCCGTGTCAGTAGAAACCAAATGGCTGCTCCAAGAATTAAAGTTGCAGTGAAACCGAAGCTGACGAAGGACTGCAAAGGCCATTGCAGAGGAGGGTTATGGAACCGGGTATCCACGTTGAGCCATTGATCGGTCGTCAGAGCGATCGACAGCTGCATTTCAATTGCGGAAACGTGATCACGCATCATTGCCATGTGCATTTCAGCCATTGTAGACGGAACACCTTCAACCGGCAGCATATCGGGAGAGAACTCATGCAACTCTACCCGGATGGGACGGTTTTCATAGCCTGGCAGAATTCTGCGGATTGTGTTTTCGACCGTCCCACCAGCGCTATGTCCGGTGTGATCGACTGCGGGCGTATCTGTAAGGCTGAAACGCACCAGTGGAGAACTTGCCGCCCGCAGGATCGCGTCGTGCATCTCGGGTGGAGCTTCTTCAATCAGCCGCGCGATGTTTGCGGCGCGTCCGGCGGTTTCCAGGCCAAGGGCCATGTGCACTGCCATTGAGCGTTCGTCGACGAACAGCCACAGGCTGACCAGTTGCGCGGCAGCCAGCGCGGCGATGATCAAAAGGATAAGCTGACCGCGCAGACTTTGGGCAAAGGCTTTCATCCCGTAAGCTCGCTCACGTCGGTCGACAGGCAATAACCGCCACCTCTTATCGTGGTGATGAGCTTCGGCCGCGTTGGGTCAGCTTCGATCTTGCGACGCAAGCGGCTGACCTGGTTGTCGATCGTACGGTCGAACAAGTGCGGGCTGCGGCCGGCGGTCAAATCCAGCAGTTCGTCTCGCGACAGGAGTTTGCGGGGCCGCTGCAGGAATACGGCCAGCAGCCGGACATCGGCGGTGGTCAGACTTTCTTCGGCCCCTTCGGCGGATATCAAGGTGCGACTGTCGGCATCCAGAACCCAGCTTCCAAAGGCGATCCGTTTGCCGCTCAGATCGCCAGCCGGGGGGACGGTGGTTTCGGAACGCCGCAGGATCGCCTTGATCCGGGCCAGCAATTCACGTGGGTTGAATGGTTTGGGCAGGTAGTCATCGGCGCCGATCTCTAAACCCACGATACGGTCGGTGTCATCGCTGAGGGCTGTCAGCATCAGGATCGGCGGGCCACCGGCCGCGGACAGGCGGCGACAGACCGACAATCCGTTTTCGCCCGGCATCATGATGTCGAGTACGATAAGATCAATCCGACCGGCCGCCAGTCGTGCGTCCATCTCGGTTGCGTCGCGCGCGGTACTGGCGCGCAACCCATTCTTTTCCAGATAGCGGCTGACAGCATCACGGATTTCGCGGTGGTCGTCGACAATCAAGATATGTGGTGCTTCAGTCATGGCGCAATCATAAGCCCCGGCGCGGTACAAATCCCGGCTTTTTTGTATCCCTTTGTATCAGTTGGGCGGGCTGCGACACAACGATACAAACCGGGTTGAGCAGGGGGGTGGTGGCGCGACCGAGGGCGGCCATATGCTTTGTGTAGAAACAAAAACCCGAGAGGTGAAAGTCATGAAACGTACCTTCACGCTGGCCGCTGGAGCCATTGCCGCGACTTTGATGGCGCTGCCCGCGCTTGCCGCCGGTCAGCATGGCAGCAGCGCGCAGATGCAGGGCCATGAGGGCGGCATGATGCAGGGTGCGCCCGGCGGCATGATGGGCGATCACGCAGGCATGATGCAAATGATGGTGAAAATGCATGGCCAGATGATGGGCGGCAACTGGCTGGCGGTTCTGGACATGGACGAGGACGGTCGCCCGAGCGAATCTGAGATCGCCGAAGGTCTGAAGGCCCGGATGCAGGCGCATGACGTCAATGGAGATGGCAACCTGTCGATTGATGAGTTCGAAGCGCTGCATTCCGGGATGATCCGCGAAACCATGGTGGACCGATTTCAGCATCTTGATGCCAATGGCGATGGCGTTGTGACCACAGGGGAAATCGAGAAAGGCGCAAAGACGATGTCGCCGAAACACGGCATGAAGGCCTCGAAACCTGTGACAAAGGCTTCTGAAACCAACAACTGAAACGCAACCGTGTAGCCGGGTCATCGCACTCGGCACAAACCACTGAGGAACAAAGCGATGATGGGCTATGGCGCTGGAATGGGGTTTGGAATGATCTGGATGTTGCTGATCGCAGTGTTGATCGTTCTGGCGATCGTAGCGCTGATCAAATACATCGCTAAGTGACCTCGGAATCCGTCACTCCCGTTTAGGGGTGGAGGGCTATGTCATAGGAGGAACGAAAGCTGGAGGGCCTGCACAGCAATAGCCGTTTGGTTTTCATCGCGGTTTTGATCGCGTTGCTGATCGCCACCATCTGGTTGTGGCTGTCTGGCGCGTTGGACGCAGGACTATCGCGCGAAGTCATTACTGCGTGGGTGGATTGGGCCGGCCCGTTCGGACCCGTTGTCATCATCGGCTTCATGACAGCCGCAGTGGTTGCCAGCCCAATCCCCAGCGCTCCGATCGCTGTCGCTGCCGGGGTGGCATATGGGCATGGGCTGGGAACCGCATTGGTTGCTATCGGAGCGGAGTTGGGGGCGCTGCTGGCGTTCCTGATAGCCCGTTGGTTGGGGCGCGACGCGCTGCGCCAGTGGTTCGGCGACAAGCTGGACTTGGGGTTGCTTGGATCGCAGAATGCCCTGATGTTGACCGTGTTCACCAGCCGCCTGATGCCTTTCGTTTCTTTCGACATGGTCAGCTATGCCGCCGGTCTGACCCGACTTCAATTTTGGCGGTTCGCACTGGCCACCTTGGCTGGACTCCTGCCGGCCAGTTTCGTTCTGGCCCATCTGGGCAGCCAGATTACCGAAACCGCGACAGGCGGCACCAGCCTTGCGGTTATCGGGCTTGGGCTGTTGACGGGGGCGCCACTTATCTGGTTGGCTTGGAAACGCAAGATGCCTGTTGGCTCTTCAGACCACGAATTGAGCCAGATCAATGCGACCGGTCCAAGCGGCCCTAAACTGTTGGAGAATGGAGGAAACCCTAAGTGATCCGCGCACAATGGATATCAACTGCGACACGGACGGCCCGAGCCATGGGCCGGCTGCAGGTCCTGTTGATCTGTGCGTTGGTGGTTTCGATGCTGATCTCTGTTGTGCCGTCCCATGCCGGGCATGACATCGCGAAGGCCGCCACCCAGGCCGAGCTTGTGATCGATGACAGCGGTGGGTATCCCGCGTCTCATCCATCAGAAGAATTAGACTGCTCAGTGCACCCGGGCTGCTATGCGATGGCAGTTATGGCGGCACCTGAATTGCTCTCGATGCGTATTGCTACGCCCGTGGCGCCAGAACGGTTCCGGCCACGCGCAAGCCTGCCGGTCGCACCACTACCACATCCGCCAAACCTGTCCTGAACGTGACCGGCAATGGCTCCGGAATCGCTCCGGGGTCTTGCCCAAGCCGTTGATTGCGGCCCAACTCAGTTCAGGACACTTACCATGCTTACCATTCTGTACTTTTTCGTCACGGGCGTGGTGCTATTCGCACTGTTGCGCCTGACCTGTGGCCCCTGTGTGATGGGGACACAAGAACATCATCCCGGTGTTCCGGTGACAACCCTTGGCTGGGCGCTCAGCCTGTTTCTGGCCGCAACCTACCTGCTGTGCGTGGCCTTTGACCTGATCTTTCCAAGTTTTGCCATGTACCGGGCTTGGATCGGCCTGATGCCCGGAATGACTTGGCTCAGCCTGCCCTCATTCCTGTTGGGACTGTTATGGGCGTTTCTCTACGGCTGGTACGCCGCGTTGCTGTTCGGCGGACTGTTCAATGTCTTTGCGGCTCGCACAAAACTCAACTGATTGAAAGGACAAAGCCATGAAGGCCATCGCTCTGACCCTGCTTTTGACGCCCTTCCTGATGGCCGTCATCTACCGGATTTTTCTGCACGTGCCCGCCAATGCGCGCGTTTCAGTTGACGAAAGGAAACCTAAATGACCCTGTTCAATCTGGCCGCAGGCCTGTCCGTCGCAGCTTTGACTGCGCCTTCGCTCACGCTGGCGGCAACCGTGTTCATTCCCGAAGGCAGCGCGGACTCGGTTCTGGTGATCGACTCCGAAACCGGCAAGACCGTCGAGCGGCTGCCGAGGCTCGTGGCGGTCCATGGGCTGGCCGGCGCGCCCGGCTTTAAGTACCTGGTCGCGGGCAGCTACGCAGAAACCGAGGCCACAACGCCACCAAAACCCGAAGGTATGTCCAAGGATGAACACGCTGCGCACCACGCCAAGCGCGATGTCACTGCGTTGCCCAAAGACAAGGGGCGGAGCCTGCTGACGATCCTTGATGCGGAAACACGCGAGGTCGTCCGCCAGATCGAGGTTCCAGGTGCGGTGCATCACACTGCGGTGTCGCCCGACGGGCGGTTCGCGGTGGCGACCCATCCGGGCGGTGACGGTATTTCGATCGTCGATCTCGATAAGCTCAGCTTCCTTGGTTTCGTAGCAACCGGGCCAATGCCCAACTATGCGGTATTCGCGCCTGACGGCGACAGGGTCTATGTCACCAATACCGGCAATGGTACACTTAGCGAAGTGGATGTCGTCAAAGGCTTCGTCGTACGCAACATGCCCGTCGGCGAAGGCCCTGAGCATCTTGTACTTAACGCCACCGGCAGCGCCGCCTTCGTAGCCGACAGTGATGGTGGCAAGGCCTTCCGCGTAGATCTTGCCAGCGGTTCTGTCACCGAAACCTATGACATTGGAGGCGAGTTGCACGGGATCGGCCTGTCCGACCGCGAGGGCGTACTGTTCGTGGCCGCCAAAGGCACCGACCGGTTGTTGTCGATTGATCTTGCTACGGGCAAACAGCGCTCGACCAACCTGTCACCGGCACCTTATCACCTGACGACCATACCGAACTCAGGCAAAGTGATGGTATCAAGCCGAACCGAACCGAAGGTCTGGATCGTCGATCAAGTCAGCCTGACGGCTATTACCGAAATGCCGATACTGGGTGAGGGCCACCAGATGGTTGTTCTGCCCTGAAGGACTGTGCCCGGCATTGCGTAATTAAACGGCTCTACGACCAAAGCTTAAACCAGGGAGCAGAACATGACAGAAGACCACGACATCAGAATCCACGCGAACGGCCCGACCGAGGTCGCTTACGTCTGCCCCATGCATTCTGACGTGCGTCAATCTGGGCCCGGCGACTGTCCCAAATGCGGGATGCACCTTGTGCCCGAGGGCGAGGTGGATGCGCATGCGCATCACCACCATTCCGCGCATCATGGCGCGACGGACGAGAACGGTGAATATGACATCGTTCCGACAGGCTATGACGGACCCGTATATACCTGCCCGATGCATCCGCAGGTGCGGCAAACCCATCCCGGGTCCTGTCCACTCTGCGGCATGGGGTTGGAGCTGGAAAGCGCGGCGATGGTGGACGAGGGGCCGAACCCGGAACTGGTGGATTTCACCCGGCGCCTATGGGTAGGTGCGATTCTGACGCTTCCACTTTTGGTTTTCACGATGGGCCCCTACGTTGGGCTGTCTGGTGTGCGAGAGATTTTTGGTGAGCGAACAACCCTATGGATTGAACTGATACTTGGCACTCCGGTTGTTCTTTGGTGCGGTTGGCCATTTCTGGAACGAGGGTGGAATTCGTTTCGCACCATGCATCTGAACATGTTCTCGTTGATTGCCATGGGGGTTTCGGCCGCGTGGCTTTTCAGCGTTGTCGCCGTATTGATGCCCCACATATTCCCGGACGGTTTTCGAGATTCACAAGGCCATGTTGGGGTCTATTTCGAAGCGGCCGCAGTCATAATTACACTTGTTCTTCTCGGTCAGGTGATGGAGTTGCGGGCCCGCGAAGGCACCGGGAAGGCGATCCGCGCTTTGCTGGACATGGCCGCAAAGACCGCCCGTATTATCCGCCCTGACAGTAGTGAGGAGGAAATCCCGCTTGAAGAAGTACAGGTAGGCGACCGCCTTCGTGTACGCCCCGGCGACAAGGTGCCAGTAGACGGAGTAGTGCTCGAAGGACGCTCATCTGTTGATGAAAGCATGATCTCTGGCGAGCCGGTTCCGGTTGAGAAGGTACAGGGAGAGCCGGTCACAGGGGCGACAATCAACGGCACCGGTAGCCTTGTGATCGAAGCAACCCGAGTGGGCTCTGACACAATGCTGTCCCAGATTGTCGAAATGGTGGCCAACGCGCAACGCTCGCGCGCACCAATTCAGAAATACGCTGACAAAGTGGCGGGCTGGTTTGTACCGGCGGTCATAGGTATGGCTGCGTTGGCCTTTATTGCATGGGCAATTTGGGGACCGGCTCCGGCGCTCTCCTACGCCTTGATCGCAGCGGTGTCGGTACTGATCATAGCTTGCCCGTGCGCGCTTGGCCTGGCCACTCCGATGTCGATCATGACGGCCACGGGGCGCGGGGCGCAGGCCGGAGTGTTGATCAAAAATGCCGAAGCGCTGGAGCGGTTCGAGAAGATCGATACTTTGATCGTCGACAAAACCGGCACCCTGACCATGGGCAAGCCGAAGCTTGTGGCTGTATTACCCGAACCTGGCCATGACGAAGTCGAGGTGCTGCGGCTGGCCGCAACGCTGGAGAAGGGCTCGGAGCACCCGTTAGCTGAGGCAATTGTCACAGGAGCCGAGGAACGTGGCGTGGCCCTGTCCGACGCCAGTGACTTCGAGGCGGTGACTGGTAAAGGCGTGAAAGGCACGGTGGATGGCCGCCCCGTCGCGCTCGGCAACCTGAAACTGGTCACCGATCTCGGACTCGAGGCGGCCGAACTGACGGCCAAGGCCAATGCGCGTCGGGATGACGGCGCAACGGTAATGTTCGTGATGCTTGATGGCTCAGTGGCGGGGTTGGTCAGCGTCGCCGACCCGGTCAAAGAAACCACACCATCCGCACTCAAGGCGCTGCACGAGCTCGGCTTCAGGATCATCATGGCGACCGGCGACAACGAACGTACGGCAAAGGCGGTGGCCGAACGTCTGGGTATCGACGAGATCCGTGCCGACGTTCTACCAGAGGACAAGGCCCGCATAATTCGCGAACTGCAGGAGAAAGGCGCAAAGGTCGCCATGGCCGGTGACGGGGTGAACGACGCACCCGCATTAGCGCAGGCCGATGTAGGCATCGCAATGGGGACCGGCGCCGATGTGGCAATCGAAAGTGCAGGCTTCACGCTGGTCAACGGTAGCCTCGATGGCATCGTGCGCGCCCGAAGGCTGGCTCGCGCGACCATGCGCAATATCCGGCAGAATCTATTCTTTGCCCTGATCTACAACGCCTTAGGCGTTCCAGTGGCGGCAGGCCTTCTGTTCCCGCTTTTCGGCATCCTGATCAGCCCAATGTTCGCGGCCTTCGCTATGAGTGCTTCTTCGATTTCAGTGGTGTTGAATGCGCTGCGCCTGAGGGGGGCGAAGATTTGAGCGCGCACAAGCATATGACACACGAGGGCGTAGGCAACTAGAAATCAGGTTCGATATCGCTGATCGGTTTTACCTATGCGGTCAATCGGTCGGGAACCGTTCGGTGGGTTTGTGGTCCATCATCATGTCGGCACTCAAGATCGGCTGGATCGCTTTCTTTGGCTTTGCGCGGTGAAGTTGGGCACTTGCAGGGGATAGATCCGTTCGGACGCACAGGAGGAACAATGTGTCTGATTTTCTAAAAAAAGCCGCACGCCTAGCAACCTCGATCTGCCCCAACACGAATTTGTCACCGACACGCGGGTCAAAATTGGATGATGGTGTGCTGAAATTCAAAACTGTTCGACCACAGGCGCCATCGAACGCAGCTGTGGGAAATAGGCGCAATTCGGGCCTTGAACGGAGTGTGGTGGTGTTGCTCGCGAGTCTGGCTATCGCAAGGCCGGACCCAGAGTGGCAGGTGATGAAAAGGATGAGATCAAGGATTCCGTTTCCGAGCTGAGTTTGAGCTAGATCATTGTGAAAAATCCCTGTGCAGCCCAAAAAGCCATATCTGATGAGTATCGAAGGGTGGCGGACACGGTGGCCCTATTATTGCGGTCCACTATTAATCATACCAGTGCGATTATATATCGGTTTAAGACAAGCTTACCCAAGAGGGAACATGACAATGAATAACCTGAGCCGCCGCCGCTTGATGCAAGGAGCCGCGGCCCTTGCGAGCAGCGCGGCGCTTCCCGCGTTCGCCAAAACAAGCCCCTCAATCCATGTCCTGAAGGATCCGAATTGTGGGTGCTGCGGATCGTGGATCAAAATCATGCAGGCGGAAGGCTTTGAAGTAGGCGTGGAAAACAGTGCTTGGGAGGCCTTGAACGCTTACAAAACCGCCAATGGGATTCCGGAGGGCATGATGTCATGCCACACGGGCCGCGTGGAAGGCTACATGATCGAAGGACACGTCCCACCCGCTGACATTCGGCGCCTGCTGGGCGAACGCCCGGATGCTGTCGGACTGTCGGTTCCGGGAATGCCTTTCGGCTCACCTGGCATGGGACCGGAAAGCGAACGCGAAGCTTTTGACGTCTTCCTGATCCGCAAGGATGGAACCACAGAGGTGTTCGCCAGCTACCCGGCGGCATGAAGCACCGGTAGCGCTGGCGAGATCCTGAAAAACACGGCGCACGCTTCTTCTGCCCGGTTTACGTGACATTCTTCACGGCAAACCAATTGATCCGTGACTTTACGCCCGCCTTGTCCTATCGGGCAAGTTCCAGCCTACGGTGAAAAAATACCAGCGTCCGCAAAGCCTGATGACCGGCTTTGCGGACAAAACCGACATCACGGTCGCCGTATCAACCGCAGCATTTGTCGCCCGCCTGAATTGGCGGGCATGGGGCCGATCCGTAGGAACAGTAGACGCAGCAATCGCCGGGAAGTGGCTTCAGGACTTTTCCGCAAGATGTGCATTCGTAGAACCACTGGCACGCATCTGTTGGCATCGTTTCAGGTCTTGAATGTCCACATTCCGGGCAGATGATCGTGCTGACAAGGTTCGGGCGTTCTTCACTCATGGCGTCACATTAAGGTTATCAGGAAATCATTTATTCGGGTTTCGTGGAGTACGATAACCCAAGCGATAGTCGTCAACGCAAAACTGCCTGTCAGCCACCATTTGAGGCGGTCGAGTGAACCATGGCGGTACGCGACGATGCCAGAGAGAAACAGCAGGGCCGTCGAACCGCCGAGCACGTAATAACTCGCGGCGGCGATCTTGCCAAATACGGCCAGCCAGCTCCCTCCCAAGCCAAGTAAAATCAAGGCCATCGGCAAGATGCAGCAGGTCGCAACGCCAAATGCGGTAAACGATCCAAGAAAACTCGCCCCTACAAACTTGCTCATACTCAGCTTTCTCCGACTTTGACGATCTTGAGCGGAAGCCGGTTCGGCTTCCTCGATTTTTGCTTCATGCGATTTGTGAAACTCGACATCACGACCGACAACATGCAACCTGTAGTGGCTACAGGTTCAAGGGAATGGTCATCACATGATTGCGATTGGCGAAGCGGCGAGATTGTCCGGCCTGTCGGTCGAGACGATCCGCTACTACGAAAGGGAAGGCATAGTCGAGAAGGCCGGTCGAACCGCCTCGGGGCGACGTGCTTACACGGAACGGGAAATATCCGAGCTCAGATTCATCAAACGCTGCCGCGATCTTGGCTTTGCCATTCAGGATGCATGCGCACTTCGCGATTTGTCCAAAGCGCCTGAGCAAGCTTGTCGCAACGTCGAAGGCGTCGCAACAAGACACCTCGACAACGTTAGGTCAAAAATCGCAGCTCTCCAACGGATGGAGCAAGCATTGGTAGAACTTGTGCAAACCTGTACTGAAGGAGCAGTTGCATGCCCCCTGCTAACGGCGTTGCTCAACGAGCCTGTCGTCAAAACATGTCATTAGCCGCCATTAATTGCAGCGCCCGGAAAAACCGAAACTGCCTATCTCAGTTTGTGGAGGAGCGGCTTCATTGTCCCAGTATTTCGTAACCTTAAGCGATGATGGCCGATCTCTGTTGTATTTTGTTGTTTCAGAGAATTGCGATCAGCTTTCCCTCTAATTCGCTCTGTTAGCTATGCCGGACTGGTGATGGCGCGGATGCTCTAATGCTGTCAACTAAGGAAGAAATACCAAATAATCTGCAAATTTTTGCCGCTTTACCCCTAGAGGCTAAGAAGCTGTTGCAATGCAACAAAGCACATGAAGGCTTGGAATAAAGTACATTGGTCCGGAAAGTTTGGATACCTTAGAGGAACGAGCATGGAGAAGGCAGATATGACAAATCCCACTTTATTTCTGGGAGTGTTATCGAAAAACCTGCTGGGTTATCTTCCAATGGTCTGTTTTACATGCAGCTTTTTTGTGTCTGCCGCTACGTCGCAAGCCTCTGAGCTTCCCTCGATCGGTCTTGATAGAAAGATTGAAGCGCCATCGGGTGCCAAAACACTATGCAAAGATTATACGTGGGCGTGCGCGAGCGCTCGTAGTTCTGGTCTGTCCGTGGCACAAGAAAATCAGATCGTTAAAACGATCAACACGCGCGTCAATCGAAGGATTCGTGCCGTTTCGGATCAAAGCCAATATGGGACAAAAGAGTACTGGACACTGCCGACACAAGGGTCAGGAGATTGCGAAGACTTCGCTTTGCAAAAGAAGTTTGAACTTGTGCAGAATGGTTTGGATCCTACGAAGCTACTAATTGCGACTGTCTTGGACACCAATCGCAATGGCCATGCTGTTCTTGTCTATCGCTCGAGTGAAGGCGACTTGGTTCTGGACAATGTTACCAACAGGATCAAAACGTGGAAGGAAACCAGGTATCTATTCCTAAGAATACAGGACCCACTACACCCTGACCGTTGGGTTCAGGTTTTTAGCGGCTAAACCGTTGGGTAGACATTAGTTGCTTTCGAGCATTTCAACACACGTGCTATCTTTCGAACAGGGATTTTCGCGTGCCTCCAGCGCTCAATCCTACGCCGTTACTCAATGCCGAGTCGCGAATACACTGCGCCCGTGCTATGATCTACTCATTAGTTAACTCATTATTTTATGTAATTTTTGCTATTGGAAATAGCGCACTCCAGCTACGATTTATGACCCTCATAGGAATTTGTGGTAAATTCCACGATCTCTTAGCTCTCTATCTAAATACGGGATCAATTTCTCAAAGACGAAGGCGCGCAGTGGGAGAAAGCTCGACTACCTTCAACCTTCTGTTAGAAGCGACACTTGCTTGCCCATTGTTCCACGCATAACGCAAGCAATCGAAACGGTGAAAGCGCCAAGCTTTGCAGACAACCTCGGCAACCTCTTGATCCTGGTACTGATCAGCTCGGAAAGTGAGACCGAACTCGCCAACCTGGCGCGTCGCCTCTCACTTGACGAACTGGTCAACAGATTGATGCCGCTGTTCAGCGGCGAAAACGTAAAGATCAGTGTCCATTCGTTACTTGGGTCATTAACTGGCAAGAAGCGGACACAGCACCAATTCGCCATGTCTGTGCCAAATGCTGCTCTCGCGTTAGTGTTCGTGATTGCAAAGCTGGTGATCAGCCAAGGAAGCCAGTACGTAGCAGTCTTCTGACACTCCGTCACCGTCACAGCCTTTGGAAATCCGACCCAGCTCTTTTTCAAGTGCCCTAAGCCGTTTGATCTTGGCCCGGACATTGGCAAGCTGAGAAACTGCTATTTTTGTTGCGGCTCGGCACGAGCGATCTGGGTGGTCTTGCAATTCGATAAGTTCAGATATCGCCTCCAGCGAGAAGCCAAGATCACGCGCGTGCTTAATGAAACTAAGGCGTTCCATTCCCGCCGCATCATACCGTCGCTGATTGCCTTCGGTACGTTCTGGCGCACTGAGTAACCCCATTTCCTCATAGTAACGAATAGTTGGAATCTTGACCTTTGTGCGCTTGGACAGGTCGCCAATCGAAAACATCAAATTACCCCTTGAACCTCTAGTCACTAGAGACACTACACTATGCTAAAGACAGATTCAAAGAGGCCTCCCTATGTCAGGATGTTGCGGACACGACGCCAAGTTTGACGGTGTTTCAGATGATTACAAAAGGCGATTGTGGATCGTTATTGCCCTTAATGCTACGATGTTCGTGGTCGAGATGACCGCAGGGCACTATGCGAAATCTCAGGCACTACAGGCCGACGCACTCGACTTTTTGGGAGATGCCCTGACCTACGGTATCTCTCTGGCTGTCATTGGCGCCTCAATTCGCGCGCGCACCAATGCTGCCCTAGCCAAAGGCCTCAGTCTTTTTCTGATGGGTTCATGGGTGTTCGGGTCGACCGTATATCGGGTGTTCTACGTCGGAGTTCCGGAGGCTGAAATCATGGGGGTGGTGGGGTTCCTTGCACTGCTTACAAACCTTGCCAGTGTTCTTCTGCTCGTCAGGTACAAAGATGGAGACGCGAATGTCCGCTCCGTCTGGCTTTGTTCTCGCAATGACGCCATCGGGAACGTAGCAGTGATGTTCGCCGCTCTCGGCGTATGGGGCACAGCCACAGGATGGCCTGACCTCATCGTTGCGACGATTATGGCAGGATTGTTTTTGTCGTCATCTGTACAAATCGTGCGTCAAGCTCTGGCGGAGCGGCGTGATAACAAGCTCCATCAACAGATTAGCGCCTAGCGGAATGAAACTACTGACGCCAAATTGAGCCAGAGCAAGGATATTGTTTTGTCAGGCGTTAGCGTTTTGATTGACTCGTTCACCTTTCATTCAATTAGCCAGCCCCGGCAAAAGATGATCGCACAATTTAGAAGACCGTGTTGCCAGCACGAAAATCCGACAACACAACGAAACCCGATTTTCTGGCGGCGGCGAAAATAGCAAACGAACAACTCGGTGTGAATGCGGGCCGTGCGAAGTTGCTCCGATGTGCGGATCGCACCCTCGAGATAAGCCGCGGCTAGCCAGTAGATATCCGAAATTTAAGGATACAATATCGGGCCAAGTGTCTGCGTCCAGAAATTAACGGCACAATGACATGAGCCAAGTCAAATGCATGAATAACATGAAATAGATTAGGATCAGAATATGATCTGTAAGTGAAATTATTTGAAACTTGCGCCTGCGGTCTTTTCAAAGACAAAGCAGTGCGTTTTTGCCGAATTCAGAGATACCTAATCCGCAATCTTTGATCACGGTTACACGCAAGTTCCTCGACCACCTCGTTTGCACTCAAGTTAAACTCTCTCACGAGATCCGTGATCTGGACCGGCTGAAAGCTATCAGCGTTCCGAACCAGTCTGCCGTCTTCAAAAGCGATAAACTCGTGAGACCTGCCACCCCAACGGACGATCCCACCGCATAGTCGCTGACTTTCCATATTGACCAGTTCGGCCACAGGGTCGGCAAAGAAATCGCTCCACTTAAGAAATCCAGTACTGACTGCCCGCGCCACTGCCTGTTCAATCGTCCGGCTTTTAAGCTTGGTGACGATCGAAGACGTCAAAGCATGCACCATCCTGGAGGAGAGCCCCGTCTGGCCAGCAACTACGGATGGGATCAATCCTGATGCGAGCATCTTCAGAACATCCATCTCCTGATCGGACAACGCATCCGTAGGAAAGTTGAAAACTGTATCAATCACATCGAGCGCGAGTAGATGCAGGACCTGCGCTTCGTGGCGAAGGGCAGGGAGCATACTCCCGACCAAGGCGTCCCAGTCGGATCGGCGCAGGTTGGAGGTAACCGTAAAGACACCACGCTCCCCAAACGGATTGATAACCGGAATGGATAGTCCGTGCTGACCCACACCAAATTTTCTCGCTGCATCGAATAGCGGTGCGTGTTCACGCTGATCATCAAACACAGCCCAATCAATTGGTGCGATCATTGCGGCGCCAAACCGGATGAGGGGATCGACCAGGACCATGTCGTTGTCGACGTAGTGCCTGACCCATTCGGCCGGGAACGTGGTGCAGCCGTGGACAACGTTGTGATGCTTGTCGATATGGGCGTAGGACGCATTCTCCAGTCCGAACCTCGAACAAATTTCCTGAAGGCGCGCCTCCCCGGTCTGCCTGAAATCCAGTTCAGAATTGCCAATGTCCGCGATTTTCATAGATCGTCTTTCTGTTCCGCGTTGCCGTCGAGGCCGCTTAGCAACCTAAAGCTGAACAAACCACTCGGGAATTCCCGTAGCCAATCATGCATTTGAATACAGTTCTGTTCTGGAGGCGGAAACGGAGCGAAAACCTGCCGATGAGACACATGAATTGGAGAAGCTGGCGGCTCATAACCCGGCACGGCTAAAACCCGCTGCAGTGATCTTGCGGAAGCCCGTCTTCCTCCTCTCGGGCTCTACGCGCCAAAAGCCCCATGAAACTGGAAATCAGGTTCAGTTCACCGCGCTCATCTGCGTGCACCATACCGCGCAGATATCCGCCCGGATTAACCACTGGCGGCAACCGTGGATCGCTCAGCCTCGCGTCTGTGATCAACCCGGCCAGGATTGCACCCATCACGGTCAATCGGTCAATCGCCGTACGCCAAGCCGAGGCATTGGCGCCGATCTCCGACAATCGCGACCAAACGCCGGTCTCAATCGCGTAGAGCGACGGGCTGGAATTCTGATCTCCGCCACCCGCGATATCGATATGCATGCGCAGCTCGGGTGAGGCCAGTTCATATAGGATGCGGTTATTCACCCGCGGTAGTTTTTGGGCCTTGCGCGATGCCGTATCTGTCGGATGATTGCTTTCTAAGCAATGCGGAGGGCCGTCAGGCCCGGAGCCGGAACAATCTGGTTCCGAGGCTTTTGCCGAGGACATTGAACTCTCGCCATCGGCGTTACAGGACAGAATTGTTTCTTCAATTTGGTCTTGTATATGGCACCCGAAACAAGCTTCGGGTTCACCCGAAATTTCACCGGGTTTTGCGACATGCTCTTCGATCCGGCTCCAAAGGTCGTAAGCCGCCTGAACATGTAGCTTGAGCGCCTCCAGCGTCATGTATTTCAACTTGTCGGCGCGCGGCCAGGATCGAAGTTCCTCCTTCATGCCTTCCAGACTTTCAGGAGGGCAGGGGAGTAAGAGAAGCACGGCCAGACTATGTTTCACATATCGGTAAAGCCGTGATCGATCCCCGCGCAGCTCGTCCTGTTCTTTCTTCTCGGCCTTGCTGCGCACGTCCGCGTCGCGCATCTCGGGAATGAGGTTCAGGGCAGGGGTCAGGAAGAGTCCAAGCTTCTTGCGCTTACAGCGCGCGCCATTTGCGCCAAGCCTGCGTTCGATCAGACCAATCCTTTCCAGCTCACGTTCGTGATTGTGGATTGTCCGATCTGTCACGCCTCGCCCGGCAATGAGGGTTTCCTGGCGCGCGTAGCAAAAGGGTTCCTGAGACGGGTCTCGAAAAGCACATGGCGTAATCATATCGATGATGATCTCTAAGGTGCGAATACACTGGGCTGATGCGCCTCTGATCTGCGCATATCCCACGCAGAGCTGACGTAACCTGTCACGGTTCCAGCCCTCAGGAAGGCCGTTGTGAAAGCGAATATTATCGTGGTGATGGGCGGATGCGATCTGCCGAAAGCTCATGGATTTGGCCTCATTTGGCAAAGGTCAGTGTTGATATCGCGGCTTCGCGGGGCAGGGTGTTCGGAATGGTTCAACGGTCTCATGGTCTGCTTCTCATTGGGGAAGCAAGGCAGGTTGAACCTCAGCGAATAAACACAGAAAAACCGTTCGCACAGATGCGTCTATCCTTGTCAGTAGTTTTGGATTTTCCTATAAATCAGGTGATCAAAAGTGACTTAGGAAGATCCCCGCTGAGGCCCCGCCTTGCGGGGGTTTTTTGTTTTGGGATAAGGATGTTCCTCTGGCCAAGAAGGCCTGGTTGCCAATGTGGCTGGCGCGTTCACTGGCTTCTGAGGGGCAACGCATTCATCCACTGTGAAAACAACGTCAGTATCGGATGAGCTCGTATTCGCTGAACCCGAATATGTCGTTCCACTCGACACCAACGCCACGGAAATAGCTGGGAGGTTCACAGCGATTGCCCAGTGGCAGCCAAGGAGGGATTGGGGCAGGAGCGCGCTCGGACCATTGAAAGCTTACGTTGTCGTCATAGCTGCCAACGACCAGATCAAGCGAACGCTCGCAGTCGCCCTCTCGCGAACGACGGCGATAGCTGTAGTGGCGCACATCCCAAACCCTGATGGACCTCACAACGTCGAAATCGGAAGAGGAAAGATCGACGCTGATTGGCGTGGCTTGAAGACCGTCACCGTATTGGTTGTGAAGTGACGGGATCGCTTCCATCGAGATCGCTGCATCTACCACTAAGGTCTCAGCGGTTTCGTCAGATGGAAGCTCTGGAATAGGACTGGCACTGTTGCGTTTGATGGCGCCCAACCTTTCCATAGGACTCACGCCTGAGGAGCTTTCTGACGCGTTCATCGGACAGCGCCAGAGTTGGAGCGGAGGTTCGACCGGATAGGGTGTGACGCGCCGAATGAACTCCGCCTTGGCAGCGACGCAATCAGGCGAATTTGGCCAACCTCCGGCGAGGCAAAGGAATATGGCGCAGTCAATTGGATAGGCACGAGCCTGCGTGGCTGGCAGTGCAGCGAGTGCAACTGCAAGGGCCTTCGCGCGAGTTCGATTTCCGGATTTTGAGTGTTTCAAGATGGTCTCTCCTGCATGTGAATCGCCTAAGCAATACTCGGCCAATATGCCCCTGACAATCTAATATAGTATATTGGCGTGTTTTCTTATATTGACGTAGATTGTGTTTTAGTCCACAACTTTTGGATGTAGAAGACGGCCCATAGGGGGTCGTCATGGCGGACAACAAGAGACAATACACTGTGGTAACCATCGAGATGGTCCGGGGCCTGAAAGAAGATCAGGTTCCATTTACATGCCGCTACGAATTTATCGGACTCGCTTCCCTTGGACGACCTAAGTACCACTGCATTTATAGCTCTCCGAACTATGTCGGAGCCTTGTGCAAGTCGAAGATCTCTCGAGCGGGTGCTGAGCCCAGGGAGTTCGATCTTTGGCCGGGCCTTTTTAAGCATCACCAGGAATTTGGCGACGGGCGCATTCTCTGCGTCAAATCTGACTACACGATCGAGTCAATCACGCCGGCGGGTCTTGAAGCGGCGCAAGCTCTGGACGCGAAATCTAAAACCTGATCGGTCACGTTCGAGAACCCGGCTTCTCAAAATACTGGGACAGGGCGCATGAAACGGCTCTTGTTTCTCAGCACTGCGCTCGCGCCTTTGTTCATTGCTGCAGTTTGGATTGAACCAACCAAGCGAACAGAGACACTGAGCGCATCTGAGGTGATCGCCGTTGACGGTGACACAATCGACCATGGTGACGACCGGTATCGGCTTGTTGGGTTTGATGCGCCTGAGACCTACCGGCCGCAGTGCCTTGCGGAAAAGACTCTGGGATTAGAAGCGAAAGCAAGGCTGACAGAGCTCATCCAGTCGGCGGACCAGATAGAGCTGGTCATCCAACCAGATCTGGACGCCCATGACCGCTTCCTAGCGGTTGGGCGTGTCGCTGGGCAGGAGGTCGGGTCCATCCTGATTTCCGAGGGTCTCGCGCGCCCATACTCCGGCGGCAAACGCCGGTCCTGGTGCGGCTGAAGGAAAGGATCAAACAACGATTTAATGACAACAGAACAAAACCACTGAGAAATAAGCAGTCCTGTCGATTGCGCCAACAATCGACAGGACAAGAAACGCCCCAAATCCATCCGGGCATTCCTCCAACATCAAGAGAGAACTGTACTATGGTAAAAACAGTAGTCCTAGATGCCGATCCTAGATCGGACAGCACCGCGCCAGAGTCAATGGGTGCGGACCCTGGACAACATATCTGCGCCTCCGACCGCTTAGCGCTGTCTGGCGATTGAGGCGAGCGGGACATCCCGACATTTCAGTCAGACCTTCCGGCTGATTGATCCGAGCTGAACGCTGGCTTTCTACGAAGCTAGCGAAGGGCTCAGTGCTGTGTTCCGGCATCCAATTTCCTGCTGCTCAGATGATCCGAAACCGAACCCCATAATAGTAATTATGTAAAAACTACTGACCTATTTTTGAAAGGCGGAAAGGTGATCACAGTGGCCTTCGACACTATCGAAAGCAAGATTGATCGGCGCTGGGTGCCTGCCGCCCAGAGCTTCGAGCAAGCCCGTAAGGACATTCTCACCGTAATCCGCCACCTTGCCGGAGAACGGCCAACCATCAAGCGCGCAATGCGCGAATACTGGCTGGAAAGCGATGCCCGCGCCACGGCTTTCGGGATCGCGCTCGAAATGTTCCATGTCCTCAATGATCTTGAGTATGTCCGTGCAAATCGGCTCTACAAAGCCTTGAAGTTGCACGCAGACGTTAACAAGGCGTTGGGTCCGAAAGAGCTGTTCCGCTTTGCTTCACCGGAAAAGGCCGCTGCGCTCATCCAAAGCAGCAGCCGAGCAAACTATGCCAACTCATACGCAACCCTGAAATTCGGTTGCGACCTGTCAGGCACAATCGACGCCGACACAGCGCGCGACGTTCTGAACCGGCATGAAGCCCTTTGGTTCGTTTACCCAAACGCCACCTATCACGTTCACCTGATCCGCGAAGGTGTCTGGCTGGACATCGTTATGCCGCTTGAAGTGGTCGATGAGCTGCGCCTTGACGTGGATTTCGCAATGCAAATCCGACAAGCGGAACTTGATGCGCAGGGAGCTTTGTCATGAACAAGCCTGCGCGCAAAGTTCTTCCTGATCGTCGGCTGGCTGAAACACGCCGCGTTGAAACTCCGCAAGGGCACACTGCCTTTGTCACCATCGGGTATGATCCGGCGTCGCCAATCAAACCCCGTGAAGTGTTCTATAGCGGTGGTTTTCGCTCTGGCAGCGACCTCGAATACCATCTGCATGATCTGTGCGTTCTGATTTCGCTGTTGCTGCAGCACGGCGTAGCAGCTTCGTTTCTGTCGCGCTCTATCGCTCGCAAGACTTCGGCCCTTGGTGGCGAAGAATACGCAAGTCTCGCAGGCTGGTTGGTGGATGCTGTCAGCATTCCGCCGTCCTGGACTGATGAGTACGTGGCCGCGACCGGCGACGAACAGAACCCCTCCAATTCCTCGCCAACTCAAGCAAAGGAGAAATCCGAATGATCGCAGCAATGCGGCCCCTTCTGCTCGTCTCCACGGCATTTGTGGCGACCGGCGCAAGCGCCCAGGTCATCGAATACGAGCCGGATGGCAGCGTGTTTCTGAACGGTGCGCGGGCAGAAATCGTCAATGGCGTCGTTCGGCCAATCCGGATGCGTGAGTACACGCTTGACGAAAAACCGGAAGCGCCGAAGGCCAAGCCACAGGAAAAGATCGAGATTGCGGGCAAGGCACCGCGGCCTCGCAGATCCTCGGGCGGCTGGTCGCAGGAGCGGATCGTCAAAGAAATCCACGCAGCGGCGGAACGCCATGACATTCCGGCCGAGTTGTTCATGGCGCTGGTCTGGCAGGAAAGCCGGTATCGGGCTGACGCTCTGTCACCCAAGGGTGCCTATGGCTTCGCACAGCTCATGCCCGGAACGGCGAAAGACCTGGGCGTGAACCCAAAGAACCCTGCAGAAAATCTCGACGGTGGTGCCCGCTATTTGGCGGCGCAGTACCGCGAGTTCGGAACCTGGAAGCTGGCGCTTGCCGCCTACAACGCCGGGCCTCACCGCGTCGTCGAATACGGCGGCGTCCCCCCCTTCACCGAAACCCGCAATTACGTGCGGATCATCCTAAGCAAAGTGAGCACTTCCTCATGAAAAGAACCCACTTCTACCAGCAGATGGCGTTTTTCGCGATCACTGCGTTCATCATCACAGCAGCGCCCGCCTCCGCTGGCTGGCTGCAAGATGCCATTGGCGATTTCATCAACGAAACGCTGGCCGACTCGAAGGTCGTTGGCGTCAGCCTTGCCGCTGTCGGCTTCATCTGGGGCTGTCTCGCCTACGTGTTCGGCTGGGGTTCGCTGAAAGGCCCGGTAATCGCTATCGTCGTCGGCGCTGTTATCGGCCTCGCTGATACATTCATCGGAGGCTGATTGATGCCGCGCCGCAATACGGTCTTTCGCGGCCTGAGCCGCCCCGCAGAATGGGGCGGCTTACCCGTGATCTATCTGCTGGTGATCCTCGGGATGACCATGCTTTCGTTCTTCATGTTCGGGATAGCGCCAGCAATCATTGCGGGTTTTGTTTTCTACACCGGGCTTCGCCTCTTTTACGAATGGGAACCGGCTTTCTTCCGCGTCCTGTCCGTAACCCTTTCCAAAACTCCGCGCACCAAAAACCGCCAGCATCATGGGGGAGATTACTATAGTGCCTAAGCCTGCTGCACAGGATTTGTGGACCCTTGCCCGCTCGTTGATCGAGCCGAGCTGGCGCAAGGATGAAATGAGCCTCTTTCAGATGTTGCCGTATGGCTATGTCGTGGACGATGAGGTCATTTCTACACGCAACGGTGGCCTCATCGCCGCTGCAGAAATCACCGGAATCAACGCAAACACGCTGGACGAAAACGAGTTCGAGTTCCTGGCCGAACGGTTTGAGCGTGTATTGCGCACGACACCCAATGAGGTGGCCTTTTATGTTCATCGACTGACCGTCCCAGCTGAGACTGGTCATGTCATCACAGATCCAACCGGCTTTGCCGGTGCAGTGGCGCAGGCCATGCGCTCAGCGTCCGTCGATGCAGAGCTGAAAGAACGCAAGATCATCATCAGCGCCATTCTGCAAAAGCGGCAGGATGAGCGGGCAAAACAGATGTTCGGCATGTCGTCTGGAACGATAGACGAGGAACGCCGCGAAATGATGGAACAGCTCGACGGTGTGTTCACAACACTGGCGGGCACGCTGGGCGAGGCCCGTATGCGCCGGCTGAAGCTCAGCGAGGGGCGTTGGCTCGGCTATTATGGAATGCTGTTGAACGGTCGGTATCAGCCGATCATTCACACGAACATTGCAGAACCCATCGCCTTCAACATGCCGCAAGAGGATGTGCTGTTTCAGGGCAAGCGCGGCAAACTGGTCACGGGCGACGATCAGGAACGCTCCATCCGTGTCTATTCCCTGAAGAATTACCCGATGGCTTCGTTCCCCGGCATTTTCGACGGGCTAGACCTGCCGGTTGATGTCGTGATTTCGCAATCCTTCCTGCCGATCAGCCGCGCCCAGGCGCAGGAAATGGAACGCCGCAAGTCGGGACAAATGCGCTCGGCAGGCGACAAGGCAAAGTCGCTTGAAGAGGATTTGTCCATTCTGGCGGACGGCATTGCCTCCGGCACCATGTCACTCGGCAAGCACCACCTGTCGATCTGCGTGTTTGGGAACGAGGAAGATCTGAAAACCGCCGAAAAACACATCATCGGTGAAATCCAGATTTCGGGTGGCACGGTGAAGCGCGAAGCGATGTCGGCCCGTGCCGTGTACTTCGCACAGCACCCCGGCAATTTCGCGTTCCGCGCCCGTGAAGAACTGATCACGGACCAGAACTTTGCGGATATGGTTGCGTTCCACATGCGCCCCAAAGGGTTGGATGCGGAAAAGCTACCTTGGCCGGGGCCATTGGCGACTTTCCCGACGACACACGGGGACAGCTACGATGTTTCGCTGCACCTTCCCAAGACCAGTAACGACCCTGAAAACCTGCCCTCCGGGCATACGATCGTTCTTGGACCGAACGGCTCGGGTAAAACTGTGATCGCGATGCTGCTGGCAACAATGGCGGTTGCACAGGGCGCGCGGATCATCGCTTTTGACAAAGACCGGGCAATGGAGGCTCCAATGCGGGCGCTCGGTGCGCAGTACATCCGCGTCCGAGTTGGTGAGCCAACCGGCATGAACCCTTTTCAGACCGAGACGGATGAGGCTGGGCAAAGCTGGCTCGCCAATTGGGTCATTGCCCTGTTGAGCTATGACGAACCACTGACCACCGATCAGAAGGATGAAATCACAAGGGCTTGCCAAGCCAATGCCACTTTGCCGCCTGCGCTTCAGAACTTCGATTCACTGGTGGAACGGTTCAGAGCCTTTGACGATGACAAGAACCTGTACAAGCGTGCAAGTGAATGGGCGGGCGAAGGCCGCTTGTCCTGGATGTTTGGCGAGGGTGGCTCAGATCCGTTTGCTGCTGGCGACCGTCATCTTGTGTTCGATATTTCTGAGGTTCTGGATGACGAATTGGTGCGGCTGGCATGGATCAGCTACGTCATGCGCCAGATTGAACGCCGCTGCGCCACCAAGATACCCACTGTCTTTGTGATTGATGAAGCATGGGTAATTGCTGGCAACCCTTATGGCGCTGGCATCCTCATAAATGCCTACACCACGTATCGGAAGCTGAACGTCATGATGATGATGATGACGCAGATCCCCGATCACCTCCTGTCGTCAGCGGCAAGTAAGTCGATCCTGGAAAACACCAGCACGCAACTCTTGTTCCCCTCTCGATCCGGCAATGAAGCAGACTACCGGGCAATCGGCTTGAACGATTCAGAGCTGGGCGCGCTGAGGGCGCATTTTGGCGACCGCGTAATGCTCATGAAGAAAGGTGATGAGAGTGTTTGGCTCGATGTCGATGTCGGCGCGCTCGGCCCGCTTCTTCGTGTTCTGAGCGGATCAGACGGAAAATCGTTCCCTGATCCTGACTGGCGAAAAAACCCCAACTTCTGGAAGGAAATCACATGAAAGCCCGCCTTGTCATCACCCTTGTAGTTCTGGCCGCTGTCTCGGCCTGCACCAGCACCTATTCGGGCTATCGCAGCAAATGCGCCTGTGACTTTGAGCGCATGACCTCCCCTGAAAACTTGGAGTTTGTCTGATGGATATTTCAAAGAAATTCCGCACAACCATTGCTGTTTCGGTTCTGGCCGCCCTGCCAGTTATGACGGCAGCCCAAGGTGTTCCGACCATCGACGCCACGGCCATTGCACAGGACGCAGCCAATTCGGCCCGCGAAGTCGCGGAAATGGTCCGCCAATACGAACAGCTGATGCAACAATATGAGAAGCTCGAGCAGCAGAGGGCACTGCTCGAAAACTCCCTCAAAACCATCAGTGGTCTGACGGATCTGGACCAGTTCAACAGCCGCAGCTTTCTGAAACTGGCAACGGCAGCTGACACGCTTGGATACGCCTTGAACGCGACCGAAGATACGATTGGCGATCTTCCAGGCGTCGCCGGACTCGCGATGGAACGCCGATCAATCAGCCTGGGGCTGAACAATGGAATCCTTAAAGAATTCAGTACGTCAGACGTGCCAGCCCGGCGCATTCTCTCGGAGCGAGGTGGCGCTGGCTTGATGGCATCGGCCTTGGGTGAGAATGGCTATGACATGGCCGGTCAGCTCTCCGAAGATGCAGAAAAGCTGCGCGGTGAAATCGGTCAGCAAGAAGATCTGAAGGATGCAATCGACTACAACACGGCGGTTCTCCTTAAACTCCTTCAGGTTGAAATTGAAATCTTACGCGCAACCTCGGCTAATGCTCTGGCGTCGGGCACGGATCTGGCTGCAACCGCTGCCGATCTTTCGACACTCAGCAACTATGTACGAGGAACCTCACAATGAAACTCCGCTCAACTCTCATCCTGACCATTGCAGCCGCCGCCGTTATGTCGGGGGCTGCATCGGCACAGGTGAAGCTGCGCCCATCACCCAAGGTCGATATGCCGTTCGGTGAATATCGTAAGTGCCTTGGGTACTCGGGTGCGCGTGAGTACGGTCGTCAATTCGTCAAAAACGATCAAGCGCGCATGGCCGAAGCGGGCCAATCCGCAGACAAGCAGCCTCTTGTGACCAACTGGTCGGTGGTGATCCTGAATGAACAGGTCATCGCTGCGCACGAGGCCACCATCGAGCAATGCATTCTGCGCAAATCTGGCGAGACCTTCAGCACCGAATGTCCGCTGGGCGGTTTAAGCCGTGAGGACGCCGCCCAAAAGGTCGGAGCTGACCAAGACGAGTTTTGGACCCAACCGTCCGACAATCTTGCCGCGCTGAAAAAAGAGCAACGGACCCGTCTGGAAGCTCTGCGCCCTGCAATTGAGGAGGCTTGTGGGCCGTGATCCAAGATTTCGTCAGCTCGATTGAGGCTGCGCTAAATAACTTCTCGCAGCAAGCATACAACAGCCTGGCGGCGGATCTAGCATCCGCCCTCTGGGCAATAGCCGCGCTGATCTTCGTGGCAATGCTGATCAACGGTGTGCTTCAAATCCGAGAAATCGGGTTTGGTGGCTATGTCGGCTGGATCATTCGGGCGACGATCATCATTGGTATGGCTTCTAGCTGGAGCTTCTTTCAACCCATTTATCAGGGCATTTCGAGCCTCCCAGACACGATTGCCGGAGAACTGACCGGCACAACAAATGTCTGGGAAGCACTCGATGACATTGCGCTTCAGTGTTTCTTGATGGGCCAGCAGGCTATTGAAAACGCAACCTGGGGTCTGAGCATCACCGGGGCTATTCTCTGGGTTGTTGGGGCTGTCATCGTTGCTTTTGGCACCGGCATGGCGCTGATCGCAAAAGGCGGTCTAGCGGTCCTGCTGGGTCTAGCGCCTGTTTTCATCGCAACGCTGCTCAGCTCGGCAACAGCCAATATCTTCGCAGCCTGGGCGAAAACGACTGTTGGCCTGATCATGGTCATCGTCGTTCTGACAGGCATCGTTTCTCTTATTCAGGCCCTTTTCAGCTCCGAACTGACCGCTGTTGAGGATGTGAACAATATGGAGGCCAGTGGCCGGTTTTTGGCGATCTGCATTGTTTCAATCGTGATGCTCACGCAGATCCCGTCGCTCGCGGGCGGGATGTCGGGTGCAATCGTTTCGGCATCCTCGGGTCTTGCCGTGGCAACTGGTGCTGCAGCAGCCGCAAGAAGTGCATTGGGCACTGCAAGCGACGGCGCAAGGGGTGCAGTAGCCGGTGGGAAAACTGCCGCTGCTATGGCTTCCGCAGCACGTGACGGGACTGGCGTTCGTGACAGCGCGTCTCGCGCAATGCAAGCGCGTCGGGACATAGCGCACAGAGCCCGAAATCAGGATGGGGCAGCTCGTCAGAGCTACGCCGCTGACCGTTACCGGCAGAGCATTCGACAAGCTCGCGCCAATAAATCTTCATAAATCGAGGTACAGAGCAAATGTCACACGTGACAGATCACGAAAAAGAACTCTTTCTGGGCGCACGCCGCGATGCCTTCAAATGGCAGGTATTCGGCATGGTCGGCATGGCAATGGGCGTGGCCTCTATGATTGGCTGGGCGATGCTCCTTCCCCTGAAGGAAATCCGCGCGGTGCCATTCTCCATTGATCCGGACACGAAACTGCCGGTCCTGCTGACTGAAAAAGTCGAAGAACTGGAACCTTCTGAGGCGATGGCCTTCCGTGAAGTCGCAAATTATGTGCGCGACCGGGAAACCTATGATGTCCAGGACAACAACGAGCGCCTGAAATCGGTGCTGCGTCGTTCTGATGAGCTGGCCGAAACGTCCTACCGCGAACTGTGGGACGGTTCGAACGACAACCATCCTGACGAAATCTATACGCCCAAGACAAAGGTGCAGACCGAAATTCTGGGCGTCTCGCCGGTCAACGATGAGACGGTGCAGGTCGAGATCCGCAAGTCCCTGATCGTGCCAAACCAAGCAACGGCCTCAGCCCGCTACGTGGTCACTGTGACCTACGGGTTTGAGGAAAAAATCGTGACGTCGATGGATGAGCTTCTGGAAAATCCGTTCGGCTTCGTCGTCACCAACTACCGCGTAGACGCCATAGGGAAGGTCTGATGCAGCGTTCTTTCAAAACACTCACCGCCACCGCCGCAGCAGTTTTGGCATTCTCTACGCCTCTGCTCGCTGAAATCACACCGACGCCAGACGGAAAGAATGCGGATCATCGCATCACGCATTTCCATTACGTCGAGAACCAGGTGTACCGCATCACTGTAGGTGAACGCCTGATTACCTATGTTCACTTTCCGCAGGGCGAGACCGTCCGCAGCATTGGCGCGGGCGACACTGAGAGTTTTCAGATCACCCGCCTGCAGGAAGGTCGCGTTATTGCGTTCAAGCCAGAAATCCTGAACTCGGATTCAAACCTGACCGTCCTGACCAATCGCGGGACATACAACTTCTATCTGGTTCCGGCCGAGAGCGCCGCCGAACGCAAACGTGTTCCATTTCGGGTCACGTTCTACAACAAAAACAACAGCGGCGGGACCACAACGCGTCGCGGCACAGTCGCTCGGAGCGAGCCGAAGCCAACTGGCCGGTTTGTGAACCAGAACTATTCGCGCTCGGGCAAAGCGGACTTTGCGCCCACCGCCGTGTGGGATGATGGCGTTCACACCTATATGCAAATCCCGCAGGATGCGGAGTTGCCGGGGATTTTCCGTGTCCTGCCTGATGGCCGCGAGCTGATGGTGAACACCACAGTCAAAGAGCGCGGCATTATCCAGGTGCAGGGCCTTTCCGACCTTTGGACACTGCGCATCGAAGACACTTCGATCTGTGTACGAAACGATGGCGACGCGTTTCAGCAGGCGAGTGCAACGGGCAGGCCCGTTACTTCACAGACAGTTAAACCGGGGGGCAGCAAGTAATGGATCGCAATCAGACAATTGCGGCACGGGCGGCGGCTGAACAGCCGTCGCAACGTGTCCGGAAGAAGTTCGACCCAAAGAAGCTGATAACCGTTGCGATCGCAGGAGCGGTGTTCCTGGGCTTTGTATGGTTTGTCATGGGCCATGAAAACAAAAGCACGAACACGGGTGTCCGCGTTGACGCTTTGCAACAAGGTGGTGGCGAGCGATACGGGCTTTTGACCGCACGGGGACCAGAGGCCGATGAGCCGGAACCAGAGGCTTTGCCCGAGGAAATTGAGGTGGCAACACCGGCAACAGTGCCGCAGGTCGATTCCGAAGGGCTGAAACAAGCCTTGAAAACTATCGAGCAACAGAACGGTCGGATTTCCGATCTGCAAGACGAGCTGACGGACGCCAAAGTTTCGCTGTCCGAAAAAGACGGTGAAATCGCAACGCTGAACCTGACCAATGAACGCCTTCAGGTCAGATATGATGAGCGAGAGAAGAAGTTCCAGACGGAACTTGCCCAGGCCATCGCAGATGCGGAGGCCCGGGCACTTGCCAGCGTAAGCCACCTTCAGGCGCAAGGTCTGACCGATGACGAGCGGCGCAGACTCGAAGAACTGAAGAAGATGCGCCAGCGGCAGAACCAGTCGGACGGCATTGTGTTCGATGAAAACCCATACGGCAGAAACTGATGGAGCTGACGATGAACAGAACAGCACTCACCCTCGCCCTGGTCACGTTGGCCTCAAGCGCGATGGCACAGGACGCACCCGGTCAAAACTACCAGCCGATCAATGGTGGATCGCAGCCGGTCATTTTCCAACCCTTCCCTGCAGCGCCGCAGCCGGTTCAAGTCCAGCCAGACGACACCCGCCTGCCTGAAGATCAACGCGGCTATCAGGAAAACCAAAACACGACATGGCAAAACAATCTGGTCGAAGAATATCCCCCCATCGTCGGGGCCTCGATCATTGACGATCCGTCGCGCACCCTGACGCAAGGCACGGTTTTGTCGGCTGTGTTCGGTGGCGCGGTCAGCTCGGAGTTGCCCGGCAGTGTCGTGGCGACGATTACACGTGGCGTCTACTCGATGGACGGCACGCGTTTGCTTCTGCCGCGCGGATCGAAGCTCTTTGGCGAGTATCGAGCGGACACGACATTGGCGCAAACGCGCATCATGATCGTTTGGAGCCGTGTCATCACGCCTGACGGCCTGTCAACTCAGGTCGGATCGGCTGGTACGGACGGTCAAGGCCGGACTGGTGCGACCGGCAGGGTGAACACACACTTTGGGAAACGGTTCGGAACTGCAGCGCTGTTGTCCATCATCGGCATTGCGCCGGTGGCACTGGTCTCTGACAACGATAGCAACAACTCGGTTCGCACTGATCTGGCAACGCAAGTGGGGTCTAACCTGCAGAACGCTACGGCAGCGGCGCTTGATGAATACCTGCGCATTACTCCGACAGTCTTTGTCGATCAGGGCAGTCGCATCAACGCCATCCTGCAGCGCGACGTTGTGTTCGATAGCTTCTGAGCGCGAGCCAATGAGCCGACCGCCTCAGCAGTCTTTCCGGCCGCTGCCAGCATGATCGAGTGCGGTAGCGGCCTTTTTTGAAGCAAATTCAGCACTTTTTGGAAGCAATGAATCTTATGTGGATGCCTTCGTGTTCGAGGCAAAGCCGAGATGCAGCGAAGGCAACCTCCAGTGTTCAAAAAAGTGCTCTACCAAGGACAAGAACATGAGCGGGCGGAACGGCAATAGCCTTCTGGAATACTATACAGGCAAGATCGAGCATCTGTTGCACGATGAAAGCCTGAGCGAAATTTCTGTGAATCCTGACGGATCGGTCTGGGTCGAAGAAATGGGCACAACACACATGACCAGGACAGACATTACTCTGAACAGAGATGATGTGGAAAACATCGGGCGCTGCGTGGCCGGATTCAGCGATGTGACATTCGGAGAAAAGAAGCCGATTGCGACGGCCAACGTGCCGACACAGCAGGGTAAAGCGCGGGTGCAGGTTGTGATTCCGCCAGCAACAACCGGCGTGGGGTCCGTGGCGATCCGCCTGCTCCGCGTGAAAACCGTCGATCTGGGCGCGTTCAGCTTCGCCAGCAAAGAGGCGGCGTTGGCAGAAAACAATGATCACAGCGCGCTTGAAAAGGCTCGGGCTGCTCTCGCTGCCGGAACAATGAACTTTGACGAGCTGGCCGACCTTGCGATGCTAAGCAAATGGAACGTGATCATTGCCGGGGGCACCTCGTCTGGCAAAACCACTGTTCTCAATGCAATGCTGAAGCGCGTCGATCCTGGCGAACGGATCGTGACGATTGAAGAAGTGGCCGAGCTGGACATCGAGCAACCCAATTCTGTCGATCTACTTGCTGACCGTTCCGAAGAAGATGGCCCTCGATCACCAACAAAGCTGCTGGAATCGGCGCTGAGGTTACGGCCTGACCGCCTCGTCTGCGGTGAAATTCGGGGCGACGACGCAAATATGTTCCTGGAACTGGTGAACACCGGCCACGATGGTTCTGTTTGTACCATGCACGCCAACTCACCAGTAGATGCCATTGGACGTATGAGCAAGATGGTGCGTCGCGGATCTCCGACCGTTCAAAAGTCAGAAGTGGTCGATGACATCCGGGCCACCATTCACATGATCGTTCACATGAAGAAAATCGGTGACGAACGGAAGGTCAACGGAGTGATCTTCCCACCCCTGATGACCGCTGATCAACTTATCTGAAGGAGAAATAGAATGAAAAAATTTGAGTATCGTAATGTCTTGATGCGGGTAGAGGAAAATGCAGGCGAGAAGTTTGCGAAGCTCGGGCAAGACGGTTGGGAAATGGTCGGCGTCGTACCTGCCGAGTTTGGCATCGTGTGCTTCTTCAAACGCGAGCTGACCGATGGCTGAGTTTCAGGATCTACCCAAAGGCAAGAAGGTCGCGATAGCCGGTACTATGGGCTTTATCGCTACCTCGGCTTGCGCGGTGTTGGTGGTCGGGCTGGCTCTCGAATACATCAACACCAGAGGCTTTCGCGGGCTGGACATCTGGGCGATCCCAGAGAAGTTCATGGCACAGCCTGCAGAGACGCAGCAGATCATGGGTCTGGTGGCGGTGGTCGCAGTGGGTGTTTTGACCTTTGCATTTGTGGCGGCTGCGCTGCGTGGTCCCTCAACGAAATACGGTGATGCGACCTTTGCAAAGGCCCCTCAGCTCGTCCAGGAAGGCTATGCGTCGGTTCTGAAGCTCAAAGACAAATTGGATAGTGAAATCGTGTTTGCCAAATTTGGTGAGCCAAAGGACAAAAACGCGATCTACTATAAGCCCGGCCCCGGTGTCCAAAAGCCGCACGCGATGTTCATTGCCCCGTCTGGTTCGGGCAAAACCAGCGGCTTTGTGATCCCGAATGTCCTGCGTTTCAATGGGTCTTGCGTCGTCCTGGACATCAAGGGCGAGATTTTCCAGACAACCGGCGCGCGTCGGGCAGCAATGGGCGATGAGGTTTTTATGTTCGACCCCGAGAACCCCGACAAAAGCCACAGCTACAACCCTCTGCGCCGCGCAGCACGTGCCGACAATCTGGACCGGCGATGGGAAGAAGTGATTCAGGTTGCAACTCAGATGTTCGACACGCCCAGCTCGTCCGCGCAGGGCTTTATGGGTGGTGTTGAAGGCATGTTCTGCGCAATGGCGATGCTGGCGATCAAAAGAAAGCGGCCATACATTTCCGAAGTCCTGCGCCTGGTCAAAACGACCAAGCAAAAGGACTATGAGAAAATGGCTGAAGAAGTTGGATATGCGCGAGCTGCAGATGAGTTTCTGAATCTTGCAGCCGAAGAATCCAAAATCCTGCGGTCAACGATTTCGGTTATGTTGAACTCCGGCCTGCAGCTCTGGCGCAACCCGTCGGTAGCAAGAGCCACGCAGGGCAATGACATCAACTTTGAAGATCTGCGTCGGCGCCCCAGCTCGATCTACTTTTCCGTGCCAGGGAAAAAGGTCAAAGAGTTCCGGACGCTCATTCGCCTGTTCTTCCTCGATCTGGTGAACACCATCGAAACTGTTGAGCCGGGCGAAGATGAGCCGTTCAAGGTTTTGATGCTGCTCGATGAGTTCCAACGCCTCGGCCATCTTGAGCGCGTTGTTGAAGCCTATGACACCATGCGATCGTTCGGGGGCAGGCTCGTGGTGATTTCGCAAACACTGTCGCGCCTACAGGACATTTATGGGCACGAGGGTGTGCGGGCGATGCTGGCAAACGCTGGAACCCAGATGTTTGCCGCCTCAGAGGATTCCGAAGTACGCGAACATGTGTCCAGGTCCATCGGGGACAAAACGGTCATAAGCAAGTCGAAGTCTCGAGCACTCGGCAAGATGGAAATGGGCAGCATATCAGAGCGTGAAGAAGGCATTCGGCTGCTCCGGCCAGAGCACGTTGGTCGTCTGCCGGAAAACGAGGTTGTGCTGATCCGCGAAGGCAAGATGCCCGTGATTGCGAACAAGATTCGATATTTCGAAGATCCTTATTTCATGCAGTTCCTTGGTGGCGACACGCCAAAGATCAAAGGGACACACCTGGATCTTGCTGAAGAGCAGGCCAAGGATACGGCAAAGGCAGTGGCTGATGCGAAACCGGCCCCTGCCCCGGTGAAAGAGGTTTCTGAAAAAGACCAGGAACTTCAGGCGGCATTTGATGCGCAGCGCACGGTCGCAAAGCGGAAAAGTCGGTCAGCGAAAGATATGGCGATGGAGAAAATGAAAGCCAAACGGGCTGAAAGTAGCGCCTTCACTTGACGGGGGTAACAGGACGCGGCCGAACCGGACCTTACTTCAATATGCAGAGAACGGCAGGAGAGAGCCCTTCCCGTGAATTCGATTTTCTCGCTGCGTGCGCACGCGGCACGAGTTCTTCTGCACCGACATAATTTCTCGCGCTGCGGTGCGGCTCGAAAACCGGTCGTTGGCGACCGGGCGCAGCATTCATCCGGAAGCGAATTCACAGATCGCGCAACGGAACGGACTCGTGCTGGTGCAGCGGGTTCAACCGCACAGAGTCGCTATCGGCCTTCGCGCCTGCAGCGTCGAGAGTTCGCCATCGCAGCGGATTTCCCCAGACCGGCCATTGGCAGACACGATCTGTCGCAGAATCCGTTGCCGCCATTCGCTGCGCCGAAGTCAGACTGGGAAGATGCGGACTTTGCCGACTTTCACTAGGCCGCCTAGAACTGCCGCGCAGGCCCCAAAGCCACTCAACCTAAAGCAGCGATCTACCACTACGCACGAACTAGATGCTCGTCGAGGATTTCAGCACAAACTCCTGGGTGCGTCGAGATCAGAAAATGACCTGCATCATCCACGATCTTTTCAATTGCTTTTGGGATATATGCGACAAGCTCTTCGTTTACGTCAGAAATAGGAGCCGGGGTTTCGCTGCCCCGCACAAGAGTTACAGGCAAGTCAAAGGATGCAAACTTCTCAAACGAGGGTGTAAAGGTGGCGGCTGAGTGCCAGTCGCGCAGGTTAGTGGGCGCAGATGCTCGGCAGAATGCGCGGACATTCTCAGGCATTGAAAGAAACGTCCCTGGATGGCTATAGAAGTCTATAATAATCGCCGCCGCATCTTCGTCACCTTCTGTCAACGCTGCCTCGAAGCTGCTCACCATCTTTTCGACTTCGGGCCGCCAAGGGAAAGAACCTTGCGAGGGTGACGCAAAGATTGGCATAGCTTCGAAGCAGACAAGGGTAAGCGGCTTGATTCTTTGCGCGAGAATTGCGGCCAACAAAAGATGCGCTCCCCAAGAGTGCCCGACCGCATGGCATGGTTCGCCAATCGCATCAAAGATCTGACCAACAAACTCAATTAGATGTTCAATATTCGCATCGCTCGCCGGTCGGACCTCGGGCGTAGTGCCATAACCGGGCAAACTGGTAGAGATGAGCCGCACGTCCGTGTTCAGGGCGCTCTGCACGCCCTTCCAAGCCGCGCCCGTAGCATAGGCTCCGGGTAGCATTACGACTGGCAGACCTTGCCCTTCTTCCTTCAGTTCGAATTGAAACTTTTTCATTCTCGCGCCCTTTTTTTGGCGTCATTTGGTGCGGCGATATTTGGTAGACCACTGATCGTCATGGACCGCATTTGTCAGCCTGTTTTCACGCTGGAACGGATTGTGCAGGCCCTCCTGTGTTGATCCTCAAGTAGAGTGTTCCGACAACGGCAAGGTTCAAAACACCCGCAGCGGCAGCTGTGCCAAAAGCAATCGAGTAATCACCTGTCCAGTCAAAAAAGTATCCTCCAAGAAATCCGCCATTCGCGTGGCCGAACCAACCGAACATCGTGACTACACCCATGGCGAAGCCCCGCTTTGAAGGCGGAGTATGAGCGGCGATGGTGGTCAACACCCCAGTCATAACCCCCGCATATCCAAAGCCGTAGAGTAGGCCATACATATAGAAAGCAGATAGGTCCTGGATAAGAATGAAGCCATAGATCAGGAGGGTCATCCAGGCTGTGGCGATCATGTAAGCCGGTATGGCCCCGATCATATCCGCAAGCCGCCCGAAGAAAACGCGCCCGAGGATACCCATCAAGAGCATCACAAAGATAACACTACCTGCCTGATCCGCGCTGTGACCTTGGCCTTGGATATGGGGGACAAGGTGCATCAGTGGTACAGCCATGCAAGTGCAGCACAGAAAGATCGCGATGCACATCCGGGGGACGACCACCCGTATGGGAGGATAGTCGCTCTCCCGAGGCACGTTGAATGTTTTATCCTTGGCTACTTGCGCTGGCTTCAACAAGCTCGCCAAGGGCAGCAGGATGCCCAGCATTATTAGGCCCGTAATGGCGAACGCCCCGGAGACACCAAATGATGTAATCAGCAATGCCGAGGCGAAAGGCACCCCACCTTGACCGAGTGCTTGCCCTGCAGAAACAATGCCAATTGCAAGACCTGCCCCGACTGGGAACCACTTGCCGACCAATGATAGAATTGGCGCGAAAATGGCGGCCGCACCAAAGAAACCCGCCACCGCCATGAGTGCGTAGAGTTGCCAAAGTTGTTCCGCACGAGATGCCGCAAGATAGGTGACCCCCATGACAGCACATCCGAAAAGAACCACCGGACGCACACCGAAGCGATCAGCCAGAGTACCCATCAGAAGGCCCCCGAAAGACATCCCCATGATTCCGAATACGTTTATCAGTGAGACATCGGCACGGCTCCAGCCGTGTAACTGCTCCAACGGGACAACGAATGCTGACATGCCATTTACGATCGACCCCATGGCCAAGGCGAGGATTAGTGCTGACGCAGCAACTACCAACCAGCTATTCCGACTATGTTGGTGATCTATCTGGCTCATGTCACATTCTCCGACGATGTGAGAGCAAATGATAGGTTCTCAACTAAACAAAAGCAATTTTTGGGGCGGCTCTGTACGCTATTCAGGCCTTGGTACATTCTGAAACGAAGGCATTCTTTCAACTGGCTAAAGCTGTTTCTCTATTCGTCTAGGTCCCTTAAGGGCTCGAAGCCGACCTTGCCCGTCATCTCCCCCTACACGTCGAGGTTGTGGTTGGCTCGCCAGAGGTGCCCTAAAACGGTGGTTTCTGGCTTGCTTCACTGACTACCATTCGGTTTGCTAGCTTTTCCGCAGGCAAAAAACCCAATCGGCGTTGAACCGCGTCGCTGGCGGGGTTCAGCTTTGGCCAAACCCGGGTGTAGATTGCATCAGCCTCTGATTTTTGAAACACACGCTCGCAGAGTAAGCGGGATGAATCACTGGATACACCTTTTCCCCAGTAAGGTCGGGCGACAGCCACAAATGTTGCTACCGTATTGTCAGGCAATCCTGGCGCAACGAATACGCCGCGTATTCCTACAAATCTCCCCTCATCGGTCTCGTCACGAATGGTCCACAGACCAATGTGTTCAGGATTACCGTTGTTCCGCTTACCGTCGACAGCGAGGGTGTCAATCCAGGCATCTGTCGCTGCCAAAATCCCGTCATGCGACGAGACATTGTGTACGAGTGTCTTGGAAGCCTCCACATCCCCAAAAATGTACGTCGCGATGTCCATACGGTCCGCCGTCGAGCTTGGCCGCAGTCGGTACCCCGTGCGATTGAGAATGGCTTCCACCGTCTCCTCCTCCTCGCTAAGACTCTCTCGCAAGAATCTACCTAGGGTCAATCACCGCGACACGCGAGGCACAGTTGAGAGCTTGCGCTCCGGGCTCAAAGTCGTGGTTCTCCGAAACCTAAGCCGCCAGACTTTCTAAGTGATTGTCGTGACGTTTCTTAGGGCTGATGCCCAATCCTCAAGATGGCTATCGTGATATGGCCCTTGCTCAGACTTGAAGGTGACGACCCCTTTGGCGTCAAGAACATACAAGCGCTCTGGGGCTCCGGCATAATCGTCATTTATCCGATTGTCTGGCCAATCCAGGACCACTTGGCTGTGAAAACTGTAGGCCCTTCGCCAATCGTGGGCCACCTTGGCACGCTCATTTATATCTGTTGGTTGTGCGTACATAATTTCGTCAGCGCGGTTTGAGTTTGTGTTCCATCCGTCTGTCGGATGTGCTTCCAGAGTGTAAACGAAGACGAACTGAACTGAGTCTTCGAATTCGCCGATCAACTGCTTCATACGCTCGGATTGACGACGAAATATGGGACATGTGTAGCTGCCGAAAATCAACGAGACAGGCGCACCACGCAGACTAGACAACGTGAATAAATCGGATGAAATCCTTCCATCCTGTTTTAATACGTGCGCTGAAAAGTCCGGCGCCCGTTCACCTACGTTGGCTTGGCATCTATCTTCCGCCGCCGCTGCGATATCGAGATAGTCAAGAAAATCAGCTTTGCTCAGGCTCATCGCATTGTGGAATTCATCATCGGACATGCTGTCCATCTGATCACGCATACTGAATGCAATTTTGCTCATTGTTCTTCCTCCCCCACGCCAAACCTACCACGCGTGGCCAAGAAGTCTTCAACGGACGTTCGCTGCCTTCTTCAGTACCAAATGCTCTGCGGGACAAAGTCCTCGTCGCCTGCTTTGGCTTACCTGGCGCGAGCGACGATCAACGATGCAGGAAGGGGCGCGTGCCATTTGTCGCCGTTACCGAAGCGTTCGCGAACTTTCTCGGCCACCGCTGCTTTGATTGCCGAGTTGTTCGCCGCTGGCTGCTGCGACAGCAAGTACCCACCGCGAGGGGCTCCGTTCTGGAAAATCTCAGCTAGGGCTTCCGGACTATCCAATATCCAGAAGCAGTCAATCTGCCTTTGGGTTTCCAGATCGAACCCCGCGTCGGACAAGATAGACCTTGCCGCTTCCTCGTTTGCGAATTGATGGAAGTTCGGACTGTCTGGCATCTTAACAGAAGGGTCACCGTGTTCCTGGACGCTGCTGTAAAAAACTTGGAAGACGGGGGAGACATCCGGGCCACACCACGACGTCATAATGAATTGTCCATTTGGCTTCAGAAGCCTGCGAATTTCCGAAAGTGCTTTGGGCTGATCGGGAACGTGCATTAAGCCGAAGCTGCAGACGACACTATCAAAGCTCCCGTCTCTAAAGGGTAGGTCTTGTGCGTCGGCTTCAATGAATTCTCCGGCAGGAAACCTCTCCCGTGCGTGCGAAAGCATCTTTGCGGAGAAATCTGCCCCGGTTACGGAGTGCCCGGCTTTGGCAATTGCTTCGGTGACGTTGCCTTGTCCGCAACAGAGATCCAGAATCCTTCCGTTGCTACTATCAATACTTGCCACAATCGAAGGAATGGCCTTGTCACTCGCTTCTGAGAACATGGTCACGTAGCCTGAAGAAATTGTATCGTCAGACCAACCTTTCGTTTCCAACTCTGCAAAGCCCTCGTAAGCAGCCATTTTAGCCCCCCAATTCTCTTCGTGCTTCTACGAACAGCATGAACAACCGTTTGTTACTCCGCAATACCGGGAGCAAAATTGTCAGCCTTGGGCTCAGAGTCCGAATTCGCGGCGTCCGACTTGAACGACGCCTGCCGAAGCGCGAATGCCTCAGGATCGACAGGGACGGCGAAAGATCAAGAGTTTGGAGTTTGTGGCGAACGGCTGGTCTCATGCGGTCCGAACCCAAGGGCGTGCTGCGGGGGCATTGGGCGGCTCTGAGCCGAGGCTGTGTGAAAACTCCGGATGCTGTATGCTTTTCGGCAAAGACCGGAGGCAGGCATGTCGGGATATATCGAGGGTACGGACCG
>NZ_JBQFON010000014.1:0-118184 GCF_056533505.1 Ruegeria sp. G2 | reverse complement strand
CTCCCGCAACCAGCGTCAGAAAACCCCAAAACAGCCCGTTCAGACTACAATTGATCCACTGGATCAATTGCTTAACGTCTTCACCTCGGCAGGCTCATAACCTGAAGGTCAGAGGTTCAAATCCTAATCCCGAAACCAAATTCCAAACAACCCGTTCAGACTATTTTTGATCACACGGTTCAGTTGTTTAAAGCACTCCAAGCTATAACTCGTGGGGTTAACGAATAGCTATGCAACTGAGCCGCTGTCTCTGATCTCAACTATTCTGGTAATAGAATGATAGCCTGCGGCTTGAACCGCTTGGTGGGCGAGGAAATGGAGCGGCGCGGATGACTTGATCTCTGGCGGCGCGTTCGATCTCGGGTGAGCCTGAGCTGTCGACGATATCTACCCAAGCCAGTGATCCATCAGGATTAATTTCGAAGAATACCTGCGCAAATCCTCGGACCGGGACATAGACGACGGGTGTCTGATTTAGATGGACCAGAACCTGTCCGGCATAGTTCGTAGTGTCGGAGTTTCCTGCGCCGCGGCCTGAGGATTGATTTCTGCCACTGCTGGTTCGGAACGGGTCAGCCCCTTCTTTTTGATACAGGCTTAAGGGCGACTCTACTGTCCGCGAAGGGTTGCGCAAATTGTCGAAGTTACTGAACCCATCGAGCGATTTTGGAGTATCCGTTGCGGGCCTTCTGTCCGGAAGGCGGGGACGCTTGGAGACAGATACAGCCTGATCGGAAGCCCCGGTTTGTTCTTCCGGCAGCTCTGTTGTTGGCTCATCGACGGAACTTGGGATTTCCGGTTCGACTGCCGCACTCTCCAGTGGAGGGACCGGAGCAGTTGGGGCGTCTGTGGGTGGTAGCGCTGCCAAGCGCTCGGGCGCCGGGGGTGTTGCGTTAGTCACCGCGTCTGCGGCTGGTTCGGCGCTGGACGGGGCGACCGGTTCGGTCGGCACCCCTTCCTGCAATTCTGATTGTAGGGCGACGGGCGCTCCGACATCGGGTGAAGATACCTGCTGAGGATCGGGGGAGGCGACGAGTGTTTCGCTGATCGGGATGTCGGCAGTATCGGGCCTAATAGTGTCTTCAACCGGAGGCTCGGGTGTTTCAGCAGATTCCGGTTGCACCGGGTCCGTCGTGTCTTCGGTGAATTCTTCGAATGTGTTGCCAAGCTCGATCAAGCTGACCGATTCCCCCTTGGATCGCAATTGTGGCAGACTGGGTTCGTAAAAACTGATCCCAAGGATGTGCAGGACAAGCGAAAGCGCACCCGCCAACGCAGCGACGGCTGCTGACTTCCGGATCATTTTAACGCCTGCTGGGTCACGAGGAACACAGACGGCGCGCCATACCGTCGAAGGGCACCGGTTACCTCCATCAACCGTTGGCCTGAAACATTGCGGTCGGGGACAATCCTGACCGGTCCGTCATCATGGCTGGACATGAAAGCCTCAGGGTCGGTTTGCACTCCGCGAAAGCTGAGGATGCCATCAGCGTTCAGGACAAGCGCATCGGGAGGGTCGCGGCCTTCCAGTTCCGATGTGTCGACAAGCTGAAGCTCGGGATCAAGCGGTGGTGCCAGGGTGCCTGCAATCAGAAAGAAGATCAGCATCAGAAAGACGACGTTGATCAGAGGGATGGTCGAGTCTCGTTTTCGGCTTGGGCGACCAAAGCGGATCATCGGTCTACTCCAACACCGTGACGGTCAAGCCATCGCGGCCACGCAAAATAACCAGCAAATCTACAAGTCGTTGGGCGGACGTATCCGCATCAAGGCTTACCAGAGCCTGACCTGTCCCGATCCTTGCAGACAGGTCATCCAGCGTCAGCGTTTCGCCGTTCAAAGTCACGCGCTCTGCACCGATCTGGATGAAAATTCTCTCCACTGGCTCAGCCGAGGCCGATGCTCCTGAGGTTGCGCTGCTGATTTCGATTTCCGCGAACTTTGAGAAAGTTGAAGACAACATGAAGAACAGCAACAGCAAGAAGATGACATCGATGAGCGGCGTCACCGACATCGGTCGTCTGACAAAGGGTGCCGTGTTACGCATGTTCAGCGTTCAGAATCTCGGTCGCGCCGGTGGTGGCAGGCTGGTTCGAATGGTTTGGGACCAGAACCGTGCGTAGTGCTTTGTCCGCAAATACGCGTTCGCGCGCGGTTCGGCTTTCAAACCAGGACAAGACCATCGAGGTCGGCATCGCCACCGCAAGGCCAACAGCTGTGGTTACCAGGGCAACCCAGATGCCGCCTGCCAGCAATGAGGGATCGACAGAAGACCCGGCAGATTGAAGGCTTTGGAACGCATTGATCATTCCCAAAACTGTCCCGAACAACCCAAGCAGCGGGGCAAGCTGAGCAACCGTGTCCAGAAGCCGAAACCCCCGCTCAAGCCCAGCCAGTGCCAGCCCGGCTTCGGCATCCAATCGGGCGTCCAGATCGGGAGTGTCCGGCGCGTCCATTGCGGCTTCGACAAGTGGTGCAAGATAGCTGCTGCTCTGTGCGAGGCGTGTGCGTGCCTCGGCCCGATCCCCGGCATCCCAGGCTTGCAGCGCTTGTGACAGCACCTTGTGCCGTCCCACGCCACAGGCTGCGAATTGCCACAGCTTATAAAGACTGACCGCCACCGTCAGCACCGACATGACAATAAGAATGGCTACTACGGGCCCGCCAAGGGCCAGGATTTCCCGAAGAGAAGAGAGAATATTCATCCAAGTAACTCCACTTCAACTCGGCTGCTGAGCGTTAGGGTCGATTGACAGACGTCGCTCTGAGATCCGTTTATCACGCATGAACTCGCGCCATTGATCAATGCTCGTCCAACAGACGTGCAAGACATCCCTGGCAGGTCAAACTGACGGACACGCGGGCGATCTAAGGGTAAGTCTCGAAAATCAAAAAGTGAAAGGGTTACGACACTCCCTTCATTGTCGAATATCACCGTCTCGAATATTGCCTCATCGATGCTGGTTCCGGATTGGTTGGTCACCAGGAAGGTTAATCTACAGGCACCACTAACGTCTGCCAAGGCATTGAGCTCCAAAGAAATCTCAGCGGCAGGTGCCTCAGCGGATTGCGCCAGAGCTCCGCATGAGAGCAGGCATGCGAAACAGGTAAGCAGGACACGGAGAGATCTCATTGAAGGGCACCTATATGCTTGGGCGAACCGCGTTTGTCTGCGTTGTGTAGCCGACAATGGTCCTCTCATACCTGATAGTACTCTCACTTCAAAGGATCGCTAAAACGATTGTGAATTCGACAATATTTAAGGGCGAATTTGAAGATGCAATCTAGCAAATTGACATAACACATGACGAAATGACGGATATCTGCCTCATTTCGTCAAGACATGATCTGCATTCCGAACAATTCGCCCCTCATAATCGAAAGAAATACCGTATGGAGGCGTGTTTTGAGCTGGAATATTTGCGTAGTCGGGGCGGGGAAGATCGGTCAGATGATCGCGACCTTGTTGAAATCCTCGGCGCATTACTCGGTAACTGTTGCCGATCATGATCTCTCGGCATTGTCTATATTCAACAAGCGCGGGATTTCAACGCGGCAGATCGATGCCCGTGACAGTGCAAGCCTCGAACGGGGGCTCAGGGGGTTTGATGCTGTTATTTCGGCAGCTCCGTTTTTCCTGACGCCAGCAATTGCCGGTGCTGCAAAAACAGTCGGAGCCCATTATTTTGATCTGACAGAAGATGTTGAAGCGACCAATGCGGTACGCCAACTTTCGCAGAACAGCGATACAGCGTTCATGCCGCAATGCGGATTGGCACCCGGATTTGTCGGTATCGCTGGCGCCGCGCTGGCTTCGGAATTCGATGAGTTGGAAAGCTTACATATGCGGGTTGGGGCACTGCCGCTGTTTCCGACCAATGCATTGAAATATAACCTGACGTGGTCCACTGACGGATTGATAAATGAGTATTGTAACCCTTGCGATGCCATTGTGAACGGCGAGCGGGTTAAGACAGCGCCACTCGAAGATTATGAACTGATCGGCCATGATGGTGTGGAGTATGAATGCTTCAACACGTCCGGTGGGCTGGGCACGCTGCCCGAAACGCTTGAAGGTAAAGCGCGGGCTGTGTCCTATCGGTCGATCCGATATCCGGGACATCGGGATATTCTTCGATTGTTGCTAAGTGATTTGGGATTAGAGCGTCGGCGCGATCTGTTGAAAGAGATCTTTGAAACCGCTCTGCCGCGCACCGATCAGGATGTAGTGCTGGTCTATTGCACTGCCAAGGGAATGATTGATGGTTCCCTGCGCGAGAAGTCCCTGATCAACAAATCCTTTGCCCGCACCATTGATGGGCAAATCTGGAGTGCGATCCAGATCACCACCGCAGCAGGTGTGCTGGGTGTCGTCGATCTGATGCGGACGGGTGCTTTGCCGTCCAAGGGTTTTGTCCGGCAGGAGCAGGTAAAGCTTGCTGATTTCCTGAACACAGAATTTGGTCGGCTCTACCGCGCCGGCGATGTCACCGAACAGAACAAGGCGGCCTGAGATATGAAAGATGTTGTAATGACTGCTGAAGCTACTCTTGCGAAACTGGACCTGACGGCGGCAGAGCTGACTGGTGGATCGCTGCGCGTGACTTCTCCAATTGATGGAAGTGTGCTGGCTGAAGTGCACGAAACGCCTCTGTCCGAGATGAACTGCATATTTGCGCGCTCGAAGGAAGCGTTCAAAGCATGGCGGGTTGTGCCTGCCCCGCGCCGCGGAGAACTGATCCGCCTTCTGGGCGAAGAGTTGCGTGCGGCCAAAGATGATCTGGGCGCGCTGGTCAGTTGGGAAGCTGGCAAGATCACCTCGGAAGGGCTGGGCGAAGTGCAGGAGATGATCGATATCTGCGACTTTGCCGTGGGCCTGTCACGTCAACTATATGGTCTGACCATTGCATCGGAACGACCCGGCCATCGGATGATGGAAACTTGGCATCCTGCAGGACCAGTGGGTGTGATCTCGGCCTTTAACTTTCCGGTTGCGGTCTGGTCATGGAACGCGGCGTTGGCGTTGGTGTGTGGCGATCCCGTGATCTGGAAGCCTTCGGAGAAAACGCCTCTGACCGCGATGGCCTGTCAGAAAATCTTCGAGCGCGCATTGGCCCGCTTCGGGGATGCGCCTGACGGCCTGCTGCAGACCCTGATCGGCGGTGTCGCGCTGGGTGAAGCTCTGGTCGCGAGCGAGGATGTGCCGGTAATCTCGGCCACCGGCTCCACCCGGATGGGCCGTGCGGTTGCTCCGATCGTGGCGCAGCGCTTTGGTAAATGCATTCTGGAGCTCGGTGGCAACAATGCGATGATCGTCGGTCCCTCGGCCGATCTGGAAATGGCGGTCCGGGCGATCGTGTTTTCAGCCGTCGGGACGGCGGGTCAACGCTGCACCACGCTACGCCGTCTGATCGTGCACAACTCGATCCGTGAAGAGCTTGTTGCCCGCCTCAAGAAAGCTTACTCGGGCCTTCCAATTGGCGACCCGCTGGCGGAAGGGACATTGATAGGTCCGCTTGTCGATGAAGCCTCCGGCGACGCAATGACCGGAGCGCTTAGGAGGGCGGAAGCCGAGGGTGGAACGGTCTTTGGTGGCAAGCGAGTAACCGAGGGAATGCCTGGTGGCGTCTACATGGAACCCGCCATTGTTGAAATGCCCAGCCAGACGGCAACTGTGAAGACAGAAACCTTCGCTCCGATCCTGTATGTCATCGGTTATGATGATTTCGCCGAGGCGATCGAGATCCAAAACGATGTGCCCCAAGGCCTGTCATCCTGTGTTTTCACGTTGAACATGCGTGAGGCGGAACAGTTCCTGACCGCAGCTGGCTCGGATTGTGGCATTGCAAACGTCAATATCGGCCCGTCCGGTGCCGAGATCGGAGGCGCGTTTGGCGGTGAAAAGGAAACTGGTGGTGGGCGCGAAAGTGGTTCGGACGCCTGGAAAGCCTATATGCGCCGTCAGACCAACACGGTGAACTACTCAGCCGAGTTGCCGTTGGCACAGGGAGTCAAATTCGACATCTGACTGGCGGGTCTCGATCATTAGCATATCCGTCGGAGTTTATGTACGCCGCCGGATATCAATCCGCGAAAAGGTAATCCAAATGCATAATCGATTTGGCTTGGGCCTCCGTTAGGTTCAGAAACTCGGCTATTGCCTCTTCGTTGACCAAGCGATCAGCAGTTTCGCGCAAATGAAACAAACCATCGTTCTTGGAATATCGGATCTGCTCAGATTCATAGGCAAGTGCGTTCCGCAAAGTAGGAAGCAATCGGGCCATTGACTCGGCCGAGCTGTTCTGACCAGCCAACCCGACACGCAAGGCGTGACCAGCAAGGTATTCGTCGGAATAATCGCATTCGATTTCCAGTACACGCGTCTGGGCTTGATCCCCGCCAAAGTCCTGAATGACGTCTAAGTTCGCAGGATCAACGCATAAGATCAGTTTGTCGCTGTCGAAATGTTCGAACAGCAATTTCGCGACTACGCGACGATGTCGGGAGCGTTTGGTTAATGTCGTCTCAATGCCACCCAGATCGGGAAGCGGAGTGTCTTGCTCATCGTATATGTATTCAATACAGGGAATGCTGGTTTCCGAGGCAATCTGATCAACCAATCGTTTGGCAACGTGCCATTTTTTGCAGACAATCAAGTATATTTCGCGATCGGTTCCCAGGGTGTTTCCCGCTTCCCAGAACCGTTGTGTGTACCGTCGTCCGACGCGTCCACGGCTGGTCAAGAAATGATACAGTTTGCGCCCTTCCCCAGAAATACCAAACGCGACCCCTTCGCTGGCATATAACTGCCCTAACCGTTCCTTGAGTTCATGGGCTTCGGGGCTGATCTTGCGTGCGAAGAGGTAATCCTGACCCAGCAGCATGCCATAGTGATCGTTGTAGAAACTAACGGGCATGCCGTAATCGGAGAACATCAGAAATGTCAGCGTTCGGTTCTCGATCTCGTGCTTTGGTATCAGATGGCGAACGAGAGTTTGAAAGAACGTCTCATCCGGAATCCACGTTGTCTTGAAGAACCGAAGCACGTCCGGGCGTTGTTGCAGGAATTCGAGAATCATCTCGACAGTACGACGGCGAAGACACCACCATTGGCTGCCAATCATGATCTGAAGGTCTGACGGTATGTCGCGAGTGAGGCCAAACCGTTTTTGCATCTCGTAAGCGGTGTAGAAGAGGCGCGGTTGATTACGTTCGTTAAAGTAATGGCGATAGATCAGCCGGTCTTCTTTCATCCCGGTTTTGATCCAGTTGCTTGCGAAAAAATCGTGGCTCTCGATGAAATCCACATCGCGATCATCAAGGAAACCGTGCACATATTCAGCGGTCTTGATGGCCATGCAATCGCCAGACAGCATATAGAAATGGGTGGCCCTGGGGAACTGCTCTACAGCCGACTGAAGCGCATGCAGCGTAGCCTGTACCAGGGACCATTCACCCCATCCGCATTTAATGCGCTTCTTCGAAAAGGTGACATTAGGGTTGTCGCTTAGGGCCTCGCGAATTCGCGCATAATCTGTGTCGCTGGCACGGGCATCAAAATGGATCGCCATGCAATCACCGGCAGCCGTCAGCTGACCGGCCTGCGCGATGATCGCGTCCGGATCTTTGTGACACAGCAAGATAAAGGCAATCTTTGCCATTCTATATTCGTATTTCCCCGTTTCTGCCGTTTGCAACCGTGATACTGAGGATGAGCGATTGAATAAACAGAATATTTTTGGTTCTTTGAGCCAATATGCCGGAGTATCAATACGATAACTGGCTAAGGAGGCACAGCAGATGGGTTTTCCCGGTACATGGATGACCGAAAGTCAGAGCATGGTCTATCGTGTCGTGCCAAAATGTGCTTGCTCGACCATTGGGCAGATCATGTACTTCTCGGATCATGGCCGGTTTTTTGATGGTGATATTCACGACGCCAATGATGGGATGCATAAGTGGGCTTTTAATGCCAGTCAGGACCCAATAGCGCGGAATGTTCAGTCGCATGGGTCATACACTTTTACCTGTGTGCGCAATCCATATACGCGCATCCTAAGTTCGTTTTTCGACAAGATTTGCGGTATTCAGCGGAACGGTAAACGCTATCGCGGAAATCTGGTGCCGACGTTGATTTACAACTACGGGATTGAGGTTGGCGGTGAGGATGGCAAAGGTGAGTTTGACCAAATCGCTAGTTTCCGCAGGTTTCTACTGTTTGCGCGCGATACGATCCGCTGGCGACGCCCGATGGATCCAGACATTCATTGGTCCGCCATGTCCGGTCATGTCTCAACTTTGATCGCTAATGGTGGCCGATATGATCGCATTTTCTGGACCGAGAAATTCAATGATGGAATGCAGGATGTTCTGGATCACCTGGACACAGCGCATAGGGTGACTCTGTCCGAAATTCCACGCTTCAATGAATCTGAAGGCCATGGGCCAAAGCGTGCGCATCCGGTCGAGGACTATTTTGACGACCTGTCCATGCACTTGGTCTATGAAATCTACAAGCAGGATTTCGAGTTGTTCAAATACGATTTCGAGAATCCCGCGAACAAGATGCCAATTGGTGAAATCGATCTGGACGAGATTCACGCAAAACTAGGTGATTGAGCTAAATCAGAAGGCTCCCGCCCATCGTCAACGTCTCTGACAAGACGTCTCCTCTGGTTGGGTCCGGCGCCGCGCATGGCGCGGCGCCGGACCCAAGTCTACAAGGGCTATCGGTGCAGCCGATGCTCCGCTGCGGGCGCGGGAGCACTTCCGTTTGAACTAGGTCAAACCTGGCGAACTGCGCCTTTTGCGGCACTGGTTGCCAGTTTTGCATAGGCTTTGAGGGCGGTTGATACCTTGCGTTTGCGTGGGTTGGCGGGGTGCCAGCCTTTTTCGTCTTGTACCTCGCGCCGGACCGCAAGCTCCTCGTCAGAGACTGCCAAATGAATTGTGCGGTTGGGTATGTCTATTTCGATCTTGTCGCCAGTATGTACAAGACCGATCTCGCCACCTTCAGCGGCTTCTGGTGAGACATGGCCGATCGACAGCCCCGAGGTTCCACCCGAGAAACGCCCATCGGTCAGCAAGGCACAGGCTTTACCCAGACCTTTGGATTTCAGGTAAGAAGTCGGATACAGCATTTCTTGCATGCCCGGACCTCCGCGTGGGCCTTCGTAACGGATAACCACCACGTCCCCCTCTTTGACCTTACCGGTCAGAATATCGTTCACCGCCTGATCCTGGCTTTCGCAAACATAAGCAGAGCCGGTGAATTTCAGGATATTCTCATCAACACCTGCCGTTTTCACGATGCAGCCGTCGCGCGCGATGTTCCCGAACAACACAGCCAGACCGCCATCCTGACTGAACGCGTGTTCTTTCGAGCGGATAACGCCGCCTTCACGATCGGTATCAAGCTCTTTGAACCGGTTTGATTGGCTGAAGGCCTGCGTGGTGCGCACGCCTCCGGGCGCGGCCTTGAACAGATCCTGCGCCTTCGGGTTGTTGGCGATCTTGATATCCCAGTTGGCAATCGCTTCACCCATCGTACCCGAATGCACCGTATGGCAGTGCTCGTGCAACAGACCCGCGCGGCTGAGTTCGCCGAGGATAGAGAAGATGCCACCGGCGCGGTGGACGTCTTCCATATGCACATTTTCGATATTTGGCGCGACCTTGCACAGACAGGGCACCTGGCGGCTGAGCCGATCCATGTCGGACATGGTGAAATGAACTTCGCCCTCATGCGCGATGGCCAGCAGGTGCAGCACGGTATTGGTCGAGCCACCCATTGCGATGTCGAGGCTCATGGCATTTTCAAAGGCATCAAACGTCGCGATTTCACGCGGCAAGAAGCCTTTTTCGTCCAAATCATAGTGCCGCTTGGTAATCTCGACGATGCGGCGACCGGCCTCGAGGAACAGCTCTTTGCGGTCCGCGTGCGTAGCCAATGTCGAACCGTTGCCCGGCAGGGCCAGCCCCAGCGCCTCGGCCAGACAGTTCATCGAGTTTGCGGTGAACATGCCCGAGCACGATCCGCAGGTCGGGCAGGCGTTTTCTTCGATATGCTGGACCTGTTCGTCAGTGAACTTGTCGTCAGCAGCAGCGACCATCGCATCCACAAGGTCGATCTTTTTGGCCTCTAGATCGGCGATGTCGATTTTGCCGGCTTCCATCGGACCACCCGAGACGAAGATCGCCGGGATGTTCAGACGCATGGCCGCCATCAGCATACCGGGTGTGATCTTGTCGCAGTTCGAGATGCAGACCATCGCATCAGCGCAATGGGCGTTAACCATGTATTCGACCGAATCCGCGATCACCTCGCGCGAGGGCAGGGAATACAGCATCCCGTCATGGCCCATGGCGATCCCGTCATCCACCGCGATGGTGTTGAACTCTTTAGCCACGCCGCCTGCGGCCTCAACCTCGCGAGCAACCATCTGGCCCAGATCCTTCAGGTGCACGTGGCCAGGTACAAATTGAGTGAACGAGTTGACGATCGCTATGATTGGCTTGCCAAAATCGTCGTCGCCCATTCCGGTGGCGCGCCATAGGCCACGGGCGCCGGCCATGTTGCGGCCATGGGTGGAGGTTCTGGATCGGTACATTGGCATGATGCTGTTTCCCTATTGCCCAAGCTGCGATATTGGGTGTGTACGTTATAGCGCACGTATCATATGTACGTTATAACGCACAAGGCAAATCGCAAGGCTTGAATATGGAATCAGACGAGTTAACGCTGAAACTAAGGGATGTTCGCGCTGCATCGGGGTTAAGCCTGTCTAAAGTGGCCGAACTGACCGGGGTTAGTAAAGCCATGTTGGGTCAGATCGAGCGCGGCGAATCAAGCCCGACCATCGCGACCTTGTGGAAGATCGCGAAGGGCTTCCAATTGCCGCTGAGCGCTTTGATTGGCACCGCCGCAATGCGCGATACGGCAGATACCGATGTGTTCAGTACCGTGACATTTCCGGGAAGCATCGAGGTTAAGATTGTCTTTCCCTTTGATCCGGCATTGGGAGCCGAGACATTTCATGTTGAGCTGTCCCCGAACCAAAGCCACGAGTCGCCAGCCCATGCGGCGGGGGTGACCGAAGAGGTCTTTGTGCTCAGCGGAGTTTTGGAAATTCTGCGCGCGGACAAATGGATTCCGCTGCAAGCTGGGCAGGGATTGCGCTTCGCTGCTGATTTACCGCATGGATACCGCGCTGGTGATCAGGGGGCGGCGTTCCTGAACATGCACCACTATTCCCAATCGGCCGAAAACCTAGAATAGGATCGAATCCCCGTGACTGCCTTCTTTGACAGCCTGACATTCGTCGATGCGATCGGCTCCTTCGGGGCATTGATCGTGGTTGTAGCTTATTTTGCCACCCAGATGCGCATGATGAATTCGGACGATCTGGCCTTTCCAGTGGTGAACCTGATCGGTTCGGTTCTGATCGTGTTTTCGCTGATGCAGAACTTCAATCTGGCATCGATGCTGATCGAAGGCTTCTGGATAATCATCAGCGTGATCGGGATCATTCAGCACTTTCGCCTGCGTCGGGCGGGTTAAATCCAATGCTACCGAAGCGCTAGCGCTATCCAGCCTTGAACCCGCATCGCGCCGAGTATAGGGAAAACCCAAGCTCGCTTAGGGGAGGCTTTGATGCAGGACGATCCAAAAACCCTCGTTTCTACCGAATGGCTTGCCGCTCATATCAAAGATCCGGATCTACGGATACTGGATGGGTCGTGGTACCTACCGCAGCAAGCTCGCGACGCCAAGGCAGAGTATGACGCGGGCCACATTCCCGGTGCACGTTATTTCGATATTGATGAGATTTCCGATCATCGTTCGGATCTGCCGCACATGGCACCTCCGATCGAGAAATTCATGTCGCGCTTGCGGGCAATGGGAGTGGGTGATGGCCATCAGGTAGTGGTTTATGATGGCGCTGGTCTGATGTCGGCAGCACGGGTCTGGTGGATGTTCCGTCTGATGGGGCAGGAAAACATCGCCGTTCTGGATGGTGGGTTGCCCAAATGGCAGGCCGAAGGTCGAGAGATTGAGGACCTGCCTCCTGTCATTCGCGACCGTCACATGACTGTGCGGGTGCAGAACCATCTGATCCGCGATGTCACGCAGGTTTCTGCGGCTGCCAAACTGCATGATCATGAGATAATCGATGCCCGTTCAGCATCGCGTTTCGCTGGTGCCGAGGCTGAGCCACGCGAAGGGTTGCGTTCGGGCCATATCCCCGGTTCTCGCAATGTACCATTTGGAATGCTGCTGAACAAAAACGGCACGATGAAGTCACCCGAAGACTGTCGTGCAATATTCGAAGCTGCAGGTGTGGACCTGTCGAAACCCGCGATCACATCCTGTGGGTCGGGCGTGACCGCAGCAATCCTCAGCCTTGCGCTTGAGCGCATGGGTAAGAAAGACCACTCGCTTTATGACGGCTCCTGGGCTGAATGGGGTGCCTTCCCGACCCTGCCCGTCGCAACCGGAGAGAACTGATGTTCGAGAACCTCAAACCGCAACCCGCTGACAAGATTCTGGCGCTGATGCAGATGTACCGCGAAGACCCACGTGATCAAAAGATCGATCTGGGTGTCGGTGTGTACAAGAACGCCGAAGGTGTCACACCGGTGATGCGTGCAGTGAAGGCTGCCGAAAAGCGAATTCTCGAAGAGCAAGAAAGCAAGGCTTATACCGGGTTGGCGGGCGATCCGGCTTACGCAGACGCGATGATCGGTTTGATCCTTGGGGACGCAGTGCCACGTGGCAATATTGCTGCCGTGGCGACCCCCGGCGGAACCGGGGCTTGTCGTCAGGCGTTTGAACTAATCCGCATGGCAAATCCGTCGGCCCGTGTCTTCCTGTCGAACCCCACATGGCCAAACCATCCGTCGATCCTGCGTTATCTGGGGATTGAAACCGCCGAATACCGCTATTTTGACAGCGAAACCCGTGGTGTTGATTTCGATGGTATGATCGAAGATCTGAAAACTGCCAATGCGGGCGACGTGGTTCTGCTGCATGGTTGTTGCCACAACCCAACGGGCGCCAACCTGAACATGGTGCAGTGGCAGGAAGTCGTGAACCTGATCAACGAACGCGGTCTCGTGGCGATGATCGACATCGCCTATCAAGGCTTTGGCGATGGTCTTGAGGAAGATGCGCAGGCGACGCGTCTGGTGGCTTCTTCCGTGAAACGCTGCCTCATCGCGGCGTCCTGCTCGAAGAACTTTGGCGTTTATCGTGAACGTACTGGTCTGCTGATGGCGATCAGTGATGATCCAGCTCAGACGGCGTTGAACCAATCCTCTCTGGCGTTTCTGAATCGCCAAAATTACTCTTTCCCACCCGATCATGGCGCGCGCGTTGTGACCACGATCCTGAATGATGAGGCTCTGCGCGCCGATTGGGCCGCCGAGCTGGAAGAAGTTCGCTTGTCGATGCTGGGCCTGCGTCAACAACTGGCGGACGAGTTGCAGCGCCTCAGCGGATCGGATCGGTTCGGGTTTATCGCGCAACACCGAGGAATGTTTTCGCGGCTGGGCGCTGCCCCTGAGCTGGTCGAGAAGCTGCGTGCGGATCATGGTATCTACATGGTTGGTGATAGCCGTCTGAATATTGCGGGATTGAATGCGACGACCGTGCCGATTCTGGCTCAGGCGATCATTGATGTTGGTGTCTGAAGCGCGTCTTTAAAAAATGGAAAACCCGGGCGTGAATGCCCGGGTTTTTGTTTGTATATGGTTGGCTATTAACCTTTGGAGAACTCCGGATAGGCCTCCATACCAAGCTCAGCCATGTCGAGACCGTTGATCTCATCTTCTTCGCTGACGCGGATACCGACAGTGGCTTTCAGTAAGGTCCACAGGATCAGAGCGGCGACAAAGGTGAATACACCGTACGCGATGATGCCGGTCAGCTGCGTGATCAGGCTGGCTTCGCCATAGAAGATCACGGCAATCGTGCCCCAGATACCGGCGAAAAGGTGAACCGGGATAGCGCCCACAACATCGTCGATCTTGAACTTGTCCAGCATCGGAACCGCGAAGACCACGATGATGCCACCTACGGCACCGATCCATAGGGCGCCGAACAGGGTTGGGGCCAGCGGTTCAGCGGTGATCGAAACCAGACCGGCCAGCGCGCCGTTCAGCACCATGGTAAGGTCAGGCTTTTTGTACAGCAGCTGCGTCAGGATCAAGGCAGCAACCGCGCCTGACGCGGCGGCCATGTTGGTGTTGGCAAAGATGCGCGATACGTCCGAGACATCTCCTACGGTGCCCATGGCCAGTTGAGAACCACCGTTGAAACCGAACCAACCCAGCCAAAGGATGAAGGTACCCAAAGTAGCCAGCGCCAGGTTCGAACCGGGCATCGGGTGAACCTTGCCGTCCTTGTACTTGCCAATGCGTGGCCCAAGGATGAGGGCTCCTGCCAGAGCTGCCCAGCCACCGACCGAGTGCACGATGGTCGAACCCGCGAAGTCCGAGAAGCCAGCTTCGGACAACCAGCCACCACCCCACTGCCACGAGCCCGAGATCGGATACATGATGCCGGTCAGGACAACCACGAAGGCAAGGAAAGGCCAAAGCTTGATCCGCTCAGCCACTGCGCCGGATACGATCGAGGCGGTTGCGGCGACAAAGACTAGTTGGAAGAAGAAATCCGACCCGATCGAGGCATAATCGAGTGCTGCAGCATCTGCACCGACGCCCACCGGGTCAAGCACGGTTGTCGAGAAGAAGGGGCCCAACCAACCCGAAATGGTCCAGCCATCACCGGGATACATCAGATTGAATCCGATCAGCCAGTACATGATCGCGGCAATCGAAAACAGTGCGATGTTTTTGGTCATCTGCATCGCGACGTTCTTGGACCGCACCAGCCCGCCTTCGAGCATGGCAAAGCCTGCAGCCATAAAGAACACCAGAAAGCCGCCCATCAGGAACAGCAGCGTGGTGAAGATGTATTGGGTGTGTTGCGCGGGCTCGCCGGTAGCGGCCTCTTGTGCAAGACCCATCTGCGGCAACGCGACAATCGCGGCGGCAGGGATGAGAGATTTCATCAGGTTCATTGTCAGTCCTCGAATAATTGTGAGTGAGCGCGCTTAAAGCGCTTCTTCGTTGGTTTCCCCGGTCCGCACGCGCAGGGCTTGCTCGACATCGAGGACGAAAATCTTGCCATCACCGATCTTGCCGGTCTTGGCGGTGGTGGTGATGGTCTCAATGATCTGGTCGGCCATCGTGGCGGGCACCACGATCTCAAGCTTGATCTTGGGTACGAAATTCACAGCGTATTCTGCGCCGCGATAAATCTCGGTGTGACCCGATTGCGAGCCGAACCCTTTGATCTCAGTCACCATCATGCCGCGCACGCCTGCATTGGTCAGCGCCTCGCGCACCTCCTCAAGCTTGAACGGTTTGATTGTCGCAATGATCAGTTTCACGTCTTTCCCCTCTATTACCCCGGGCGGCCGGGTATTTTGCACCTGCAGAAAAATGCGCATTCGAGGCTCTGAAGGAACGCTCTCACAGGGGAAATGAGGGGGAATAATCAGCAAATTTGCACATTTTTTGCACGAATAGCTTCATATGATGAAAAAATGGGCAAATCAGTGAGGGGAAATACCAGAATTTCACACCTCTACATGGCCGTTCCGGCGGGGTATGGTGCCCCAAAAGTATAACCGGGCAGAGTTTGAGCATGACTGAGTCCAACCGCCGAAAACCGCGACTGGTCGCGGATAAAAGGTACCCGTCCAAAGGTCGAAAACCTGCGGCGACCAAGCGGGCTGCAAAACCAGCTGGTAAGAAGTCGACTGCCCGAAAACCCGCCCCGCGCAAGACGGCCCGGAAGAAAACGCGGCGCAGTTCTGGCGGGAAGGGCGGTGGCATTTTCCACCGTCTGTTCCGCTGGCTCTGGCGTCTGTTCTGGGGCGTCACATGGCGGATTGGTGCGGTGGCTGGCTTGCTGTTGGCGCTGGCCGTCGGTGTCGTTTACACATCGCTACCGGATGTGGATGCCTTGTTAGATGGGCGGGCGAAGGGCTCGGTGACCTTGCTGGACCGTGATGGCAAGGTCTTTGCCTGGCGCGGCGATCAGTTTGGTGGCGTGATCACCGCGGATACAGTTTCGCCGCATCTCAAGAATGCCGTGATCGCGACCGAGGATAAGCGGTTCTACCGACATTTCGGTGTCAGCCCGCGCGGTGTCGCGAGCGCGGTGCGCATCAACCTGAGCGAAGGGCGCGGACCGTTGTCTGGCCATGGTGGCTCGACCATCACACAGCAGACAGCAAAGCTGCTTTGCCTCGGTGTCCCATATGATCCCAGCGCGTGGGAATCAGAGGCCGCTTACGAAGCTGATTGCCGTCAGGGTTCGCTTTGGCGCAAAGCGAAGGAGGCAGTTTACGCAATCGCGATGGAGGTCAAATACTCCAAGGATGAAATTCTGACGATCTATCTGAACCGTGCCTTCCTTGGCGCAGGTGCGCGCGGGTTCGAAGCCGCCAGCCAGCGCTATTTCGGGATTTCGGCTGCCGAAGTGTCGCCGGCCGAGGCCGCAATGTTGGCGGGGCTTCTGGTGGCACCTTCTCGCTATGCGCCCACGAACAACCTGCAACGATCGCAGGACCGGGCACGGTTGGTGGTTGGGCTGATGGAGGCTCAAGGCTATCTGAGCAGCGCGCAGGCAAGCGAAGCACGCAGTCGCCCGGCGCAGTTGTCTGAAGCCGCTGCCGCCCGAGCAGGTGGTTATTTTGCGGATTGGGTCATGGCCAGTGGGCCTGAGTTTTTCACACGTAACACAACCGAGGACGTGGTGATCCGGACCACGCTGGATCAGCGCATTCAAACCTCGGCGGAAGAGGCACTGAAGTTCATCTTCCAAGAAAAAGTGCGCGAAGGGTCCAAGGCACAGGCCGCCATTGTCGTGATGTCTGCCGATGGCGCGGTTCGAGGTATGGTCGGTGGGCGCAAGACCCGTGTATCGGGAGCGTTTAACCGAGCCACGCAGGCTCTGCGTCAGACGGGATCGTCGTTCAAACCGTTTGTCTATGCAACGGCGTTGGAGCTGGGATATTCACCGTTGGATACGGTTATGGACGAACCGACCTGCTGGGATATCGCAGGGTCGGGCCAGTGGTGCCCGAAGAACTATACCCACAAGTTTTATGGTCGGGTGACTCTAGCGGATGCGTTGAAGAATTCATTGAACATCCCGGCGGTCAAAGTGGCAGATATTTCTGGGCTTGATAATGTCCGCACCGTTGCCAGCGGTTTCGGTCTTTCAAGTGATCTGGCCGAAGGGCTTGCGTTGGCGCTGGGCGCATCGGAAAGCACGCTGATCGAGATGACCGGCGCTTATGCCGGTATCCTGAACGGCGGCTCAGCGGTGGAACCCTATGGCCTGACTGAACTGAAGCTGCTGGGTGAGTCTGAACCCGTCATGGTCACGACAACCGGTATCGGTGAACGCGTCATCAACGACAAAGCCGCCAAACAACTGACCTGGATGATGGAGCGTGTGGTCTCGGAAGGTACAGGTGGGCGCGCAAAGCTGCCGGGTTGGCAGGTGGCGGGCAAAACCGGAACGACCCAGGCCGCGCGGGATGCGTGGTTCATCGGGTTCACAGCGGATTACGTGACGGGTGTGTGGATGGGGTATGACGACAATACGCCCCTTTCAGGCGTGACTGGCGGAGGTCTGCCGGCGGAGATCTGGAAAGAGACGATGTTGCGCGTCACCGAAGGAATGACGCCCACGCCATTGCCGATGCTGGCGCCGGACCCACCAGTCAAAACCGCTCAGCCGCAGCAACAGCGCCGTAAGAAACAGACCGGCTTGGATAAGGCGATCAACAATCTGCTGAATAACATTTTCGGAAATTGACATACAAAAAAAGGCAGTGCGCTGCGCACCGCCTTTGATGTCTGAATGATCGTAAGATCAGACGCTTTCGTCCAGCGCTGCCAGAATTGCATCACCCATTTCGCTGGTCGATACCGGCTGAACACCTTCTTCTGCCAGCAGATCGGCCGTGCGAACGCCATCGGCCAGAACCTTTTCGATCGCGGCTTCCAGACGACCTGCTTCGTCGCCCTGATCGAAGCTGTAGCGCAGCGCCATGGCGAAGCTGAGGATACAGGCGATCGGGTTGGCCTTGCCCTGTCCGGTGATATCAGGGGCGGACCCATGTACAGGCTCGTACATCGCCTTGGGGCGACCATTGGCCATTGGTGCGCCCAGCGAGGCAGACGGCAGCATACCCAGCGACCCGGTCAGCATCGCGGCGCAATCGGACAGAACGTCGCCGAACAGGTTGTCGGTGACGATCACGTCAAACTGCTTGGGCGCGCGCACCAGCTGCATCGCACCGTTGTCTGCATACATATGCGACAATTCGACCTCGGGGTACTCTTGGCCCACGCGGGTCACGACTTCGCGCCAAAGGATGCCCGACTCCATCACATTGGCTTTTTCCATCGAGCACAGTTTCTTGTTCCGGCGCATCGCCAGCTCAAAAGCCGAACGCGCGGCGCGTTCGATCTCGGACTCGGTGTAGCGCTGGGTGTTGATGCCAACGCGTTCATTGCCTTCCTCGAAAATGCCGCGCGGCTCGCCGAAATAAACGCCCGAGGTCAGCTCGCGCACGATCATGATGTCGAGGCCGGCTACCACATCCTTCTTCAGCGACGAGAAATCCGCCAGCGCGTCAAAGCATTGAGCGGGGCGCAGGTTAGAATACAAGTCCATTTCTTTGCGCAAACGCAGCAGGCCGCGTTCGGGCTTCAGGCTGAAGTCCAGATCGTCATACTTAGGGCCACCAACAGCACCCAGCAGAACGGCATCGACCTCTTGCGCCTTGGCCATGGTCTCATCCGACAGGGGCTTCCCGTGTGCGTCATAGGCAGCGCCGCCAACCAGATCCTCGCTCACGTCAAATTGAAGACCGCGATTGGCACCGAACCAATCGATGATTTTGCGCACTTCGGTCATAACTTCCGGGCCAATTCCGTCTCCGGGCAGGATGAGGAGCGAGGGGTTGGACATCGACAGTCTCCTTGCGTTTTGTCGCACAGGCCCTAGCGTTTGCGGCGCATCGGGTCAATGAGACGAACCCGTCAAATCACGAGGAAACCACATGCTGACACCCGGAAATCCGGCCCCATCGCTAAAAATCGAAACTGTAGGCCATGGCACCTTTGATCTTGAGCGTGACGCGGGCGAAAACGGAACGCTGGTGATACAGTATCGAGGCCTGCATTGCCCGATCTGCATTCGCCAGATGGGTGAGGTCGAAGCTGCGCTGGATGATTTCGCCGAACTGGGGGTCGAGGTGATCATGATCACCACGGATACCGGCGAACGAGCGGCGGAAACGGTGGAGAAAGCCGGGGTCTCAAAAGTGCGCGTTGGGCACGGCCTGTCCATGGCGGATGCGCGGGATGTCTGGGGTCTGAACATCTCCGTGGCTCGTGAAGGTAGTGCCGAGCCAGCGTTATTCGCCGAACCGGGGCATTTCTATATCAAGCCTGATCAGACCCTCTATTTCGTCTGGCAGCAGACAACGCCTTTTGCGCGACCGCCAATGTCCGACATCGTCGGCGGTTTGAAATTTACCTTGGCCAATAACTATCCCGCGCGTGGCACCTATACCGGCGCGCTGTAGGCGGCTTTACAGCCGCGCCTTCAACCCTTCGGCCAACAGATCCCAGACCCTGCGGATGCGCGGGGTCTGTCGCATCGCCTGAGGGGCGGCCAGCCAGACCGGCAGCACCGGTATCTCGACATCAATGTCCAACACCTCGACCTCTGGGTCAGCCTGCGCAATGCTGAGTTGGCTGAACCCCACCCCGCATCCTGCGCGGATCAGTTGCCAATATGCCGTCTGGTTGTCGCAGCGCGTGGCAAAGCTGTCCCGGCTGGCGGGCCAGCCTTTGTTCCGCATGGCGGTGATGATGTCTTCGTTGGTGTCAAAACCCACAAGGTCGTGCTGCATCAACTCTGTCGGAGTTGCTGGCCGTCCTGCGCGGTCCAGATAGGACCGGGAGGCGCAGAAACATAACGGCACCTCGCCGATATGTTTTGCCACGATGTCGACTTGCTCGGGCCGGTACATGCGTACTGCGATGTCGGCCTCGCGGAACAGCAGGTTCTCGCTGGCATCCGAGGCGACCAGATCAATCTGAATGGCCGGTTCTGCCTGACGAATCGCAGCAATGATCGGGGGCAGCAAATGGTGCGAGACAAAGACTGAGGCGGTGATCCTAACCGAGCCATCCAGCTGCTGCGCCTGCCCGGCTGCGGTCAAACCAAGCGCATTGACCGCGCTATACATCTGCTGCGCCATCGGCAGCACTTGCTGCCCCACCTCGCTGAGCGTCAACCCACGCGCGTGGCGATCAAACAGCGACACGCCCAGTTCTTCTTCCAGCGCATGCACCTGACGACCCAGCGTTGGCTGGCTTCGCCCAAGTTGCTTCGCGGCCGCGGATAATGATCCCGTTTCCGCAACAGCGAGAAAACTTTGGATCAAGGACCAGTCAGTAAGTTGAAGAGAATTTGCCATTCAAAACCGAATACATAATCTGCGGTTTTTGGCAATTTCCAAATACTGATGAATGAATAGATTGGTGTTGAATGGAGGGACCGATGTCACAAACAGCACTTATTCTCGGGGCCAGTGGCCGCTTTGGTCGCAATGCGGCACAGGCTTTTTCCAACGCGGGTTGGGGCGTGCGCCGGTTTGATCGACGCAGCGACAATCTGCACTCTGCGGCACGCGGGGCAGGCGTTATCGTGAACGCATGGAACCCACTGTATCCCGATTGGGCGAAGCAAGTCCCTGAATTGCACCGACAGGTCATAGATGTGGCGTCTGAACATGATTTGACAGTGATTGTGCCCGGTAACGTTTATGTCTTCGGCGCGGATACGCCTGGGCCTTGGTCGAGTGAAACGCCCCATCTTGCACGCAATCCGTTGGGACGCATCCGCATCGAAATGGAAGAGGCGTATCGCGCTTCATCCGTACGGACAATTATGTTGCGCGCAGGTGATTTTATCGACACCACGGCCTCGGGCAACTGGTTCGATCAGATCATGATCAAACATTTGCAGCGTGGTCGCTTTGTGTACCCGGGCAATCCCGACATCCCGCATTCTTGGGCCTACTTGCCCGATCTGACCCGATCCGCCGTGGCCCTGGCAGACATACGCGGCGAGCTGCCGCGATTCTGTGATGTTCCCTTTGCAGGTTACACTCTGACCGGCAATGAAATGGCACAGATGTTGTCACAGATGACTGGGCAAGACATTGCGCTTAAGCAGATGGCGTGGTGGCCGTTGCAGTTGGCCCGCCCCTTCTGGCGTCTAGCCCCACATCTGCTTGAAATGCGCTACCTATGGGATACACCGCATCGTCTGGATGGAAGTTTCTTTAACGAATTGCTGCCGGGATTTTCGCTGACTGAACCGAACGAGGCGCTTAGAAATGCGATCCCAAATCCTAAAGTCTCTGATGCGGCGCAACGAACCGGTGCAGCTTTGCGATCATGACCGCAGGCGCCTATTGGTTGATGAGATCGACCCAAACAAGCCGGTGACGGCTTGCTGCTTCTGCCGAAGCTCGGGCTTCGGTCTCAGGCCAGTAAATACCTGCATCGTGCACGTGCCAATCGGATGAGGGCAATACATAATCCACTCTCATTTCGCCTACCCCTTTCCACAGAACTGTTGCGGCCGATCCGGCAGGGTCCAATGGCACAGGGTCTTGGATCAGAGGGTCGGCAAGAAGATCGTTGATTGCAGCCTTGTGCCCTTCGCCGTTGTGCGGGTCCAGATTGGCATGGCCTGCGATGACGAACCGATCTGAAGGAGTAGGCCCCAATTTACCGTCCAGCAGTAGCGACCAGAATCGAACTTCATCCCGGTTGCGTAACCCGTTGCGATCTTCGGGACCATCAAAGACAGGGGGGCTGGCGTGAAACGTCATCAAATTGATACGACCAACAGGGGTGTCGATCGGGACGACCCAATGTGATGTGGATGACAGCCTTTGAATCGCTTGTGCCTGAGGTGAGGGAAATGGATTTCCGTTTATTTTTGGTAGCCGGGCACCGGGAAGTTCGTTCCAAAGCAACTCGGTATAGGACTGGACCTCTCTGGCTGCGATGGGATAGCGGGATAAGACTGCCAGGCCGCTTTGGCCCGTAAAGCGCCCCCATCCCTGTGCGTCGCCCGGACCACCAGTTTCGCCGTCCCCATCTAAATCTTCAACGGTTTCGAGCCCCGAATTGGGTTGCTCGAAATAGCTGTAGGGATAATTCAAGCCATGGCCTCCAAGCGCATCAACGAGAGCGTCGAGCGCAAGACCGTCAAGATCCCAATCGAGCCCTTGCAGTGCAACGATGTCTGGGCGGGTTGTTACCAACACCTCAATAACCGCCGTAACCTGTGGATCTTCCCGCCGGATGTCGCGCAGTAACAGGCCAGGTCCCTTGCGACTAAGTTCAGTATTGTAACTTGCGATGCGCAACGTCTCTGCATGTGCTGCAAACGGCAGCAGCAACAGAACCAGTAGGCGGATCATGCGATTTGAGTAGACTCGGAAGTTGAGTATGCGCGGCGTTTTTCAACGATCAGGCCGGCAATGCGCAGGGTCGCCATGCCTCGCATGATCATGCTGGCCGGTAGGAAGGCCCATGCGCAAAGGGTCCAGATCAACGTCTGCGGATTGCCAAGCGCTATCGGAGTGATGAATACAGCCATCAGCTTGATCAGGGCAGGGATCAGGAAGGGCAGCAACGCCCCAATTGCGATGTTCAGCCGCCCATCGCGCTGCAATCGGGCAACAACATCTCCACCCTTGGTCGGGTCAAACAAAGGCAGATTGGTCCAAACGTTGAACGCCCCATTTCCTGTTGGCCATCCTCTCAGTTTTACGGCGTAGGCAAAGCTCGCGATAGTGACCAAAGCCGCGACATAGGCGATGCTGGCCGATATACTGACAAGCTCAATAAGTGGTGCGCTGGCGTTTCCGGGAAGCACCAGAACCACGAGCCGAACAGGCGAATAGGGAAAGTCCACCACATTCGCGACCATCAAGCCAATAGAATAGAATACGCCCGTAAGATCCGTGGGGGCATACGCATTCTTACAAATCAGCGTTAAAAAGGTGACCATCGACATCAGGCCAACAAAACGCAACCTGTTTACCGGCGGGGCGTCACGGAATTCGATAAAGCTGGGGAAGGCTGAATTATATTCAGAGAATGTTAGAATAAACGCAAGGATCGCCAGAAAGACGATAATCTCAGTCCCGTTAGACGTCGATGTGGGCAGGTATAACGCGGGGGTTAACACCATCAGTGCCACCAATAATCCACGTATCGCCGCGCCCGTCGTGCGTGCAATCACAATCCGAACCCTTTCCAAACCGGAGCTGTCGATTCTAAGTCGACTTGTCGTCCAACTTGCGCGCGCCACTCGTTCACTGGCGGCTACCTGTTAGGTGCCACCTTGGCTGATAAGCGGTAATTCGCTCAAGTCAGAGTGCAGAAAACACTGAGTTTCGGGCAAAATGATGGCGCAACTGGTGCGGGATTGCATCAATTTCGACGCAAATCCGACGTGTATATCAAAATGATACCTAGATGTAGTAGATTGGGGCGATTTAACCCCAAGAATGCGAACGGGGCCGCGCTTGCGACCCCGTTAAGTTGAGTATCAACAGATTCGTCCCCAGAATCATACCCAGGGACGGGCTTGGCTTGCGTGATCCTCGAACTTGTCGATGTGATGGTCTTTTTCCATCGTCAGACCAATATCGTCCAGACCGTTCAGCAGGCAGTGTTTGCGGTGTGGGTCGATGTCGAATTCGATGACCACGCCATCTGATGTGGTGATCCGCTGATCTTCCAGATGCACGGTCATACGAGCATTCTCGCCCTTATGCGCGTCATCCATCAGAATCGCGTGATGTTCCTCTTCCACCACGATGGGCAGGATGCCGTTCTTGAAGCAGTTGTTGAAGAAGATGTCGGCGAAACTGGTCGAGATCACGACCTTGATGCCGAAATCCTTGATCGCCCAAGGCGCATGTTCACGGGATGAGCCGCAGCCGAAATTGTCACCCGCCACCAGAATCTCGGTTTGGCGATAGGCGGGTTTGTTCAGCACGAACTCTTCGTTCTCGCCGCCGTGGTCGTGATAACGCATCTCGTCAAACAGCACGACGCCAAGGCCGGACCGCTTGATGGTCTTCAGGTGCACTTTGGGAATGATCATATCGGTGTCGATATTGATCAACGGCATTGGGGCGGCCACCCCGTGGACTTTTTCGAACTTTTCCATTTCTACACTCCTGCGGGAGAGGGCCGCGCCCATGCCCCGCGTTTAAGCTTCTTTCGCTTCCGTTGTTTCGTCCTTGGGTGCGTTCTTGACGAAGAACGCCATGAAGACCAATCCGAACCCGTTGAACAGCATCTCGATGCCCAGGAAGATCCCCAGTATGCTCAGCAACGCCTGCGGCTCTTGCCCCACATAGCTCCAGATGATGCCTGCGAGGATGATCGACAAGATGCCCGAGATCATCGTGGGCCAGAAAAACTGTGTTCCCTTCATTTGGAACGACAGGATGATCCGCGCGATGCCGCCTGCCATGAACAGGATCAGCACCACAGTCGCGAGCGTCAGCGTGCCCTGCAGCGGGTGATCCAGAAAGGACCACCCCAGGAACAGCATGACCGCACCCATGATGAGTGACAGGATTTTGTTGCCAGCGCCTTCAACCGTGAAGCCACCAACGATCTGCAATCCGCCTGCGATCAGCAGCAACACACCGGTTACTACTGTTACGGCAACGGACGCCACGACCGGCGCGCCCAATACGAACACACCGAATGCTATGGACAAAAGTCCCAGCAGTAGCCATTTGACCCAATCACTCATGTTAGTCTCTCCATCAAATATCTAGATATGAGAGAGTCTTACATCATTTCACGGACGTCTGTCAGCCGTCCAGTGATTGCCGCTGCGGCAGCCATTGCCGGGCTCAGCAGATGGGTGCGTCCACCACGGCCCTGACGGCCTTCAAAGTTGCGGTTCGAGGTCGCTGCACAACGCTCACCCGGCTGCAGCTGGTCGGGGTTCATCGCCAGACACATTGAGCATCCCGCCAGACGCCATTCGAACCCGGCATCTTTGAAGATTTCGGCCAAACCTTCTTCTTCGGCCTGTGCACGCACCAAACCCGAGCCTGGTACGACCATGGCGCGCATGCCGTCCTTGATCTTCTTGCCTTTCAGGATTTCCGCCGCAGCGCGCAGGTCTTCGATCCGACCGTTGGTGCAAGAGCCGATGAAAACAGTGTCGATTTCAACGTCGCTCAGCTTTTGTCCGGCTTCCAGACCCATGTACTCGATCGAACGGCGGGCCGCGTCGACTTTACCGCCTTCGAAATCTTCGGGATGCGGTACGGATGCAGTGATCGGCAGCACATCCTCGGGGCTGGTGCCCCAAGTGACGACTGGTGCGATATCTTCACCACGCAGCGTGATGACTTTGTCGAAATGCGCGCCCTCGTCGGTATAAAGCGTTTTCCACCAGTCCATCGCGGCTTCCCACTGTGCACCTTTGGGGGCATGCGGGCGGCCTTTGACATATTCAAAGGTGGTTTCATCCGGTGCGATCAGGCCAGCGCGCGCGCCGCCTTCGATCGCCATGTTGCAGACGGTCATACGCCCTTCCATCGACAGATTGCGGATCGCTTCGCCGCAATATTCGATGACATATCCGGTGCCGCCAGCAGTACCAGTCTTGCCAATTACGGCGAGAGTGATGTCTTTGGCGGTTACGCCCGGCTGCAATTTGCCGGTGATCTCGACCTTCATGTTTTTGGATTTCTTCTGGATCAGGGTCTGCGTGGCCAGAACGTGCTCAACCTCAGACGTACCGATACCGTGGGCCAGAGCGCCGAATGCGCCATGAGTCGCCGTGTGACTGTCGCCGCAGACAACGGTCATACCGGGTAGGGTCCAACCCTGTTCCGGGCCAACGATGTGCACGATGCCCTGACGAACATCATTCACCGGGTAGTAGTGAATACCAAAATCCTTGGCGTTCTTGTCCAGTGCCTCGACCTGAATGCGTGATTCCGGGTTTTCGATCCCGTTCACGCGGTCCGGAGTGGTCGGAACGTTGTGGTCCGGCACGGCGATGGTTTTTTCCGGGGCGCGCACTTTGCGGCCCGCCATGCGCAGACCTTCGAACGCCTGTGGGCTGGTCACTTCGTGAACCAGATGGCGGTCGATATACAGCAGGCAGGTGCCATCATCGGCTTCATGCGCGACATGGGCATCCCAGATCTTGTCATAGAGTGTTTTGGGGGACATCGGTCCTCTCCCGTATGTAATGAGAAATAGCTGGCGAGGTGGCTTAGGCGACGGGTAGGCGTGCCAGAACCGTGCGGGCGGCACCAAAGAACCGTTCACGCAACCGCGCGCGATCTTCCAGATTCTGTTCTTGGGCCACATTGAGTCTCATGCGCTCCAGATATAACGGGGTTTGCCGTCAATCAAGGTTCAATCCGGGTAGGGGCTTGCATCCCCTCAAATGGATGGCCAAGCTGACAGGCATGAACCAGGATCTGTTACCAGAAACGCTGTCCGAGCTTTACGGCAATATGACGGCGGCCTTTTCAGAACAGATTGAAAATTTGATCGAGCTGATGGTCACGCCCGGTTGGCGGCAGTATCAATTGGTTATCATCCTGTTCCTATGGGCGTTGGCGTTTCTTCTGAAACTTCTGACGCAAAAAAGATGGGATGTATGGGCGCGCGCGCGTACCGGCTGGCCGAAATGGCGGCTGCGCATTCTGATCCAACTGATGCGGCGTTTGACGCTGGTCTATTTCGTGCTGCTGACTTGGGGGCTCTACTGGGTCATGCAGCAAACAACGTGGCCTTCGCGTAGCTATATCATAGGTGTATTTGCGACGCTGGCAGCGGCTTGGTTGGCCATCGCGCTGGTATCCCGCTTGGTGCGCAACCGGACACTGCGGCAGATTTTCAAATGGTCCATGTGGGTCTATGCAACGCTAATCGCGCTGAATCTGACGGATGATGTCGCCGGCTTTCTGGACGGTGTGGCGCTCTCGATAGGTGATCTCCATATCTCGGCGCTGGGGATCATCAAAGCCGTCCTGCTGATCGGCATTCTACTAACGCTCGCAAGGATCGGGACCCGCGCGGCTGAACGCGGGCTTAAGAGCAATGATGACATCACGCCATCGATGCAGGTGTTACTCGCCAAGGGAATTCAGGTGCTGCTCTATGGTGCGGTGTTCATGGCTGCGATCCGCACGCTTGGCTTTGATCTGACCGGGATTGCGCTGTTGTCGGGCGCGATTGGTGTAGGGATCGGGTTCGGGCTGCAAAAAGTGGTCTCGAACCTGATTTCGGGCATCATCATTCTAATGGACCGATCGATCAAGCCGGGCGATGTGATCTCGCTGGGCGATACGTTCGGTTGGATCAATGCGCTGGGCGCGCGCTATGTCTCGGTTGTCACGCGCGATGGGCGGGAATACCTGATCCCAAACGAGGATTTGATTACCAATCAGGTGGTGAACTGGTCGCATTCGGACAAGTTTGTTCGGCTGGATCTGGAATTCGGAACCAGCTATGGCGACGACCCTCACAAAGTGAGGGCAACGGCGATACGAGCCGTCAAATCGGTTGGTCGAGTACTGAGTGGAGGATCCCATGAACCCGTCTGCCACATCACCGGATTTGGCGACAGCAGCGTGGATTACGTGCTGCGGTTCTGGATTAGTGATCCGACCAAAGGGCTGACGAACATCCGGGGTAATGTTTATCTGGCGTTGTGGGATGCTTTCCAGGCTGAAGACATCTCGCTACCCTTCCCACAACGTGAAGTTCGTCTGCTGCCGGACGACGCAGAGGCGCAACAACTCGCCAAAGAGTGAGCCGATGTCACTGCGTGAAGCAGCCCGTTCATTGAAATGTTGCAATCCCCTTGTTACCTTATTAGTACCCCAGCGCCGGGGATTTGGCGGCGCGTTGCAAAGGAGGACTATGTCCTGTCTCTACATACACAGGCGGGTTTGCCCGCCGATGATGGGGCCAAAGTAATGGCCCACTCTCAGTCAATCAGCGATAAGCTGCTTGAACGTATCCTTTCCTCACTTTCCGATGACAAGGCCGAAGACGTCGTGCAGATCAACCTGCAAGGTAAGTCTTCTGTCGCGGATCACATGGTGATTGCCTCGGGTCGGTCGACCCGTCAGGTCTCGGCCATGGCGGAAAAGCTGACGGATCGCATCAAGCAGGAATTCGGTTTCACCTCGAAGGTCGAAGGCAAGGATGCTGGCGACTGGGTGCTGATCGATACGGGCGACGTGGTCGTTCATATCTTCCGCCCCGAAGTGCGTGAATTCTATCAGCTGGAAAAGATGTGGCTGCCTCAGGGCGGCAGCGCCTCGGCGAATTGAGGCGCCATCCTGGCCCGTATTGAGGGGCCGGAGGCGAGAGAGACATGCGTATCAGCATTGTTGCGGTCGGGCGATTGCGCGCCGGACCGGAGAAGACCCTGCTTGATGATTACCTGACTCGTTTCGACCGAACCGGCCGTGCGTTGGGTCTTGGTCCCGCGCGGGTGATCGAGGTCGAAGACAAGAAAAACGCAGGCATGGGGGCCGAGGCCGCATTGCTGCGGAAAACTCTGCCCAAGGGCGCGGTGATCTGTACGATGGATGAGCGCGGACGGGTGATGTCTTCACCTGATTTTGCAAAAAAGCTGGGTGGATGGCGCGATGCGGGCCAACAGGATCTGGCGCTGATCATCGGCGGAGCGGACGGAATTGACCCTAATCTGCGGGCCGAGGCCGATTTTTCCCTGTCCTTTGGGTCAATGGTCTGGCCTCATATGCTGGTCCGTGTGATGTTGGCCGAGCAACTGTACCGGGCCGCTACCATCCTGTCGGGCGGTCCTTATCACCGGGTCTGACATGGCGCAGCTTTTGATCGTCTACCATTCGCGCACCGGCGGTGCCCGGCAGATGGCCGAAGCCGCAGCAGATGCAGCGCGGGACGAGGCGAACACCATCCTGAAAACCGCCGATCTAGCCGGGCCAGACGACCTGCTGGCCGCCGATGGCTATATCTTCTGCGCACCCGAGAACCTGGCCGCGATTTCGGGTCTGATGAAAGAGTTTTTCGACCGCTGTTATTATCCGGTGCTGGGGAGGATCGAAGGTCGACCCTATGCGCAGATGGTCTGCGCCGGATCAGATGGTGAGAATGCCGCGCGACAGATGGCACGGATCGCAACGGGATGGCGGTTGAAAGAGGTGCAACCGCCCCTGATCATCTGCACTCATGCGCAAACGCCCGAGGCAATCCTCGCTGAGAAGATCATTCCTCAGGAACAACTTGAAAACTGTCGCGATATTGGTGCGGCCCTGGCGGCAGGTCTCAGCCTCGGGGTGTTCTGAAGGTCAGTTCAGATCGACCACTGTCGTGTCTTCGCTCCAACCACCGACATTATCGCGCGCTTGAATTTGCACCTGCGTGGTCCCGTCCGGGATCACCACCCCGCCCAAAGACCGCGTAAAGGGTTGCTCGTCAACATGAGGGTGATGCAGCACGCGCATGCCCAGTTCATTTCCCTGCATATCCAGAACTCGCCAGCCGTCGGCGTAATCATCCCATCCGGTATCGGGATGACGGATCGTGACGTCGAACCGCCAGGAATCACCCTTCGAACGGGCCGAGACCTGTTCGATCGTCGGAGAGTCGGCAAAGGCGGGGCTGGCCAGTAGGGCGCTGAGAATCAAATATCGCATGGGTCCAAACTATGCGCTCGGGTGCGGCATTGCGATCACGACTCTGTGTTTGGTGGCGCTTTCATCATGACGGTTCGCGAATGCGAGGCGAACTCGCGACGATAGAGGACGCCAAATGTAACGGCTGAGCTCAGTATCAATGCCATTGGTCCCAAAATCCAGGCAATGGATGCCAAAGCAAAGTAGGTTGCCCGCAACGCGCGATTGAAACTGCGCGCCGCCGTGATGCAGATGTCGCCTGCCTGAGCGGCACGGGCATAGGCCTGCGGATGATCGGGGTCGTTTGGAACCGCGGCCATCAGGATGGCGCAATATCCAAACAAACGATGCGACCAGACAAATTTCAGAAATGCGTTCGACAGAAAAAGAAGAATAATCAGTATTTTGACTTCCCACACCATTGCGGGCGCACGGCCAATGGCAAGGTCTTCGGCAACTCCGGCCAAGCGCTCGGTATTGCCAAGCAGCGCCAAGCCACCGCCAATTGCAATCATGATCGTTGACGCAAAGAACGTACTGCCCTGACGCATGGCCGAGATCACCTGAGCATCGAACACACGTGGCTGGCGCGTCACCATCTCTCGCATCCAGACCTTGCGGAAATCATCCATCATCAATGATACCGACGGTTTCTGAGAGGAAGGATTCTCGATCCTCCACCCAATTCCCAGCCAAGCTGCAAACAGAAGCAGTACGGCAACGTAGTCTAACGGAGAGAACAGCAATGCGCGGTCGATCCAGGTCATGCCGCGACACTATTGCTGGATTCAGAAACTTGCCAGCCGCTAAAATTGGTAATATAATTTTACCAAATGGAGGGTCAGCGATGGAAATGCCCAAGCCAAATCCGGATGTCATGGCGCGTAAGCAAGCTTTGGTTGCGCGTTTGCAGCAGGTCCTGCCGGAGGATGCCGTCATTCACGATGTGGCCGAAACACGTGCATATGAGTGTGATGCGTTGACCGCTTACAAATGTCCGCCCTTGTTGGCGGTACTGCCGTCGACAACACAGCAGGTTTCCGATGTTTTGCGCATTTGCCACGAACTGAGTGTGCCCGTGGTGCCGCGCGGTGCGGGGACCTCGTTGGCTGGCGGTGCTTTGCCGACAGCGGATTGCGTGATCCTAGGCGTTGCTCGGATGAATGAAGTGTTGGAGGTCGACTACGACAATCGGTTTATCAAGGTGCAGACCGGCCGAACCAATTTGAGTGTGACCGGAGCCGTTGAAGAAGAGGATTTCTTCTACGCCCCTGATCCTTCGTCCCAACTTGCCTGCGCCATCGCCGGGAATATCGCGATGAATTCGGGCGGAGCACATTGTCTGAAATATGGCGTGACGACCAACAACCTGATGGGCGTCACCATGGTGATGATGGATGGCAGTGTGGTCGAAATTGGAGGCGCGTATCTGGATGCTGGTGGGTTGGACCTGCTGGGTGTGATTTGCGGATCCGAAGGGCAGCTGGGCGTGGTGACTGAAGCAACGCTGCGGATCTTGCGCAAACCCGAAGGGGCGCGACCTGTTTTGATGGGGTTCGATGACAACGAAGTTGCGGGCCATTGTGTCTCTGACATTATCAAATCGGGCATTCTACCCGTCGCAATCGAGTTTATGGACCGCCTCTGTATCAGAGCCTGCGAGAATTTCGCCCATGCTGGCTATCCCGATTGTGAGGCGTTGCTGATCGTCGAGGTTGAAGGGTCAGAGGCTGAGATCGACAGCCAGCTTTCGAAGATCATCGAGATTGCCAAACACCACAATCCCGTTGAGCTGCGCGAAAGCCAATCCGCTGATGAAAGCGCGCGTATCTGGCTGGGGCGGAAATCGGCATTTGGTGCGATGGGGCAGATCAACGATTATATGTGTCTTGATGGGACGATCCCGGTCTCATCGCTGCCCTTTGTACTGCGCCGCATCGGAGAGTTGAGCAAGGACTACGGCCTACCTGTTGGCAACGTGTTTCATGCCGGTGACGGGAACATGCACCCATTGATCCTCTTTGACGCCAACAAACCGGGTGATCTTGAGAAATGCGAGGCGTTCGGGGCGGACATCCTGAAGCTTTGCGTCGATGCCGGCGGCTGCCTGACGGGGGAGCATGGGGTTGGCATCGAAAAGCGCGATCTGATGACCCATCAATATGCGGCTCAGGACCTTGAGGCGCAGATGGCTGTGAAAGATGTATTTGATCCTAACTGGCTGCTGAACCCAGCCAAAGTGTTCCCATTGGCGGCGTCAGCGGAGCGTAGGATGGCGGTGGAATAGGGGCTTTGCCCTCACCCTCAAGAAATTTGTGAAAAGATGAACGCAATGAGACCTGAAACCGAGGCTGAACTTGCAGAAACCGTTGCTGGGCTTAACGGACCCGTATGTATTGCGGGCGGTGGTACACGCGGCGTGGTTGGTGCGGAACCGGAGCTGAGTACCGCTGGACTGAGCGGGATTACTCTCTATGAACCCGGAGCGCTGACTCTGGTCGCGCGTGCGGGAACTCCTGTTGCTGAGATTGAGGCGGCTCTGGATGCCGAGGGTCAGCAATTGGCATTCGAGCCAATGGATCACTGCGGTTTGTTGGGCACAACCGGTGAACCGACGATTGGTGGCGTTGTTGCAGCCAACATCTCGGGGTCTCGCAGAATTCAGGCCGGGGCCTGCCGGGATTTCCTGCTGGGCGTCCGTTATGTCGATGGCCTTGGGCAAGTCATCAAAAATGGTGGACGGGTGATGAAAAATGTCACCGGCTACGATTTGGTGAAACTGATGGCCGGGTCATGGGGCACATTGGGAGTTTTGTCAGAAGTCTCGCTGAAGGTTTTGCCCAAGCCAGAGACTCAGGCCACATTGGCTGTCAGTGCCGATGATGTAGGAACCGCAGTTGATCTTATGTCGACTGCCCTGAAATCCCCATACGAAGTGAGCGGCGCGGCGTATGATCCGAAGGATAGACAGGCGTTTTTGAGGATCGAGGGATTTGCCGACTCGGTCGCTTATCGGGCTAGTCGATTGAGCGAAATCCTAGGCAACGAATGCACCGAGTTGGAGGAGTCGCGCAAGCGGTGGGCTGATCTGCGCGATGTGCGTGCGTTCCATGATCTGGAAGGCGATGTCTGGCGCTTGTCGGTGAAACCCGGTGATGCCCTGGTCATTGCGGATCGGATCGAAGCAGGGAGGACCCTGCTTGATTGGGGTGGTGGTTTGATATGGGCGCTGGTGCCAAAGGGCACGGATTTGCGTGCGCGCTTGGGGGCCTTCGAGGGCCATGCGAGCCTTGTACGTGCAGATGCCCATACGATGGACGGATTTGGTCGGTTTCAACCAGAGAACCATCAGGTTAAGGCTCTAACAAGGGCAATTCGGCTGAAATTCGATCCGCGTAGCGTGTTCAATCCGGGTCTTATGGGGTAGACGATGCAGACGACATTTACCGAAAAGCAGCTGCAGGACCCCGCGATTGAGCGGTCCAATGAAATTCTGCGGAACTGCGTTCATTGTGGTTTCTGTACTGCAACGTGCCCCACTTACCAGGTTCTTGGTGATGAGTTGGACAGTCCTCGCGGACGCATCTATCTGATCAAGGATATGTTGGAGAATGAACGTGTCCCGGACGAAAAGACCGTCAAGCATATCGACCGCTGCTTATCTTGCCTCGCCTGTATGACCACTTGTCCCTCGGGTGTGCACTATATGCATCTGGTCGATCACGCGCGGGAATACATCGAAGATAATTACAAACGCCCATTCTCGGATCAGGCACTGCGTTGGATACTGGCCAAAATCTTACCTTATCCTACGCGCTTTCGATGGGCGCTGATTGGTGCAAAGCTGGGCCGCCCGTTCCGGTTATTGATGCCGGATGCGCGACTGAAAGCGATGCTGGATATGGCGCCCAAGCATATTCCACCGGTTAGTCGCAATGATGATCCCCAGAGTTTTGCACCAAAAGGTTCAAGAACCATGCGTGTGGCGTTGATGACAGGGTGCGCGCAAAAAGCGCTGAATACAGACATCAACGATGCCACGATTCGTCTGCTCACCCGCTTGGGATGTGAGGTAGTGGTTGCTGAAGGGGCAGGGTGTTGTGGAGCGTTAACTCATCATATGGGTAAAACGGGCGAAAGCCACGCTTCTGCCGCCACCAACATCCGGGCCTGGACGCGCGAAATGGATGGCGATGGCTTAGATGCGATTGTCATTAATACATCGGGGTGTGGGACTACGGTGAAGGATTATGGCCACATGTTCCGCAACGACCCACTTGCTGCAGATGCCGCGCGGGTGTCGGCGTTGGCGCTGGATATCAGCGAACTGTTGGTTCAGTTGGATTTGCCATTCAGAGACAAAAAAGAACTGGTCGTTGCCTACCATGCAGCATGCTCTTTGCAGCATGGCCAAAAAGTTACTACCCACCCCAAAAGTCTGTTGAAATCTGCTGGATTCACTGTGTTAGAGCCTACTAATAGTCATTTATGCTGCGGCAGCGCCGGAACCTATAACCTTATGCAGCCTGCAATTTCCAGTCAGCTAAAACAGCGCAAGGTGCGCTCGCTTGAGGCCAGAAATCCCGATGTGATCGCAGCAGGAAACATAGGGTGCATGATGCAGATCGGGTCCGGAACCGACACGCCCGTTGTCCATACCGTCGAACTGCTGGATTGGGCCACAGGAGGGCCCAAACCGCGCGCGCTGCACGGTGATACCAGCGGCATACCGCAATTACGTTAGCCAATTGCTGCAAGCGGGCATCAGATCAGAGCGAATCCAGGACGGACCGCATTTGCCCTATTTTCGCCGTACCCACAGCATACGACTGTTGATCGGACCACTTGACCGGAGACCTGTGTGCGCAACTGGATCACGGCTATTACGCTTAGCTTGCTGCCTTTGGCAGGGCAGGCGCAGGATTCAGGGCTTAAAAGCCTTGATACCACTGACGCTGGACGAGAGTGGATGGCGGTTGGCCGGCTGGATATTGATGGAACCGGGTTCTGTACCGGATCGCTCATATCTCCAACGCTGGTTCTGACCGCAGCGCATTGCCTTTTCGACAAAGCGACGAAACAGCGGATTGATCCTGCGCGGATCGAGTTTCTGGCGGGTTGGCGTCTTGGGCATGCGTCGGCATATCGACCGGCACGGCGCACGGTGGTGCATCCGGAATATAAATATGTCGGTGATTTATCGGCGACTCGCGTACGTCACGATATCGCATTGATCGAGCTCTGGCAGCCGATCCGCAACACATCGGTCATACCTTTTGAAACCGGACACCGCCCAACTCGCGGTGAAGAGGTCGGTGTTGTCTCTTACGCCCATGACCGGGCCGAAGCACCGTCTCTGCAAGAGGTCTGTTCAGTCATCGGCCGTCAGGCGGGCATCCTGATCATGTCTTGTGACGTGGATTTCGGAGCGTCCGGAGCGCCGATTTTTTCGTTTGAGGGTGAACGCCCTCGCATCGTTTCAGTCGTAGCCGCCAAAGCTGAAATGCAGGGTCAACGAGTTGCGCTGGGCACCGACTTGAACGAATCTCTGGAATTGTTGCAGGCCGAGCTTTCCCAAGGGCGAGGTATGAACGCGTCTCTGGACAACAACACCAAACATCTTGGAGCAAAATTCGTTAAGCCATGACCCGGTTATTATTCAAAATTATTTTATGTTTTTCAGTTCTTGCAACCACATCTCAGGCCCAGAACGGAAACAAGCGCCGTCTGACGGACCGGGATGATCTGTACGGATGGGAAGCGGTTGGCCGACTAGATTTTGGCGATAAGGGTTTTTGCACGGGTACATTGATTGCTCAGGATATCGTATTGACGGCCGCCCACTGCGCGCTGGACAAGGCGACTGGTAAACCATACGCCCCCGGCGAAGTGACATTTCGCGCCGGGCTAAGCGATGGCGAAGCGCTGGCCGAGCGGAAGGTCATCCAGATCGCCGCGCACCCGGATTTTGTCGCGAACGCCCCTGTATCGGCCCCTCGGGTTCGGGTTGATGTGGCTCTAATGCGGCTGGAAGAGCCGATTCCCTACTCTATTGCTGATCCGTTTGCCCTGCACAGTGGCCGCGTAACCGACAATGAAATCAGCGTCGCATCTTATGGGCGCGGCAGGGAAGACGCGATCCTGCGGCAGCGATCTTGTCACATTCTTCAGCGTGGACAGGGCTTGATCGTCTTTAACTGCGACGTCACATTTGGATCGTCTGGCTCGGCCATTCTGGCAAAGAAGGGGCCGCGCTGGCAGATATTGTCGGTTGCCTCGGCAATTTCCACGAATGGGCGTCAGAGAGTCGGTTACGGTATGGAGTTGTCTGGAATCGTTTCAGAATTGAAGGCGATCCTGCGCCGTGATGCACCCCGGCCAACGGCCACGATCCGCAGATTGCAGCCCGGATCAGACAAATCCAGCTCGGGTGCCAAATTCATCAGCGCCGGCGGGTCTTGAACCCGAACCAACCGCTTCCCATGTGAGTTTTAGCGGATCGCCACGATTGGGGTCCGGGAAACTCACCGCCCGTCCATATCGGAGGGCAAATTCGTAAATCGCTCAATGATGAGGATACGACATGCGTACATTTGACTTTGCACCGCTTCACCGCGCCACTATCGGTTTCGATCAGATCGCAGACATGATGGACAGGGTTCTGACCAACGACGTGGCTCAGCCCAGCTATCCCCCTTACAACATTGAAAAGACCGATGCTGACACCTATCGCATCTCGGTCGCTGTTGCCGGGTTCTCTGAGGCCGATCTGTCGGTTGAAGTAAAAGAAAATTCGTTGGTTGTCTCTGGCAAGAAATCCGCCGAAGACAAGGATCGCAGCTACCTGCACCGTGGCATCGCGACCCGCGCATTCGAGCGACGTTTCGCCCTGGCCGACCACGTTCGCGTCACCGGTGCAAGCCATGAGAACGGCATGCTGAACATCGACCTGAAGCGCGAAGTGCCCGAAGCCCTTAAGCCGCGCCGAATCGAGATCTCTTCGGCAAATGCCATCGAAAAGGATGTGGTTGACGCAAAAGCCGTGAACTGATGCCTTTGATCACGTCGCGATAATCTTCTCCTCTCTGGGTTATCGCAACACACGCCCCGCGTTCCTCCAGACGCGGGGCGTTGTCGTTCCAGAGTAATGACCGAATGGACCGATTTCTGGCAAATTAGCCTATCGCGATTCGAATGCCGAGGTGTGCCGTTTTTGCCAATTTTATCTGGGTACAGAGAACAATGAGTTCCGGTCGCCGACCGAAACAGATATCTATCGTAAATACATCATCCCTGATTTCCTCGGGCTAAATTTTTTGGGCAAGAAGCGTTGAACAGTTATTCTAAGCATCACTTGTCCAAGTTTTCCGTCTCAAATTATTTAATCTGCGCGGCGTGCATTCTAGTCGCAGTGTTCTTTGTCAGATATGGCATGATTGACGCTAGCCTGTATCAAACGCGTGACGATGGTGTCATTACAATGAGTGCAGGGCGAAACCTTGTTGACTTTGGCTTTGTCGGCGTAAGTCCCTCTGGCCCAATTGTCGAAGCATCTTCCAGCCCTGTGCAAATGATTCTATATGCCGCTACCTATGCTATGACCGGCATTAATTACGCATCATTTGCCTTTTTACAAACGCTTGTTGCGACATTGCTATTGGGCGCGGCGATAGCTTTGGCGCTTGGCGTTTCAAGGGCCGAAGGTCTGTTTTCTATTCTGCTATTGTCGCTCGCATTGAGTTTTGTGTATCCATTTTTCCTCTGGCATGGGTCAGGGATGGAAAACGCTTTAACTCATTTCCTAATCGTACTGAGCATCGCAGGGCTTGTTCGGATGATAAGGTGCAAGCGCGTGTCGTTCCTCTGGGCCATTCCCTTGGTCCTAACGTGCTTTGTAAGGCTGGAGCTTCTGCTTACTATAGTGGCTTTATTAGGTTTGTTTTCAGTCTATTGGCAGCGCAAGTTTCATTCATTCGGGGCGCTAAAGTTTTCGTTTTTGGTTGCGGCGCTATGTGTCGTCATTCATGGAATTCGATTTGCCTATTTCGGAGAATTCTTCCCAAATACCGCTGCGGCGCAGGGTATTTCTCCACTTGACCGAGTGCAGGCGCTGTTATCAGGATCCGTTCAACCAATGGTCGAAGGAATGCAGGTATCGGCTTATAACTTTGTGCAAGGTGGCTGGTGGCTAGCCGTTGTTTGCCTACCACTTGTCTTCAGATTGGGGATGGACGCTGCTGATAAATTTCTGATTTCTGCGATATTAGTTGTCTTGTGCGTGGCGCTTATTTCTCCTGTATTCTTGGGCCGTCCTCGGATCGATTGGATGCGCACTTACAGCTATGTCACGGTCGTTTCTCTCCTGCTCCCGACATGGTGTGTTTATCACGCTGTTGCGTCGCGAAGAATTGTTGAACTTCGTACAATTGCTGTAGTTGGCGTTGTTGCTTCGGTCTGGATGTATCGAACGGAGCCTTACTATCTTGGCTGGGCAGTCGATGGTTTTGATCAAGTGCGTCGAGAATTCAATGCGATTGCTCAGAACAACGAAATCCGACGACCGTTGGTATCTAACCCGGATCTTGGTGTGATGTCATGGCACAAGCAGTTCAATATTCTTGATCTTGGAATGCTTGGTAGTCCGGTTATGGCGAACTTGCACAAAAATCCGGGTATTGCCGATTATGTACTAGACTTCACCAAGCCGGATATCGTCGAAAGCCATGGCTTTTGGACGGGACTATACTGTAGGGATCTATTTCAGGATGCCCGCTTCCAAGATCAATATCGATCAGTATCACCTAAGCTCTCAGTCCAAGAAATGTGCGGTGCACGACGGAATGAAAAAGCCATTTGGATAAGAAAATCAATAGAACTCGGTTCTTCCAGCGCAGAAAGGCAGTTCCTGAATCGGCTACAAGATGAGTTTTTGATCGATACGATCAAACAAGAATTAGATCTTTGTGATCCTGAAAAGACTGACTGCAGTTATGTAATGCGAACCGTTTTTCGATTCGTCCCGGAACTGATGGAGCAAAGGCAACTGAATGAAGTTCTTTCTCTTTTTGATGATGATATCGAGCGCGCGTATTTATCGAGTGTCTACGATAATGACGCGACTGACAAAATTACAAATCACTTCTTCATAGATTAAAGAGCAGTTTGGATGCTTCGGGAAATCCATCTTGGCGTTTCGGTTTATGGCATCCCTTCTTTCATTTCATGTCTGAATTTGCCAATCTTCGTGGGGATTTAACACTCAGAGGGATGTAAATCCGTGTAACATCCCTTATCTTATTGGATAGATAAGAAAAAAAGGAATAGGACAGATGTCGAACCAGCAGTTTGAAGCGTTGATTCAGGAAACTCAGGCCAAAGTGCGCGAAAGTCAGTCGCAGATCGAAGGGTTGACTTCGCGGATCGAAGCGACACGGGCCAAGATTGGCACCGCCGAGGCGGATATCGACATCGAAAATGCAACGCTCGAGGATGTGCACGCCCATACCGAGGTGATGAACGCAAACATCGCCGAGCTGATCATGGGTTTGGATGATGTCACCAATGCGTTTTCCAAGGATTTCGATGAGATGCGCTCGAAAACCGGATGGGAGTCGTTTGTTGGCATCTTCGCCAAAGCCAAATCTGAATCGATGCGGCAGGAGCGGATGCGCACCGCCAATATCGATGACAAGCTACAGGACCTGATCGCCAAATCCGACGTGATCGTGAAACTGCTGGAAGGGCAGCTGTCGGTGCTGGAAGAGCAGCGCGTGAAGGTCGAGGATAACCTAACTGTCACGCTGGACGACCGCGAGGCGACAGTGGCCGAACTGGAGGCTTTGCGGGCCGAGATTCAGGGCATGGATCCGACGATAATCACGCTGGAGAACAAGATCAGCGTCGAACAGGATGCCGCCGCGCGGACCCAGTTAGAGACCGAACTGGCCGAGTTGAACAAACAATACAACGCCAAGGTTCAGGAGGAGCAGGTCAAGCTGGCCAAATCCCAGACGCTGGAGCGCTATATCGAAAAGGGCAAAACCTGGGTCGATTCACTGCAAAACCAGGCGGCGACGCAGATGGTGCTGATCAACAAGCTGCAGACAGACACGCAACAGCGCGTGGTGCTGTATGACGCCCTGACCAAATCGCTGAAAACGGCACAACAGCAGGACGTGGCCCACCGCATCAACGAGATCGGCGTGCAGACCGATCAGGAGGCGCAAACCGCCATGGCCGCCATCGGCACCGCGACCAACCAGAAAATGGCCGACATGCTTGAGGCGCACGAGGGCCACATGGTCTTTGCCCGCGACGTGCTGGAGAAAAAGGCCAAGGCAGACGAGCGTTTTGCCCGTCGGTTCGCCTCGATTGTCGAGAAGCATGATAAGAATTTGTATGGGGGTTGAGCTTGGACCGATTGAATACAAGCCGGTCAGAGCAGTTAGGTTGGTCGCCCCTTCGTTGGGCTATTGGTATCTTCGGTGCAGCGCTTGCGATGGCATATATCGGGGGTTGGTACTTTATCTTTGCGCTACCTTTGATTGCAGTATTCGCCATTAGCTTTGCGGTTACGTTTTGGATTACCGGTGGCAACGAAACAGCCATGGGAGTTTCACTAGTATTGCTGTCGCCAATTTCTTTGGCCTTTCTCGTTTGGCAAGTAGCGAGGTTTGTGGGCCCTGCTTATGTTGGCATAATTCAGAAATGTGGAATTGTCTGGCAACGCGCTCACCATTTTTCTCCAGCGGATTTGCTTGGTTCTGTTCGCAAACAGCGCCAGATAGCGTCTGCGGACGTTCATAGACTGTGGGAGAAAGCAATTGGCAGCTGACCCCGCCCGAGACCACGTTGGCCTGACCGACACCTTCGCCTCGCGCCGTTACTTCCGCAAATTCGAGGTGATCACCGTCCACCTTCTGCGCGTGGCCGCGACGATGGAGGCCGAGGGCGCGATCAGCAAGCAAGAGGTGCGGATCGTGTCGCGCTACCTCTCGGGGCTGCTCTACACCTTCCGCGCGCTTTCCATGAAATACCTGCTGGTCGGGCGCGATACGGGGCGGTTCTTTGGCAGCCTCGCCATGGACAAGCGCGACAGCGGGTTTCCGGTTGCGGCCGAGTTGCTGACCATGGCCAATGACGCGCAGCAGGCGCAGGTGCATCTGGCGAACATGCCCTCGGAAGATGACCTGAAAACCGACATGGTCCGAACGATCATCGGTGATCAGGAAATCCCCACCAAGCTGCAATTCGCGCTGTCCCAAAGGCTCTATTACGAGGAATTGTTGAAAGGTCAGTTGTTCTGGGCCCGCAACGATCCCGAATGCCACTGGATCGGGAATGAAGGCGAGCGGCGCAAGTTCATGATCCACTGGGCGGTCTATGACAGTCAGATCAACCTACCAGTCATCTACCTGATGCAGTTGGTGGACAGCGGTAAAACCGCCCTGCCCAAGGACCAGCGCCGCTGGCCTGAAGTGCAGGCGCATCTGATGGCGCAATCTCTGGGCGGGTTGAAACTGGTGACGATTGCCAAAGGCTTCGATCAGGATTTCGACGAATTGCATCCCAAACATATGCGCCGCATTCATGTGGGACCGATGTATTCCTCGGCCTTTACCGAGCAATCCGGCCCTCTGCGGCAGGTGCTCGAGGACGCGCAGGCACCCGAGGGGCAGGACTGGGCGCTGGCGTGGACTACCGAGGAGTTGGAAAGCGAAGAGGTCATCGAAGAACGCGCCGGATGGTTCTCGACCGTCGAACGTGAGGTCTTTGCGCTGGACCCGTTCGGCGGGCAAGGGGCCGAGACCGGGGCGACGCGGACGCAGCGGTCAATCATCCTGCCCCAGCGCCCGTTTCAGGTGTTGGCCGAACGCAACCCGCCGGGTTTTGGCGATGTGCGCAAGTTTGTGGTCAGCAAAACCGGGCAGGTGTTGAGGTATTGAATGACAAAGGCGGTATCAACTCTTGTTTTGTTTCTAACCGTTGCAGCTTGTGGCCTGGACAGCGCCGTCCAACGCAAGTGGTTCTTTGAAAACAGCGAGGTCGGTACTTCCGCTGACGAACTGCGAAAAAAGCTGGATAAGCGCGGCTTCCCATTGGAGTACGCGGAGGCAATTGAATCGCACGGTGGCGCTATTCCAGCAGGTTCTGAGTGCTATCAGATACCCCCGGTAAACTTGGGCGGTTACTATCTTGCCTGCGTTAACGCTGATGAGAGCGGACACGTGAAGAGCCGTATGTTTTTCAACTATACCTATTGGTGAGAAGATGAGTTTGACGTCAGATCAGATGGAATTGCGCGATGACGACATTCGCAAGCACTACCCCGCCGCGACCGCCCTGCTGAACGGGTTCGAGCACGCGCCACGGATTGCAAAGGCTGTTGAAGCCACCGTTGAGCGCTCTCCGGGCGTGTCGACCGGACGGCGGTTTCGCTCCACGACACCGGGGCTGGTGACACGCCGAACTGCGCGGGCGGATGGGGTGCATCTGGTTGAACGGATCGAGGCCTCTGACGATGATGATGCGCTGGTCTCGCCGCCTCAGGCCACAACGCAACAGGCAATCCGCCGTGCAATAGCCATCGCTCTGGCTGTAGCCGAGGCGTATGCGGAGCAGACTCCGCTGGCCGACCTGAAGCGCGCCAACCTTGCCGGAGATCTGCCTGCCGCCCGCAAAACTGAATTCTCGGAATTACTGATCGCCGAAGCGCTGATCACGTCACATGTTCTGGGCAATGCGCTGGCTTACTTGATGTCCTCGCATTTGGGCGAAACCACCGTCGATATCGGTGAGATAGAAGAGGTTCTGACCGACAACGGCCAACTCGCCTTGCATGGCGCGCTGTGGGAATTGGATCAGATCCTGGCCAAACACGCCCCAGACGACGCGCACCTAATCGCGGCGACAAGCGCCTATGCTGAACAGCTAATGGAAAAGGCCGCCCTGCGTGCCCAATCCGCAGGCCATTTGGCCCCGTTCCAGAACGCCGCCTGGCATATCGAGGCTGATGACCTGACGATCCGGGGGTTTGAACCCGCCTCCAAAGCCAAATCCACCACCCTGACCATGACGTTCAAGAAACCGAACGAAGTGGTGGGCAACCATATCGCCAAGTATCAGGCGATGAAGCTGGCCAAGATGGTGATGGCCTATGATTTTGACCGCCGCCTGAACCCGTTTGCCGAGCTCGGCGGGTTCATCTTCACCTTCATGGGCGACGGCAAACCGGGTACCGGCAAGACCACTCTGATCCAGATGATGGCCGGGCTGATCAACGACTATTGCCAAAATGCTGGCTATCCGTTCCGCTATCAGAACCTGAGCACTGACAATATCGACAGCTATCAGGGCAAGTCGGGCCAGAACGCCAAGGCGTTTATCAACACGATCATCGACCCCTCGGTCATCGGCTTTGGCACCATCGACGATATCGACCAGCTTGCGGGTAAACGCGGCGACCGGCAGTCCTCAGCCGGGCAATTGGAAATCACCGCCGTGCTGATGGAGAGCTTTGCAGGCGCCAACACCGTCGTGCGCGGCAACTGCACCTTTGGCATGTTCTCGAACTATCCCGAGAATGTGGACGACGCCCTGCGCCAGCGCGCCGGAGCGCGGTTCCTGGTGGACGGGCCGCAAACGCGTGAGGATTACATCGACATCCTGCACCTGCTGATGGGCCGCAACCACGACATCCCACTGGGCGAACACGACGCCTATGCCGCGCAGGAGATCAAAAAGGCCGTCGCCGCCAGCTTCGAAAGCCACGCCCGCCCGCACGAGGACGCTCTGCTGCAGGTCTATGACCGCGTTTCAGGCGATATCGGTCAGATGGACACGATCGCCAAACTGGGCACCTACCTCAAGGCGATCCAGCAGGCGGATGAGCGTTTTACCGGTCGCGCGATCAAGAACATCACCGACGCGGTCAAGGTCCGCGCGATGGATTTCGAACTGCCCGACGAATGGATGGAAAACCCCGACCTATTCCTGTTTCGGGACTACGATACCAAGAAGGCCATGATCGAGGACCTGCGTCAGCCGATCACGGTGGAGATGGTGATACAAGAGATCAACCGCTACGCCGACAGCGAATTCCGCTATGCCGACAAGAGCGACGAAGTCGCCATCGAGAACGCAGTGCGTGAGATGGGCCGGATGGAAGAGGCCAAGCGGCGGTATCTGGAGGGAAGGGATAATTTTCTGGGTGATAAGGGCGGGGCTTAGAGCAATATGATCGCACTTGCTATTTTCGGTTTAATCGCAGTTGTCACGGTTCTCAGCTCTGGCGCATGCGCACCAATTGCGTGGAATATGGGTAAGAAAGCAAAATTCTTAGAAGTATCCAAAACAACAGGTTTTCTAGTTTCGCTGGTAACCATCGTCTTGTTCGTCTTCTTTGTGAGTTTTTTGGTTTCTTACCTGTTTAACGGATTAAACTGGGTTGTTGGCGGAGAAACCACGATCGGCATGTATGTTGATGCAGCGAAATTTATAGCGCATCGTGCGCTTATCGTTGCAGTTCCTATTGTATGCCTTTGTTTCTATTGGTCGGTACATGATAATGGTGTCAGGCAATGATCCGCCTCATCGAAAAAGGTCTGATGTTCGGCAACCTCGTCCACATCTCCAGCCCGGCTCTGGTCGAGCGGTATAATCGCGCGTTGCGGCATCTGGCGGGCAAGACCACTCAGCTTTCGGATTTCCATGTCGATATCTCAGGCTATTCGCCGGAGGTGGGAATTGAGCTGGAGGACGAGCTCTACCTCAACCCCAACGGGGTCAACCGGCAGTTCATCCTTTTGACGACCGAGCAGAAACGCGCGCCCTTGCTGAACGTCAAATTCTCGACCTCGCGCGATATCCTGCGCGAATTCATCGAGATGAACGAGGTGCAGCTATTTGCCCTGACCGCCACCGATGCGGTGGCCGGAGAGATGGTGAACTCGGTCATCAAACTCACCACGCCGCGCGATCTTCTGAACCTGCGTAAGATCGAGATTGAGGCGGATACCGCAGGCGGCACCCTGCGCAAGGCCGAGCAACTGGCGGGCATGGTCGAGCGGTTCAAGACCGAAGAGGACGCCTGGTTCGACGATGTGCTGATTGCCAGGATGATCGAAACCGCCAAGGAAACTGGCGACGTCACCCGCAACCCCGTCCGCCTGCGTCATACAGCGTTCGAGCAGCGTAATTTCTGGACGGCGCATTTTGGCGGGCTCTACCTGTTCCCGGATATGGATCACCCGGCGGCGATTTGCATGGGCGAAAAGCCTGACGATATGCCGATCAAATACGTCTTTGGCACATCGCAGCGAAACCAGATTGCAAAGTTTCTGGACTACAACGATCTGGTTGAACCGATTGTCAAAGCACGCGGCGTGGATGCTGCTGCGATACTGCAGCAGAAGATGGACTTCTTGACCATTGCCGCCGCTGCGGATGCCGATGTCGATCTGACCGGACTGGACCGCAGAGACATGCGCCGCCTTGCCCGCAACCATGCGGATCGCCTGCCCGAAGCGTATCACGGCCTTGCGCAACTGCTGCGCTGGGCGACGGATGGAGGCCGTTGGCCGCGGATCACCTCGGACCATGCGGCCTATTTCTATACGCTCCGCGCAGCGAACACGCCAAACCGCGATCTGGTGAATATGCTGCTGGCGGAACTAGCTCCGCTGGATCCGCGCCAGCTGTTCATCTGCCACAAGGAGCTGTTCTATAAGACCTACTCGAACTGGCCCGAGGCCAAGAAAGCCTATGTTGCCGATTTCCTTGCGCGCGAGTATCAGGTGGACAAGGCTGGTGCCCGTGCGGCCTTGTTTGGCCATGAGCCGGACATGAGCGGTAACGACCGGAGCAGCGAAACGGTCATCGCACGGGTTGGCCCCTGGGGCGCGGTTGGGAGGGATTGAGATGTTCGGAGCAATGCGCCTGTTCCTGATCCTGCTGGTTGTCCAGACGATCGCCTATTTCGCGCTGTCCTTTTATTCGCGCAGCGTCAGGCGGCAAAAGCTGGAAACCTGGTGGGACGCGAAAGGCAAAACTGGCAACAAAGAAGCGTTTGTTGCGCGTGGTTTGCACGTCTACGACAATTCGTTCCGGCGCAAATTGATTTTGGGTGTCTATATTGTGCCTTGGGTGGCGATTGGCGCGCTGATCTACATCGTGAATTACATGTGAGGGTTAAGGCATGGCCTATGTAAAATGGGCGTTCATCATCATCTTCTGGGGCACGATTGCCGTGATCCTGCAGTATTCTCTGCCGCAGCACGATGTTGTGCGGATCGTCAACACCTATGAGGAACGTCAGGACCTGACGGATTGGACCCGAATATTCTGGTCTGAACCCGAGGATCAATCCACGAGCCTGTCAAACCGCGATGTGCAGTTCATTCAGGCGGTGCGCGCCAACGGAAAGCCCATTGTCTATCGCAACGAAGACACCGGCTGGGGCTGGCCGCCCTATTTCAAGTTCGACACGGCGAACCTTTATACCGAGGCTAACGACGCGAAATCGACCAAGGAAAACCCCGATTGGGTGGTCGTAACGCATTACGGCTGGCGCAATGAGTTCATGTCGATCTTTCCTAACGCGATCTTCATTCGCCATGTCGATGGACCTGATGTGCGCATCATACCCTGGTTCAATATCATCTTTCTGACGATATTCGCGGCATTGGTATGGGCTATCTGGGTCCGGTGGCGCCGTTTCCGGCAAAAGAAGATCGATCCGGTTTTGGAAAACATGGAAGATGGTCTTTACGCCGCCGGTGATGCGATTGATGAAAAACGCAAAGGATTACGCCGCTGGCTGGATAGTTGGAAATCCAAGTAAGTCGAAATCAGAGAGGTTCTTTGTTGATAGCATTTGCGATACTGCTCATCTGACGATGAACTCAGCATGAAGCGCACCGGCAGCTTTGATGGTTTTCAAAATATCGATCATGTTGCGTGGCGATACGCCCAAGGCATTCAACCCGGCAACCACTTCGGAAAGAGTGGTTGCTTCGGGAATTTCCGCCAGTCCAGTTCCTTCTTCTTCCTCGATTCCAGCAAAAGTACGCGGAACGACGACTGTTTCTCCACGCGCAAAAGGATTGGGTTGAACGGCAATAGGGGCTTCCTCGACGGTGAGGGTCAAGTTGCCCTGCGACACCGCTACGCGCGAAATCCTGACATCTCGACCCATTACGATTGTACCCGATCTCTGATCGACGACAACACGGGCCTTGCTTTCGGGTTCGACTAAAATGTTCTCGATCCGACCGATTGCGTGGGCGGTAGAAACTGCGCGCGTTGCATCGATGCTTAGTTCCACAGTGCCGGAGTCGCGCATGAGTGCAACAGCCCGGTTAAATTCGGTGTTTATCGCGGCTTCGATACGGCTGGCGGTCGTGAAATCCGGCTCCCTCAAAGCCAGCCTGAGTTGCGTGAGGTCGGAAAGGGTAAAGTCGATCTCGCGCTCAACACGCGCTCCGGAGGGGATGACTCCCGATGTCGGAACGCCGCTTACAACCGAAGCTGCGTCACCCTCAACCGCAGCACCACCAGCCAATACTGTTCCCTGGGCCACCGCATAGATCTGACCGTCTGCCGCGTTCAGGGGTGTCATGATCAGCGTACCTCCAAGAAGTCCTTTGGAATCTCCAATCGCAGAGACGGTTACATCAATCTGACCACCGACACGCGCGAAGGGCGGAAGGGTGGCTGTAACCAATACGGCGGCGACGTTCTTCGGGCGAAAATCCTCGCCGTTCACGTTCACACCCAACCTTTCGAGAATGTTGGACATGATTTCTTCGGTAAACGGAGAGTTACGCAAGCCGTCTCCGGTACCGTTCAGACCGACAACAAGGCCATAACCCACCAGGTCGTTGCCGCGCACGCCGTCAAAATCAACCAGATCTTTTAGACGGATAGCACCGGCGTTTGCGATACAAGGCAAGACTATCAACAGGAATGCGAGAGTTTTCATCTGAGGAAGTTCACGAGCGAAAGGTTGGCATTGCGGACGGTCACGGAATAAAGACTTTCCAGCTGGAACTGCACAGTTTGCAGCCGTGCCGCGGTTTCGTAAGGATCTGCTGAGATCAATTCACTACGTGCGTACTCGGCGCTTGTTTTTGCAGCTGCGATGCGAGTGCCGGCCTGCTCAATGCGTGCTTCGGCGGCGCCAACCTGGGCGCGCAGGTTTACCGTCGCGTCCTGAGTGTTAGCCAATTCAACGCCGAGCTCTGTGAATAGCGCGGTACGCAGACCTGGAGACCATGCCAGCGCGTCATCTGTGGCCAGTGCTGCAACAGCGACGTCGCGTAGCGCAGACTTTAGCGCGGGATCGGTAGCGGTGATTGGAAGAGAGACCCTTTCGTTCTCGGATATTTGCATCGGATCCAGGGTGTCGGCGCCACCCTGATAAATAACCGCGTCAAACCCCGTTGGGTCGTTGAACCAGTCTTCGGCGGCTCGGCGGATGTCCGATGCGGTTGGGAGGCCTGACAACTCTGCTTGCAGTGCCCCCAGCAAAGTTTCAGCTGACAGTAACGGAGAGATATCGGTTGAGGTCCCGGAATACAGGCTGCGCCCACCGGCCCTTGTGTTCAGCGCTGAGATCATTGTGTCGAGTTCGTTGCGGGCCTGAACCGAGGCTTGCTCATGTGTCACGGTCTGATTTGCAGTACCAAATGACAGCAGCGATGCAGATATCTCGGCCACCGATCCGCTGAACGTTGTCAGGCTCAATTGCATTGCGTCCGTGAATAGTCGCGCCTCCGCCGTGGCGATTGAATATGCGTCCAACCGCTCGAGACTGCGATCCAGATCCAGCAGGTGCGCGTAGTCGCCGCCCAGGTGGCCTGAAATATCTTGCACCTTGCCTGTAGACATCTCATAGGACAGAGTTTCAATTTGCGATTTGATTTCGGTGCTGCGGGTCCTGAGGGTCAACCCCCGAGCCAGATCACCGATAGAGTTCAACGCCATGTTTATAGCCTCAACAAGGTATCCATCAATTCATCAACAACCGTAACAACGCGGGCGTTGGCGGCGTAGGTCTGCTCGATCTGCATCAAACGCTGCAGTTCGGCATCGCTGTCAACGCCTTGCTCTGCGACGATTTTCTGCATCTCTAATTGGGCGTTTGCTGCAAAGATGCTGCGTTGGTCCGCTGCATGTGCGTTTGTACCGGCTTTTGAGAGCAATGCTTCGGTAATTTCAGCAGCACGCATCGACCCAGTCCCGAAGCTGGCACTGGGAATCGGGCGTGCGTCTGACAAAATGACACCGAAGGCGTGCAACTGGCTTGCATCTCCAGGGGCACCGGGTGTCAAGGCACCCAATCCTGCGCGCAGTTTCCAGCTGTCGCCTCCGGCATCCGGATCGACGACGACATTTAAGGAGATGCGCGAAGCAAGCCCGGTTTCCCTAATTGCGTCAAAGCGATTGCCATCATCGGTGAATAGTCCGGGATCGGCGGCTGTTGCAGTTGGGTCAAGCCCGGCTGTTTCGAACCGCTCAATCAAGTCGCGGGCCACAGCGTCGAGGTCAGCTTGTGCTTCGACGGCAAGTTCATCCCTAACCGCGAACTGCGCCATCAGCGCGCCGCCCTTGATTTGCGCGAAATCGCCGCTGAGCCGAATGGGGCGCCCATTGACTTCGAGCCCGGACAGCAATCCGCTTGCTACGGTCATATGTGGCATCGTATCGCCGGTGGTCGTGAACGAGAGCTGGGCGGAGGTTTCTTCCAAAAGGATCAGCCCGCCCTCCGCGTAGAGTGAAACCTGATCATTCTCACGCGCGACCACATTGACTGGAACCAGTTCATTGACCTGATCGATCAAAATTTGACGTTGGTCGAGAAGGGCGCCGATGTCTCCGCCCGAGTTACGGATCGCAGGAATCCGAGCATTCAGTTTCTCGATGTCTTTCAGTGTCTGATTCAGAGTATCAACCTGCTTACCAATCGTGCGATCAGCATTTGATCGCATATGCTGCAATCCATCGGACGCTGAGTTGAGCGCAGAACTAAAATCGCGAGCAGCGCGCGCGGTTTGATCCAGGCGTTGCGCCGAGTCCGGCAAGCTGGCTGCGGTAATCAGGCTGCTTTCGAATTGTGCGAGCCGAGCTGCGATCGAAGCGGCGTCATCTGCGGACCCAACCAGATTTTCATAGTTTGAATGAAACTGAGATATGGTCTTGGCGGCTGCGAACTCCGCATCTGTCTCGCGCTGGTTAGCGATCAGAACCGGATCATGATGGCGCGTGATCCCGACCACACGAACGCCGTTTCCCGAAATTGGACTGGTCGCCAGTTCAAGGGATCTGCGTGCATAACCTGGCGTCAGCGCGTTTGCGATGTTACCAGAGACAACCGCCGCCCCTCGGCTTGCCGCGCTTAACCCTCCCAGAGCGTTGTTCAGTGCTGTCGACATGTTCATCGGGCGCGTCCTCTTTGTTTCTTAATAACTGGATCAGCGTTTGATATTGGTTGTTTCCTGCAGCATCTCATCCACGGTCTGGATGACCTTGGCGCTAGACGAATAGGCACGTTGGGTCTGGATCATCGACGTCAGTTCGGTGGCAACATCGGTTGTCGATTCCTCGCGCGCGAAGGACACAAGATCGCCCGTCGGACCTTCACCCGCGTTCCATAAGAAGAAGGTGCCACTGTCACGTGAGGGGGCGTAAGTCTGACTGTCCAAAGCGGTCAGCCCGTTTGGATTGGGCACATCTGCCAACGGAATCTGGAACATCCGGCGACTGACCCCGGTGTCATAGAATGCGTAGACATAGCCATTCTCGTCGACCTGTACGCTTGTCATTGTGCCCACAGCCGAGCCGTCGCGTGTGATCGAAACCGGTGCAAATGTGTCCGAGAGCTGCGTGATTCCGTCCGCATCTCCGATCTGGCCGATATTAATCTCCATTGGACCGCCAGCCACATTGACGACGACACTTCCGGTTGCCGGGTCATAAGCCCCACCAGACACTGCGGTGACGCTGGCCAACGTCCCTCCGGCTGTGCGGCTATCGGTAAAGGTCAGTGTATATTCTCCGATGACAGCGCCGCCCGAGGCTGAATCGCGCAATGTCATGGTCCATTCGTTGCTGCTGCCGGTTGCGGGAACGGTTGGCACCAACTCGATATCGACGCTTTCGGATTTGCCCAGATTGTCAAAATATTCGACTGACAGAGGTTGCGTATCCCCCGGAGCCCCGGCGTCGGTTGCGGTTGCAGGCAGGTTCATCCGTAGATTCATTGATGTTGTGGGGGCGCCGGACAGTTGATTGACGCTCAGCTGAATGGGTTCCAGCGCTGCGGGCGTATCCCTCGGGACGCTAGGGATCGAACCATCTGGATTGGCGCGCCAGCCGAGAAGGACAAGACCGGATTGTGTGACCAGATACCCTTCTTCATTGGTGCGGAACGAGCCCGTCGTGGTCAGCAGCATCTCATTCGAGCCCGCCGCGATTTGCGAGCTGGGTCGAACCGGTAGCATACCTCTGCCGCGCACGGCCAAATCGGTTGAGTTGTTGGTAGTAACCAACGATCCGCGCTGATCGATCAGACGCTGGCTTGTGGTTCGGACACCGCCTGCCGAATAGCTGCCACCTTGGCCCGAGGTGACCATGGAGTGAAAGTCGGTCTCAACCCTTTTGTAGCCAAATGTCGACGAGTTGGCGATGTTGTCAGAGATCGTGGCCAGCCTGTTTGCGTTGGCCTTCAACGCTGCCACACCGGCATTCAGCGAAGAGGAAATGGTCATCGGCACGCCCTTTTGTTGCGTCATTGGTTGATGCAACACGTACCCTACTGGCCCTTAACAGCGCGCTAACAGCTAAAATGCGGTCTATCCTCTACCTCTCAGGGATTGCGCAGAAATATGATCTCGACCCGATCATTGCGGACCGCCATTGGGTTATTGACCGACAGTTCCCGGTCGGCATGCCCGGTCACACGGTCGAGCCGCGTTGGTTGGACCCCCTTGTTTTGCAGCAATTGACGGGTGCTTTGTGCACGTTCGGTTGAAAGATCCCAGACCGGATTATGCGCCACTACGACCGGTGCAGACCGCACATGACCTTCGACCGCGATTGCGTTTGTCACCAGATCAGAAGACCGTGCCACCAGCAGTGCCAGCGCGCGCATCATTTGCGTCGGCTTACCCGTACCCGATTCGAATAACGGTTGTTCATCTGTTGCGAACAGCTCGACCACCAGCCCTTCGTCGGTAACACGGGTTACGATATGCTTGAGCATCTTGTCAGACACGAGACTTTCGCCAGCGCGCCCGAGCAGTTGAGCCTCAAGCGACGAAAAATCTTCGAACGCGCCCTCATCACCGCTTTGGACGTCTACACCGGTTGAGCCGCGCGCCTGTTTCGCTTCGGTGGGGTGCCGATTGCTCGCACCAGAGCCATCCATCACCATGGTTTTTTCTGAGAACATGTTATCGCCGCCAAATGCACCATCGCCTCCGCCAGAAACCGGATTGACCGGGATCGTGGGCGAGAAATAGTCTGCCAGCCCTTTGCGTTGTGTCTCGGTTGTTGCATTCAGCAGCCACATCAACATGAAGAACGCCATCATGGCCGTGACAAAGTCGGCATACGCAACTTTCCACGCACCACCGTGGTGGCCATCGCCACCCGATACACGTTTCCTCTTGATGATGATTGGCGCCGCATTGGATTGCGCACCCATCTCCACCACCTTCTATTCACCCGTCTACCGGGGTAACAGCGCAGGTCTTAAGGTGGGCTTAACACTTAAAACTGTTCGGAATTCTATCCCCGTTGAACTGGATTCGCCACCGCGCGCCGCAAGATCAGGGACAGCCGATTAAAGCTATTATTGATCCCATCTGGCTCAGCTTTGGCAAAGAAATCGTCCAACTCTTCATGCACCCGAATCGCGCGGTCCAGCAATGGATCAGCTCCTTCGGCATAGAGGCCTGCTTTGATCATGACCTCGGACTGCTCATAGCTTCCAACCAGTTTCCGGGTTTCCGCAATCATTTCGTTTTCTTCGGAAGTGGCAGCGCGGGGCAGGCTGCGCGAAACCGACCGGTTGAGGTCGATCGCAGGAAATCGCCCCCGCTCTGCGATCTCACGGTTCAGCACGATATGCCCGTCCAGCACGCCGCGCAGAATATCAGCGATGGGCTCGTCCATGTCCGATCCGGCCACCAGCACACTGAAGACAGCTGTGATATCTCCTTGTTCGGCAGTTCCAGGGCCTGCCCGTTCGCAAAGATTTGCGATCAACGGGGTAACCGACGGCGGGAAGCCCCGTAACGACGGTGCCTCACCCATGGCGACGGCAATTTCTCGGTGTGCTTCCGCAAAGCGCGTGACCGAATCGGCCAGAAACAGGACGTTCATCCCCTGATCCCGCAGATGTTCCGCCACAGACATGGCCGACCACGCGCAGCGTCTGCGGGCAAGAGCAGATTGGTCCGAGGTGGCCGCCACAACAACCGATCGCTTCATGCCGTCCGCACCTAGGGCGGTCTCGACAAACTCGTTCACCTCGCGCCCGCGTTCCCCCACCAGAGCAACGACAACGGCATCAGCCTGCATCGAGCGGGCGAGGTTGGCCAGCAACGTAGATTTGCCAACACCTGACCCGGCGAACAGACCGATCCGCTGGCCTTGAACAATGGGCAGCATAGTATTCAGAATCGCCAACCCGGTTTCCATACGCGTACCCAGAGGTTTGCGCGAAACGGCAGAGGGCGGGGCCTGCATCAGATCGCGCTCGTGCACGCCCGCCAGCAACGGTTTGCCGTCCAGGGGCTTACCGAACGGATCAACTACACGCCCCAGCCAATGCTGTCCGGGGGCGAATGCGGGCATCTGCTCCAATAGCACCGGGTCACCCAGGCTCACCCCGTCAGGCGCGGCGCCAGGAAGCATCTGAATCTGATCTGATCCGACACGCAGAACCTCACCTTGCAGCTCTGAACCACTGCGCCTGCGCAGGATCAGGTGATCGCCGATTCGAGCCCGATTAGCCAAACCGCTGATTTCGATCACGCCGTGGGCAACACCAGCAACGCGCCCAACGTGCTGCACTGCTGACATTCTGTCGAATTGACATTTCAGGTGCATCGGATCGAGTTCGGACATCACGGGTCCTCCAATTTGCTTCTGAAAACGGTTTCTAAAGGAATCGGGGTTAAGCCTTGATTGAAATTGATCGAGGGAGAAGCCCCGATGTTCTCTGACCTGAACGTCTTTAAAACAGCGTACGCAATGGCAACCCATGCCGGGCAACGGCAAGCTGTCATCTCGCGCAACATGGCCAACGCCGATACGCCGGGATACAAACCCCGCGATATCGAGGCCTTTCAGACAACATTTGAAAACACGGGCCGGGAGGTGGCGATGACGGCAACCCGTGCCGGCCATTTGCACGGAGATCCGCACCAACAGCCCTGGGCCGAGTATACGGCCACCGAAACAGGCGACCCAAACGGCAACGGTGTTTCACTGGAAGAAGAAATGCTGAAAGCCGTCGAGGTCAAACGACAGCATGATCGTGCCTTGGCGATCTACAAATCTTCAATCGGCGTACTGCGCACCAGCTTGGGCCGGGCGTAAGGGGGATCAGGATGAGCGACTTTTCCCATTCCCTGAGTGCGTCGGCGAGCGCCCTGCGGGCGCAAGCTGCACGGCTGCGTCACGTCTCTGAAAACATTTCGAACGCGGATACGCCGGGTTATCGGCGCAAAACAGTCCCGTTTGAGACGGTCGAGAGTAATGGCAAAGAAATGGTGCGGACCGGGCGGGTCAAACTCGATCGCCGCGATCTAACCCAAATCTACGATCCCAGCCATCCAATGGCGGATGCAACCGGCTACTACCGCGGCTCCAACGTCGATTTGATGATCGAGATCGCCGACGCCCGTGAGGCGCAACGCAGCTACGAAGCCAATCTCAAGATGTTCGATCAAACCCGGCAGATGTCGTCGAGTTTGATGGACCTTCTCCGTAAATAAAGGAAACCCAGAATGGATATCCGCTCAGTTACAGCCGCGCAGAACTATGCTGGCGCGCGTCCCGCAACGCAGGCCGATCCCGATCATCAAGGAGCCGCACAAGGCTTGCGCGCCACGTTTCAGGATTTTGCCGCAACGCTGAAACACAGCGAGCAGGTGGCGCAATCTTCGATGGTAGGGCAGGCCGATCCGCACGCTTTGGTTCAGGCATTGGCACAAACCGAACTTGCGGTGGAAACGGCTGTGATCGTTCGAAACAAAGTCGTTGAAGCCTATCAGGAAATCCTGCGGATGCCGGTCTGAACTATGCTGAGCGAAGGTCTGTTCTACGATATTGTCCGTCAGGCGCTCTGGGTTGCGGTCATCACGTCGGTTCCGATTTTGGCCGTGGCGCTGATTTCGGGCCTTACCGTGGGTCTGTTCCAAGCGCTGACCTCGGTGCAGGAGATGACGCTGACCTTCGTGCCCAAACTGATCGCCATCGTCGTCGTTTTTTGGATGTCGATGGGGTTCATGACCCAGACCCTTGTCACCTTCTTCATCGGGACGCTGATCCCGCTTATCGCCGGAGGCCGCTGATGGACACCGCCTATGTCACACTATCCCGCCAATCTGGCCTAATGAACGAGATGCGGTTGGTCGCCAACAACATCGCCAATGCCAACACGACCGGTTATCGCCAGCAAGGATTGGTGTTTTCAGAGTTTGTTCGGGATTTGCCAGGCCATCCTTCGCTGTCGCTCAGCCGCGCCCAGGTGCGAAACACCTCGTTGCAACAAGGCGTTCTGACCGAAACGGGTGGCTCGTTTGATTTCGCCGTCGAAGGCGATGGGTTCTTCATGATCGAAACACCAGCGGGAAATCGTCTGACCCGGGCAGGCAGTTTCTCTCCAGGCGTCGAGGGCGACTTGCTAACAATGGATGGATATCGCGTTTTGGATAGCAATGGCGCGCCGGTCTTTGTTCCGCCGGATACCGCAACGATCGATGTTGGCAGCGACGGTACTCTAAGTGCCAACGGACAACTGTTGGGTCAGATCGGGGTCTATAATGTTGCGAACCCAGAAAATCTGGTGCGCGAGGGTAAAACACATTTTCGACCCGCTGGGCAGATTGATCTGGTCGATGAACCGATTGTGCTGCACCGCTTTCTCGAAGGCTCAAACGTCAATGCCATCGGTCAAGTCACACGAATGATCGAGGTTCAACGGGCGTATGAACTTGGGCAGAGCTTTCTCGAGGCCGAGGACGAACGCGTTCGTGGGGCGCTCAAAGCGCTGATGCGCTGATCACCTGAAGGAGAAATTCAAATGCGTGCTTTGAAAATAGCGGCAACAGGCATGACCGCACAGCAAATGCGGGTCGAGACGATCTCGAACAACCTCGCGAACATGAATACAACGGGCTACAACACGCGTCGGGCCGAGTTTGCCGACTTACATTATCAACAGATGGCGCGTGCCGGTGCCGTGAATGCCTCTGACGGGACGGTTCTTCCGACGGGAATCCAACTGGGGTTGGGCGTACGGCCTGCCGCGGTCACGGTGCAGTTGGAACAAGGCGGGCTTTCGGCAACCGGCAGTGATCTGGATGTCGCAATCGAGGGGCGCGGTTATCTTGAGGTGACATTGCCCAATGGCCAGTCTGCCTTTACCCGTGACGGCAGTCTGAAACGATCAGCCGAGGGGCTGATTGTAACATCCGACGGGTTCGCAGTCGCCCCAGAAGTCACCATTCCAGACGATGCCAGATCGATCTCGATCAACGCCGCAGGCGAGGTCTATGCCTATTTTGACGATACCGCTGAGGGCCAGTTGTTGGGAGAATTTACACTGGCCAGCTTTTCGAACGCCAAAGGTCTTGAGGCCGTAGGCAGTAATCTTTTCAAGGAGACTGAAGCCTCGGGCGCTCCGGTTGTCGGGACGCCGGGCGAGGACGGGCTGGGAACCCTGCGGCAGGGCTATCTTGAGGACAGTTCGGTCGACGCGGTGCGTGAAGTTACGGAGCTGATCGAAGCCCAGCGCGGTTACGAGATGAACGCCAAGGTTATTTCCGCCGTCGATCAGATGATGGGCGCAACCACGCAGGTGCGGTGATGCGGTTTCTGATCCTGATCCTGTGTCTGACGCCATACGCAAGCATGGCCGAGATTGTCGTACCGATCCGGACGATCCGCGCCAAAGAGGTGATCGTTGCATCTGATCTGGAGATCAAAGCTATCGAGGTCAAAGGAGCGGTTCGCAACACTGAGATGTTGGTCGGTCAGGAGGCACGTGTTGCGCTTTATCCCGGACGTCCAATTCGCCCCGGTGATATCGGCCCGCCTGCCGTCGTGGACCGAAACGATCTGGTCACGCTGGTTTTCGATCACGTCGCGCTGTCAATCACCGCTGAAGGTCGTGCCTTGGGTCGGGGTGCAGTCGGAGAGCGCATTCGCGTTATGAACCTGGCGTCCCGCACCACTGTAGAGGGCGTTATCCGCCCGGATGGTCAAATCGAGGTCAATTAATGCCAAGCCTTTCTAAATCCCTGTTGTTTGTCGTTCTAAGTGTCTCGGCCTGCGGCCGTCTGGACCATCTGGGTAAACCGCCGAGCCTAACGCCAAACACTGAATCGCCCGAGCATGTCGCGATGCTGTGGCCGGGGCTTCCCTTGCATAGCCAGCCGCGGCGCACGGTCGACCAATCCTCGTTGTGGAGCGGTGGACAGCATTCGCTGCTGGGGGATCAGCGGGCAATGAAAAAGGGTGACATTCTGACCGTCGTGATCGAATTGGATGAAAAGGCGGAGATATCCAACGATACCAACCGCTCACGCGCCGGATCGGAAAGCCTTGCCGTCCCCGATCTGTTTGGGTTGCCCCAGCGCGCGGGCGAACGGCTGCCAGAAGGGGCGTCACTTGATGAGGCTGTGTCGATTGACTCGGCTTCCGTCAGCAAAGGCAAGGGGTCGGTCAAACGCAAAGAAAAGCTGACCTTGCGGGTGGCGGCAACAGTTACCGACGTACTCCCTAACGGGGTGCTCTCGATCTCGGGCTCGCAGGAACTGCGGGTGAATTTTGAACTTCGTGAACTGCTGGTATCGGGCTATGTCCGCCCCGAAGATATCTCGCGCCAGAATGAAATCACTTATGACAAAATCGCTTCTGCGCGTGTCTCTTATGGTGGCCGGGGTCAGATTACGGATGTGCAGCAGCCACGCTATGGCCAGCAAATCCTGGACACTTTGTTGCCGTTCTGAGGGTTAGGTTTATGGGGAAACTGTTGCCAATTGTTTTTCTGGTGGTGGGCTTGGCCATGGGCATCGGGGCAAGGATGGCATTCGCGCCCGCAGAGAAAATTACTGATAATGCTGAGGTTGAAAATAAAACCAAAAAGGGAAGGGATATGAAATCCGAACCCGGAAAAGATGATGCGCCAGCAACTCATGAGTATCTGAAACTCACCAAACAATTCGTGGTCCCTGTAGTTGCCGAGGACGAGATTTCAGCATTGGTCACCATGTCTCTTAGCCTTGAAGTGCGTCCCGGGATGGCCGAGGCGTTTTACGAGATCGAGCCCAAATTGAGAGACCGTTTCCTGCAGGTCCTTTTTGATCACGCCAATACTGGCGGCTTCGACGGGGCCTTTACACACTCTGACAACCTTGCTGCATTGCGTACGGCATTGTTGGAAGTGGCTAAAAAGGATCTGGGGCAGGATGTATCGCAGGTTCTGATTATGAGCGTTAGCCGTCAGGATACCTAAACAGCATTGCTTGGAGACTGTCCAAGCTCCCCCTTGCCGATACACTGTTTTGAGTTAGCGCCGCCTGTGCTCTTGCAGCCGATGTGTCAGCTCTGCGACGGCCTGCTTTCGCCCAAACGCGTCGCGCAAGCTGTCTATCGCAGCAAGTTTTTGCGAACGTAGTTTTGCTAACTCGATATTCAGATCTCGTCGTGTGGATTCTTCCCAACTGTGCCAAACGAGGTCCGCTCCGGTAATCTGATAGCCCTTGGTCAGTGAGTTCTCAGACTTCACTTCGACCGATTGAGCCTGAAGGAGGGACAATTGCCGAAGTACCTTGGCCTCATGTTGCAGCAAAGGGCCAAGCTTTTGGTGTTCTCGCTGAAATACCGCTTCGGCCACACTCGATAGACTTTCTATGTGATCTCGTTTCATCAGACCTGGCCCTTTGCCTTTTTGCGCATGGATTCGGCAAACCGAATAGCTGCAGCGACCGGGCGATAATATTCTTCGGTAATCTCCTGTCCGATCTGGACCGTGGCGTGTATCGCCCTCGCAGTCGGCGGGTCAGAGTGAATAGGCACGCCTGCCGCCCCGGCGGTTGAGCGAATGGTCGCAGCGATTTCGTCAACACCTTTTGCAACGCAGACCGGTGCGCTGCCGGTCGCGCGAGACCACTTCAAAGCAACGGCAAAATGGGTCGGGTTGACGATCACAACATCGGCTTTGGGAACCTTTGCCATCATCTGATTGGTTGCAATGTCCTGTGCGCGCTGGCGCCGTTGTTGTTTGATATGCGGATCACCTTCGGAATCTTTGGTCTCGTCCTGGATTTCCTTGCGCGACATTCTGTTTTTGCGCAGGTGTTCTGCATGCTGCCACAGATAATCGACAACACCGATCGCCAATGCAATCGTGATGACGATGAACAGAAAACGTGTGAGCAAACTTATCATCAATAAGATTGAGGATCGTGCGGGCGTCGCGCTCGCTGTTAGAATCTCAGGCAAATTGGCGCGTAAAAACAGGGCTACGCAAGTGCCGTAGATCAACAATTTCACAAAGCTTTTGGCAAATTCGAAAAGGCCACCCCGGCCAAATTTGTTCTTTGCATTTGAAATGATCGAAATCCGTGAAATGCGTGGTTTCAATTTGTCTGGAGCAAAAATTAGTGCGCGCTGTGCAATGAGGCTGAGCAATACTGCGGCAGCTGGCAAAACGAACAACACTGCGATCGGGGATAGTGTCGATTTCAAAATACCGGCGACTGTGGAGGTGGCTGGACCGACGGTCACCAAACCTGCGAATTGGTCTGACTGGTCGATCAGCACTAATAACAGATTACCAAGTTGTTCAGCCATATACGGGCCTGCGACCAATAGTGCGGCAAGCAAACCAGCATATGCGGCGACCACCGACAGGTCATTGGATTTTGCGATTTCACCCTTTTTGCGGGCTTTTTCAAGCTTTTGTGGTGTGGCCTCAAATGACTTGTCGCTGTCGTCCTCTGATGCGCTCATCGCAGACCTCGCAGCGGGTTTTGAAGAAAGTCGAACAACGTGTCAGACCAGGTTGACAGGATAAATGGGACCCCTGCGAACAGTAGGAACAAGCCCGCGAATGTAATTGCCGGTGCACCAACAAACGCGACCATGAGTTGCGGCATTGCCCGGTTGATCACACCGAGGGTGAGGTTGTAGATCAGCGATGCAACGACAAATGGCATTGCCAACGCGAAAGCCAACCCAAAGCTGCGCGCAATTTGTATGATGCCCCAAGGTGAAAAGTCGGGTGCCGCTGGCAGGACCCCCATGGGGAATAGCATGTAACTGTTAATCATGAATTGTGCGGCGCGTATATGCAGGCCCAGCAACATTGCCAGCGCCAACCCGGCCAATGTCAGCAGATAACCCATGGCCGGGACGGGCTCGGTAGCTGCGCCGCCCAGAATCTGCGACAGTGACGTAGCTTGCGCCGCAATCGACCCAGCTGTTTGCAGGGCAAGCACAAACAAGCGCAACCCGATGCCGAGCATAAGGCCAATCAGGATTTCAATGCCGATCAATCCTGCCATGTTGGGCAAATCCGGGACTATTTCCGCGGAAGGGATCGCAGGTACGATAATCAGCGTGAATACGACCGCGACCCCAAGTTTTACCCGCGTCGGAATACTGCGCTCACCGAATGCGGGTAACAGTGAAACCATGGCAGATACGCGAAGAAACACGGCGAACAGATGCCACAGGTTTTGCCCAACAAGCGGCAAAAGTTCTGCCGGGGCTGAACTCACGCGGGTACCGTTCCAACCAAGGCCGGCCGCGCCTCCAGCCCGATTTCTTCAAAAGACAGAACAGGGTTTGCAACGCCGCGTGCTTGCATGATGGTTCTCAGTAGTCGGCGGCGCCGGGTCGAGGTGACAACAGCTGGGAACAACCCGTGGTCGGCAGATTGTGCAACGCTATTGACGACCCCATCAGCGAGCTTGTTGAACAGATTTGGTGGCAGTGCCACATCCAACCCGGCATTTGGGGCGTCGATCTGGTAGGTGGCGAAAGTGTCCTCCCACTCGGGCGCTAGCTGGATCAATGGGATCGATCCGTCCTCGCGCTTCATGTCAGAGACCAACTGAAAACCCAACCGCTGTCTAACCAATTCGCAAATCCCTGCGGGCTGAGTTGTGGTCAGGCGCGCTTCGGCCACGCTTTCAAGGATCAGTGCCAAGTTGCGGATCGAGACCCGCTCATCAAGCAACAGCCGCAGGACTGCATGCAGTGTGTCGATTGGCACTTTGTCGGGGATCAGTTCGTCCAGCAGCTTGCGGTTGGCCTCTGCCCGAGTCGGATCGCTGAGCCGCGTCATCTCGGACAACAGGCGGCGTAGGGATTTCAGGGTCAGCAAGCGTGAGAAATTCTGTTTGATGATCTCAAGCAGATGGGTCGCAAGGATTTCCGGGGGGGTGACGATTGTGGCCCCATTGAGTGCTGCGACCTCCTGATCTTTGGGTAATATCCAGCGTGCAGGAGCCCCATAAACGGGTTCAGTCACGTCCGTGCCGTCGGGTAGAAAATCGTGCCCTTCTTGCACCAGAGCAAGCACAAGTTCAGAGTTTAGAACACCACGAGCCTGTTCGACCCCCTGCACTTTGATCACATAGGTGCCCGTCGGCAGGTCCGCGCGGTCGGTCAGACGTATCTCGGGCAGGATCAGGCCAAAGCTCGATGCGACATAGGTCCGCATATTGGCGATCCGTGCATCAAGGCCGGTACCAGGATTCAACACCATGCTGACCAGGTCGGGTGCGAATTCAAGATGTACATCATCAAGGTCCAGGATGTCTCCGATGGCTTGCGAGACCGGTGTGTCAGCATCGACCACTTGCGGTTCGGTCTCGGCTTCTTCGCTTCGTTTCCGGATACCGGAGTATGCGGCATAGCCTAGAACCCCCGCCCCCAAAATAAAGGGCAGAAACGGTAAGCCGGGAACCAACGCAAACAGAGCCATCAGAACTGCAACCGTCCCCAACGCTGCCGGGTGGCGTCCAAGCTGCGAGAATATCGCGTTGTCAGTCGCGCCTTGCGTACCGCCGCGCGCCAGCAGCAAAGCCGAGGCGATCGATATGATCACCGCTGGAATCTGCGAGACCAACCCATCGCCAACAGTCAGGATGGCATAGGTCTCAAAGGCCGATGTGACTGGCATCCCATGCACGATAACACCCATGACCAGCCCCATCACGAGGTTAAGCAGCGTGATCAGCAGCCCGGCGATGGCGTCACCTTTGACGAATTTTGACGCCCCGTCGAGCGAGCCGAAAAAGGTGGTTTCCTGTTGTTCGCGTTCACGCCGTTCTTTGGCTTGCTGGTGGTCGATAGCTCCGGCGGACATGTCGCTGTCGATGGCAAGCTGTTTGCCGGGCATTCCGTCCAGTGCGAACCGAGCGCCGACTTCGGCCATGCGCGCCGCACCCTTGGTAATGACCATGAAGTTCACGATCAGAAGCACGCCAAACACCACCAGCCCCAAAAATATGCTGCCGCTCATGACGAATTGGGCAAAGCCCTCGATCACGTCGCCAGCCGCATTGGTGCCAGTATGCCCCTGCCCAATAATCAGCTTGGTCGAGGACACGTTCAGCGACAAACGCAGCATCAGTGAGGCCAGCAGGATCGTCGGGAAGGATGAAAAATCCAGAGGCCGTTCGATGAACAGGGTCAGGGTGAAGATTAGGATCGCCAGAGCAAATGAGGCGGCCAACCCCACATCCAGCACCCAGGCGGGCATTGGCAGGATCATCATGACGATGACCGCCATCAACGCTAATGCCAGCAGAATGGTCGGAGAGAACAAGGTGCGGGGATCGATACGGGGCACGGCCTGCTCCTAGTTAAACGTAATGAAGGCGGTGCCAGTGGTGGTATCGGGCACCAGAGACCCCAGCGCTTTCTGTTCGGCCGGATGTGCGCTCAAGGGTATGAGCGGAGCTGCCGCAGCTGTGAATGGATCGCGTCGACTGACTAGGGGCGATCCGTTCAATTGCGCCAATACAGTCTGAAAGCGGTCTGAATACGCCGCTGCGCGCTGGTGGGTCCGCGAATGGTAGGCCCCGGCAGCGGCAGGCCATGATCCAAGCTCCGCATAGAGCTGGGACAGAAATCGAGCTGCGTAAGCGGCGTTTTCGTCCGGATCGAACATTGCATCGATCGAGCGAAAGGCCTTGCCGTGCCAGCGGTAATTAATCTGGAAGCATCCCACATCAAAATTGCGAGTGCCGGATTTGAAGATGTCGAACACGTAAGATTTTGCTTCGACCTCAGAGGCGAACCAATAGCCTTGCCCCTCGCGATTGACGGTCCAGGGCCAAGGTTCCAGTCTACCGTCCAGCGTACGGCCTGTTTCGACCCGAGCAATTGCCCTGAGGACGTCAAGAGGAACGCCCTCGGCCTGAGCTGCGCGGCGCGCGGCGTGATCGCACAGCGCGGCTGTCGATGTTGCATGTCCGGTGTGGGCTAGAAAGACATGCGCCAAAAGCGCAGCAATGAGAAGTTTATGAATTGGCATTCTGCCGGTCCGGGATTCTGGTCAGTCCCTCTCAAGCTAGCCAATTATCTGTTTACAGAGGGTTAGCGCATCTCAGTTTCGATCAATCTTACGGCCGAAAACAACGCTGGTGTTAGTGCGCAAAACACCGGGGATGCGCGCGAGCTCGTCAACCAGAATATCAAGGTCCTCGATTCGTGGGGCTTCGGCTGACAGCAACAGGTCAAACTCACCATTGATCGACAAGCACAGCTTCACCTCGGGATAGGCTTCAAGCCGTTTGATGATGCGCGTGGTTTCCTTTTGCTGCACTTCTAGCAGCACAACGATCTGTACCTTCGGAGTGTCTTCGTTTTCTCGCAGCACGACGGAGTAACCAGCAATGACACCTCGCTCTTCCATGCGATTAATGCGTTCATGCACAGTTGTCCGGGCAACACCCAGCATTGCCGCGATGCGCGTAGTCGAGTCGCGCGCGTTGTGTTGGAGAGCGGCGATGATGCGTCGGTCAAGCTGGTCCATGCGGTCTCCGGGATGAGGCAGGTGTGTCCGGGTTTAAGGTAGATGCCGGGCAAAGCTCAAGGTTCATGAGGAATGCGAGGGTGCAACTCGTCAATGATGATCGGATGGGCATGCGGTTTGGGTCCAGCGAGATGCGGATGATCCGGCGGCAGTTCCGGATGGTTGTGGACCACAGATTTTGCGTCGGTGCGAGGCCAAACCCTCATCACGAAGATAAGGCCCAAAACGGCAGCGGTGGCCATCCCGGCCATGGCGACCGTCGAACCAAACCAGGTCATCAGCGACCCGGCTAAGGGATACAGCACCAACCAGCAGGCATGAGACAGTGTGAATTGAGCGGCGAAGACTGCCGGGCGATCTTCGGGATGTGCAGATCGGGTCAGCAGGCGGCCCGATGGTGTCAGTGTGCTGGAATATCCAAAGCCAACCAGTATCCAGATCGCAGTCAGCACGCTTAGAGTCATCGGTATGGTAGCGGTCAGAATAGCAGCCACCGCCATGGTTCCGGTTGCCATTGCGGCACCACTCAGCATGACACGCCGATCAGGGATCCGATCCAGCAGGCGTGGCAGCGCGAACGCGGCCAACATTGAACCACCACCAAAACCGGCCAGTGCAATGGCAACAGCGCTTTCAGACAAGTCGAGATCACCACGCACGATCACCACGGTATTAACGATCACCATCGAACTGAGGGCCGCTGCGCTCCAGCTCAGAGCCAACAGGCCACGTAAGCGGGGGGTGTTGAGGTATATTCTGATACCACGGGTGGTTCGGTCATAGATGCCGCGTGGTTTTTTCGGTTTTGGGGAAGGCAGTGTTGCAGACACCACAAGCAGGGCGGAAGCGACAAAGCCTATGCTTGTGCCCAGGAACAGACTGTCGAAACTGACGATCAATAAGAGTGCGGCGGCCAGTATCGGGCTTAGAAGACTTTCCAGATCGTATGCCAGACGCGACAGAGACAGGGCTTTGGTATAGTCCTGTTCGTTTGTCAGAACGTCGGGAATCGTCGCCTGAAAGGCCGGAGTGAACCCGGCAGAAGCCGATTGCAGGACGAAGATCAGCACATAGACCTGCCAAATTTCAGTGACGAATGGCAAACACAGAGCGACGATTGCGCGCACGATGTCCAATGCCACAAGCATTCTACGCCGGTCCAAACGTTCGGCAAAGGCTGCGGCAAGAGGAGCCACAGTGACATAGGCTACCATCTTTATGGTTAGCGCGGTGCCTAGAACCAACCCTGCTGAATCTCCGGCCAGATCAAATGCTAAAAGCCCCAGCGCCACTGTCGCCAGACCGGTGCCTGTCAGGGCCACAATCTGGGCAGCGAGCAGATGCCGATAGGTGCGATTTGTCAGGACGCTGAGCATTGGTCAGAGGTACTTGGTTATGGTTTTGAAGTCTTCGATGGCAGTCTGATCCGCTTCACCAGACAGGCAGTGATCAACATGATCATGGATCAGCACGCGCTTTGCGTTTGTGATAGCTTTCTCCACCGCAAAAAGCTGCTGAGCGATGTCAGCGCAGGGGGCTTCATCTTCGAGCATGGTGATCACCTTGGCCAAATGCCCGTGCGCGCGTTTCAGGCGCGCGGTGATCTGCAGGTGAGAATTATGAGTATGGGATGTCATGGCGTATCCTTATCCCCCCCATAGGGATATTGTCAAGATAGTCGCGACGCTGTCGCCGCGCGCGTGCCGAGGACGTTGAGTTTGGCTGCGAAACCTCCTATCTCGGGGTCGAGACCGCACAAAGGAAGTCGGCGTGGCGAATTACCTCTATAAAAACGATCTGCCCGGAGGGTTGGATATGGGCCCGGTCGTGGCCATCGATTGCGAAACCATGGGGCTGAACCCGCACCGGGACCGGCTGTGTGTCATCCAGATGTCGGGTGGGGATGGAAACTGTCACATCGTTCAGGTCGAAAAGGGTCAATCATCAGCTCCGAACCTCTGTGCGATGCTTGAAGACCCCAATGTGTTGAAGCTGTTCCATTTTGGCCGCTTCGATATTGCAGCCATGTATCATGCGTTCGGTGCGCTTGCAGCGCCGGTCTATTGCACTAAGATCGCCAGCCGGTTGGTGCGCACCTACACCGACCGCCATGGCCTGAAGAACCTGTGTCAGGAATTACTGGGTGTCGATATCTCGAAACAGCAGCAAATGAGCGATTGGGGTGCGGACACCCTGACCGATGCTCAGCTGGACTATGCTGCATCGGATGTATTGTATCTGCACCGCCTGCGCGATGCGCTGGACGGTCGGCTTGCCCGTGAAGACCGTACCGAGATGGCACAGGCCTGTTTTGAGTTCCTCCCGACGCGTGCGAAGCTTGACCTCGCAGGCTGGCCCGAAACCGATATTTTTGCGCACTCATGACCGATATTGAGTCCTTTTTGAAAACTGCACGCCAGGTCATCACCGATGAGGCCCGTGCCTTGGACGTCCTTGCCGAAGGCTTGGACGAGCATTTTGCCGAAGCTGTGCAGCTGATCCTGCAGGCCACAGGCCGCATCATCATTAGCGGTATCGGTAAATCCGGGCATATCGGCCACAAGATCGCGGCGACCTTGGCTAGTACCGGTACGCCAGCCTATTTCGTCCACCCGGCCGAGGCCAGCCATGGTGATTTGGGCATGGTCTCGAAAGGGGATGTGGTTCTGGCTATCTCGAACTCAGGTGAAGCGCCGGAACTTGCCAATCTGCTGGCCTTTACGAGGCGTTTTGGAATTCCGCTGATTGGTCTGTCCAGCAAGCCCGAAAGCACGTTGATGAAGCAGGCTGACGTGCACCTGCTTATTCCATCGATGGGAGAAGCCTGCGGATTTGGTATGGTTCCCTCGATCTCGACCACTCTGACACTGGCGATGGGCGATGCGCTGGCGATTGCGCTGATGAAATACCGCGATTTCAGGCCTGAGGATTTTCGTGCCTACCACCCAGGAGGCAAACTGGGGGCGCAATTATCTACCGTGCGCGATTTGATGCACAAAGATATGCCTCTGGTAACTGCCGGTACTCCGATGAGCGAGGCACTGCTGGTTATGAGCCAGATGAGCTTTGGGGTCGTTGGCGTTACTGATGAGGCCGGATGTTTGCTGGGCATTATCACGGATGGTGACCTGCGTCGGAACATGGACGGGCTACTGAACAAAAACACCACCGAGGTAATGACCGAAAATCCTCTAACCATCGCGCCAAACGCAATGGCAGAAGAGGCGGTTGCGATCATGAATGATCGCAAGATCACTTCTCTTTTTGTGGTGGATCCCGAGACCAATGGTCCGACATCGGGGCTGTTGCATATCCACGATTGTCTACGTGTGGGGCTGGGTTAGGGAAATGGCCGAAGTGGATCGCCATTCCCGTTGGGTGCAGTTTCTGAAAGTTCTGCTACCACTGGCGGCGATTCTTATATTGTCCTCTGTGTTTTTGCTGTCCCGCAGCATCGACACCAATGTGTCGGTGCCCTTCAGTGATCAGGATATTGGAGAGCGACTGACAGATCAGGTCGTTACCCGCCCCGACTACAAAGGTGTAACCCGCAAGGGCGAAGGGATTCGGGTCGAGGCTCGTCGTGCCAGCCAAAGCGGTGAACTAGAAACCCCAACGGCGTCTGAGGTTCAGGGGCGATTTGAGTTGAGCAGCGGTGGCGAGATTACACTTGAATCGAATACAGGCATGATCCGGCCAGACAAGGGCACCGCGACATTTGTGGGCGATGTAGTCATCACGACGGCGGATGGTATTCAGGTAACGACTGATCTTTTGAATACATCTTTGGATGAAATCCGCGGCGACAGCCCAGGTCAGATTGACGGAACGGGTCCGATTGGCGACTTTACCGCAGGGCGAATGATTTTTGGGACTGTAAAAAAGGACGGTCCGGTCCATATTCTTTTTACAGGCGGCGTGAAGCTGATATACGAGCCGCAAAAAGCAGAAAGATAACTTGTGTTCGATTTACGTGTCGCCGTTTTGTGTTGTGCCATCGCAGTTGGGGCCACGCCTGCATTTGCGCAGGAGGCTCAGGTGGCATTTGGATCGGTCAACGCTGACCCGACCCTGCCGGTTGAAGTCACGTCCGAGACTCTGAACGTAAATCAGGAAGACGGCTCTGCCGAGTTTATCGGCAACGTGATCGTCATACAGGGTGAAATGCGCCTGACCGCAGATCGCGTTCTTGTCATATATAACGAAGAACGTTCGGCCATTGATCGGATGGAGGCGACGGAAAATGTCGTTCTGGTCAGTCCACCTGACGCTGCCGAAGGTGATTGGGCGGAATACACCATCGATTCCGGTGTGATCGAAATGAAGGGCAATGTGCTGCTGACTCAGGGGCCCAGCATTATCAGCGGTGATCAGATGATCGCAAATCTGACGTCCGGAACCGCAACGATGTCGGGGCGCGTCAAGACGATCCTGCAGCAAGGTGGCAACTGATGAACCGTCCCGAATTGTCCATCGCTGAAGGCTCTTCCGGTCTGAAAATCGAGAAGCTGCGCAAGTCTTATCGCAAGAAGACCGTCATCCGTGACGTGTCTATGGAGCTGAACCGATCTGAGGTCGTGGCGCTGCTGGGGCCGAATGGATCGGGCAAGACCACCACGTTCTATTCCGTCGCAGGGCTGGTTTTTCCCGAGGCAGGTACCGTGACCATTGACGGGCAGAACGTCACGACTCTGCCAATGTATCGCCGTGCGCGGTTGGGTATTGGTTATCTGCCACAGGAAATGTCAATTTTCCGCGGTATGAGTGTCGAGGACAATATCGCCTCGGTTCTGGATATCACGGTCAAACACGCTCATCGCCGGAAAGAGCGGCTTGAAGAGCTGTTATCGGATTTCTCGATCGAACATCTGCGCCGCGCGCCAGCGCTTGCTCTCTCTGGTGGAGAGCGGCGCCGGGTTGAGATCGCGCGCTGTTTGGCTGCCGATCCGAATTATTTGCTGTTGGACGAGCCCTTTGCAGGGGTCGATCCGATCAGTGTCGGTGATATCCGGCATTTGGTGGCTGATCTGAAGAAACGGGGTATCGGGGTTTTGATCACGGATCACAACGTCCGGGAAACGCTGGAAATTGTGGATCGCGCCTACATTCTGCATGATGGTCAAGTTCTGATGTCCGGCACCCCAGACGAGGTGGTGGAGAACGAAAATGTGCGTCGGGTCTATCTGGGCGAAAACTTCCGTATTTCATAAGATTACGCGGAAATGCGCCGGGCGCATGGCGGAAATCTCGCATAAACACATCTGTTTTGATTGACTCTCCCGTCGTCCCTTGCATCAATTGGGACATGGCATTGCTTCGGTTCCAGTCAGGATCTCGATGTCCCTTCTTGGAAGGGCAGGATCAGCGGCAACCGCAGAAAATGCCGATACCCCCCACCCGATAAAAACAAGTCAGTCGCGTTACGCGGCGTCAGAATGGGTGTGAATTGTGAAGGAGATCACATGCGTTACCAAATCAGCGGAAAACAGATCGACATCGGTGCGGCGCTGCAGACCCACGTGCAGACCGAACTGGGCGAGGTCGTGGGCAAATACGCCCAGCGACCGACTGACGCCAACGTCGTCTTTTCCCGTTCGGCGCATGAATATGTATGCGAAACCACTGTGCATCTGTCGACTGGCCTGACCGCTCAGGCTAAGGCTCATGCAACCGAGATTTATGCGGCGTTTGAAGGCTGCTGTGACAAGATGGAGACACAACTGCGGCGTTACAAACGGCGCCTCAAAGACCACCATAAGGATCGATCCGAGCCGGTTGAACTCTTTGGCGCGTCCTCTTATATCCTCGCCTCTGACGAATCGAACACGGCGGATGAACCCGAATCGCTGCAGCCAATGATTGTGGCTGAGATGGAGACCAAGATCCCATCGCTCAGTGTTGGGGAAGCTGTTATGCAAATGGAACTTGCCGGTGCCCCGGTGCTGGTGTTCCGGAATGAGAACAAGGACGGATTGAATGTCGTATATCGTCGTGAGGACGGCAATATTGGCTGGATTGATCCGTAACAGGCAAGAATAGTCGGAACGCCCCCTCGCAGAGGGGGCACGGCTTAGGAGCAGATTGATGGAGCTTTCGAGTATTCTAAAGCCCGAAGCGGTGCGTGTATTGTCCGCTGCGTCCAGTAAGAAGCGATTGTTTCAGGAAATTGGCGACGTAGGTGCTGCGACGCTTGGGCTGGATGCGCAGGCCATCGTTGAAAGCTTGCTCGAGCGGGAGAGCCTTGGCCCGACTGGCGTTGGCCATGGTGTTGCGCTTCCACACGCTCGGTTGTCGGAACTGGAATCGGTCTCGGGTGTGTTTGTCATGCTCGAGAAACCCATCGACTTTGGCTCGGTCGACCGTCAGCCTGTTGATCTGGCGTTTTCGCTGTTTGCCCCTGAAGAAGCCGGGGTCGAGCATCTGAAGGCGCTGGCGCTAGTCTCGCGCACATTGCGTGAGCAATCGGTCTGCGCGAAGTTGCGGGCAAATCCTGATCCGGTAAAGCTGTATGCTATTCTGACCGAAGCTCAGTCGATGCAAGCGGCTTAAGGTACTAAGAAACGAAGAATGCGTTGAGCGACGGCAAGGTAATCATCTTTGGCGCCGCCTTTTGCGGGCAATACACGGCTGATCAGTCCAACTAAAGATGATCCCAAAGAAAACTGAATATGGCGGCTAGGTAGAGGCCGGCGATCACATAGATTTTGTGTCCTTCATCCACCCATTCCTGCATTGTTAATGTAAAGCACTTTAGGCGACATGCGTCGTGCGAACCTGTAAACTCGCCGCCGAGCATCAGGAATGTCGCGATTCCGCCGAACAAAATCAGCGATATCCATTTTCTGTTTTGTCTGGGTATCTTAATTCGCATTGGGATTGCTTAGAGGAACACGATGGATATCACCGTGAACTATGTCACGCTTTAGCAGATGCCGAGTAAGCAGCGTTAAAACCCAATGCAAGTTGCTATCCAACGCCACCACCTTTTTCGGATTGCCCTCTGTGCTCACTCATTATTTTGACCAAAATAGCGTCTCTGAAATGACAGCACCCTCGCAAAAGTCTGCGAGGGTGCTCGTTTCGCAAGGGTGATAGACAGTCAAAGGTTCGTTCGGCCTGCGACCGGAATACTCAGCCGCCGGTGCCCATCTCCAATGTCCACCAGATTTTACCGCCTTTTTCCTGATGCCAGGCAAAGCCCATCTGTGTGGCTTTAGGGTCCATTATTACCGCGCGCGATCCAGGTTCCTGCATCCAAGCAGCTAGCGTTTCCGTCTCGGTCTCATAGGTCTCCGAGATCGCTTCGCCCAGGAAGGTGCCATAATACCCAACCCGCGAAGCCCGATCCAGGGGGGAAGACCCATCCGACCCAAAATGCCAGGGCCGATTTTGGCGGGCCATGTCCTTCGAGTGAGTCTCGGCGGCTGCGTTCAGCTGTGCGTTCAACTGAACTTGCTGCAAACCCGAGGCTTGCCGCAGTGCGTTTACTGAATCCAGCATCCGGAACTGCAACTTCTCTGGGTTGCCGCGGATTTTATAGACGCTCGGCAATGGCCTGCCATCTGCACCAAGAGTTGTCGTACCCGAATCAGTACATGCGGCAAGTGCGACTAAACAAATCGCTAGAAGAGAAAGAATACGTGTCATGATGGGCCTGAATTTAGTGTCGACCACGGAAATAGCCTGCCTGAGCGCCCAGAGCAAACGTTCAAAGGTCCAACCTTGCGTGATTCTGCCGGTTTGATTTGCGACTGAAGCATTCTGGCCATAAAATATCACAGAAATTGCATTTACCCATAACAAAGGACCGCACAACATGGTCAAGAAAACTCTTTTGTCTCCGACGCGTCGCGGCTTTCTGGCGGCTGCCACCGCCAGTTTGGCTTCGCCTGCGTTAGCCCAATACATTCCCGGTGATCCGTTGCGCCCTGCGCCCGAACCTGAGCCTCAGGTACGACGCAATGTATCCGGATTCAGGGCGTTGGATTGGCAGCCTTACTTTTCCAATACCAGAAACGGGGCCATTCTAGTCGATACGGTATCCCGAGCGCTGCATTATTGGTCAGATGATCAATCCGTATACAAACTGTACCCCTCGTCAGTGCCATTGACCGAAGAACTGACCCGTCGTGGGCGCACCAGTGTCATTCGCAAAGTCGAGGGTCCAAGTTGGTCACCGACGCCATCGATGAAAAAACGCAACCCCGAATGGCCTGATTACATCCCGCCGGGGCCCGATAACCCATTGGGAACGCACGCTTTATATCTGAGTTGGAAATATTATCGCATTCACGGCACCCATGATACACGCAAAATCGGCCGTCGGTCTTCGAACGGGTGCATTGGTTTGTTCAACGAAGATATCGCTGAGTTGTTCTCAATGGCCAAGGTTGGCACGCAAGTGTTGCTAATTTGACGACATTTTCGCGCACGAACCTGCCATTTACGTAAGTTGCAATTGCAATCCATGGGGATAGCTGATTAGAAAAACTCACGAGGTAAGTCTTAGATGTGCGGTTTCGCTATTGGGAATCGCGCAAATTCTGGAGGTTAATATGAAGAAACTCGTTCTCGCTGCTGCTCTGACTGCTGCTGCTTCGACCGCATATGCTGGCAACCTGGAAGAGCCGGTTGTTGAAGCACCTGTTGTTGTCGAAGAAACCCAAGGTTCGTCGCAGGGCATCATCCTGCCGCTGATCCTGCTGGTTGTAGTTGCCGCAGCTGTTGCAGCAAGCTAAGTCGACGAGACTTTATCAATTTAAAAAGGCGGTGGTGCAAACCACCGCCTTTTTTTGTGCTTGGTTAAGTGGGCCGTCATTCCAACCAGCCGCGCAAATTGTCTTGGATCACCTTGCTCAGTGCCGCGATATGCGAATCATCATCGTTGAGGCACGGGATATAGGTGAACGATTCGCCACCCGCATGTTCGAAGCTTTCCTTGATCTCTTCGTTGATCTCTTCCAGCGTTTCGATGCAGTCGGCAGAGAATGCAGGCGCGATAACGGCGATATTTTTCTTACCTGCCCGAGCAAGATCGGCCACATGATCGACGGTGTAGGGTTTCAGCCACTCTTCCGGCCCAAATCGCGATTGGAAGGTTGAGACAAGCTGGTCATCTGACCAACCCAGACGCTCTTTCAGAAGTCTTGAGGTTTTGACGCACTGGCAATGGTAGGGATCACCTTGCTGCAGATAGCGTTCCGGCATGCCGTGATAGGAGCAGACGAGAACATCCGGTTTGGTCTCCATCACTGCATAGACCCGCTCGACCGAACTTGCCAGTGCGTCGATATAAGAGGGTTCATCGAAATAGGCCGGCACAGTCCGGCTGGCCGGCTGCCAGGCCTCTTTCATCAATGCACGGAAGAACTGATCATTCGCTGTGGCGGTCGTAGCCCCGGCATATTGCGGGTAGAGCGGGAAGAAAAGGATGCGATCACAGCCTTCTTCCACCATCTGGCGCACCTTTGAAGGGGTCGAAGGATTGCCGTAGCGCATACAGAATTCGACAATGACCTGATCGCCGTACCGTTCGTGCATCGCCTCGCGTATCTTGGCGGTCTGGTCCTTGGTGATCGTCATCAAAGGGCTTTCACCCTTGTCGTGATTCCAGATCGACTTGTACGCTTCGCCCGAACTGAAAGGGCGTTTGGTCAGGATGATGCTTTGCAGAATGGGCTGCCATTTCCAGGCTGGATAGTCGATCACGCGCTTATCCGACAAAAATTCGTTCAGATAACGCCGCATGGGCCAATAGCTATAATCGTCAGGTGTGCCCAAGTTGGCCAGCAGGACACCGACACGTCCCATTTTAACCTTGGGGTGCTCTGCGGGCGCGTGGGTAGGACGAGTGGCATCAAACATGTGAAGCTTCCTGAATTTATGTGTCTGGCCTGAGATAACGGGAAAAGGCCGGTCGTCAATCGGGCAGTTTGCCCTCATCCGTGCCCAACGCATCGGCAAGGCGCATTTGGGCCGATCCCGGACGCAAAGGTTTGGGCTGACTGTCATCAGGGGACCAGCCTGTCAGGCAGACCAGTTCGTAAGTTCCCCTCAAACGGCCTTGGGAGGTTGTGAAATGAGCGGCATAGATTTCCTGCGCTTTCTCGAAAACAGCCCGCCGGGTCGGTTGTTTCAGACGATCTTGCAGCGCATTGGTTTCTCCCATCGCGCGCAAATCATGCATCAGATGGTTAAGATCGCGGTATTCGGCAGATAACGTTGCCTTGTCTGCAACGGGCAAAGCCAAACCAGCCCGTTGCAGCAACGCGCCCAGATCACGTAATTCTGCCATCGGTGCAATACGCGGGCTTAGACCGCCCGTAACCTCAATCTCCGCCTGACCCAGTGCCGCACGCAATTCCTGAAGGGTGTCACCTCCCAAGCAAACGACCAAGAGCAAACCATCGGGCTTCAACGCACGATGGCATTGGATTAATTGGCCAACCGGGTCGTTTGCCCAATGCAACGCCATCGCGTGTATCGCCAGGTCATGCGCGCCTGGCGTCAGGTCCAGAACCTCATCATCCAGGACGATCCGGGTCTCGGTCCATAACTCTTCCCAGATGTGTGGGAACGGGGTCACGACGACAGGCGCCTTAAAGATTTTATTAACCATCGATAGACGATCCTGCACCTCGTCAACGGCGGCGCGATGCAGAAACAGCGCCTCATCCTGCGCGCGGCTGCGGTGGAGCGCGAGGGCAGCGCGGTCAAACAGAGAGGGTGCAGTGTCGGACGGCAGTTTCATAAGCCGCAAGTATCGCATTCGTCAGGGGATTCAAACCGTTGTCGAGATGATCTATCCCCCGCTTTGCCTTTCATGCGGTGCGCTGACCGAATCCGACTTCGGCCTCTGCGGTCCATGCTGGCGAGACACACCATTTATCGGCGGCTCAGTTTGCGAAAGTTGCGGCGTGCCGGTCCCCGGCGCACGGGATGGGTACAGAATCGAGTGCGACGACTGCCTCACAAGGCCGCGCGCTTGGCAGGACGGTCGGGCAGCTCTGTTGTATCAAGGGGGCGCCAGATCTCTGATACTGGCGTTGAAACATGGGGATCGTACGGAATTGGCGCGCCCGGCTGCGCGCTGGATGGCACGAGCCGGGTCCGAAGTGTTTCGCCCCAACATGTTGATCACGCCAGTCCCGCTGCATTGGTCCCGAATGATCCGCAGGCGATATAACCAATCCGCACTGCTTGCGCATCATCTGGGTCAGGAAACGGGTCTGGCCGTATGCCCTGATCTCTTGGTTCGAACCAGACGCACGCCTGTCCTGGATGGCAAAACAGCGGTTGAACGCGCGGCAGCACTCGCCGACGCCATAGCTGTACATCCGAAACGGGAACGTATGACACAGGGCCGTGATATTCTTCTGGTCGATGACGTTATGACCTCGGGTGCGACACTGGAGGCCTGCGCGCGTGTCTGCCGTGCTTCAGGAGCAAATCATATTTTCGTGTTGGTACTGGCGCGCGTTGCCAAGGATGCCTAATTCGCCCAAGAATGTGCGAAACCCAAAGGGATGGAATATGAAGCCCGTAGAAATCTACACCTCGCCGCTGTGCGGCTTTTGCCACGCTGCCAAACGGTTGTTGAAGCAGAAAGGCGTCAAGTTCTCGGAAGTCGACGTGCTGATGCATCCCAAACGCAAACCCGAAATGATTCAGCGGGCGGGTGGGAAACGCACTGTGCCGCAGATTTTCATCGGCCAAACTCATGTTGGCGGTTGCGATGACCTCTACGAGCTTGAACGTCAGGGCAAGCTGGATCGTCTGCTCGCGGCCTGATGCAGACCGCTCTGCTGCAAATCAACTCGTCGGACGACCCGGTCCAGAATCTGGACATGGTGCGCGCCATGATGGCCGAGGCTGCAGAGCGGGGTGCGGGCTTTCTCCTGACGCCCGAGGTGACGAACTGCGTCTCGACCAGCACCACGCGGCAGCGCGAAGTTCTGCAGCATGAAGAGGATGACATCACCCTGGCTGGCCTACGCAAGCAGGCCGCTGATTTGGGTGTTTGGCTGCTGATCGGCTCTTTGGGGATCAAGACCCACGATGCCGATGGCCGCTTTGCCAACCGTAGCTTCATGATCAACCCGCAGGGGCAGATCGTGGCGCGATACGACAAGATCCACATGTTTGACGTGCAGGTCAGTGAGACCGAGACGTTCCGCGAATCGAAGAACTATCGCCCCGGCGAGAATGCCGTGATCGCAGATACGGATTTCGGGAAAGTTGGTATGACGATCTGCTATGATATCCGCTTTCCGCATCTTTATGCAGCGCTGGCGCAGGCTGGTGCGCAGATTCTAACCGTCCCGGCAGCGTTTTCGCCGGTCACAGGTGCTGCACATTGGGAATCCCTGCTGCGCGCGCGGGCGATTGAAACCGGCTGCTGGGTGCTTGCCCCGGCGCAGGCTGGCGCGCATCCAAAGACGCGCGGCAAGACCCGATATACCTATGGCCACAGCATGGTCGTGGCCCCTTGGGGAGAGGTCGTCATCGACGCAGGCACCGATCCGGGCATTCACTTTTTCGAATTGCGTGATAGTTCTGTGTCCGAGGCGCGCCGACGCGTGCCCTCATTGACCCATGTACGGCCTTTCAAAGGTCCCTGATCCAGAACCGGGCTTATGACGGACGAGAAAAATGCCCTGGCGGTCACGCTGTTCAGCGAAATCCTGACCGCCGACCAGCTATTGCGCAACCGGCTCAGCCGGGTGCTGCCCAAGGGCATGGAAATCTCACATTTTTCGGTGCTGAATCATCTGGTCTTTGTCGGAGACGAGCGCAGCCCGGCGCAGCTGGCCAACACGTTCCACGTGACCCGAGGGGCGATGACCAACACTTTGGCCAAGCTGGAATGGGCCGGATACATTCACATACGCCCCGACTGGGACGATGCCCGCCGCAAAATGGTCGCCATCAGCCCCGCCGGTCGCCGCGCGCGCGATCAGGCGATTTCCTCGATTGCCCCGCTGATCAACCGCGTGGTCGGAGAGCTGGGGCTGGAGCGCGTCCGCAGCACGCTGCCGGTGCTGCGGGATTTGCGGTTGCAGTTGGAGGGGGAGTAGGGTTTCTTCCATTTGATTGATTTGATCAAGCGGAGGATCAACCTCGGCGGGAAGAATTAGGTTGAGATTTTATATAGTTTTATTCGCTGTCATGGCCGTTGCGTTGACCGGCTGCGCCAAAAAAGCGGACTGGCATCAGAAAATGGTGCTGTATTTCGATACGCCTAACGGTCCCATGACCGCGTCGAGCGTTATCCGCGTGGATTTCACCGGTGCTATGGAATGGGCTGGCGATCTGGATCATGATCACACTGACCTGACAGGTGAAGCAGTGGTCGCTGATCTCGGCGGTCGGTATTTGTTTGCGTTGATAGAAGAAGACGCAGGCAGGATGATTGTGCGTACGCTGCCTCCAGACAAAAAGGGGCAGTCATTTAAAAGCTCTATTCGCTGGATTACAAAACAGACCGAGCCCTTAGATTTGCACATGAAGCTTTGGCCGCGAATGGTGACTTACAAAGATATTAACGACCCGAAGTCGGTTCAGCTTGTCAGTCCTGAAGATATCGTGACGAAATTTGGTGAAGGTTATGCGCTCAAGAAAGTTACAATTCAGTCGACTAACGAACCGGTGACTGGAGGCCGTGTGGAAGCGGTGTTAGGTGAGGGCTTCTTTAAGGCTGGAGCTGCAACGAGAAAAGCGGCTCTGGCGCGCGCGTCCAATGACAAATATTTCTATTCGATTGCTGCCGAGTTGACGCGAGACAAATTCATTCGAAGATAACAGCGAGAATAGGAAGGGTGCTTGCACCTATCGCGCCCGATTTGTCGTCGGAAATATGGGTGCAAGCACCCATCCTACCCCGGCTTCACACTCGCCGTCACGTAATTCACGCTCAGATCCCGGTCCGAGATCGACCAGCTCAACAGGATCGGGTTGAAGACGAACCCCTTGCGGTCCACCGGCTCCAACCCGGCCTGGCGCAGCAGGTCGAACAGCTCGTCAGGCGTGATGAACTTGTTCCATTCATGCGTGCCGCGCGGCAGCCAGCGCATGATGACCTCGGCCCCGAAAATGGCCATCGCATAGGATTTCGGGTTGCGGTTGATGGTCGAACAGATCAGCAAGCCGCCGGGTTTCAGCAAATGCTGCGACGCGGTCAGAAAGCCCAACGGATCGGCCACATGCTCGACCACCTCCATGTTTAGCACCACGTCGAATTGCTCGCCCGCGGCGGCCATGTCCTCGGCGGTGGTGTGGCGATAGTCGATCTGCAAGCCAGACTGCTCGGCATGGATGCGTGCGACGGGCAGGTTGCCCTCGGCGGCGTCGGCCCCCACGACCTCGGCCCCCAAACGGGCCATCGGTTCGCTCAGCAGCCCGCCGCCGCAGCCGATATCCAGCAGGCGCAGGCCCTCGAACGGGTGCGGGGCCTTAAGATCACGGTCAAATTCGCCCGCAATCTGTTGGGTGATATAGTCCAGACGGCACGGATTCAGCATGTGCAAAGGTTTGAATTTCCCATGTGGGTCCCACCATTCGGCGGCCATCGCCTCGAATTTTGCGATCTCGGACGGGTCGACCGTGTTCGGATGCGCTTGCATTCCTGTCTCCGTGTGCTCTTTTACGCTTAAGGACTATATAGGGCCGTAATGGATAAGTACCCGGACCAAAAGCGCGCAGTTCAATATCTTTACCCGCCGATCGATCCGTTCGATCAGCGCGTCGTTGATATGGGCGATGGGCACCGCATTTATGTGGAACAATGCGGTAATCCCAATGGGATACCGGTCGTGGTGCTGCATGGTGGGCCGGGTGGCGGTTGCAGCCCCGCGATGCGGCGCTATTTCGACCCGGATGTCTACCGGGTGATTCTCTTTGATCAGCGCGGTTGTGGCCGTTCAAGGCCCACGGCCTCGGTCGAAGACAATACGACCTGGCATCTGGTCGCGGATATCGAACGGTTGCGAACGCTGTTTGGTATCGAGGACTGGATTGTCTTTGGCGGCAGCTGGGGTGCAACACTGGCTTTGATTTACGCGCAGACACACCCGGATCGGGTCAATCGTTTGGTGTTGCGCGGCGTGTTTCTGGCGACACAGGCCGAGCTCGATTGGTTTTATGGTGGCGGTGCGGGCAAGTTTTGGCCGGAACAGTGGGCCAAGTTTGCATCCCTGTTGCCCGAGGCCGAACAGTCTGACGCGATCAATGCCTATCACAAGCGCCTCTTTTCGGGCGATCGTGCGACCGAGATCCTCTTTGCGCGCGCTTGGTCTCATTGGGAGAACGCTCTGGCCTCAATCCACACCAACGGATCGGTTGGGGAAAGCCCCGGGGAATACGCCCGTACCTTTGCACGGCTGGAAAATCATTATTTCAGGAACGGCGCGTTTCTCGAGTATGATGGCCAGATCCTAGACCAGATCGACCGTATCGCACATATTCCCGGCCATATCGTGCAGGGAAGGTATGATATGATCTGTCCACCGCAAGCGGCCTGGAACCTGGCGCAGCGATGGCCTGGCGTTGACTTGAAAATGGTGCGCCAGGCAGGGCACGCCTTGTCAGAACCGGGTATAAGCGTTGAGCTGGTCCGGATTATGGACCGCGTGGCGGAGGGTACGGCATGACCAGGATCGACCGTCGTGCATTGTTTGCCTCGGGTGCTGCCGCCGCCTTGCTGGCGGCGACGGGCGGGTCGCTGGCGGATACACCAAAGACAGGTGGCAAGCTGCGGCTTGCGGTTCCGCGCGATGAGAGTTTGGAAATATTAGCGCGCGGGGCCGTGTTCGACACCCTGACCGAAGTCGCATCAGATGGGACCTTGCGCGGCGAACTGGCAAAAGCTTGGCAGGCTGAAGAACACGCGCGTGTATGGAGCTTTGATCTACGCGACGACGCGATGTTCCATGATGGATCCGCCATGCATGCAGACGATGTAGCGGCGGTATTTTCAGACATCGGACGCGCGGAGGCCCTGGCCCCTGATCGCGTTAGGTTGGAACTGGCCGCGCCCAATCCTGGTTTGCCCTTCTTGCTGGCCGACAGTCGGTTTGTCGTGACACGTAACGGGCAGGGAGTTACCCCATTGAACACGGCAACGGGCACGGGGTGCTATCGTGTGGAACGGGCCGAGGATTCTCGCCATTTCCTTGGGTGCAAGGTGGCGGGCCACTACAAAAATGGCCACGCGGGTTGGGCTGATGCGTTGGAAATCATTGTGATCCCTGATGCGCGTGTGCGGGCCGAGGCTTTGCGGGATGGCTATGTGGACATTGCCGCCCTGCCCGAAGGTGATGAGCTTAAGGATCAACGTGGCCTCAGATACCATCCAGGTAAGACCGACATGGCGCTGGCGGTGGCCGCGCATGTCGGCATGCCGCGTCAGATTGGCAAGGGGTCGTTGGACGATGGGCGCATCGCCGAGCGGTGGTGGCTGGCCTAAATCCGATCACGATTTTCGCCGGGGGTTGCAGACTCGGAAAAGCCTGCGTATATGCAGTTGCAACAGCGGCGCGTTGGACTTCTGGTCCGAGGCTCCACCGGAAATTTCGACGGGCCGCGCGCCCGTTTTTTTGTGCCCGATGACAGGGTAGAGAATCTGAATGACAAATGACCTGATAGCCAAAGCAGCCATTGACCGGCGACTGGCCGAGATCATCACACCCGTGATCGAGGATCTGGGGTATGAGCTGGTGCGCATCCGCCTGATGAGCGGCAAGACCACCACGATGCAGATCATGGCCGACAAGCCCGATGGCGGCATCGAAGTAGATGACTGCGCCGAGATTTCGAACGCAGTGAGTGCCACGCTGGACGTCGAGGACCCGATTCTTGATGCCTATACGCTTGAAGTGTCCAGCCCCGGCATCGACCGCCCTCTGACCCGTCTCAAGGATTTCGAGACCTTCGAAGGATACGAGGCCAAGATCGAGACCGCTGAACTGATCGACGGCCGCCGCCGCTTTAAGGGTGAACTGGCCGGGATCGAAGGGGATGAGGTACTGATCAATATCCCCGAAGGGGACGAGACGATCACCATCGGTCTGCAATTCGACTGGCTGAGCGACGCCAAGCTGGTCCTGACTGATGACCTGATCAAGGAAATGCTGCGCCAGCGAAAAGACGCCGGCGCCTTGAACGAAAACGCTTTCGACGAGATAGAGACCGAAGGGTCCGAAGAGGAGACGAACTGATGGCAATCACCTCAGCCAACCAGCTGGAGCTGCTGCAGACCGCCGAGGCCGTGGCCCGCGAAAAGATGATCGACCCCGGTCTGGTTGTCGAAGCGATGGAGGAATCGCTCGCCCGTGCCGCCAAGAGCCGTTACGGCGCGGAGATGGATATCCGCGTGTCGATCGACCGCAAAACCGGCAAGGCGACCTTTACCCGCGTCCGTACCGTGGTTGAAGATGAAGAACTTGAGAACTATCAGGCTGAGTTCACCGTTGAGCAGGCCAAACAATATATGGAAAACCCTGAGGTCGGTGATGTCTTCGTTGAAGAGGTTCCGCCGGTTGAGATGGGCCGTATCGCGGCACAATCCGCCAAGCAGGTGATCTTGCAGAAGGTTCGCGAAGCTGAGCGTGACCGTCAATACGAAGAATTCAAGGATCGCGCGGGCACCATTATCAACGGTGCCGTCAAGCGCGAGGAATTCGGCAACGTCATCGTCGATCTGGGCGGTGCCGAAGCCGTTCTGCGTCGCAATGACAAGATCGGCCGCGAAAGCTATCGCCCGAATGACCGTGTGCGCGCCTATATCAAGGAAGTCCGCCGTGAGGTGCGTGGTCACCAGATCTTCCTGTCGCGCACCGCGCCGGAATTCATGGCTGAGCTGTTCAAGATGGAAGTGCCCGAAATCTATGATGGCATCATTGAGGTCAAGGCCGTGGCTCGAGACCCCGGCTCGCGCGCCAAGATCGCTGTGATCTCGTATGACGGCTCGATTGATCCCGTGGGTGCCTGCGTTGGTATGCGCGGCAGCCGCGTGCAGGCCGTTGTGAACGAGCTGCAGGGTGAAAAGATCGACATCATCCCGTGGAACGAAGATCAGCCGACCTTCTTGGTGAACGCACTGCAGCCTGCAGAGGTTTCTAAGGTGGTTCTGGACGAAGAAGCCGGTAAGATCGAAGTGGTTGTACCCGAAGAGCAGCTTTCGCTGGCCATCGGTCGCCGCGGTCAGAACGTGCGTCTGGCCAGCCAGCTGACCAACCTGGACATCGACATCATGACCGAAGCCGAAGAATCGGCCCGCCGTCAGAAAGAGTTCGAAGCCCGTACACAGCTGTTCATGGAAACGCTGGATTTGGACGAATTCTTCGCGCAACTGCTGGTTTCGGAAGGATTCACCAACCTCGAAGAAGTGGCCTATGTCGAAATCGAGGAACTGCTGGTCATCGACGGTGTTGACGAAGGCACTGCGCAAGAACTGCAGACCCGTGCGCGCGAATTCCTGGAAGCACAAGCCAAGGCGGCGTTGGATGCGGCCCGTGCGCTGGGCGCCGAGGACAGCCTCATTGAATTCGAAGGCCTGACACCCCAGATGGTAGAGGCGCTGGCCAAGGACGATGTGAAGACGCTGGAAGACTTCGCAACCTGTGCCGATTGGGAACTGGCCGGTGGCTGGACCACAGTTGATGGTGAGCGCATCAAGGATGATGGTGTTCTGGAACCTTTCGGCGTTACGCTGGAAGAGGCTCAGGACTTGGTCATGACGGCGCGCATCATGTTGGGCTGGGTTGATCCGGCTGAATTGGAGCAGGCCGAAGAAGACGGCGAAGCAACCGATGAGGAGGTCGAGGCCTGATCTCAGGCCTCGGGTGGCTGACATGGGTCGCGGTGGCGTCCAAAAGGATCGGTCGGAAGGCCCTGAACGCAAGTGCATCGCCACTGGCGAGATTCAGCCTAAATATGGCTTGATCCGCTTTGTGGCAGGGCCGGACGGTCAGGTCTTTCCCGATGTTGCGGCTAAATTGCCGGGGCGCGGGGTCTATGTGGCGGCGGATCGCGCCGCGCTGGACAAAGCAGTGAGTAAGAAACTGTTCTCGCGTGGGTTCAAGGCGCAGGTGAGTGCGGCCAAGGATCTAACAGATGAGGTCGAAAAACAGGTGGCGCGCCGGGTGATCGAGCTGATCAGTTTGGCGCGCAAGTCCGGAGATGCGGTCGCCGGGTATGAAAAGGTCAAATCGTGGCTGGACCGGGAAGAGGCCCAGGTGTTGATTCAAGCCTCGGACGGATCGGGGCGCGGTAAGTCGAAACTCAGCACGCCGCACTTTGGAAAATACATCGGCTGGCTGACTGCGGATGAGCTTGGGGCGGCATTTGGGCGCCAAACCGTGATTCATGCGGCCATGGCCTCTGGCGGACTCGCCAAACGTGTTGTAGAGGAAGCGCAGCGCCTGCGTGGCTTGCGCGAAAAGGATGACGGCGGCAAGGGCCGCTCGGAAGGGTAAGAAGCTTAATGAGCGATAGTGACGGCAAAAAGACATTGGGTCTTCGTGGCGGGGCACGCCCCGGAAATGTGAAACAGAGTTTCAGCCACGGACGCACCAAGAATGTCGTGGTGGAGACCAAACGCAAACGCGTGGTCGTACCCAAGCCGGGCGCGACCAAACCAAGTGGTGGTGCGGCACCTTCGGGTGATCCTTCGCGTCGTCCGGCGGGTATTTCCGATGCGGAAATGGCGCGCCGAATGAAGGCGTTGCAAGCTGCCAAAGCGCGCGAGGCTGAAGAGGCCGCTGCGCGCGAGGCACAAGAGAAGGCTCGTGAAGAAGAACGTGCGCGCCGCCGGGCCGAACAGGAAGCCAAGGAACGCGAACAGCGTGAGGCTGAAGAGCGTGCTCGTGCCAAGGCCGAGGAAGAAGAACGCAAGCGCAAAGAGGCGGAAGAAGCTGCCAAGCGCGCTGCTGCGGCACCCGCGCCCGAAGAACAACCGCGTACGGCACGCGGTCCGGCCAACAAACCGGCGCCAGCGGCTACACCCCGCAAGCAAGACCGCGAGCGCGAGCAGCGTGGCCGCGGCAAAGGCCGTGACGACAACCGCCGTTCGGGCAAGCTAACACTGGGTCAGGCTACCGGTGGTGAAGGTAATCGTCAGCGTTCAATGGCTGCGATGAAGCGCAAGCAGGAGCGTGCGCGCCAGAAAGCCATGGGCGGCCCGGTCGAGCGGGAAAAGGTGATCCGCGACGTTCAGTTGCCCGAGGCGATCATGGTTTCGGAACTGGCCAACCGTATGGCCGAGCGCGTGGCTGACGTTGTCAAATCGCTGATGCAGATGGGCATGATGGTCACGCAGAACCAGACCATCGACGCTGATACCGCTGAGCTGATCATCGAAGAGTTTGGGCACAAGGTGACCCGCGTCTCTGATTCGGATGTTGAAGACGTCATCAAAGAAGTCGAAGACAGCGATGACGATCTGCAGCCGCGTCCGCCGGTCATCACCATCATGGGCCACGTTGACCATGGTAAGACATCATTGCTGGATGCGATTCGTGACGCGCGCGTTGTGGCGGGCGAAGCCGGTGGCATTACCCAGCATATCGGCGCCTATCAGGTGAAAACCGATGGTGGCACCACGCTGACCTTCCTTGATACGCCGGGCCACGCGGCCTTTACTTCAATGCGGTCGCGCGGTGCTCAGGTCACAGATATCGTGGTCCTGGTTGTGGCTGCCGATGATGCGGTGATGCCGCAGACGATCGAGGCGATCAACCACGCCAAGGCGGCCGAAGTGCCGATGATCGTGGCGATCAACAAGGTCGATAAGCCGGATGCGAACCCGGACAAGGTGCGGACCGATCTGCTGCAGCACGAAGTCATCGTCGAAAAGATGTCAGGTGAGGTTCAGGACGTCGAAGTGTCCGCCATCACCGGTCAAGGTCTCGATGAACTGCTGGAAGCCATCGCGCTGCAGGCCGAGATTCTGGAACTGAAAGCCAACCCCGACCGCGCCGCCCAAGGTGCCGTGATCGAGGCGCAGCTTGATGTGGGCCGTGGTCCCGTTGCCACCGTTCTGGTTCAGAACGGCACTTTGCGTCAGGGCGATATCTTCGTCGTGGGTGAGCAGTATGGTAAGGTCCGCGCGTTGATCAACGACAAAGGCGACCGCGTCAAAGAAGCCGGCCCGTCGGTTCCCGTTGAGGTTCTTGGTCTGAACGGTACGCCTGAAGCGGGCGACGTTCTGAACGTGACCGAGACCGAAGCGCAGGCCCGTGAGATTGCTGCCTATCGTGAGCAAGCAGCCAAGGACAAGCGCGCCGCAGCTGGTGCCGCGACCACCCTTGAGCAGCTGATGCAGAAGGCCAAGGAAGACGAGAACGTCACCGAGCTGCCGATCTTGATGAAAGCTGACGTGCAGGGTTCTGCCGAAGCCATCGTTCAGGCGATGGAGAAGATCGGCAATGAGGAAGTGCGCGTACGCGTTCTGCACTCAGGTGTTGGCGCGATTACCGAAACGGATGTCGGGCTGGCCGAAGCCTCGGGCGCTCCGATCTTTGGCTTCAACGTTCGTGCAAATGCGTCAGCGCGAAACACTGCGAACCAGAAAGGCGTCGAGATCCGGTATTATTCGGTGATCTATGACCTCGTGGACGACGTGAAAGCAGCCGCATCCGGCCTGCTGAGCGCTGAAATCCGCGAGAAGTTCATCGGCTACGCCGAGATCCGCGAAGTCTTCAAGGTTACCGGCGTTGGCAAAGTTGCCGGCTGTCTGGTCACCGAAGGCGTGGCGCGTCGTTCCGCAGGTGTTCGTCTGCTGCGCGACAACGTGGTGATTCACGAAGGCACGCTGAAGACGCTCAAGCGTTTCAAGGACGAAGTGACCGAAGTTCAGTCGGGTCAGGAATGCGGTATGGCATTCGAGAACTACGACGATATCCGCGCAGGCGACGTGATCGAGATTTTCGAGCGCGAAGAAGTGACCCGGACGCTCGACTGATCTGGCTTCCAGCGAGAGATTTAAGACAGCGGCTCAATTGGGCCGCTGTTTTCTTTTTGGGGCTATTCGCCGCGCGACGACAAAAACGAGCCCGAGGGCATGATGATGTCGAAGTGATGTTTACCCTGTTGAAGGTCGAAACTGACCGAATGCCCTGCTTTTCGTAGCAACTCCGCATAGTCACGGCTTTGTCGAACAAATTCTGGTGTATCTCTTTCAGCAACCGTTACCCTGTAGCGCGGCCCCGGCGCGGGCAGATTGAGGCATGGGGAAAGATCGTGAATCTCGACCTTAGTCAGTTGCAAGGGATCATTTACCGAAGTTAGGCTAATCGGCTCCAAATCGTAAACGCCACTGATCAGAAATACGTTACGCACTCTTAGACCCGCCTGCGCCAACGCGCTGGATGAGGTGGCCATGACCATCGCTACCAGATGCGCACCTGCGCTATGACCTGACAGGGTGATGTTTGATGGATCGAAGCCCAATAACTCGGCCTGTGATGCAAGCCATAGCAAGGCATCGCGACATTCTTCGACCATCTGCCCCAACCTAGCTTCAGGGGCGAGTGTGTAGTTCAGGGTCGCAAAGGCCTGCCCGTTTTCGTGTAGCACCGGTGCCATCGGGGCGGATTCGCGCTGGCTGAGCGCCTGCCAATACCCTCCGTGAATGAACACATGCAAAGGTGCGTTGGCGTCTGAGGAGGGGAAGAAATCCAGAACCTGCGCCGGACTGTCGCCGTAAGCAAGGTTTTCGCGCACATCCATCCGTGCCCGCGCCTGAGCGCTGAGCGCAATATAACTGTCTAGATATGGTGTCAGATCGCCACCAATCATCGAGCTGGGGGAGTATTCCTGTTCAAGTTGATCTTGGGTGAACCCGCGATAAAGCATGCCTCAGTTTCCCGCATACATCAGCTCGGTGCGCATATCGTAGAGGTCGTGGAAGAAGCGCAATTCCAGCGCCTTGCGCAGAAAGGCCACGCCGCTCGAGCCACCTGTTCCGGGTTGCATCCCGATGACCCGTTCGACTGCCGTAGCGTGGTCGAAACGCCAGCGCTGGAACAGCGATTCGACGTCCATCAGCTTTTCAGCCAGAGCATAGAGGTCCCAATACTTGCCGGTATCCTGGAAAATCTCGCACCAGATTTTCACGACGCGCGGGTCGCCGGAATAGGATTGTGAATAGTCACGTTCGATCAGGTCTTGCGGTACGTCAAACCCTTGCCGTGCCAGCATGTGCAGCACTTCGTCATAAAGGGACGGCTTGGTTAGCGCTGCGCTCAGCATCTCCATGACCTCCGGATCGTGTTCATGCACCTTGAGGGTCGAAGCATCCTTGTTGCCCAATATGAACTCGATCTGGCGATAACCGTAACTCTGAAAGCCTGACGAACTACCTAACGCATCGCGAAACGTCATGTAGTCGGCGGGCGTCATGGTCAGCAGCGTTTCCCAAGCGGTGATCAACTGCCGCTGGATCGCCTTGATCCGGTCGAGATTTTTCATCGCCGGGCCGAAATCATCTTGCTGCAGGAAGCGCCGCACTTCGACCAGTTGGTGATGCATCAACTTCAGCCATAGCTCGCTGACCTGATGGATGATGATGAATAACATCTCATCGGGCTGAGCAGGATCCTGAAAGGTTTTTTGCAGATTCAACAGGGTTTTGAGTTGCAGAAAGTCGCCATAGCTTTTGCGATGCGTCTCAGCGAAATCGGTGACCAGAGAATCCTCGATTCCGCGTTCCAGCAGTCGGTCATCTTTCGTGCTGCCCATCTTGCTCCTCCGGTTGGTTGCTCGATCCCTGTGTATGGGCCAGTTTTGCAACTATCCAGAGGGTCAGGTCCAGTCCAGAACAACTTTGCCGGACAGGCCCGACTTCATTGCTGCGAAACCTTCGGCAAAATCGTCAACACCAAACTGATGGGTGATCACGCGGCTTACGTCCAAACCGTTCTGCAGCATAGCAATCATCTTGTACCATGTTTCAAACATCTCGCGGCCGTAGACGCCCTTGATGGTGATGGCTTTAAAGACAATGCGGCTCCAGTCGACCGGAGATTGGCCCGGTGGGATGCCCAGCAGGGCGATCTTACCGCCCATGACCAGCGCTTCGACCATCTGATCCAAAGCTGCCTGCGAGCCCGACATCTCCAGACCTACGTCAAAGCCTTCTTTCATCCCCAGTTCGGTGATGACATCGGACAACTCTTCTATAGTTACATCGACCGTACGTATCGACGGCACCACATGTTCCGCCAGTTTCAGCCGATCTGCATTGATATCGGTGATTACGACGTTTCGAGCACCTGCATGGCGTGCGACAGCTGCTGCCATTATGCCGATCGGGCCTGCGCCTGTTATCAGAACATCCTCGCCCAGCAGATCGAAGCTCAGTGCGGTATGAACCGCATTGCCCAGCGGGTCGAGGATCGCACCAATCTCATCCGGCACATCATCTGGCAAAGGTATCACGTTGAAAGCGGGCAGCTTTAAAAATTGCGCAAATGCACCTTGTTCGTTTACGCCGATGCCTCGCGTTCCGGGGTCCAGATGGAACTTGCCAGCGCGACTCTGGCGACTTTCGGTTCCGATCAGGTGCCCTTCGCCCGAACAGCGCTGGCCGATCTCAAGCCCGGTAACATTACGACCAATCTCGACTATTTCGCCTGCGAACTCGTGGCCGGTGATCATCGGCACTGGTACTGTGGCTGCGGCCCAGTCATCCCAATTCCAGATATGAATGTCTGTGCCGCAGATGCCGGTTTTGTTTATGCGGATCAGTACCTCGTCCGGTCCAATCTCGGGCACTGGGGCCTGAACCATCCAAAGACCTTCCTCGGGCTTGGATTTTTCCAGTGCTTTCATCGTGTTGGGTCGCATCAAATCACCCCCAACTCTTTGCCGACTTTGCCAAAGGCCGCGAGCGCGCGGTCCAATTCATCCTTTGTTAGAGCCGCATTCATCTGAGTTCTGATCCGCGCTTGACCACGCGGGACTACCGGGAAGAAGAAACCCGAAACATAGACGCCTTCATCAAACAACCGCGACGCCATGTCTTGCGCAAGCGTTGCGTCCCCCAGCATCACCGGGATGATTGGGTGCTCACCGGGCAACAGATCAAAGCCCAGTTTCTCCAAACCGGCGCGCCAGTATTTGGCGTTGCCGAACAGTTGCGCGCGTAGCATGTCGCCCTCTTCAACCAGACGGATTGCTTCCAGACCGGCAGCGACGATGGACGGCGGCAGCGAGTTTGAGAACAGATAGGGCCGCGCCCGCTGCCGCAGCAGGTCGATCACTGGCTGCGGCCCGGCGATGTAGCCGCCGATTGCCCCCCCAAGTGCCTTGCCCAGAGTTCCCGTCAGAATGTCCACGTCGACGCCGAAGTGATCCGGCGTACCCGCACCGTTTGGCCCCATGAAGCCCGTGGCGTGGCAATCATCGACCATGACGATGGCGTCGTACTTGTCGGCCAGCTCGCGTATTTTCGGCAGATTGGCCAGATAGCCATCCATCGAAAAAACGCCGTCGGTGGCGATCATGATATGCCGCGCCCCGTCCTCGCGTGCCTGTTTCAACCAAGCTTCGAGGTCGTTCATGTCATTGTTTAGATAGCGATAGCGTTTGGCCTTGCAGAGCCTTACGCCATCGATGATTGACGCGTGGTTCAGACTATCCGATATGATTGCGTCTTCAGGCCCTAACAAAGGCTCAAACAGCCCGCCATTGGCATCGAAACAGGCAGCGAACAGAATTGAATCATCTTTGTTCAGGAACTTGGCCAGCCGTTGCTCAAGCTCGCGGTGAATATCCTGCGTGCCGCAGATAAAGCGGACCGAGGCCATGCCGAACCCTTTTGGTTCCATGGCGTTCTTGGCGGCGTCGATCAGGGCGGGGTGATCGGCCAGGCCCAGATAGTTGTTGGCGCACAGGTTGATGACCTGTTTTCCGCCCACAATAATCTCACCGCCCTGAGGCGAGGTGATCATTCGTTCACGCTTGTACAGACCTTCGGATTCGATCTGCTTAAGGGTGTCCGTGATGTGGGACAGGAATGCATCTGCCATGGCGATCTCCTTAGCTCTGAGTCGCACTTCTAACATAACGGACGAATATCCCAAATAGGGGATTTACGAAATTACGGAAAAATATCCGTGAAGGCGGATTATCGCTGAGTCAGGCGTTCTTTACAATTAGGAAAACACGCGCAGGGCTGTCGGCAGAAATGGAATGCGCGACGTCAGCGGCGTACCGGGCTGTATCACCCTGCCTGAGTTTGCTCACTGCCGCGCCTGAAGTAACTCGAACTGCCCCTTCCAACACGGTCAATTGTTCCCTTGCACCGCGCGCATGGGGTTGGCTGTTCAGGGCGCCGTTTTTATCGAGCTGAATGTCATAGACCTCGTGACCGCCGGCCTCTTCTGGCGGTGAGAGGATCCGGATGCGGCAGTTCTCCCCCATGTTATCGATGCTTGGCACTTCGGAGTTTTTGAGAATCTCGATCTGGTCGGTTGTCTTCGTGTCTTCCAGCAACCCGGCAAAATCCACCTGCAGAGCTCGGGTCAGGTTCCACAAGGTCGAAATTGTGGGGCTGCTCTCTCCCCTCTCGATCTGGCTGACCATGGATCGCGATACGCCACTGAGATTCGCAACCGCTTCGAGGGAAAGGCCCTGGGCCCGGCGCGCCTCTTTAAGGCGTGTCGGAAGGCGTGTCAGGATATCGTCTGTCTTGTCCGTCATGGCGGAATTTGATGCGCCTTGAATCAATAGATGTCAATTCCGTCTGTGACGGGACGTCTCAGGCGACAGAGAGTTTCTGCGGGTGCATACTACGGCCAACCTCAGGAGGAGTGATCCATGACCGATATCGTTATTCTGGATGGCGCACGTACTGCCATCGGTACTTTTGGCGGTGCGCTGGCTTCGACAGCGCCGATTGATTTAGCGACAGTGGCGACCGAAGCCGCGCTTGAACGGTCGGGTGTCGAAGGCGGGCAAATCGGACATGTGGTTTTCGGTCATGTGATCAACACTGAACCCCGCGATATGTATCTGTCGCGCGTAGCAGCGATGCAGGCGGGCATTCCGAACGGGACACCGGCAATGAACGTAAATCGTTTGTGTGGCTCCGGCGCGCAGGCGATTGTGTCGGCGGTACAGTCTCTGATACTGGGCGATGCCGATTTCGCAGTGGCTGGAGGAGCCGAGAGCATGTCACGCAGCCCCTACATCGTGCCTCAGGCCAGATGGGGCGCTAAGATGGGCGACGTCACCTCACTGGACATGATGTTGGGCGCGCTGAACTGTCCTTTCGGAACCGGTCATATGGGTGTGACGGCTGAGAATGTGGCCGACGAACATCAGATCAGTCGTGAACAGATGGATGCGTTTGCCTTAACCAGCCAGAGCCGAGCGGCAACAGCGATCGACGCTGGATATTTCGAAAGCCAGATCACGCCTGTGCAGGTGAAAGTCAAACGCGAGATGGTTGACTTTAAGGTGGATGAGCATCCCAAGGCCACCACAGCTGAGGCGTTGGCGGGCCTTCGTCCAGTGTTCAAGAAAGAAGGACGCGTCACGGCCGGGAATGCATCGGGTATCAACGATGGGGCTGCGGCGATGGTTCTGGCGACGTCAGATGCTGCTGAAAAGGCCGGATTGAAACCAAAGGCACGGATATTGGGATATGCGCATGCCGGAGTGCGGCCCGAAGTAATGGGAATTGGACCGGTTCCTGCAGTGCAGAACTTGTTCAAGAAGACAGGGCTGTCGGCAGGTGATTTCGATGTGATCGAGAGTAATGAGGCCTTTGCCGCACAAGCCCTGGCCGTCAATCAAGAGCTTGGATTGGATGCCGCTAAGGTCAATCCAAATGGCGGTGCGATTGCGTTGGGGCACCCTGTGGGGGCAACTGGGGCGATTATCACTCTGAAAGCGCTGTATGAGTTGGAGCGTGTTGGTGGTTCCAAGGCGCTTATCACCATGTGTATTGGCGGTGGGCAGGGGATTGCTCTTGCCATCGAGCGGCTCTGATTGAGGTCGGTAGGGGGGCTGTCTGCCCCCCCCATCGCGCAGGTGGCGCGATTCCCCCGAAGATATTTGTGGCCAGATGAAGCAGGCGGATTGTTGTCAGCTGAATGTCATCACGACAAGTGTGGCTGCGATTCCAACGGCTGCGCCAAGGGCGGCGGGTAGCAGCAAGGTTGTCTTGCCGGAAGTTTGCTGGTCATCTTTCGTGGTTTGCGCAATCAGGGCGTTTTCTACCAGCGCAGGTAAGCGTGGGCCGAAACGGGCCAGCACCATTGCGGTCTTACCAAAATCTCTCAGGGCGGCCCGGGGGCCGATGGAGCTTTTGATATAATCCTCGACGACCGGGCGCGCGACTTCCCAGATATTCATATGATCGTCGAGTGATCGGGCAACGCCTTCGACCACGACCATGGTGCGCTGCAGAAGAATCAGTTCGGTTCGGGTTTCCATGCCGAAGCGCTCTGTGACCTCAAACAGATAGCTGAGCAGTCGGCCCATTGAGATATGGGTCGCGTCCATGCCGAAGATGGGTTCTCCGACTGCGCGCAAGGCGCGGGCGAATTCGTCGACGTCCTGGTTGGCAGGGACATAGCCGGCCTCGAAATGGACTTCGGCTACGCGTTTGTAGTCGCGGCGGATGAAGCCGAAGAGGATTTCGGCATAGACCCGACGGGTGTATTCGTCGATATGCCCCATGATGCCGTAGTCATAGGCAATAATGTCTCCATTCGCGGCGACCTTCAGGTTCCCTTGGTGCATATCCGCATGGAAATAGCCATCGCGAAGGGCGTGCAGCAAGAAAAGGCGCAACACACGTTCTGCCAGATCGCTGCGATTGTGGCCTGCAGCGTCCAGCGCGTCATTGTCGCCCAGCGGGATTCCATCGGCCCAGCTGAGTGTCATCACCCGGCGTGCGGACAAGGACCAGACGACCGGAGGCAGCCAGAACCCGGAATCATCCTTGGTGTTGGCGGCGTATTCCGAAGCAGCAGCGCTTTCCAAGCGCAGGTCCAACTCGCCGCGGACAACTCCGTCAAAATGCTCGATCACCTCCATAGGGCGCAAGCGACGAGCACCGGGGGCAAACAGGTCGACAATTCGGGCGGCGAAATAAAAGGCGTCTACATCTTTACGGAAGGCGCGTTCAATTCCGGGGCGCAGGACTTTGACCGCAACATCTTCACCCGTGCTGGCCAGCTTAGCTTTGTGGACCTGAGCGATTGAGGCTGCGGCAATGGGCTCGCTGAAATCGCTGAACATTTCTGAAAGGGGTTGGGCCAGCTCCTTCTCGACCTCGGCCATGGCTTCGGCCTTAGAGAATGGCGGAAGCTTGTCCTGCAAAACACGCAGTTGCTCAGCCAGTTCATTTCCGACCACGTCGGGGCGAGTCGAAAGGACTTGTCCGAACTTGATATAGGCGGGCCCAAGAGCAGTTAGGGCGCGGGTCGCAGGCGGCATCTGAGGATCCCCTTTGTACCCCAGCCACTGGAATGGTTTGCCCAGAACATGTGCGAGGATGCGGATAGCCCGAGGAGCTTCAAACGCGTCTAATACCACGTTCATGGCACCCGTGCGCTCGAGCGTTGCGCCTGTGCGGATCAGGCGGATAATGTTGTGTGGGCCGCGCATCTAGATCTTCCAGCCGGAATGCAGTGCCGCGATACCCATGCTGAGATTGCGGTACTTGGCGTTTTCGAACCCGGCAGCGCGGACCATGCTCAGGAATGTCTCCTGATCCGGGAACTTGCGGATCGATTCCACCAGGTATTGATAGCTGTCGTAGTCATTGGCGATTAGTTTGCCCATGCGTGGAATGACGTTGAAGCTGTAGAGGTCATAAAGCTTTTGCAGTCCGTCATTGGGCAGTTGGCTGAATTCAAGCACCATCAGGCGGCCACCGGGTTTCAGCACGCGATAGGCCTCGTTCAATGCCTCTTGCGGGCGGGTAACATTCCGGATGCCGAAGGAAATTGTATAGACGTCGAAAGTATTGTCCTCGAACGGCAGGGACATCGCATCGCCCACCACCCAGTTCAGGCTGTCGGACATCTGGTCAGCCTCGGCGCGCTGGCGGCCTTCGACCAGCATAGGCTCTGTCAGGTCCAGAACCGTGGCATGGCCGTGGCCCGCGCGTCTCAGGAAGCGAAAAGAGATATCTCCGGTCCCACCTGCAACGTCCAGCAACCGTTGACCGGGGCGCGGGGCAAGCCAATCCATCATTGCGTCTTTCCAGACCCGGTGAATGCCCATCGACATGACATCGTTCATCACATCGTATTTCGAGGCGACCGAGTTGAACACGCCCTGTACGCGCCCGGCCTTGTCGGCCTCGCGCACGGTTTCAAACCCGAAATGAGTGGTCTTGTCGCTGTTGTTGGACATTTGCCTTGCCGTTCGTCGAATTTCGCCTCTGTTATAGGGCCATAAGAGGCGGGCACAATGCGGCCCTTTGGAATAGGAGCCATCTAATGCCCGAATTGCCCGAGGTCGAGACAGTAAGACGCGGTCTATCCCCGGCGATGGAAGGCGTCGTAATCCAAAGGGCGGACGTAAACCGCCCCGATTTGCGCTGGCCTTTCCCCGAGCGGATGGCTGAACGACTGACTGGGCAGCGCGTCGACCGATTGCGTAGACGATCGAAATACATTCTGGCCGATCTGAACAGTGGAGAAACACTGCTGATCCATCTTGGCATGTCCGGGCGTATGACCGTATCTGGTGATCCTCTAGGGCAATTTGCCCACAAACACCCGATGCCGGAAAAGCATGATCACGTAGTCTTTCATATGGCCAACGGCGCCCGTATCACTTTTAACGATCCGCGCCGGTTCGGAGCCATGGACCTGCTGCCGACGGTCACGGCAGAGGATCACAAGCTGCTGTCAGTTCTGGGACCTGAACCATTGGGTAACGATTTCCACGAACAGCACCTCATTGAGGCGTTCAAAGGTAAGAATAGCCCGGTCAAATCCGCGTTGCTGGATCAGGGAATCGTTGCCGGATTGGGAAATATCTATGTCTGCGAAGCGCTTTATCGCGGCAAGGTGTCGCCACGTCGCAAAGCCGGACAAATTTCTGCGTCGCGTGTTGGAGCACTGGTTCCGATCATCCGCCAGGTGTTGCAGGACGCGATTGAAGCGGGCGGGTCATCGCTGCGCGATTTCCGCCAAGCCGATGGAGAACTTGGATATTTTCAGCACAGCTTCGACGTCTATGGCCGCGAAGGCGAGCCCTGCAGAACCGAAGGTTGTGGCGCCGAAATCAAGAGAATCACCCAGTCGGGTCGCTCATCCTTCTACTGTGCGCAATGCCAAAGATAACTTGATCCAGCGAATTCGCGTGGTAAGGAATCGTACTTGAACGGAACAACCGGAAGCTTACACCTCATGGCTTTTGAGACGATCATCGTCGAAATCGAAGACCACGTCGCCCTAATCAAGCTCAACAGACCAGATGCGATGAATGCGCTGAACACCCAGTTACTGGGTGAGTTGTGTGATGCGCTGGAAGAAGCAGACAGCAACGACAAGGTGCGCTGCATCGTCATCACCGGCTCGGACAAAGCCTTTGCGGCTGGTGCGGACATCAAAGAGATGTCCGAGATGAGCTATGTCGATGTCTTCAACATCAACCTTTTTGCCGACGCGAATGACCGGGTTTCGGCGATCCGCAAACCGATCATTGCCGCTGTTGCGGGTTATGCGCTGGGCGGAGGTTGTGAGCTGGCAATGCTGTGTGATTTCATCATCGCGGCGGATACGGCCAAGTTCGGCCAGCCCGAGATCAATCTGGGCGTCATCGCAGGGCTCGGCGGCAGCCAGCGCCTGACAAGGTTTGTCGGCAAGTCCAAATCAATGGATATGAACTTGACCGGTCGGTTTATGGACGCGGAAGAGGCCGAACGTGCGGGGTTGGTCAGCCGCGTCGTGCCTGCCAAGAAGCTGATCGAAGAAGCAACCGGTGCAGCGCAGAAGATCGCTGAGAAGTCGCAGATCACTGCAATCGCGGCCAAGGAAGCCGTGAACCGCAGCTATGAGTTGCCGCTGAGCGAGGGCATGCTGTTTGAGCGCCGGGTGTTCCATTCGATGTTTGCAACTGAAGATCAGAAAGAGGGCATGGCCGCGTTTCTGGAAAAACGTGCGGCTCAGTTCCGCGACAAGTGACGATAACGGACATTCAGTGAATTCAGGCGGGCTTGGTCCCGCCTTTTTGCTACTGAAGCTCTTTTGAAGAATCAGCTTGGCAAAACCTTTAAACTTGGGTAGAGACCGCCGCTATACATGCGCGTGCGGCCCGCCTGGCCCGACTCACACTCGTGATTTCTGATCCGGTGCGGACAATTCCGTGGCGCGCAACCCAAGATAACCGTACCGAACACGAAGGTCAGAGACACATGGCAAATTCGCCCCAGGCAAAGAAGCGCGCCCGTCAGAACGAAAAGCGTTTCGCCGTAAACAAAGCACGCCGTTCACGCATCCGCACCTATCTGCGCAAAGTTGAAGAAGCGATCGCATCCGGTGACAAGGACGCGGCCACCGCAGCCCTGCGCGCCGCTCAGCCCGAGCTGATGCGCGGCGTCACCAAAGGCGTCTTCCACAAGAACACCGCATCGCGCAAGATGTCGCGCCTGTCGGCACGCGTCAAAGCGCTGGGCTGATTCTTTGGGAAAACGCGTCAAGCGTTGATTTGCGAAAAAGGCGTCGCGCATAGCGGCGCCTTTTTCATTGTTGCCGGAAAGCCGCGTCTTCACGAAGCCGAGAGATTCTTTCGCCCTGAACCCCGAGTCAATATCAGAGTTTCGTTGCCCGGACCCATGGGCTCTTGCTACGACTGAGTCAGCGATTCACTCGCTTTGGGGGGACAGGCTGTTCTGGGTATCTGACTGACGGGCATCAGCAGGAATCCGGAACGAATGTTCGAAAATCGGCTTCGGTCGATTGGACGATCTGCTCTGGGTCTCGGGTTTTCCGATGATCTCGGCCCTGTCGAAAAATTGGATTGTGACGCGCCCCCCTGTTTTCGGGGTTGTACCGACCGTTGGACAATGCGGTATCGGATTGCGCTGAACGTCAAAATGACCCGCCAGACCTTGTGGCCTGGCGCATGGGTATCCTTGTGGGTGGACGCAATAATCCGGTATACCGGACTATTTTGATAAGGCTGACAGGCCAATAAAGAATGGGATGCGTGAGGCGCCGAATGACACAAGAGAAATGGGGACAGTTGCGGAACAAGTTGATGAAGGCTGTTGGTAAGAACAACTTCACGACCTGGATCGAACCTTTAGAGTTTCAGGGATTGCAAGATGGCGTCGCGGTATTTTCTGTGCCGACCAACTTCATGGGAAACTACGTAAGTCAAAATTTTGCTGACCTCATTCTTTATGAACTAAACACGGCGGGCGAGCCTGTTCAGCGCCTTGCATTCCGCACCGCTGCTAATTCTCCGACCCGTCCGGCGCAGGCTGAGACCCCAAAACCCCAAGCCGTTCCGCAGCCCGTTGTTGTTGAGGCCTCGCATGATGCGCTTGAGGCGTTACAGGCGGCACCGCTGGATGCGCGCTTTACCTTTGACAGTTTTGTTGTTGGTAAGCCGAATGAGCTGGCTCACGCCGCCGCGCGCCGCGTTTCCGAAGGCGGGCCCGTAACATTCAATCCGCTGGTGCTCTACGGGGGTGTCGGCCTTGGTAAGACGCACCTGATGCACGCCATTGCTTGGGAGCTGAAAACCAAGCATCCCGAACTAAACGTTCTGTACCTGTCGGCAGAACAGTTCATGTACCGTTTTGTGCAGGCCCTGCGTGAGCGCCGGATGATGGATTTCAAGCATCTGTTCCGCTCGGTTGACGTGCTTATGGTTGATGACGTGCAGTTCATCGCGGGTAAGGATTCGACGCAGGAAGAATTCTTTCATACCTTCAACGCGCTAGTGGACCAGAACAAGCAGATCATCATTTCGGCCGATCGCGCGCCGGGTGAGATCAAGGATCTTGAAGACCGGGTAAAGTCGCGCCTGCAATGCGGCCTTGTCGTCGATCTTCATCCCACAGACTACGAATTGCGTCTGGGAATCCTGCAGAACAAAGTGCAGCAATACAGCAGCACTTATCCCGATCTGACCATTGCTGATGGTGTATTGGAATTCCTTGCACACCGCATCTCGACCAATGTGCGCGTGTTGGAAGGGGCGCTGACCCGCCTGTTCGCGTTTGCCTCGCTGGTTGGGCGTGAGATCGATATGGAGTTGACGCAGGATTGTCTGGCCGATGTGCTACGCGCATCCGAGCGCAAGATCACTGTCGAAGAGATTCAGCGCAAAGTCTCGGACTATTACAACATTCGCCTCAGCGACATCATTGGCCCCAAGCGTCTCCGGTCTTATGCTCGCCCGCGTCAGGTGGCGATGTATCTGTGTAAGCAACTGACAAGCCGGTCTTTGCCGGAAATCGGCCGTCGTTTCGGTGGGCGCGACCACACCACAGTCATGCACGGCGTCAAGCGCATCGAAGAGTTGAAGCTGACCGATGGCCAGATCGCCGAAGACGTCGAGATGCTGCGCCGGGCTTTGGAAGCCTAATCTGCGACCGTACTGGAAATGCCCCGCGCCCGTCTGGCCGGGGTATTTTCATGTGCGCAATAATCCACGATTGCGCGCGAACTGGCGGTGGGATGGCCGGTTGGCCTTGACGGTTTGATCATTCCAACCCAGAAATTCACAAAAAATCCTTGTGCCTCAGGGCGGAACCGGTAACTTGCCAGTCCCGCCCATGTACGCACTCAAGTCAGAGGAACTGAGGGTATGAAGATCAGCATCGAACGCGGCACCCTTCTCAAGGCCGTTTCGCAGGCCCAATCTGTTGTTGAACGTCGCAACACCATTCCGATCCTGGCCAATGTGCTGATCGAAGCCGAAGGGGATCAGGCTCTGTTCCGTGCGACCGATCTGGATATCGAGGTTGTCGACAAGGCCCCTGCGCAGGTTGAGAAAGCGGGCGCGACAACTGTCGCCGCCACAACGCTGCATGAGATTGTGCGCAAGCTGCCCGATGGGGCGCTGGTGACACTGACTGCCGACAGTGCGGCGGGGCGACTGACGGTTGAAGCAGGCCGTTCGAACTTCTCACTGGCGACGCTGCCGAAAGAGGATTTTCCGGTTATGGCGTCCTCGGAATACCAATCGAACTTTACGGCGTCGGCTGCGCTGCTGCGGCGGTTGTTCGACAAATCGAAGTTCGCCATTTCTACCGAAGAGACCCGTTATTATCTGAACGGTGTCTACATGCATGTCGCTGATGGTTCTGAGGGCGGCAAGGTGCTGCGCTGCGTGGCGACCGATGGCCACCGTCTGGCGCGCATTGATGCGGATTTGCCGGACGGTGCGACGGATATGCCGGGTGTAATTGTTCCCCGAAAGACCGTGGGTGAACTGCGCAAGCTGTTGGATGATGATGAGATGGACATCGCCGTCTCGGTCAGCGAAACCAAGGTGCGGTTTGCAACGCCAGACATCACGCTCACCTCGAAAGTGATTGATGGGACTTTCCCTGACTACACTCGCGTCATCCCTCAGGGAAATACGCGCAAGCTAGAGGTTGACGCTGCCGAATTCGCGCAGGCCGTGGATCGTGTGGCGACCGTTTCGTCCGAACGGTCACGAGCTGTAAAACTGCAACTGGATGCGGACAAGCTGGTTCTGTCAGTGAATGCACCCGACAGTGGTGCGGCTGAGGAAGAGTTGGCTGTCGCCTATGGGGATGAGCGTCTCGAAATTGGTTTTAACGCGAAATACCTGCTCGAGATCGCTTCTCAAGTGGACCGCGAGAACGCTGTCTTCATGTTCAATTCCGCTGGTGATCCGACGCTGATGCGCGAGGGCAACGACCAAAGCGCTGTTTACGTCGTAATGCCGATGCGCGTCTGATTGCCCCGACCGGGTGATCTCTAACGAAAGGGAGGGGTCATGGGATTGGCCCTGACCGAACTTACGGTTTCGCATTTTCGGTCTCATAAGCTGGCGCGGTTGTCCTTGGACGGGCGACCCGTGGCGATCCACGGGCCGAACGGGGCCGGCAAGACCAACATTCTGGAAGCAGTCTCGTTATTTTCACCCGGGCGCGGGATGCGACGGGCAAGTGCCGCCGAGATGACGCGGCGGCCCGAGGCATTGGGGTGGAAACTGTCCGGTTTGCTGGAAGCTCAGGGTCAGCGGTATGAGATTGAAACGTGGTCCGAAGGTGGCGCAGCACGTCAGGTTCGGATTGATGACAAGGCGGCCAGTCAGATTGATCTGGGCAAGTTGGCGCGCGTTGTTTGGCTGATCCCCTCGATGGATCGCTTGTGGATTGAGGGTGCCGAGGGTCGGCGGCGGTTTTTGGACCGGATTGCGCTGAGTTTTGATCCGTCTCATGCCGAAGCCTCACTGTTCTATGAAAAGGCGATGCGCGAACGGAACCGATTGCTGAAAGAGCAGGTTCGAGACGCCCATTGGTATGCGGCGCTGGAAGGACAGATGGCAGAGACGGGGCACCGTATCCACGCGGCACGAAGGGCGGCTCTGGAGCATTTGCGCGCGGCTCAGGATCAAGCGGAAACGGCGTTTCCTTCGGCAGAGTTGGAACTTGTCCAGACCGAAGGAGCGATGCCTGAAACTACGGAAGATTTGCGCGAAGCGTTGAATGAAAGCCGGTTTCGGGATTTGGCAGCGGGCCGTACGTTGGTTGGGCCGCATCGTTCAGATCTTTATGGAGTGTTTGCGGCCAAGGGTGTGCCCGCCAAAGACTGTTCCACCGGAGAGCAAAAAGCGCTGTTGGTTTCGCTGATCCTGTCGAACGCGCGGGCGTTGGCGGGCATGGTCGGGGCGCCACCGATTGTGCTGTTGGATGAGGTCGCTGCTCATCTGGACGCGGACCGTCGCGCCGCGCTTTACGATGAGATTTGTGCGCTGGGCGCTCAGGCCTGGATGACGGGCACCGGGCCTGAGCTATTTGCGGAATTGGGCGACCGGGCCCAAACATTGGTTGTAACCGAGGGCGACGAAGGCTCGGTTGTAACTGCTTAGGCAGGCTCGCTGACTTTACGCTCCCACAGGAAGCCGCGCATAACCTGGTCGACCGGTGTTTTTGCCATGTGATTCACGTAGTTCGACATGGTTTTCTGCGCCAGTCCCAGAACCACGTCCAAAACCGCGCGGTGGGAATAACCTGCGTCGAAGAACGCCTGCAGTTGTTCTTCGGTCGGGTTGCCACGGGTTTCCATCACCTGCAGGGTGAAAGTGCGCAGTGCCTCAAGCTTTTCCGAGGGAAGCGGAGTTTCGTTGCGCAGTGCCTCTGTGATCTCGTCCGAGACTTTCATCATCTTAGCGATTCCAGTGTGGGCGGGCACGCAGTAATGGCATTCGTTTTCTACGTTAATTGTCTGCCAGACAACGGTCTTTTCGTCATTGTCGAAGTCGGTCTGCAGGAAAAGGCCGTGCAGAACCTGATAGCCTTCCAGGTGCTGTGGGCTTTCGGCCATTACTTTGTGCAGACCGGGCAGGCGCCCGAATGCAGCCTGAGATTTCTCAAGCAGCGGCTTGGATCCTTCTGGGGCAGATTCGTGGTCGTGGGACGGGAAATTGGCCATGTCAAACTCCTGTTTCTGGCGAGATGGGTCGTATTTAGGGTTTCTTGAGCGATCGCTCAAGTATATATTTGAGCGAACGTTCAAGTATTGGTGAGACCATGCCTCGCAAGCCCTCATACGACCGAGACGCACTAATCGCGCAGGCTCGTGATATTTTTTGGCGCCACGGCTGGGCAGGAACGTCGCTGAAAGACCTTGAGCGCGAGCTGAAGCTGAAACCGGGCAGCTTCTACGCGGCGTTCGGGTCGAAAGATACGCTCTACGCCCTGGCGTTAGAGCGGTATGCGCAGGATGGGGTTGCCAGCATGAGGACCTTGGCCGAGGAACTGGGGCCGCTCGGCGCGCTCAAGGCGCAGCCACGTCGCGTAATCGAGGCATCAGAGCTGCCGACCAAAGCCTGCATGTTGGCGAAAACTTTTGCCGAGTTGCAGGCCAAGGATCACGATCTGGCCGCTCAGGCACGTACTCATATGGTTTCGATGAAGACTTGTTTTGCAGACCTGTTTCGCCGCGCGCAGGATGCCGGAGAAATCGCCCCTGATCACGACCCGGACCGCCTTGCCTCGCGCTATCAATCTGACCTTTTAGGGCTGCGATTATCGGCCGAACGCGACGATGTGAACGCAACAGAGATCGCCGAAGATATTGCAGCGGACCTCGATCGGCTTTGATCTGCAAATAAAGCGGATCAGAACCACAAAATGTTGGGGGATCGCGTGACATTCCCCACCAGAAAACGTATAAGTTACCAAAATAATATAGGTACTAACGGCATGTCCGAAGACGCACAGGCACCCCAGGAATACGGCGCAGATTCCATCAAAGTTCTCAAAGGCTTAGAGGCGGTTCGCAAGCGCCCAGGCATGTATATCGGGGACACGGATGATGGCTCGGGTCTGCACCACATGGTATACGAGGTCGTGGACAACGGAATTGACGAGGCGTTGGCCGGTCATGCCGACCATGTGACCGTGAAAATCCACGCCGATTCCAGCGTTTCGGTCAGCGACAACGGTCGCGGTATTCCGGTCGATATTCACCCCGAAGAAGGCGTTTCGGCTGCCGAGGTCATCATGACCCAGCTGCACGCAGGCGGTAAGTTCGACAGCAACTCGTACAAAGTGTCGGGTGGTCTGCACGGTGTGGGTGTATCGGTGGTGAACGCACTGTCAGATTGGCTGGAGTTGCGCATCTGGCGTGCTGGTAAGGAGCATGTGGCGCGGTTTGAAGGTGGTGAGACTGCAGAACATTTGAAAGTTGTGGACGAGTGCGGCGATCGCACTGGAACCGAGGTGCGCTTTCTGGCCTCGACCAATACGTTTTCGAATCTCGAGTATTCATTCGAGACGCTGGAAAAACGTCTTCGCGAGCTGGCCTTCCTGAATTCGGGCGTGCGGATCATCCTGATCGACGAGCGCCCGGCAGAGCGGTTGGAAACCGAGCTGTTCTATGAAGGCGGTGTCAAAGAGTTCGTCAAGTACCTTGACCGGTCGAAAACTCCGGCCATGCCCGAGCCGATTTACATCAAGGGTGAGCGCGACGATATTGGCGTCGAAATCGCGATGTGGTGGAATGACAGCTATCACGAGACGGTTCTGCCGTTCACCAACAACATCCCGCAGCGCGATGGCGGCACCCATGTGGCGGGCTTCCGGGGCGCGCTAACTCGGACGATCAACAACTATGCCCAGTCGAGCGGCATCGCGAAGAAGGAAAAGGTCAGCTTTACCGGCGATGATGCGCGTGAAGGCCTGACCTGTGTGCTGTCGGTGAAAGTACCTGACCCCAAATTCTCATCCCAGACCAAAGATAAGCTGGTGTCGTCCGAAGTGCGCCCAGCGGTCGAGGGTCTGATGAACGAAAAGCTGTCCGAGTGGTTCGAAGAAAACCCGAACGAGGCAAAGGGCATCGTCGGCAAGATCATCGAGGCTGCCCTGGCCCGAGAAGCCGCCCGTAAGGCGCGCGAACTGACCCGCCGCAAGACGGCGATGGATGTGAATTATCTGGCCGGAAAGTTGAAAGACTGTTCCGAGAAAGACCCATCCAAGACCGAAGTTTTTCTGGTCGAAGGGGACTCGGCGGGCGGCTCCGCCCAAACGGGCCGAGATCGACTGACTCAAGCCGTTCTTCCTTTGCGGGGGAAAATCCTGAACGTCGAACGCGCTCGGTTTGACCGGATGCTGTCGTCGCAGGAAATCGGGAACCTTGTAATGGCGTTGGGTACTGGCATTGGCCGTGATGAATTCAACATCGAAAAACTGCGCTACCACAAGATCGTCATCATGACCGATGCGGATGTGGATGGCGCGCACATCCGGACCCTGCTGCTGACCTTCTTCTATCGGCAGATGCCGGAATTGATCGAGGGGGGGTATCTCTACATCGCGCAACCGCCACTCTATAAAGTTTCTCGAGGTAAATCTGAGGTTTACCTGAAGGACCAGGCTGCGCTTGATGAATATCTGGTAAATCAAGGTGTCGAAGGTGCGGTTCTCAAACTTGGTTCCGGTGAAGAATTAGTTGGCCAGGATCTGACCCGCGTCGTCGATGAAGCGCGTCAACTGAAACGTGTGCTGGATGCGTTCCCAACCCATTACCCGCGTCATATCCTTGAGCAAGCCGCCGTCGCCGGTGCATTTGTGCCAGGTGCTGTGGATGCTGACCTGCAAGGTGTGGCTGACAAGGTTGCGGCCCGTTTGGATCTGATCGCACTGGAGTATGAACGCGGCTGGCAAGGCAGGATCACACAAGATCACGGCATCCGCCTGGCTCGTATCCTGCGCGGCGTGGAAGAGGTTCGCACCCTGGACGGCCCCATGCTCCGCTCGGGCGAAGCGCGCAAAACCGGCAGCTTCACCCAAAGCCTGCAAGAGGTTTATAACACTCCAGCGACCCTGATCCGCCGCGATCGGTCCCAAGTCATCCACGGCCCGCTGGATTTGCTGCGCGCGATTCTGGAAGAAGGCGAAAAGGGCCTGTCGCTGCAACGCTACAAGGGTCTGGGTGAGATGAATCCGGACCAATTGTGGGAAACCACACTCGATCCAGATGCCCGGACACTATTACAGGTTCGAGTTGACGATATGGTGGAGGCCGATGACCTGTTCACCAAGCTTATGGGCGACGTTGTGGAACCACGTCGAGAATTCATTCAGAAGAATGCGCTAAGCGTCGAGAATCTGGATTTCTGATCTAGTTGTAGGTGCGCCCATAGCTTTGCATTTCGCCTAAAGATTTGCATCTTTGGCCCAAAACTTTGGGCGCAATTGACACCCACTGAATTTGGCATCCAAAGATAATTGTGCACAGTGCAAATTTTAGTTAGATCCATGCCATGATCGTGGCTCCCGTGAAGCTTTAAGTCTGCCGCTTCCAACCCAATGCAGCCACTTGTTCTTCAACCGACATCAGATTCGGCCGCTAACCAACTTACCAAAGTTTCAGAAGAACGTCTCTGACCACGGCTAGCGTGATATCTAGCGTCGGAATTGCTAATAGTAAAATTCCGGCGACACCCAGACTTAGTGACACGAAGCGCGCAAAACGGAATTTATGCATCTCGCGGGTCCACCATTCTCGCGAAAGGTAGCTGATGTAGTCGCCATGCTTGTTGAACATGAATGTTCGCACATCAGGCCGGTAGCCTGAAACCAGCGGCTTCTTGTTCCTCAACTTGTCGTGCACTTGAGCCGAGAACACAAAGTGCTTCTCCGTGCCGTAAGGTCAGCGATGCGCAGGAATCCGGACTTTGCAAAATTCAGCGGACGGCCCAATTCGGACGTGGCCCGATGGGCGTCGTTGCTGCGGTGCAGCCCGCCAAGCCCGCCATTCGCCGCGAGCGCAACGCTAGAAACTAATTCGACGCGAGCACATGACCTTGCCGAAACCACCTGCCAAGAGGCCAGAGATTGTTCCATTGTCGATTTCCAGATCGACTTTTATCAGGCTCGGACTCGCCGGGTTCATAAACACCCCTTGTTCGATTTGAAATGATCGTTGAGATGATACGACAAAGTCGTGCAATACACATGCTAAGGGCCCCGCAGCCATCCCCGTCGCGGCTTCTTCCTCAATCGCGTATCGGGGCGCAAACATGCGGGTTGTAGCGTCTCGGTCGGTCGCCGATGGGTCTCTTGTGAAGACGTAGTAGCCGATCAAATCCAGTCGTTCGCTGATTTGCGTGATTTTGGCAAAATCTGGTTTCACATTGGCAAGACCATCGGCATCAGCGAGGCCGATGACAATGAAACTGTTACCGGTATTGACTAAAACCGGTGGTATTTCTTGATCAAGATGATGTCTGTTGATCCCAAGGGAGTTCAGTACATCGTCGATGCTTACACCTTTTTCCACCCATTCCTCTGGTATCGCGTATTTTGGGGCCAGCTGTTCCATATAGGCGGCACCCTCTTTCATTAGTATGCGCCTTGGCCCATCAACTGTCTCCTTCGAGGTGTTGGGATTGGGAATCCGGCCCAGCGCGTCAAGGTGAGAGAAGGCGGCAATTGTTGCATGACCGCAATGAGCGATGCGCCTGTTCGGTGTGAAGAAATCCAGTTTGAAGCCCTCTGTCTTGGACTGCGACACAAAGGCCGTTTCGGACAATCCAACCCTTGCCGCGACGGTTTGCATATCCTGTTCGCCCAATTCATCAGCATCCAGGACGACGCCTGCGGGATTTCCACCGGCGCCACCGTCGACAAAGCCGTGTACGATTTCAACCGTTACCTGTCTGACAGTATTTGCTTGCGTATTCATTGGTTTTCTCCATGCGTCGGCCGCACCTTTGAGCATGGTGCGGCCAGTTTTACGTCAGTTGCTGGCGGCGGTGATGCGGTTCAGAAAGTCGGTCATTTGCGCCGCAATCTCGGGCCCATATTCTTCCAGCGCGAAGTGACCCGTATCGAGCAGATGAAAATCGAGATCATTCAGATCGCGTTGATAGGGATAGGCGCCTTCGACCGGAAAAATGTGATCATTCTTACCCCACATCAGCAGTGCCGGGGGTCGATGCTCGCGAAACAGCGCTTGCCATTTTGGGTACTCGGCAACGTTGGTGCCGTAATCCAGGAAGAGTTCGAGTTGCACCTCCTGATTGCCTTCGCGGTCGAGCAGGTATTGGACATGCCAATAATTGTCGGGACTGACCAGTTCCGGGTTTTTAACACCGTGGGTGAACTGCCATTTGGTTGCATCCAGAGTGAGGAATCCACGAAGCTGGTCGCCGTTCTCTTGCGATGGCTCGGCCCAATAGGCTTTGATTGGATTCCAGAACTCGCGCAGCCCTTCCTCGTAAGCATTCCCGTTTTGAATGATAAAGCCGGTTACCCGCTCGGGCTGTTCCGCAAACATACGGAAACCAACCGGGGCACCGTAATCCATCAGATAGACCGCATATTGATCGACACCCTTCCGGTCGAGCAGAGACGTCATAATTTCGGCAATGTTCGCAAAGGAATACTCGAAATTCTCGGCTTTTGGCATGTCCGACGCTCCAAATCCGGGAAAATCGGGTGCGATCACGTGGTAGTGCTTGGCCAGTTCAGGGATAAGGTTGCGGAACATATGTGATGAGGTCGGAAAGCCGTGAAGCAGCAGGACAGTAGGTCTGTTTGAATCTCCGGCTTCACGATAGGCGATAGCTATGTCGCCGATTTCTTCCGTGCGGAAGCTGACGGCTTGCGCAGCTTCAACTCCAGTCTCTGCGGCGATTGCAGGCGCCGGAGCAAATGGCACAGCAATGGAAAGTGCGAGAATGCTGGCGTTCAGGACGGATTTCAGATTGCGCGACATGGATGTTTCCTTTCTTCAGGTTACGGCGTGCGCGCTTGAACGCGCGGGGCTTGATATCGGTCAGCTTTGCTGATCCAGTGCCTCTTCGAGCTTTGCGTTTTGAGCTTTCAGTGCTTCCAGCTCAGTGCGAAGCGGGACGAGTTGATCTTCAAATTCTTCAAGGGTCAGGCGTTGGGGGATGTGCTGCGGGCAGTTCCAGTCCATTGCCTCAAGCTTGATCACAATCGCCCGCTCAGGATGAGCGCGATAGCCCGGCTCACTCAGGCGTTGCATCAGCGCCGGATCGGCATCGGCATCAATGAGTTTCGCCCGACCCCAGATCTTGAGGCGTCGCTGATTGGGATAATCCATCAGGATCAGCGAGATTCGGTCATTGTCCAGCAGATTCCCGGTGCTGAGATATTGCCGGTTGCCGCGGAAATCGGCGTAGGCAAGTGTCCGTTCATCCAACACTTTTAGAAAACCCGCAGGTCCACCGCGAAATTGTACATAGGGCCAGCCGGTTTCCGAGACTGTTGCCTGATAGAAGCCGTCTCTTTGCTCGATGAACCTGGCCTCGACCGGGCTGATAGAGTCCTCCTGACGCGTGCCGTCCAGAAACTTCGCGTAGCCGTTAGCTGACCCGTTTTTGGCCTGCGTTTTGCGAACGGAGGGCTTGAAGCTGATCTCTGCAAAGGGTCGTGCCATTGAATTCTCCATCTCGGCCTGGGCGATGCCCTGGGACTGAGGTGAAGTTAATTGGAGCTTTCAAGTTGCGGAATTTGGATACTTGGCAATATATTATTCGAAAATATGGAATAGTGTCTTGGACAGATTTCACGCGTTAAAAGTCTTTGTGAAGGTCGCCGAACTAAAAGGTTTCGCTGCCGCGGCCCGCGACCTCAACATGTCACCACCGACAGTGACCCGAATGGTTTCTATGCTTGAGGACAGACTCGGGCTACGTCTTTTTGTACGCACAACGCGCTCAGTGATGCTGACTGATAGCGGGCAAAGGTTTTTTGAGGATGCCAGACGTATTCTGGCTGACCTTGAAGAGGCCGAGCGCGCCGCTGTCGGTTCCTATGCCGAACCGACTGGGGAAATTAGTGTTACTGCATCAGTCCTGTTTGGCCGTATGTTCGTCACTCCAATTTTGGGCGATTTTCTGGATTTGTATCCAAAGCTCTCGGCGCGCACGCTCTATGTGGACCGCGTGGTCAATCTGATTGATGAGGGTCTCGACGTCGGGATCAGAATTGGCAACCTCGCTGATTCCAGTTTGATGGCTGTCAGGTGTGGTACGGTGAGGCAGGTCGTTTTTGCTTCCCGTAAATATCTTGACCGATATGGCGAACCAGATACGCCCGACGATTTATCCTGCCATGCAATCATTAATTCAACTGCCTTGAATGCATCGGCCCAATGGCATTTTCAACGGGGCAGAAAGACTATCACCAAACGCATGAGCCCACGCATCAGCATGAACACAAATGACGCTGTGATCGAGTTGGCCTTGCAAGGTCATGGTGTCGGGCGGCTTCTGTCCTATCAAGTCGCACCCTACATTGCAGATGGGCGGCTCAAGACTGTTCTAAAGTCGTATGAACCACCCGAAGTCCCCATCCATCTTGTGCATCAAGAGGGACGAACCGTGTCTGCGAAGGTGCGCACTTTTGTTGACTTTGCTGTCGGACGTCTCAAATCAGATCCCCTTCTTGTCGGGAACCAAACACAGATCCAAAAGCAAGATTAACAAATGGGCGGGCGTCGCGCTATTCAGCCACCGCCGCGACCGGGGCGATCCATGCATTTGGGACAAAGGCATCATCCAAAGCTGTGTCCGCCACATGGTTCGTATAGTTCGACAGGGTTTTCAACGCTGTGCCAAGGATGACTTCCAGCATAGATTGGCGTGTGTAACCAGCCGTCAGAAACGCCTCGACCTGCGCGTCGCTGGGCCAGCCCCGGCTTTCGTTGATCACGATGGCGAATTTGCGCAGTGCTTCCAATTTGGGGTCGGCGATAGGGCTGCCATCGCGTAACGCTGCGATCACGTCTTCGGGGACACCGGCCATCTGTGAAAGAGTGGTATGGGCGGCCATGCAGTACTTGCACCCGTTCAACCGGTTGTTGGTCATAAGGATGATCTGGCGCTCAGTCTCTGACAGGCCGGTCTTTCCAAAGATGTTGGAAAGTGTCGTATAGCCTTCCAAAATTGCGGGCGCTTCGGCCATGGCCGCATAAAGGTTGGGCACAAAACCATATCCTTTCAGCGATGCTTCCAGAATTGGTTTCGCGGCATCAGGGGCTGAGGCGATTGTATAGGTCTCAAAATCAGTCATGTCTGGTTTCCTTTGGGAAGAGTTTTCGACGCACGCGAATTGTCATTGCGGACAGGGCGTCTTGGAGAAATGCCGGCCTTTTGGGGAGGGGAGAGGCAGCGGTGGCTCCGACCGGCAAAAGCCACCAAATTCCTCGATCAAAGGCTGCCGACAGGCGTGTGGTGGATGTCTGCCCACTTGGCATGGGCGCCTTGGATCACGGTCTCTTTGTCCTCAAGGTACTTCTTGAAGATGTCCTCATTCACAAAGAGATAGAGCTTGTTGTCCACGATATCGGCATACCGAACATCGCCATCAAGCTTCTTGCCTACATAGACGCCAAAGGCGCAGAACCCGCCGAATTGAGGCAGATGTGCCGTCGGATCCGCCTCGAATGTGGCTTGCGCTGCCTGCGACGCAAAATAGTAGTCCACTCCATCATGGGCCGATGTAAAAGTGGCGTTGCCCATTTCGGGTTTTTCGGCTTCAAACATCGATACAGGATCGACGCCATGCATGCCGAGGGGCTGCCCAGTCAAGGTAAGACTGTTCGAAACGTTGTATTCATCGTCAGCCAATGCCGCCGCCGCCAGGGCGAGAGTCAACGCTGTTGTAAGTGCGGGAAATGTGAAGATGCGTGTCATGATATGTCCTTTCAGGATGTCAGGATCAAATTTGAAGATCGATTTGCGTCAGGCCGATTGGCCAATGCGCTCAACCGCGTCGTCGGTCCACCAGACGCCGTTGGCGACCATTCGGAAGTTGATGATGGCGGCGAGATACCCGTCACCTTCAGGCACCTTGGCCCCGGCTGTGGCATCGCGAACGACAGCGACTTCGTAGCCCAGCTCCAGCAGCTCGTAGAGATGCGCCTGCGTACACAGGTTCGCCGACATCCCCGCGAGGATCACCTTGTCGATCTTGCGTTTACGCAATTGCAGGTTCAGGTCATTCTGAGCAGGGCTGTAAACCTTGTGTGGCGAGCAAATGATGGTTTCGCCATCCTCGATGTACTTCTTGTATTGCGGCATCCAGTCGGCACCTGAGCCCTCGAAGTTGTCCAAATTGAGCGGTCCCAGGCGGTCAAACATGCCGATGCTGTGCATCGTGGCTTCCAGAGTGCCCTCGAACTCCCACTTGTGGTCATGTGGGTAGTAATAGTGGGGCGAGATGAAGACCGGCATCCCCGCAGCCTTGGCGGCAATGAAAAGCCGTTCGATATTGTCGACCGTGCCCTGTTCGGTCACGCTTTCGCCAACGACACCCCACGTCACACCGTCCTCTGACAAAAAATCAATCTGGGGGTCGGTCACCACAAGCGCAGTACGCCCCGGCTCGATGGTCATGTCGATTTGGGGAAGGCCTGGATTTTCCGGGTCAGCATAGTAGGCGCGTGCTTCGTCGGTCGCGGCAAGGGCCTGCCCGCCAGCCACTATTGTTGTACCTGCCGCGGCCGCACCGGCGGCTTGTTGCAAGAGTCGCCGGCGCGCCATATCAACGCGTTCGGGCGTGACGTCGCAAGCGCAGCTTGCTCCATGTTTGTGGTCATGATTGCTCATTGCAAATTTCCTTTGTCTGAGAGGGGCAAATTGGTTTGCTTTACTCGGGAGCGCCCCAGGTGGATCTGACAAAGAAGAAGTTAGGCGCCACATCGTTTGAGGTATCGGCCCGCCCTGCCAAGGTTTTGGCCGAACCTGCCATGTGGTCTTGAGGTGTGTGCCTAGTCGGAGGTCGCCTGCTGCCGGAATCGTGCCGGAGCCTGGCCAACCCAGCGCTTGAAGGCGCGGCTGAACGTGCTCTGTTCCGAAAACCCGGTCATAAATGCGATCTCGGCTATGGAAGCCTTACCGTCACGGAGCAGGTCACGAGCGAGTGCAACTTGTGCCTGACCAAGAACGTCGCGATAGGTCAGCCCTTCTTCGGCCAACCTGCGGTAAAGAGTGCGCTCGCTCATTCCCATCTCTTGGGCGACATGCGCTGCCTGCGGTGCGCCGTTACTCAGGGCCGGTGTAAGCCGGTGGACAATTGCTTGGCTCAGTGAGGTGTCGTCATCGCGAGAGTTGAACTCCTCATCCAGGTGCTTCGTCATGAAATCTGACAAGCCCGGATCGCCAAGACGATTTTCGCTTTCCAGCATAGCAGGGCGCATAGCAATGGCGTTGTGGGCGCTCCCAAATCGAACCGGGCACCCGAAATATTCGGCGTAATGTTCTGGCTCTTGTCTGCATGCATGCTGAAACGTGACATATGCGAGCGACAACCCATCACCCACAAACCGATGCATGTTCCTCGCAAAGGCCGCAAGCGCGCATTCGTTGCGCAGCTCCAAGGCGGCGCGATGTGGTGTTTGTCCTTCAAAAATCCAAAGAACCGGGTCGCCGGTTTCATCAAGTCTGTACACTGCGGTGTCCGTGACGAGACGAAAATAGCGCTCGATCCGTTGCAATGATTGCCGCAAGGTCGGAGCTGTCTTAACGGCCAGGCCAAGTACGCCGAGATCATCGGTCGCAATCGCGTTTGCATAGGCCTCAACTAACGCGGCCTCGTCCGCTTGTTGCGCACGAATCCAATCTATCAAATCGAAATACGCATCATCCGCCAATTGGCCGTGTTGAGCTTCTGGTAGACGCAGCACGACAGCGCCATTCGAAATCAGGGCGCCATCGTCGTTCAGCGTCATCCCGGCGGCGTTGGCCATCGCGCGGGCGAATGCGTAAGTTACACTTGCCATACAGTGAGATTAGCACTGGAAAGCTCTTTCACGCCAGATCGTCCAACCCCGTGATAGGTATAATAAATAGAGACAGCCTCGATCTTCGGGCGCTTGAGGATAAATGCGCCAAACTGATAACACTCGTCATCAGGTTTTCTGAACGGTATCGTCCGAAAGCGTGCGGAAGCATGCAGCCATAGAGGTCATGGTAGATGGGCGAAATTTTCATATCTGTGCTGCTGCCGCTCGCAGTTGTTGTCATCATGTTCTGCCTTGGCCTCGGACTCACAGCGGCTGACTTTCAACGCATCGGACGACGTCCACGGGCCTTTTGCGTCGGCGCTCTCAACCAGATCATTTTGCTGCCTTGCATCGCTTTGATGGTGACTTTTATCTTTGGGATTTCCGCTGAGGCAGCCGTTGGCGTCATGATTTTAGCGGCCTGTCCGGGCGGGGCGATCAGTAACATCGTGACCAAGCTTTCGAATTGGGATGTCGCTTTGTCCGTTACTCTTACAGCAGTCTTCAGTCTGACTTGTGTTGTTACCGTACCGCTCATCCTGGGGTTTTCGATGCAGATGTTCATGGGGGCAACTGCGCCCGCTATCGACATTTCTTCGACGGCTTTAGCAATGTTTTTTTTAACAGCTTCACCGATCCTAGCCGGGGTGATCGCGCGATCCTTGGCGCCGCGAATTGTAGCTGCGGTCGAACCAATCTTTAGCAAGGTCTCTATGCTACTTTTTGCGATGGTCATCGGAGGCGCTATCATTTCAAACTGGGTGGTGGTCGCGGATAACTACCTTAGGCTTGGACCCGCACTTTTTGTTGTAGGTGCGTCACTCACGTTTATTGGCATCATGAGTTCAGGGATGCTCGGATGCACAGACATCGAGGCGAAGACGATTTCAATTGAGACCGGCGTTCAAAACGGAGCTTTGGGAATCGCAATTGCCACTTTGCTGTTGCCTAACACCAATGGGTTAAGCGAATATGCCATCCCATCCGCAATTTATAGCGTGGTCTGGATCGTAACAATGTTGCCTGTCTTCGCTTTCCTTGCGCGAAGAAGCCCAATTTCATGATCCTGACGCCTATTTGCTAGCTCTGATTATGCGCTGAGCCAAGCCCCTTTGTTTCCATGCCAGAGTGCCATCTAGTCAAAGAGCGATCAAGGAGCTCCCAAGCCTTCTGTGGAACGGCCGCTTTGGCGATTTTCCTGTTGAAGGGAAAAGCTGTTGCTGCCAGTGCGGTGGATCCTGCGTCAGCGAAGGTGTAGACTCCAAGGTCAGTTTTGTCCGCAAGTCGGAATTGCAAAGTCTTGGATTAAGTGTCCGGATTGGGCTGGACCTGCCAAACATGCAAGCCGCGGAGAATGGCCGCATCGAGCCCACTTTGGCCGATGCCGCGCGTTGCCCGAATTACAGAAATGCGCAGAACGCGGACTTTGCAAAATTCGAAGAACGATCATTGCGAGTCTTTGCCGAGACCTTTTGGAGCAACCGCTATTGGGAACTAGCTGGATATGCTTTTGATCTAATTTGCTGTTCTGCCGAAATCTCGCGGCTGTTGCAGGTCGCTTTGATTGCAAAGTCAGGCGATGGTCACTGTCCCGAATTGGTTTTCGCGATACTGCAAAGCAGATCAACATGTCGATCCAACCAATCCTCGTCCAGTGCTTCGTGACGTATGAGCTTGCGGAAGTAAGGTGCCGCGACTGCTAGTTCTATAAGCTGTTCAACCGGAACGTCGGCGGTGATCTCGCCGCGGTCTATTGCGGCTGCAAATACTGCTTCAACACTTGCGAACCTGTCTTTCATGAATTCAGTGATCACCAACCGCGCTTCTTCGTCGGTGGACGCAGCAGCGACCACCTGAGGCGCGATTTGGCCCCATGGTGTGTCATTCAAGGCTCCCATCAGTACGCCGAGTAACCAGCGCAGGTCAGATCGCAGCGGGCCATCGGTTTTGGGCGGTATGTTCGGCGGTGTTGCGATGCGCCTGAATGCTGCATCACGCAGACTGCGCGCATCTGGCCAGTGCCTGTAAAGTGTGCTCCGCGAAATACCCGTTGCCTTTGAAACCGCGCCATGAGTTACGTGCAGTACGCCGTCATCCCTCAGTATCCTTTGCGCCGCATCAAGCGCGGCCTGCCGTGTGGCGATCAGCCTGGGATCTTCTTTCAATCGCCCCTCCTGTAGAACACTTTGTTGCGCTATAGAACATTTCGTCCTATAAGTATGATCAGCTAAAAACTAAAGCTCAATACTCAATTCCGCAAACAAGTCTTGTCAAAATGGGAGCGTATCAATGTTCAAAGTGGCAGCAACCCCGCTGGCGGTACTCTTATCGATGGGCGCGACAACCGCATTGTCCGAGAGTGGCACCTACGAGCTGGATCCTGGACACAGCCAGGTATTGTTCAGCTACGACCACATCGGGTTCTCTGAAACATTTGGAATGTTCTCAGGTTTTAGCGGCGAGATAGAGTTCAACGAAGATGATCCGTCTGCGTCGTCTGTCACAGTGTCTATGCCTGTAAAATCCATGATCACGGGCTGGGATGCCCGTTTGCAACACTTCATGTCCGATGACTTTTTCAGCGCGAGCGACGGTGACGTGGTCACATTCGCCTCAACCAGCATTGAAGTGACCGGGGACAATTCCGCGGATATTTCTGGCAACCTGACCATGAATGGCGTCACCAAGCCTGTTGTTCTGGAAACAACGCTTAACAAGTCAGCGCCATACCCGTTTGGCCCAAAAGAGGGCACGCCGACCTTGGGGCTGGCTGCCACGGCGACTATCGTGCGGTCTGAATTCGGACTTGGGGCCTTTGCACCTGCGGTGAGCGACGAGATAGAGCTCTTGATCAATATCGAAGCGTTAAAAGCTGAATGATGCGTGCAGGGGCACCGATACGGCGCTGAGCACTCAATCTTTGATTTTGGCGGATGGTCAACACGATGAATGTACACCTGAGAACATTGGCGGTTGCTGTGACGGTAGTGACATTGATGTGCTCGATGGCGTCCGCACAAGAGCGCTCCTTGCCGGAGCGCACCTCACCCCGTCCTGAAACGACAAGCGGCGTACCGCATACTCAGATTGGTGTCGAGATTGATGCCGAATTGGCCCAGCTATTGCTGGATCGAGTTGCGCAATTCCCAGGAGTCACACTTGGCCCAACACGCATATCATTACCTGGCGCGATTGGCTTTCAGCTTGATCCCGATATGTTGTTGTCCCAACCGAACTCGATCGTCGGTGGGTTTGAGTTTGCGCACATGCATCCTGATGGCAGCTTGCACGCCTCGCTCGACCCAGAAATGGCGCGAAGGGCAATTGAGGCTGGCTGGGCCGTAGCTCACCCTTGGGCCAAGCAACGTCCTGGGTGGAGCGGCTTTGTCATGATCTATACTCCAAACACACCCGAAGAGCTGGATGTCGTCATCGATCTGGTTGAAAGCTCGTACACCTTCATCACCAGAAACACCTTGGACTAAGCTCGAATTGCGCGAAAGTGTGCGGGGACGCCTGTTTTCTGTCAGAGAGCAGTTTCAGCCACCTTGTTTCTCGCAGTCATTTTTTTCTTAAATTGTCGCCGTGGCGAATGCTCGATACCTTCAAGCCATTCACACTAATGGTAGCTGCCGTCCGCTTGTTAGATTTTGCAAAGCTCGGGGTCGAAGTTCCGCTTCGGGCTGCCATCGGTCACAGATGAGAAGAACTACGGACTGATACCATTAGATTGGATATTTCGAAGTGAACCTTCGTTAGCGACGTGAAATGCGTTAGTCATTCACCTTAATTCTAGGTTTCGCCAGCCAATAAGACGTTTTGCTCGGCTGTGTGTTTCAGCGCAAGTTTGGGAACTTGCAGGCTTAGCAAAATGCCCAGGCACAAGTTTTGGTCACAAAAATCTATTCGTCTGTTAATTTTGGTTCAGAGGAATTGGTTTAGCTAAAAGGATCACATCGACTGATGAAGCGGAAAATTGCTGCGATCCTATGCCTCGATGTCGTCGATTATACCAAGCGCATGTCAGAGGATGCTGAGACCACGCTGAACACTCTACAACGCATTTTGGACGATGTGATCAGACCGTTGGTCCATGAAAACAAAGGACGAATATTCAAGCTGATGGGAGATGGTGCTTTGGTTGAGTTTGTTGCAGCCACAGACGCAATTAATGCTGCCAGCCAGATTTTCAATCAGATGAGAGATGAAGACGTAACACTTCGAGGAGGTCTCCACGTTGGCGACGTAATGCCAAATGGCACAGACTTGTTCGGAGAGGCCGTGAATGTTGCGTCGCGCCTTCAGTCCAGCGCGCATATTGGAAGTTGTCTCGTCAGCAAGACAGCTGCTGAAGTTGCGGGAACTTCGCTGGCGGTTGCTTTGCGACCAGAAAGCTCGATACGGTTGAAGGGAATTCCAAATCCAGTTGAAGCCTACTCTATTGATTTAGATGGTGACAAAAGACGCGCAAAGAACAAGCTGCTGGCTAGCTCTCAAGACGTCCGCTTTGCAAAATCAAAAGACGGTACAACGCTTGCCTGGACATCCACTGGAAGTGGTAGAAAGTTACTGATCACACCAAACTGGCTTAGGCATCTGGAATACGATTGGACGATGAACACCATCGCCGGGTGGTTGCCGCTGCTTTCTGAAAATCGCTGCCTTTATCGGTTTGATGGTAGAAACAATGGCTTGTCCCAGAGGGGCGTGCAGGATGTGTCTTTGAATCGGATCGTCGAAGATGTTGAGGCCGTACTGGACGCAGCCGGGATCGAAAAAGTTCCATTGTTTGGCATTTCTTTTGGGGCAACCATTGCCGCGGCTTTTGCCGCAAATAATCCTGACCGTGTTTCGGGGTTGGTTCTACTCGGTGGATTTGCACAAGGACTCGCGGTGCGTTCACAGCCCGGAATTGCCGCGCTTGGGCAAGCAATGATGGATATGAGTCTTGAAGGCTGGAACGATGAATACCCTTCTGCAAGAGACTTGATGGCGCAATCATTTGCTCCAACCGCAAGTCCGCATGACCAGCGCACTTATGCAGAATTTATGAAAGTGGCAATTGACCATCAGGATTGGCTCAAGATTGGACCACTGGTCGCAGGGGTCGACGTAACCGATCTACTTCTGCGGATCACCTGTCCGGCTCTGGTTATGCACGCTAATCAAGACAGGATGCACAGTGTTGAACAAGGTAGGATTTTCGCCTCCGGCATCCAGAAGGCGCGCTTTATTGGCCTTGAGACAGCAAACAATACGATGCCAGAGTATGATCCTGCCTGGCCTAAAGCCCTAGTGGAAATAGAGCGTTTTTTGAATTCAATTTGAGCAGTGTACGTTGTTCATCGCCAAAACTTTATTGTTCGAAGGTAAGAGGATGCCGTGCGCCCTTCGATTTTCCATACTGGAATTTGAAAACTCTAAGCTTCTCGTCATCGACCGCTTTATCCTGATCTCGGAAACTGCAAAGTCTTGTTACGAATGTCCGGTTTGGGCTGCGACCGGTCACAGATACACGTCGCAGATATCTGAGCGAACTGCCGTGTCGCAAAGCGACGTGACCTATTCTTTGACCCATGGTAGTGGCCCTGTGAAAGGGCA
>NZ_JBQFON010000013.1:0-119047 GCF_056533505.1 Ruegeria sp. G2 | reverse complement strand
ACTGGAAATGCCCAGCTTGGCACCGATCTCCTGAATCGGCTTCTTGTTTGCCTCACGGGCAATCTCAATATCGGATTTATAGCTCATTGGGCTTTGGACTCCCTGCAAAAGTAGGCCGAACGAATTCAGACCCGTCCGCATATGCGACCCGGGGCGGAATCAGATACTTTCTTTACGGTAAATATTTATTCCCTTCGGTCAACCTTTGAATTTCAGAGACATTGAAGGAAAGAACATTTATCGCGCGATGGCACCATCGGATCACGCGTAGCGTTTGCGCCCTGCGCTGAGCCCTAACAACCAATCCTCGACGATGCGTCGCTCAGGAAATGATTTTTGCGTTGGGCTCTTTAGAAGAAAATATCCCGACTGCGTTCGTACCGATATGTCCTGGATTGGTCTGACCAACGCACCGCTTTCAAGCAGGGGGTCAACAAGATGGGCCCAACCCAGTGCGACGCCCAAACCATCAACTGCTGCTTGTATAGAGAGAGGATAGGTGTTGAAGGCCACAGCGCGTTCCATCAATGAGGTGGAAATTCCATTGCTGCCAAGCCAGGTATGCCAAGTCATCCATTCTGCGTGGCTGCTGGTCACCTCAATCAGATCCAATTCCGGCAGCGCGGATAGTACTGCCGCCTGCGGATTACTTTTGAGATAATCAGGGCTACACACTGGGAAAACGGTTTCCCCGAACAAAAGCTGCGCCTCATATCCGGGCCAATCCCCTTCCCCGCGCAATATCGTCAGATCCATAGATTCAGACAGGCACTCCGCGTCGCTGTCCGAAGACACCAGCGAAATACGGATGCGGCCATTGGATTTGTTGAACTTACGCAGCTGCGGCATCAACCAGAGCGACGCGACAGAGTTGGTCGCGGAGATCGACACCGTATTGGCCTGATGTTTGGCCAACATATCACGGCTGACGTCTCGCATCAGATCCAACGACTTTTCAACTGTCGCCAGCAATATGGCCCCTTGCTGTGTCAACGAAACCGACCGATGACCTCTGACAAACAAGGGTACGTCATAATGTTGCTCCAACAGACGTACTTTGCGGCTGATTGCTGTTTCCGAAATGTTGAGCACCTTGCTGGCCTGCGCGAAACTCTGGGCCTTGGCGGCCGCTTCAAAAGCCAAAAGGTAGTCGAGCGGTGGAAGAACCTTCCCGGTAACTGGTGCTTTCTTTGGCATCTGACGGCGGAACCCCAATCTGAAGCGGATTGCAATCAAAGAGTATTCGCCTGCGTCGACTGGAAACCGATCAGGCAACTGACTGTTAAGATAGTAAAAAACTGAATTAGCCTCAAGATTTTATGGGCAACGCCCCTCAAATTTCTGTTCTGCGTTTCGCGCAAATTTGGGCAGAATGCGCAAATTCGGGGCCGGAAGAGCCCTCAATCCAATATCGAACGTCACTCAGGGAGCAATCATGAAACTTTCAAACCTTCTTTCTGCTGCAACCTTGGCAGCGGTAGCGGGCACCGGTGCGATCGCAGAAGACAGCAGCGATCCGATCGTCATCCCAATTCACAACTGGTCCAGCCAGATCGTGATGTCTTACGTGGTCGGCCAGTTGTTCGAAGAGATCGGCGATAATGTCGAATACGTCACGACCGACAGTCAGGCGGTCTACGAGTCGGTGCGTCTGGGCGACGTCACGCTTGAGATGGAAGTCTGGGAAGGCGCGTTTGGCGCATCTTTCCGCGCAGCTCTGGAAAAGGGCGGTCTGCATGATGCAGGCGACCACGATGCTGTCACCCGCGAGGACTGGTGGTATCCGATGTGGACCAAAGAGTCCTGCCCCGGCCTGCCCGACTGGAAAGCTCTGAACGACTGTGCGCATCTGTTTGCAACAGCGGAAACCGGCGACAAAGGCCGATATCTGGACGGTCCGGTTGACTGGTTGAAGCATGGTAAAGAGCGTGCCGAAGCGCTGGATCTGAACTTCACCGTTATCAATGCGGGTTCGGCGGCGGCCCTGTGGGCTGAAATTGGCGCAGCAGAAGCGGACAAGAAGCCGGTTCTGGTCTTCAACTGGACACCCAACTTTGCCGAAGCTGTCTGGCCCGGTGAGTTTGTCGAATTTCCTGCCTGGGAAGATGGATGCGACAAAGACCCATCCAAAGGTCCGAACCCGGATGCGCTGTATGATTGTGGTAACCCGGCAACCGGTTACCTGAAAAAGGCCGCTTGGGATGGTATGAAAGACAAATGGCCTGCTGCCTACTGTGTATTGACTGAAATTTCTTTCACAAATCCGCAGATCGCGGAGATGGCCAAGCTGGTCGATACGGACGAGCTGGAACCGGAAGATGCAGCGGCCGAATGGCTGGACGCAAACCGCTCTGTTGTTGATCCCTGGATCAGCGCCTGCAGCGGATAATCCGGTCATACGCAACGAAACTGGCGCGGCCTTGCTGATCTCATTGAAGCAAGGCCGCGCTTAACAAGAAAGAAAGGCAGCCATGTCCGCCACAGCGCCTGTAATCTCAGCCCAAAATGTCTGGAAATTGTTTGGGCCTTCGCCCGAGAGCTATCTGAAGTCCATGCCGGCTGGCCGTAGCTTCGACGAGATTCGTGCGGACGGCTACATTGCTGGGGTCAAAGACGTCTCGATTGAGGTTGGCCGGGGCGAAATGCTGGTCATCATGGGACTGTCCGGATCAGGCAAATCAACTCTGGTGCGGTGCTTTTCGCGCCTGCACGACATCACCGGCGGTACGATCAAAGTTGATGGTCAGGATATCATGGGCCTGAGCGAGCGTGACCTGATCGAATTGCGACGCAACAAGATGGGCATGGTGTTCCAGTCCTTTGGCCTGCTACCGCACCGTACGGTCTTGGATAACGTGGCCTTCCCGCTGGAAATGCGTGGTCAGGATCGCCATGATCGCCGTGAACGTGCGCTGGAAGTCATCAAACTGGTCGGCCTTGAGGGTCGCGAAGAATATTTTCCACGCGAGCTTAGCGGTGGACAACAGCAAAGGGTCGGCATCGCCCGGTCCCTGGCGATTGAGCCGGACATCTGGTTTCTGGATGAGCCGTTCTCCGCACTTGACCCTTTGATCCGACGTGAAATGCAGGATGAATTCCTACGGCTACAAGAGATGTTGGGTAAAACCATTGTCTTTATCACCCATGATTTTGACGAAGCGCTGCGTCTGGCGGACCGGATCGCGATCATGCGCAATGGCGCGGTGGAACAATGCGATACGCCGGACCAGATCGTCATGAACCCCGCTACGGAATACGTGGCGAAGTTTACCGAGGACATCGACAAAGCCCGCGTGGTGCATGCGAAAGGGCTGGCGAAACCAGTCAATGGACACGCTTTGGAAGGCGCACCAATCAATGGTGGCGCAACGATCCACGAACTTGCGCGGGTTCTGGTCAATGACAACCGCATCCTTTTGCCGGTTGCAAATGACAAAGGCGTTGTCACCGGTGTACTGGAGCGCGACACCGCACTGAATGTCCTGCTCGGAGCCGAATAATGGCGACGCTGTCGACAGATCTGACAGAGACATCAGACAAGCCATGGGGACGTTCCCGTGTACTTACTGTGCTGCTTGCCGTGGCCTTCGCACTGATCCTTGCCAAGGCAGTTGGTATTCTGCCTGAATGGCTAAACCGCATCCCCGAAGCCGCCATCCCACCCACTGCGCAGGTTCTGGACGCAGTTTTCAGCTTCATCCAAAATGACCTTGGCTTGATTTATGTAACCCGCTTTATCGCGGAAGGTCCTCTAGAGTTTCTGCTGGACACGTCAGCAAACCTATTGGAAGGCAAGCGTCGCTGGCCCTATCTGGGACCAATCCCATGGTCTGCGATTGCCGCCGTCGCTGGGGTTGTTGGATACGCTGTCGGTGGTTGGCGGTTGGCCGCCCTGGGCGCTGGAACCTTTATCTGGACGGCTGCGATCGGTCAGTGGAAGATCGCCATGCAAACAATGTCCGTGATCGTCGTCGCGGCGCCATTGGCGTTTCTGCTGGGTCTGGCGCTTGGTATCGCCGCGTGGAAATATGGCTGGTTCGAGCGGATGTTGAAGCCCATTCTGTCTGTGCTTCAAACTCTGCCCTTCTTTACCTATCTGCTGCCCGCTGTGATTTTCTTCAAGGTGGGGCCAACCGCTGGAGCCGTAGCAACAATTACCTTTGCCATCCCGCCTATGATCTTGATGACAACGCTGGGGCTAAAAAAGGTCAGCCCTGAAGTGATCGAGGCGGGCCAAATGTCCGGCTGCACTCGCTGGCAGATGCTGCGCCATGTCTATGTTCCGGCAGCACGCACCGAAATTCTAGTCGGCGTAAACCAGGTGATCATGCTGTGTCTGGCCATGGTGGTTCTGACCGCCTTTATTGGCATGCCCGGACTTGGTGCCAAGTTGCTGGCAATGATGGGCAGCTTCAAACTGGGCCGTTCCTTCGAGATCGGGGTTACCATCGTTCTTCTGGCCGTGACGCTGGACCGGATGTCCAAGGCCTGGGTGGTCAAGCAACCGGTTCACTTTGAACGCGGCACCCCCTGGTGGAAGCGGCACCAGACCTCACTGGTCGCGCTGGGTCTGTTTGTCGGTTTTATCCTGCTCTCGCGGCTGTTCCCGATCCTTGCCGAAGTCGGCCGCAAGCAGCACCTGAGCCAAGGCAAGGAAATTGACGTGGTAATCAAGTCGTTTCTGGCGATCGATGCCATCAAGGGAACGACCGAATGGTTGCGCTGGTTCCTGAACGTCAAGGTTCTGATCCCGTTCCGGAACACGTTGCTGGCGATCCCTACCCCCGCCTTCATCCTGCTGGTCGTTTCCTTTGCATATTGGATCGGTGGTCGCCGCCCAGGTATATATGCGGCGGTTTTCTTTACCATCGTCGCATTCTCGGGTTGGTGGGACCGATCTGTGATCACTCTATACACAGTTATTTCGGCTGTTGCTCTGGCCACCTTGATTGGCATACCGCTCGGCGTAATAGCAGCCCGATCAGAACGTTGGTCAAAAAGCATCCTTCTGGCCTGCGACACAGCACAAACTTTCCCCAGCTTCATCTATCTGATCCCGGCAATCATGCTGTTCGGCGTTAATGACGTAGCTGTTGTGTTCTCGATCCTAATCTTCGCCGCGGTACCATTGATCCGGTACACCATTATTGGCCTTAGCAGCGTACCTTCGGAAATGACCGAAGCGGCAGACATGTCTGGATCAACGCGGCGGCAAAAGCTGATGTCAGTTCAGTTCCCGCTGGCACTACCGACAATGGCAGTTGGGTTCAATCAGGCCATCATGTTTGCCTTCTTCATGGTCATCATCGCGGCCTTCATCGGCACTCAGGATCTGGGACAAGAGCTGCAGCGAACGCTGGCCGGTACCGAGTTGGGCAAAAACTTTGTCCTCGGCCTGAACGTGTCGCTGATGGCTCTGACCTTTGACATGGCCATCAGCAGCTGGACGGAACAGCGCAAGAAGCGATTGGGGCTCGATTAGGATGTCACAACAGCAAAACATGCGTACGGTCACCCGTTTCGACGATACCGGCTTTGTCAGAATGCATATGAAAGACCGGCCCGACGCACAGGTCTGGTGGAAGAATGTCAGCTTTGACGAGGATACCGGGCAAGGCAGCAATCTGATGAAGATGGCGCCGGGCGCACGCTCGAACCCCCACATCCATCACGGTCCGGAAGAGTTCTTTGTCCTCGAAGGTGACCTGACCGATCACGACGGGTTTCGTTATCACAGCGGAGATTTTGTCAGCTTTCCCGCCGGGTCTAGCCACTTTTCGCGCACCGAAACAGGATGCCTTTTGGTGGTCATGCACCGCGGCGCGACCGAAGCTATTCAGGAAGGTGCATTATGAATGTGAAGCCGGTCTTCGAAGTGCCATATGAACGCAGCGGGGTTCTGGCTCCTGGCCTTCCAATCCTGCCCCATGGCACGGAACGTCATCCCGTCCCTGGCACAGGATCGCGTGCGGTTCCGGTGTCCAAAGGCGACACGATCACATTGTTGGATCGCGATGGGATGCAACCCGCCGAGATGGTGTTCTTTGCCCCGGATCGAAGCTCGGACGCTGCCATGCTTGGCGCGCAGGGGCACGGGCGACCAGAGGGGCTGATTGCAACTCTGGCCAATGGCTCGGCTTCGGGCAAGAAAGTGCTGCGCGCGTTAGAGGTTGCAGGTTTCGACATCGGACGCGGGGATGCAGTCAGGGCCTTCTCAGATGGATCACGCCCCGGCGACATGGCGCACTTCGTGGCGGAATGCGACGGTCTTCTGATCGTCGCCGCACCAGGCGAAGCGATGCGCCCTGAAGACAATAACCCACCGACCGACATTATCCTGTACATTCAGCGTGCCGCTCCCAGCTTGGGAAAACCCGACGTGGGCCCGCCCGATCCGCTGGCAGACCCGCTTAAGGATATCAACATTCAGCCTGGCAATGCCAAATCTTATGAGGTCAAAGCCGGAGAGTTCATCCAGATCGTGGATATCAGGGGCCGCGAATGCTCAGACTTTCAGGCGTTCAGCCGACGTGCATTGGATCAGGGGATCGAACGCGAGATTGATCCCACCACGACACGCAGCCTGATGGGCAGCTTGTATCCGCAACCAGGTATATTCTCGAAATACTGGTCAGTGGATCAGGAACCCCTGGTTGAGATCGTGCAGGATACGTGCGGTCGTCACGACACGTTCGGGCTGGCCTGCACAGCAAGATACTATGAAGATCTGGGCTATCCTGGCCATGTCAATTGCTCGGACAATATCAACAAGGATCTGAGCCAATATGACATCCGTCCCCGCGCAGGTTGGTCCGCGATCAACTTTTTCTTCAATACAATGCTGGACGATAGCAATGCCATCGGTATGGATGATCCTTGGTCGCGACCCGGAGATTTCGTGCTGCTGCGCGCACTGACGGATCTTGTCTGCGTCAGTACCGGCTGCCCCTGCGACATCGACCCGGCCAATGGCTGGAATCCAACCGACATTCAGGTGCGAACTTACAAAGCGACCGAGGATTTCAAACGGTCCCACGGCTACAGAAAATCTGCGGAGGCGGATGTGGAAGAAACCAAGAAAACAGCATTTCACGACTGCTTTGCACGTCATACCCGTGATTTTGTCGAATATAACGGATATTGGCTGCCCAATACGATGACCAATCATGGCGCAATCGCAGAGTATTGGGCCTGTCGAGACAAAGTCGCCGTAATGGATCTGAGTCCACTGCGCAAATATGAGATTGTTGGCCCGGATGCCGAAGAACTGATGCAGCTTTGCGTGACCCGCAACATGAAGAAGTTGAGCGTCGGTCAAGTTGTCTATACGGCAATGTGCTATGAACATGGCGGCATGATCGACGATGGCACTATCTATCGGCTGGGTGAGACCAACTTCCGATGGATTGGTGGCAACGACACCAGCGGTTTGTGGCTGCAGGAACAAGCGCGCAAGCACAACATGAATGTCTGGGTTCGAAACTCTACAGATCAGTTGCACAACATCGCGGTACAGGGGCGGCACAGCCGCGACATCCTCTCGCAGATATTCTGGGCGCCACCCCAGCAGCCAACCATAGAAGAATTGCCTTGGTTCCGGCTTACCGTGGCCCGGGTCGGGGATGTGCGCGGCACCTCTGTCGTGATTTCCCGAACCGGATATTCCGGCGAATTAGGATATGAAATCTTCTGTCACCCTAAGGACGCTGTCGAGATATTCGACCGTGTCTGGGAAGTTGGTCAGGAATATGGAATTGCCCCTCTTGGCCTTGCCGCCCTCGACATGTTGCGGATCGAAGGCGGCTTAATCTTTGCCGGGTCCGAATTTGACGACCAAACCGATCCGTTCGAGGCGGGGGTCGGTTTTACCGTCCCATTGAAATCTAAGACCGATAACTTCATAGGGCGCAGCGCAATTGAGGAACGCAAGGCTCACCCTCACCGCAAACTGGTCGGGTTTGATATAGAAGGTGGAACAGTTCCTTCTCCAGGCGATTGTGTACGTATCGGAAAAGCGCAGGTCGGTGAAATCACGAGCGCGATGAAATCACCCATCTTAGGCAAGGTCATCGCCCTCGGGCGGGTTGCATCAAACCATGCACTCGAGGGGCACGATATTGAGATCGGCCAACTGGATGGGCAGCAAAAGCGCTTGAAGGCAAAAATTGTTCCGTTCCCGCATTTTGATCCAGCAAAAGAGCGTGTGAAGGGTGTTTACCTAAGAAACGATTTCCCGGATGCGGCTGAATGATAAATTGACAACCAAGCAAACGGCCAAAGTTGCGGTCGTTTGTTTTCTGGGAATTGTCATGGCTACTTCGCCAGAATCCGGCTTCGCAGGATTATGTGACAGGGTTATCGCACTTGAAAACTACAACACCACCGGTTTCTCGCCCAAAGGAGCAATGTGCGAACCGTATGTCGGCCTGGTCAATGTCCAAGGCATTTCATGCCGATGGGAGTTTCCGTTCCGAGACGCCGAAGCCAATCGCACATTCAACGACCTATGGACCGAAGTAACACGTTGCAAAGACGGAACTCAGAAACAACACGGTAGTTCCGTTAACCACCCTGACAGCTACGTGCAGAAGGAATTTATCACCTCGGACCGTCTTTATCGCGTCGCCCAGAAAGACAAGGGCCAAATCAATCGCACATTGGTGTTTTTGAGTCTCGAACTTCGCAATTGACGCAGCCGACGTACCTTTGTTCGCTAGATGACTAAGGATAGAGTAGTGCATGCTCTGCCATCTTCGATCGTCACGAAGCCCAAGTGCCGGACAACAGAACAGGCAGTGGCGCGAGCTGTCAGCTCAGGTGTTCTGATATGGACCAATTTCTCTGCTGACTCGGTCGCCGAACTTGCGGATGCTGATAGTTAGACCCTTTGCGGCGGGATGGTATGTTAGTCTAACAGATCGCACGAGTTGATCACGTTCGAAGAAGGTCGAAAGGGGCGGGATCTGGTTGTGTCGCAATCTTTTGACCGAGGTTGACGAAATTGCGTGCCCTGGTGCTTGTTGCTTTCAAATCAATCACGGGCAAGTTTTAGAATGATTTCTTTGAAAGGCTGCCACTTCCCAAAGGATTTGGTTTTGTACGCTGTGCTTTTCTATTTGCGCTACACTGTTTCCTATCGCGACCTTGAGGAAATCATGGCTGAACGGGGCGTTTCCGTCGATCGCGCCACATTGAATAGATGGGTTGTAAAAATTTCGCCGATGATCGCTGCGCGCGCGCAATCGAAAAAGCGCCCAACACAGAAATCCTGGAGAATGGACAAAACCTACCTCCGTGTGCGCGATAAGTGGGTGCATCTCTATCGGGCTGTCGACAAAGCAGGGAACACCCTTGATTTTATGTTGTCTGAGCGAAGGAACGGTCCCGCAGCAACCAGGTTCTTTGCCAAAGCGCTGTCATCAAACGGAATCCCAGACAAAGTCGTCATCGATAAGAACGCAGCCAACGCAGCCGGCATTCGAGAAGTGAACAGGATTCTGAAGTGGTTAGGTTGCCAAGCTAAGGTTTAGACAATCAGGTCCAAATTTTTGAATAACATGATCGAGCGGGATCATTGGTTCATAAAACGGCGCGTTCGACATATGTGTGGGTTCAAATCCTTCGCATCCGCGTCCGCTACGCTAGATGGCATTGAAGTAGCCACTATGACCCGAAAGCAGCAACTCTCCAGCGCAGCAAACCCCATCAAGGCGCGCCGCATCAACTTGATACTTGAGTGACGTGTTCTGATTGCGACCGTTAAAAGAAATATACGCACACATCCTGACATTTTAAAAACGCAGTTTGCAGTTTTGAGAATTTGGCGTGTTGGTCGCTTGGCGGCACGCCGTACTAGGTAACCCCCTAAAATCCCAATGAAAAACTAGAATGTGCTAAAATCAAGACATGCCGCCCACATCGTGAATATCGCATTACGGCAAAATAGTGCCTACAATTCATTGAGAAACTTATAGTTCGCGCTGCGGAAACAAACCGTTTCGCATAATATTGCAGCTTTACGGGAAACCCCGAATATCGTCCAACTCGCAAAACCCCTAATTTGGGTTCAGAAATACCACTCACCCCCTCGAGTCTAAGGAGAGGGGCCGGCTTCTACCCCCTCAGCCAGCCCCTCGCACCACCTCTCATTTCTACACACTGGTGACAGGTGGTTATCGTCAGAAGCGAATTTTGCCAGTGCATTCCTTTCTACGGCACACCAACTGTTCTTCAGCCATTATTTGCAAGTTCTTCTTGGGTATCCTCGTTGGAGGTTTGATCCTCTCCCACAGTTTGATCAATGACTTCTTCATTGTTTTCGCTGTCGGCATGGGCAGTTTCGCTATCGGTTGCGCCGAGCGTAGCTTTCACTGCTTCTTCGTCGGGATTAGAGGATCGTACTGCGTCTAGGACGCGGTCTTGTTGCTCCGCAGCCAAAACATCGTCTTCAGAAAAGTCACCCTTGTAATTCCCCAGGAGGCTTGCCTCCGCTTCATATACTGCCTCTGCGGCAGCCAATTGATCCTCGGTTGGGCGCTCAATCGCATTCCCATCATCTTTCAATATTGCGTCGTGCGCATCTTTAACCGCTTGAGCGTCTGCCAAATCTTCAGGGTCAGTCACACCCGGGTTTGTCATCTCATCGGCAAGAACCTTCTCAGCTTCTTCCAGCGTCATAGAGGCAGTGTCCAAGTAATCGTAAGCTGCAGCAATATCCTTAACGTCTGCTGGGCTTAAAGCGTAGTCTTCACCCATGACATGATTGAAATTCGCGTCGGCAACGGCCAGGCCAGCGGCTAGGCTGACTGGCCCTGTACCCTTCGCATACTGACCGTTCGCAATATGCGCGAGCTTTGCGTTGATGCTGGAATTAATAGCACCATTTAGTTTGCCAAGATTGCGCGGGGCGAGAGTGCCATCGTTGACAATTTTTGTTTTCTTGCTTTGCGGTTTCTGTACTGGCTTAACAGTAGACTTGTTTACGCTCGTTGCTACCGGCTTGGTTTTATTACCTTTGAATAGGCCCTTGATCCCGTTCTTCTGTAGATTGCGGCCAAGTGTTTGAAAATCTTCTTTGACTGCCCGGCCCAAACGACCGCTGCGTTTTGACTTATCACCTTTGTTAGCGGACTTTCTGCTTTTCCGGTTCAGCTTACTGTCTGAGCCCGCCCCACTCTCAGCGCCCTTGTCACCGCCTTTGCCGCCTCCATTTCCTCCTTTTTCACCACCTTTGCCTCCACCATTTCCGTTGCCGTTTTTTGCATAGGCGTAATCGGTGGTGAGAACCGTCGCGATGGGTGCGGCTACGAAAGCAGATAACGCGAGTGCGGAAACGCTTACTCTCAGAAAGTTCAACAAAACAAAATTCCTTCTCGCTCTCATCTTCTAAACCAAGGCGCTATTGCCACCGGATTAACCAAGATTGTCGGTGGAATGAGTTCAGATTACGGCAGTTTTCCGGCTTCCCAGAGTTGTTATTTTTAACCGAAAATTAACAACTTCGCCCTTACGACACTTAGGGCTGATGCGGGTGTGCTCGGTTGATGGAACGGTTAGGAGAATAGGCATTTGCAGCATCGGTTCATCCGTTTTCACAAGCTTCCGACATCACTGCATGGGTGCGATCTATGACATGTCGCACCTCTGCAAGAAACCGATCTTCATGATGGGTGACCAGCCACTGATCATGTTCCAGATCGTCAATCAAAGGTGAGACCGGTTTCAGGCGCGGCTGGGTGTTTCCAATGAAAGTAGGCAGAACCGCCCGGGCAAGACCTGCATTTGCAAGCTCAAGCGCATTTTGCGGTGCCGTCACTTCGATTGCGTCGTCCTCTTGCGCGTGCGCCCGCAGCCATCTGGCCGAGGGTGTTTTGGACATCACGCGCGCCCAGGTCGAAATACTCTCATCCGCAGCATAGACCGCAAACCGAACTCGCCCAATCTTGCGACCCGCCAGGCCAATCTCTTCTGGTCGGCGGTTTCGAATGCCGATCGCGGCTTCCCGGTGTCCGATCTTTAACACCTCTTCTGACGAGATGAATCGCAGCCGAACAGGCATTGATCGGGTAAGCCTTCCGACCGCGCCGATCAAAACCTTTGTCACCCAGCTCCCGGCCGAGATTTTGACCAAACGTGGCGCGGTGGCAAGGCTGCTTTCCGTGACAGGTATGACACGCGCTTCGATTCCTTCGACCTTCCTCAAAAGCGCTTGCCCGTCTTCGGTCAGGTCATACCCTCGCGGTTTGCGGTGAAACAGTTCGCTTCCCAGGTTGCGCTCAAGCTCGATCATGCGCCGACCCAGGGTGGGTGCGCTCTTGCCGGTCTGTTCAGCGGCTGGTCCAAGCCCGCCCGCTCTGGCAACCGCAAGGAAAAGCCGCAGGTTGTCCCAGTCAAAGTTACTTTCATCCATGAAATGAAGATTACATTCTGTGTTGTTGATGAAAAGAGAGTCGCGGCTTTATTTCTGGAGGATCAGTCAAGAGGGCCACAGATGAACTTTCTCAACACCGAAATCTCACCCCTTGGCATGGGATGCTGGCCGATCGGCGGCAAGATGTATTGGGGCGAACAGTCGCTGGGTTACACCCGATCGGACGACGAAACCTCTATTCGTACGATCCACGCCGCACTGGATGGTGGAATCACGCTTTTTGACACCGCTGCCGCCTATGGCGCGGGGCATTCGGAACGTTTGTTAGGCAATGCGTTAAAGCACCGGCCCGACGCGCTGATTGTCACAAAGATCGGGGTTGGGATCGATGAGGCAAGCAGGCAGATTTCGTTTGACCCCTTCACCCCGGATCAGGTGGGCCTTGCCGTAGATGGGTGCCTTTCGCGGCTGGAACGGGATCGGATCGATCTCTTGCTGTTGCATGTGAACGATATGCCAATTGCCCAGGGGGAGGCGGTGTTTGACGAACTGGACCAGCTTAAAGAGGCCGGCAAGTTGCGCGCCTATGGTTGGAGCACCGACCATTCCGAAAGTGCCCGAGCGGCCTCAACCCGAGATGGTTTTGAGGCGGTGGAATACGTGTTGAACGTCTTTTTCGACGCACCCCGTATGCAACAAGTTGTCCAAGAGGAAGGGCTATTATCCCTAATCCGCTCACCTCTTGCGATGGGGTTGCTCTCGGGCAAGTACGATCAGAACAGTGTCATGGCACCAAACGACGTGCGCGCATCCGGTGAAAGCTGGATGGAGTACTATTCGGATGGAAGGGTAAACCCTGACTTCATGCAAAAACTCGAAGCGGTTCGGGATCTGCTGACCACCAATGGCCGAACGCTTGTGCAAGGGGCTCTAGGGTGGATATGGGGCCAATCTGAAACATACGTACCGATTCCGGGTGCTCGGACAGAAGAACAAATTGAAGGCATTTCGGGAGCACTGACCTTTGGTGCCTTGCCAGTTGAAGCAATGAACGAAATAGAAAGCTTGATTTCGCGCAATCCCAACGAGCCAGACCGCCCCAGGTAACATTAAGAACTGTATCAAATCTGTGCGCTTGCCGCGAATGTTGGCAACGCGGGCTGCTAACGCGGCATTTCAGATTTCTGTTCAAGGTCTGCTTAGGGCCGTCCGCATCGGAGCGACATAAGGCCAACAGGTCGCGGTTGTGTGTTGCACCCAGAGATACGATCATTCGCGTGAATTCGTCCCACTATCGGAGTTCATTCTTTCGTCCAGCGTCTTTAATAGCTTGTTCAAATCTTCGGCTTCCGCCGGAGATAGCCCCCGCAAAAGATGATGCTGTGTTTCGACATGATCGCCAACGGCATCCTCGATTGTCGCAAAACCGGTCTCGGTCAAGCGGATCAGAAACCCGCGTTTGTCTTCGGGGTTTGGCACTCGCTCGACAAGGCCGCGTTTGACGAGTTGGTCGATACGATTGGTCATTGTTCCAGAGGTCACCATGGTCAGGTCCAGCAACTCGCCAGGGGATAAGCCATCAGGTTTACCCGATCTGCGCAGGGTCGCCAGGACATCAAAGCTGGCGGCGTTTAACCCATGTGCCTTCCAGGTTTTATCCATTTCACTTCGGAGCTTGGTAGCCATACGAGATAGCCGGCCGATGATTTCCATCGGTCCGACATCAAGGTCGGGCCGGGCCTTCTTCCATTGAGCAATGATGCGGTCTACGTGGTCCATGCATACATATTGCGGGATTATATCTTGACGTCAAGATAAAGCAGTATATCTTGACGTCAAGATAATGGAGATCTGCGATGAGACATCTCGACATTGGAATCACAGCCATTGCGCCATTGGTATGGGGCAGCACCTACTATGTGACGACGGAGTTTCTTCCTGCCGGGTATCCGGTGACGATGGCCGCCCTGCGCGCTCTGCCTGCCGGCCTGCTGCTGCTTGTTTTGGCTCCTCGATTGCCGAAAGGTAATTGGTGGCTGCGCATCTTTATTCTTGGCGCACTGAACTTCACGCTTTTCTGGGTCTTTCTTTTTATCGCAGCCTACCGGTTACCGGGGGGGGTCGCGGCTACCGTCGGTGCTGTTCAGCCGCTGATCGTCGTATTCCTTGCCGCACCGCTGCTCGGGACCGCAATCCGAGCAGCGTCGGCGCTGGCCGCCTTGATCGGCATCCTAGGTGTTGGACTGCTCGTCTTGGGGTCCGGCATATCGCTTGATCCAATCGGTTTGATAGCCGGGATTTGCGGAGCGGCCTCAATGGCCGCAGGTACAGTCCTGACCCGGAAATGGCAGCCTCCCGTGTCGCTACTCACCTTCACCGCGTGGCAACTGACCGCCGGCGGTCTGTTGCTGGTGCTTCTGGCCGTCTTCATCGAGCCGCCTCTTCCTCCACTGGATGCACGAAACCTCTCCGGCATATTTTACCTTGCTCTCATCGGGGCTGCGCTCACCTATATCCTGTGGTTCCGCGGCATCTCTCGGATAGAGCCAGATGCCGTCTCGGTACTTGGTTTTCTGAGCCCGCTTTCCGCCGTCCTGATCGGCTGGACATTGCTGGGTCAGGCGCTGACACAGATGCAGATCACTGGGGCCGCGCTTGTTTTTGCCGCAATTTGGCTTGGACAAAGGGCGGGGCGCGTCCGCCCGCCCAACCTTCCGAAACATCCCATCCGTAATCCAGTATAAAGGAGAACTTCCATGAAACTCATAGTATTTGGTGCCACCGGTGATGTCGGTTCTCGCGTCGTAACAGAAGCGCTCGCACGCGGGCATGACGTAACAGCAGCTGTCCGAAACGAGGCAGCGTTTGCCAAGTTGCCGGAAGGCATCAGGCCAGTCATCGCGGATGCGAAAGACCCCGCAGCCCTCGCCGCCGCCATGGAATCGCAGGAAATGGCGATCAGCGCATTGCGCTCTCCGCCCGGGCGCGAAGGCGAGATTGTCGCTCTGACACGTTCGATCCTCAATGCTGCGTCACGCACGGGCCTTCGGGTGATCATCGTCGGCGGCGCCGCGCGACTCCATCTGCCAAACGGAAGTCCACATACGGTTTTGTCAGACCCCGATTTTTTACCTGAAAACATCGTTCCGATTGCCCGCGCATCGATGGCGCAATGGGAACTCTGCGCCACTGAAACATCGGCAAACTGGACCTATGCCAGCCCGTCTGCCCTCTTGCAGCCCGGTCAACGCCTAGGCGCGTTCAGAACCGGTACAGACACGCTGCTCGTTGATGAAGCTGGCAAATCAGAGATATCGATGGAAGATTTTGCTGTTGCGCTGGTAGATGAGGCACAATCAACCAAGTTTCCGCGTGCTGGGTTCACGGTCGGTTACTAACACTCGTCTCAGAGCGCTATGTAAAGGGCGTCCAGCCAGCCGGCTAGCAGGCAGGGCGTTTCCTAAAGGGAGCAGTCCGCCGACTCAAGACGTTGATCGCTGCAGGGCCGACGCAGCTTCTTACGCGATGCAGTCCTGCGCCTGACCTGAATGCCACTCTCAGGTCTAAACATTCGTTTTCAGGAAACTGAACTGCAGAGTTGCTCAGATTGATGGAGGTTTCCTTTGGGCCGTTAGATAGATCGCAGGAAACGGGTAATAGAAAGCCACAGGCGAGAGTGTTTGCGTGACAAAGGCAATATTCCGGCCGGGATTGATGACTAGAACTGCATTGGCGTTGATAAGCACCATTGTTGGACCAAAGCCCATGGAGGGTCACCTTCCGAAGGCAACTCTACTCGAGCTTGGATAAAGTGTCTTACTTCCCAACAACTTTGAAACAGATCCAAAAAGCTCTGTGAAAATATCAAAATTAGGCAAGCTGAGTCCGTGGAGAATTGTGCATGCCTGATGTCGCAAGCTGGCTGGCTGAATTCGGCTTAGAAAAGTACGCAAAGGATTTCGACGGCGTCGAAATCGATTTTGAGACTCTTCCGGAGTTAACAGAGAAAGACCTCGTAGAGCTGGGTTTGCCAATTGTTCCAAAACGCAAGGTTTGGGCTGTTATCCAACGTCTTAGTGGTGGGCTGAAGGAGCAGAGTCCCTTGGGGTGGAACACTTTGGACAGGCTGGTACGGTTGAAGACACCTATCATCTGCATGGAATTGGCGCGAACGCAATTCTGCACGCGACGCGAGCGTTGTTGCCGGGGCGCGGGCGCGCTACAATATTCCTCTTGCGGGATGAAAGAGATGATCAAAGACCAACCTCTGCCACCCGGCGCGCATTCCGAACCGGGGTTTTGGCTTGAAACCTTCAATCACCGTAACTGGTTGATGGATCAGGCCATGCGACAGTTTGAGTTCTTCAGCGCCAGTTGCCGAAACGGGCTTGGGCTCTTCATTCTTGGTCACGATGGCAGCCCACAGCCCGGTGAGTTTCAGGAATTGCACACGACCGCGCGTATGTTCCATTCATATGCTTTGAGACATCCTGCAGGTTTTCAGGTTGCTGATCAGATCATTGATCATGGCATGACATATCTCAAACGCCACCACAGAGATCGTGACTATGGCGGATATGTCTGGGCGCTGGAGGGTGATCAGATCAAGGATGATCGCAAGCTCGCCTACGGACATGTCCTCGTTCTTCTTGCCTCTGCAAGCGCGAAGCTGGCGGGTCACCCGGAGGCTGACCGCCTGATGGCGGATGCCCGCGAGGTCTTGGACCAGCATTTCTGGGGTAAAGAAGCGGGATTGTACTGCGACGAGTGGAATAGGGATGGACACCATTTTCCACCTATCGTGGAATGAATGCGAATATGCATGGTGTTGAAGCGATGTTGTCTGCCTATGAGGCGTACGGAGATGATTTTTACCTCTCCCGCGCCGGTCGCATTTTGGCTTCTTCATCAACAAGATCGCGGCCGGGGAAAACTGGCGGTTGCCTGAGCATTACACGTCTGAATGGCCGATTGATCATGATTATGCGGGTAATCCGATGTTCAGGCCTGCCGGAACGACTCCTGGTCATTCGTTTGAACTCGGCCGGCTTCAGCTTCAGCATTGGGACTTGTCGGGTCGGCCGGAATCCAATGCGCCGGCACAGCGCGCCACTTGATTGAAAAGGCATTGAATGATGCCTGATTACCCGGTGGTGGATTGGCCTGCCCGCTGGACTTTGATGGCCAGGCTGCCAACGGCTCCCGGTTTTGGTGGCCGATCGCCGAAACAATTGGAGCAGTCGCCGCGCTGATTACTCTGGGCAAAATGCCGGAAGACGAGATCTGGTACCGGAAGCTCTGGACCTATGCGAGTGATACGTTCTTGAATCATAAGCATGGCGGTTGGTTTCCAGCGGTGGCTGAGAATGGGAATGTCGTGACATCCATCTTTGATGGGAAGCCCGACATATACCACTCGCTGCAAGCCTGCTTGTTTCCGCTATCTTGACGCCTGTCGAGGATGATGCCTCTCTAGCCCACGCGCGTCCTCAAAAGTCGACCACACAAGTTAGGTGAATGTCAGGTTCGTCTACAATTAGAATCTGAAACTGCAGTGAATGGCCGGTCTGGTGGCTGCACAGCGGCGCTGACGACGAAGTTGGATGTCTCCTTTGGGCCCGAGTGTTCATGCAGCCATTAAGAGGAGTTCCGACAATTCCCCACAAAGATTGACCTGCTTGACAAAGCCGCAAGACTCTCCTTGAGCGTTTACTTCCTCAAAGCGCAGCCTTGCCGCTCAGCCATAAAATATTTGGTACGGGCCGTTCCCTCCCAGACAATATGGCAATCCATCAAAGGATCGATTGCCCAGTCGAGTTCCAATCATTGAGAAACTTCTCGATGCCGGTATCGGTCAATGGATGCATGACCAATTTGCGGATAACGGATGGAGGGATTGTGGCTATATCTGATCCGGCCAATGCCACCTCAGTAATATGATTGGGGCTTCTGATGGATGCCGCAATGATTTCCGTTTCAATACCATAGTTATCGTAAATGTTACGGATATCACGGATCAGATCGGCTCCGTCCAGATTAATGTCGTCTAATCTGCCAATGAAAGGAGATACATAGGTCGCTCCGACTTTCGCCGCTAAAAGCGCTTGATTGGGTGAAAAGCAGAGTGTGATGTTTGTTTTGATACCTTCTCTTTTGAAATGTGCACAGGCTCTGAGGCCATCTAGTGTCAAAGGCAGTTTGACGACGACGTTGTCGGCAATCGCGGCAAGGTGCTCTCCCTCCGCAATCATGCCAACTGTGTCCAATGCTGCAACTTCTGCCGACACGGGCGTATCCGTCAGTGTACAAAATTCGGCAATGACTTCTTTGAAATCCCGGCCGGACTTGGCGATCAGGCTTGGATTGGTAGTAACGCCATCCAACAATCCAAAGTTTATCAGATCTTTTATGTCGTTTACTTCTGCAGTGTCCACGAAGAATTTCATGAGCTTTCCTCATCGTGTATGGGGTGATTTTGATTGCACTTGAAATCGCCCAGAGGCGTTTGCATCAACGGTTCGTTTCGGCTTTCGTTGCGCAGGGTCAGAACGCGTAGCGCATCCCGAATTCGGTGTAATTCTGGTTCAATGTGAGATCCGCTTTCCTGCTATCACGGATGACGTGTTCCGCGTTGGGCAGATCGTTCGTTTTTGCGCGTTGCAGCGCGGTTTGCGGGTCAAAGCCATGCTTGATCCAGCGATGCTGTAACCGGTTTTCGAGTTCCTCCAATGTGGGGCTGACAAAAACCGTTACGGCGTACACATCTGCCAACGTCTTCCACGGATCGCTATTCATCAAAAGGTAGTTCCCTTCTACGACTACAGTCTGAGTTTCCGGGTGAACGGCAATCGCATTCGCAATGGCCAGGTCCAATTGGCGGTCAAATTTAGGATGAAAGGACTCATGCTGCGCGGATTGCAGCCCTCTGATTGCAGTGCAGAACCCAACTGCATCGAAGGTTTCCGGCGCGCCCTTTCGGGACAGCAAGCCTCGCGTTTCCAGCACGCGGTTGTCCAGATGATAACCGTCCATGGGCACCAGCGTGGCTAAAGGAACCGCAGAGCTTTGTTGCGCGTTCAGCGATTGCACCACGGTTTCTGCCAAAGTCGACTTTCCGGATGCAGGGGGGCCGGCGATTGCGACAATCGTCCGAACCCCTACCTGCCTCCGGGAGGAAATAAGGTCACAAACGCGCTTTGCATCCTGATCGATCACGCGGCGTCCTCTTTTGGGGGTTCCTTGGCGCCGGTCATGAAGGCCACCGCGTCGGACATCGTGTAATCCTTGGGATCAATGGTGCAGAGCCTTTTACCCAGCCGATGCACATGAATGCGGTCAGCAACCTCAAAAACATGCGGCATGTTGTGGCTGATCAGAATGATCGGAATACCACGTGCCCGCACGTCTTGGATAAGCTCAAGCACTTTGCGGCTTTCCTTGACCCCCAAAGCTGCCGTGGGTTCGTCCATGATTATGAACTTCGTCGCAAAGGCGGCAGCACGCGCAACGGCCACGCCTTGGCGCTGGCCGCCAGAGAGAGTTTCGACCGCCTGATTGATCGACTGCACAGTCATCAGCCCAAGCTCGGTCAGTTTTTCACGGGCGAACTTCTCCATGGCTGGACGGTCAAGCTGACGCATGTATTTGCCCATGAACCCTTGTTTGCGGATCTCGCGCCCCATGAACATGTTGTCGGCTATCGACAGAGCAGGCGACATGGCGAGCTGCTGATAGACAATCTCAATCCCCATATTTCGGGCGTCGATCGGAGAAGAGAAGTTGACCTTTTCCCCTTCGATCAGAATCTCGCCCTCGTCTGGGATAGTGGCGCCGCAAATCGCCTTGACGATGGACGACTTGCCTGCGCCGTTGTCGCCAATAACCGCAAGGATTTCCCCCTGGCGCAGTTCAAAGTCAGAATGGTCGATTGCGGTGACGTGGCCATAGCGTTTCACGATCCCGCGGCCCTGGACGACTGGAGTTGTGTCTGACATTAGCCCGATACCTTTCTGATCCACTGGTCGACTGCGACCGCTGCGATGATGAGAAGTCCGATAAGCAGGAAGGTCCACTGCGCGTCCGCGCCCAAAAGCCTGAGCCCCAGAGTAAAGACGCCGACAATCAGTGCTCCGAACAACGATCCCAGAATGGAGCCTCGCCCGCCAAACAGCGAGATACCCCCGATCACAACAGCGGTAATGCTCTCAATATTGGCCAATTGGCCGGAGGTCGGCGAGACCGATCCGATGCGCCCGATCAAAGCCCAGCCCGCAAAAGCACAGATCAAACCGGACAGCATGTAGACGGACATCAATGTTTTGTGGACGTTCACACCGGATAGCTCGGCCGCCTCGGGGTCGTCCCCCACCGCATAGACATGCCGCCCCCAGGCCGTGTGTTTGAGCGAATAAGCCAGCACGAATATCAGAACGAGCATGAAGATCACGCCAACCGTGAAAGTCGCACCACCGATGCTGAATTTTGTGCCAAAGAATTGCAGGAATGGGGCGTTGGCCTCGATATCCTGACTGCGAATTGTTTCGTTTGCGGAATACAGGAAGTTTGTCGCCAGAACGATCTGCCACATGCCGAGCGTAACAATAAAGGGCGGCAGCTTTACGCGACTAACCAGCCAGCCATTGAGAGCCCCGATTAGCGTTCCCGTTGCCAGCCCGCACATCACCGCAATGGGCACGGGGATGCCGTAGCGGAAGGTGAACTGACCCATAATGACGGATGAAAACACCATGATTGCACCGACGCTCAGGTCGATGCCGGCGGTTAGAATGACAAGGCTTTGCGCCGCGGCCACGATGCCCACAATCTGGACCTGTTGCAGGATCAACGTCATCGCAAAGGGTGAGAAGAATTTGGACCCCAGCAGCAGGCCGAAAATCACGATCGCGCCAACCAGAACGATCAATGGCACTAAGGATGGATTGACGTGGAGAAGATGCTGCAACTTCCCCAGAACACCACGCCGGTTATCTTCAAACTCCGCCACGGTTTCTGAAGCGCTGGCGGCGGTTTCGAATTCCTGGGTGTTTTGGTTTGCTTCAGACATATCTCCCCCTTTTCGTGGCTGGCATCGCGCCCACGAAATCAGTGTACAGGAAATTTCGGTTTGCTGGTGAGAGGATTGATGAGGCGCTGTGGCGCGCCTCACCCAATATGGCTGTCTTTAGCCCCAGCAGAGATCCAGGCCTTCTGCGACCGACAGCGACTCGACCCCATCAACCGGCTGGTCGGTGATGAGCGCGACGCCCGTGTCATAAAAGTCTTTGCCGGGTGTGTTTTCGGGCTTCACGCCCTCTTCGGCCCATTTTTTCACGGCCTCAACACCAAGCGAGGCCATCAACAGCGGGTACTGCTGGCTTGTCGCGCCGATCACACCGGCTTCGACGTTTTGGACGCCGGGGCACCCGCCGTCGACCGAAACAATCAGCACGTCGTTTTCACGCCCGATGGACTTCAGTGCCTCATATGCACCCGCAGCGGCCGGTTCGTTGATCGTGTGAACAACGTTGATCGATGAATCCTTGGCCAGAAGGTTTTCCATCGCGCGGCGACCGCCTTCTTCGTTGCCGTCGGTCACGTCACTGCCGACCAGACGCGCATCGGTTTCGTCACCGATGACATTCGGGTCCGCCAAGTCCACGCCAAACCCGTCGAGGAAACCCTGATTGCGCAGAACGTCCACTGTCGGCTGGCTGACATTCAGATCCAGCGTTGCGATCTTGGCATCGGCCGCTGCGTCGCCCATTTTGGCCTTGGCCCATTGACCGATCAGCAGACCGGCCTTGTAGTTGTCCGTCGCGAATGTCGCGTCCGCTGAGTCAATCGGGCTAAGTGGTGTATCCAGCGCAATGACTAAAACCCCCGCATCCCGCGCCTGTTTGACCGCAGGTACGATCGAGCTGGTGTCAGATGCCGTCAGTAGAATGCCTTTTGCGCCATCGAGGATGCAGGTTTCAATGGCCTGGACTTGAGTTTCATGGTCGCCATCAACCTTGCCGGCAAACGCCTTGAGCGTCATGCCCAGCTCTTCTGCCTTGGCGGTTGCGCCTTCCTTCATCTTGACGAAAAAGGGGTTGGTGTCGGTCTTGGTAATCAGGCAGACGGTTTCACCAGCCGCTTGCGCGGATGCAGCGGCAAAAGTTAGCGCAGTCGCGGATGCGGCGAGCTTGAGTAGATTTCTCATGTTGTCCTCCCAGAAAATTGTTGTGGCCCCGCGCGGAATAGCGACAAGGCGCGCCTCCATCCTCCAATGAAGGTCCTGCTTAAGAAACCGTGATTCTAACCCCTGTGTCAATAAATAAATAAAGTTTATTTATTAATTTGCCTGCGTATCTTTTCATAAGAAAACTAGGTGTTTATGTTTAATGTTATGGAAAGAGAAGCGCTGAAAATACTAACTGGCGGGGTAAGCCAAAGCGGTGTTCGTGATCATAACGAACGCCTGATTCTGACGGTTTTACAACGGCATGGACCTGCTGCCGGGGCCGAAATCGCGCGGCTCACAGGCCTGTCTCCGCAGACCGTGTCGATCATTCTGCGTAAGCTCGAAAAGGACGAGATTCTCAAACGTGGGACGCCGTTAAGGGGCAAGGTAGGGAAACCTTCGATCCCAATGGAACTCAATCCCGAAGGCATCCTGTCGGTGGGGATGAAGATCGGTCGCCGCAGCGCTGATCTTCTTTTGATCGACTTCACCGGCAAGCCGCGCCATCAAATCTCGACGACTTATGACTATCCGCTGCCCGAAGCGGTGTTCGGGTTTCTGGAGAAAGGATTGGAGGAACTTCTGGTCCATGAACCCCAGAAACTTCGCGACCGTGTATGCGGGGTTGGAATCGGAACTCCGTTCGAACTGTGGAAGTGGCACGACCTGTCTGGGGTTGCGGCCAAAAAATTCAGGTCCTGGAAAAACGTGAATTTCTTTTCCGAGGTCGCCAAGTTCAGCGACCTGCCAGTTTTTGTGGTCAACGATGCGACGGCTGCCTGTCACGCCGAGCATCTTTATGGGCGCGGGGCCGAATATCGCGACTATTTTTATTTCTTCATCGGGTCAATGATCGGCGGCGGAGTCGCGCTGAACGGCACCGTGTTTGAGGGCAACCAGGGAAATGCAGGTGCCTTGGGCGCGATGCGAACGACCGGACCATTAGGCGAAAGCCAGCAGTTGATCGACACTGCATCACTGTTCCTGCTCGAAGACAGGTTGATCGAAGCCGGTGTCGATCCCCAAATACTCTGGACGAAGCCACAAGATTGGAGCAGCATTTCGCGATATGTCGAGCCTTGGATTGGTACCACGGCACAAGAACTTGCCAAGGCTGCCTTGTCTATTTGCGCGGTCATCGACTTTGAGGCGATTTTCATAGACGGCGCGTTCCCATCGGAAGTGCGGGAAGAGTTAGTTGCCCGGGTTCGTCGTTACCTCCTCAACCAAGACAAGCGTGGATTGATTCCTCCGGTCGTAGAAGCTGCAGCAGTTGGTGACAACGCTCGAGGCATTGGAGCAGCAAGCAGCCCGATCTTCCGCCAGTTTCTATTGAATACCAATGCGGGGCTTTCTGGGATGTAGCCTACCCAATGGCTGAAGGGTAATCCGGCAGACAGCGGCGAGGATCATTATCACGCAGGATTACTTCATCTGGAATGTTGTCCTGCGCGACCTTGTTGCACGGATCGGCTTCCCAGTTTAGCTCTGGTGCTTTCATTTTCGTGAGTTACCGTGGATGCCATACAAGTTCAATCATGCCCGTCGCCTGCAAGCGCGTGATCTTGCCACTCAAGTAGTTGAAGCAAAAATTACATCAAAAGCGCTGAACCACATGACATCTCTCGGTCGTGCAGAACATGAGCGCATTTTCTGAAGTGTTGGGTCTGGGGTCAGTTCGCCCTAGCTCTGATCCATGCAACAGGGTCCCTGCAGAGAAAGCACTGGAGCACGTTTAGATGCTTCAATTCCTGCCAGTTCAGACGTGAATTATTCACGTCTTTCAGACCACCCCCTTCTGAATAAAGTTGGCGCTTCGCCGTAGCGTTTCTTGAATCGTACCGTAAGTTGTGTAGCGCTGCTAAAGCCTGTGGCTGCCGCGATTTCCGCGACCGCCATCTCGGTTTCGCTGAGCAATGCGTAAGCCCTCGAAACGCGCAGTTCTAGATAAAACTGAACAGGCGAAGTTTCGACATACTTTTGGAAGAGACGCTCTAACTGGCGACGAGATATCTGCACGGCTTCTGCTATTTCAGAGATATCTAACGGCTCTTCCAGGTTTTCTTGCATGATCTGCATTGCGTTGATCAGGTACTGGTTGCGACTACCTAAAGCTACCGAAAAGGCTGATTTCTGGAGCGTTTTACTATTGTTGGATCGAAAGTGAATGCACATGTCCGAAACAATGACCGCGAGGTCATTTCCGAAATTGGATTCGATCATGTCCAACATCATGTCGGTTGCAGCATTTCCGCCGCCACATGTCATAAGCTCATTGTCGATCTCATACAGGTTTGACGATGGCTCCAAGTCATCAAAATGTTCGACAAAAGCAGGGTGGTTTTCCCAATGTAATGTGAACCTTTTCCCTGAAAGAACTCCTGCCTTGGCAAGGGCGAAAGCCCCTGTGCAAATACCACCCAGTTTACATCCAAAGGTTCTTTGGCGGCGGATCCACGACAGCACCTTGGGGTTTGTACTTTCCGCCGGCTCAATACCCGAGCAGACAAACAGCCGCGACGATCGCGGCAAGTTGTGCAACGCAAAATCCGGCGTAATTTCAACCCCATTCGAGCAAGAAACCGGAATTCCATCTTCAGTGATCAGAAACCATTTATACAGTTCTTTGTTAGTAACCTGGTTGGCGATCCTCAGAGGTTCCACTGCGGCGCTGAAGGCCAGCATAGTCAGCTTTGGCAGCAGCAGAAAATAGATTTCCTTGGCCGATCCATCATAGTCAATGCGATAGCTGGCCGCGCCCTTTGGGACAAAGTTTTTCGGGTCCATATGCTCTCCTCCCAGTATCGACCGTGGCGGGTGAAGGGCACCAACACCTCATTTGGTGTTGGCGCAGAAAGATTAGGCACTCATCTGTGCAACAGGTTCGCCGCTTTCTTCCCAGGAGCGGATTTCTTTTTCGCTGGCTTTAGGAGAAAACAGCCCTGTCATAGCATAGAAGATACCGATGACCGGTGACAGCCAGCAAGCGAATGCAAGCGGAATATACAGCAGATTTTCGAAGTTGCCGTCCGCGATACCCAAGCCAAGCGCCGTGATGACAAACGCACCACCCGCGTTCCAAGGGATCAGAGGGGACACCAGAGTTCCGCCTTCCTCGACCGCCCGGGACAGGTTCAGCGGGGAATAGCCCATCGCGCGATAGACCGGTGCATACATCCGCCCTGGCAGTGCAATTGACAGATAGGGGTCACCTGCAACTGTGTTGGTCGCGACAGAGGTTAAGATGGCTGAGGTTTGAATACCGGCAAACGTTTTCACCTTCGAGATGACAACTTTGATGATGGCCTGAAGGCAGCCTACGCGTTCAAGCGCTCCGCCAAACCCCAAAGCCAGCAGCACCAGTGAAATCGTCCACATCATAGACTGAATACCGCCGCGGTTCAGCAGGGGATCGATCTCCGGAACTCCAGTATCGATCGAATAGCCGCTGTTGGCGAAGGTGAACGTCTCATGCAGTCCAGCCCCCTGACAGAAGATAGCCATGATGCCGCCCGCAACGGCGCCTGCGAACAGTGACGGGATCGGAGGTTGTTTCATGACCGCCAGCACGATGACCAGAACTGCCGGAAACAGCATGATCGGCGAAATCCAGAAAGCGTCGTCCAGCGCGGTGGTGATCGCGTGAATACGGTCAAACGATACCTGGGATGTGTCGATCAGAGTGAAGCCGACGACAAAATAAATTACCAGTGCAATCAGCATGGACGGAACTGTGGTTGGAAGCATATTCCGAATGTGATCGAACAGATTAGTCCCCGTCACAGCAGGTGCCAGGTTTGTCGTATCTGATAAAGGCGAGATCTTGTCTCCAAAGAATGCACCTGAGACTACCGCCCCTGCTGTCCAGTACATTGGAATGCCGAACCCGGCTCCAATCCCCATCAGCGCTAATCCGACGGTGCCTGTCGTTCCCCATGAGGTGCCCAATGAAACGGAGACAATAGAGCAAAGGACCATTCCTGCGGCGAGGAAAAGCTCGGGCGACAATATCCTGAGACCATAGTAGATCAGCGTCGGGACGGTGCCGCTTGCGATCCACACTCCGATGATCATCCCCACTGTGATCAGTATCGAGACCGACGGTAGGGAGATATTGATAACGTGGAACACGCCCTCCTCGATACTGGGCCATTTGTGACCCAACATGAGGCCAACGATGCCTGTGATTGCGATTCCGAATGCCAGTGGGATGTGTGGAGTAAAGTCACCGAAATAGAATAGTTGCAGCCCAAGCACACACAGGGTCAGCACTATTGGCACGAGGGCCAGCACCAAGCCGGGCTGCCGTATGTTGTCTTCATTCCCAGACATATGGGTCTCCTCCTTTGGAATGGTCCAGAACCGTGATGATCTGCGGAAGAAACCAAGTTTGGCGTTGTGAGACTGTCGGTCAGAGCGCACATCTTGTTAGAATTTGCGACATTGGGGCGTCGATTTCGGCGTCTTCGAATGAACTGAAGACTGACCTTTGCAATCACGCCAAACAAATTACTTGCGTTCGTGAAGTATGCCTTGCTTCGAAAAATCGTGCGCGTGCCCAGTGAGGCGACGAGCTACTCAAGCCTTACCCGGATAGCGGCGAGTGGAGGGCTTTGGTCATAGAACACGACGGGGGAACGGCAAGGCGTTGATCAAGACTCTGGGGTATATCAAAATGTGCAGGCGGACGTGATCATTCCCAGCGTCGCCGCTGGGAGGTACTAGATAGCCGAACTGACCAAGAACGAATGGCATACGGCTATATTCGACGGACAGAACAATAGTGACCAGAATGACCACAGCCGCAAATGCGACAACAACTGTCGAACGGATAAGTTGTCTTATTGTAAGGTTTAGCACCAGAGCCGATCGCAAGTTTATGTCCGCGAGACTTCGAACGCCGCCCATGCTTTTTCGAAGGCGTCGAAGTCGAACCCCGATTCTCGGGCGGGATCAAGGATCAGTTTCTCGGTTTCAAGCAGCTTGATGATCGCCTGTTCAAGCTCGTCCACCACCTCGGGCGGGATCACCAGAGCGCCATGCCGGTCGGCATGCACAAGGTCACCGTCATTGATGGACAGGCCGAAGATTGTCACCGGAGTTCCAACCTCTTTCACGTGCACGAACCCGTGGCTTGGCCCGACAGACCCGGCAACCACCGGGAATCCATCCGGCAGGTCGCCAAGGTCCCGCATCACGCCGTTGGTCAGCGCACCGCTGATGCCAAAACCCTTGTGGACAGTCGTATTGATTTCACCCCAGTAGGCGCCAATGCAGTCGGGGTAATCCAAGTCTTCCACCACGGTCACGGCGGGGCCGGTGCCTGCGGCCATGTGCCGGTAGTAATCCATACGACGCGCGCGGATCACGTCAGGTGCCTCGGCCGGTGGGTTCACGGCGGCAATCTTCGCGGTACGGGCATATCCTACCATCGCACCCGCATCAGGGTCAGAGCACTGCATCGTGCCCCGGGTAAAATCATTGAAACCACGCTTGCCCTGCGCCACTTCGATGGCGTTGCAAACAGTTGGTGTGTCGACCTTTTTCAGCAGGTCCAGCAGAGATTGGTTCATATTGCCTCCAGCCAGCGGATCAGAGCCGCCGTGGTTTGTTGCGGTTGTTCCAGAGTCGGCAAATGGCCGGCGTTTTCGATGATTTCCAACCCGCTTTGCGGCATCATGCCGTGCATCAATTCGTGCCGTGCGACAGGGCAAAGGGTATCGTCGCGCCCACACAGAACCAGCGCTGCACCCGTGAATTCACGCAGGGTATTACTCTGATCTGGGCGATCACGCAGAGCTTTGGATTGATTGATGAAAACGTCAGACCCTAGATCCATGGCCATATCCATGCACAAGTCCAGAATGGCGGCGCGGTGCGGGCCGTCGGTCAGGTAGTTCGGCTTCATCTCTTCGGCCATCACCTTGCGCAGGTTGCCGAGTTCGACGGCATTGATCTGAGGACCGCGCCTGGCTTTTACTTCGTCCAATTCAGCAAATGGATTCGTGTCCATCAACGCCAGACCGGCCACACGGTCCGGAGCCTGCCGCAGGATTTCCATCGCCACGATGCCACCCATGGAGAGCCCCGCCATAGCGAAACGTTGAGGCGCATTGGCCAACACCTCGGCGGCCAGCGCCTGCATTGTGTCCTGTCCGCCGATCGGTGCGGTCAGGATCGGGTATTTGCCTGACAAGGCGTCAATCTGCGGGGTGAACAACCGCGCATCGCACATCATTCCGGGCAGGAGGATAAGCGGCGTCATTTGACCAAGGCAGCCCCTTCGGCCAGCGCGCCCAGCTTGGCATAGGCGATATCCGGGTCGACCGCGCCAAAGCCTGCAAAGGTGCCAAAGCCGCAATCCGACCCGGCAACCACGCGTTCTGCACCGACAATATCGACAAAGCGTTGGGTGCGTTGGGCGACCACCTCGGGGTGTTCGACAAAATTGGTCGTGGTGTCGACCACACCGGGCACCAAAACCTTGTCATCCGGAATCTCATCCTTGCGGTCACGGAACACCGTCCATTCATGCGCATGTCGTGGGTTCGAAGTTTCGAACAGCACATAACGAGACTTGGTGGACATCAGCGTCGAAAATACCTTGTCCATGCCGATGTCACAGCAGTGCGGACCCTCGTAATTGCCCCAGCAAATATGGACACGTACTTTTTCTGAAGGGACGTTTTGCAGCGCGTGGTTCAACGCCTCAACGTGCATGTCTGCAATTTTCACGAATTCATCGTCGGACAGATCGGTGAACAGCATATGGCGCGACAGGGCGAGATCCGGGCAATCCAGCTGCAAATCCAGACCCGCACCAACGATGGTTTCATATTCTTCTTTCATCGCATCGGCCAGCGCGGCCAGATAGGCCTCGCGCGTTGGGTAGAAATCATTTTGCAGAAACAGGGAAATCACCCCGGGGCTGGCGGCGTTCATAAAACCGCGCTCGACCGTGTGTTCGGCCATCGCAGCCTTGAGATTGTCTATGTCTTTCTGCAGCTCACCCTGCCCTATCGAGCGCACCTCACCCACACACATGGGCCGCGCATATTGCGGCGTTCCGCCGTCATCGGCCAATCGTTGCAGAAAGCTCGGAAACATTTTGAGGTCCGCCGGCGCGTTGCGTGGGCTGTCCCCATCAAAGCCCGTATAGCGATCCTTCACATAAGTGGCATAAGAGATTTTTGAGGTCTCACCATCCGAGACAATATCAACCCCGGCCTCGGCTTGTTTGCGCACCGTCTCGGACACCGCAGCGGTCATGCAGGTATCGAACGCGGCCTGATCGAACGGTTCCTCCCGCTCGCGCGCGAAGATGAAGTCCACGACCTTCTGCGTCCGGGGCAGTGACCCAACATGGGTGGTTTTTATGCTCATCAGAACCTCCTCAGGTTTTGCGCGCCATCAAGACTGTATGGCTTTGGGTTTCGGGGTCTTCGGCAAGAAAGCCGGTCATCCGCAGCCCGTTTTCTTCTAAGCACAGGGCATATTCCGCAGGCGAAAGCGAAGCATGATATACTGGTTCTGTCCCCACTGTGCCGCTGTCTTCACCAGCGCGCGGTCCGACCGTCAGCATAAGCATTCCGCCAGATCGCAAATGTCGAGCTATGCGCGCGATACATCCCCTTTGCTCTTCCGCAGTGAGATGGAAAAAACTGTTCCAGGCAATGATGCCGTCGAATGTCTGGCCCAGATCGAATTCCCGCATATCGGCATGCCGCCAATCACCATCAGGCCAGCGATCTTGGGCGATGGCCAACATTGCCTTTGAGAAATCGACACCCGTTACGTTAAAACCCTCGGCCAGGAACCAGCGCGCTATGGGGTCGCCGGTGCCACATCCCAAATCCAATACATGCTCGCCGGGCTTGAGGCTCGCGGTGAAGCGCGCCAGCCAACGCGCTTCGAAGAGAGCCTTTGAACGGAGCCTGTCATACTCTGTAGCTTGCCGTTCGTAGACAGCATGGGTGTCTTTGGGGTCCGCGTTCATTCTGTCCAGGTTGCTCCTGCTGGGTCATCTGTGGCCGTGATCCTATAGAGTCCGGCGAACCCGGTCATTGATGGTTCAACACAATAGCTTTCACCCGGCAGAACCAGTGCGGTGTCGCCGTTGGACAGGGTAACTTCGACCTCATTAATCCTGATACGCCAATGGCCGCTGGCCGGCATCAGAACCACAGGCTTGTCCGCCTTGATCTGATCAGTCACGGCCGAGCCGCGTGTCAGGAAATCCACCTCGAAACCGGGCTTGTCCTTGATCAGGCCATTCTCACCGATCACCATTGTCGGCTTGTCCACCGACAGCGCCATCAGATCCCAGTAGCGGGCGACATATTTTCCGATCACCGCATCAACGGGAACCTCGGGATAGGCTTTCAGCTCTTCCTCGGTCAGCAACGGCATGGGCTGGACGTTGTGCGGCAATTCCTCGCCCTTTTTGCTGTCATAGAGTACGCCGTTATTGCCCAGAACCAGGCCATGGGCCTGCGCGTCCTGAATGACTTGCGGAGCCCAGGTCACACCGCCACCAGCGTCATCGCCACCCAGCATCGACATGATCATGCCGTAGTCCTGGCCTACATTTTCGAACCCGCGGAAGATGCCGGTCGGGATGTTGAAGATGTCACCTTCTTCGGCGATGAACTCACCTGCAGTGCCGTAACGACCCCAGAAGAACCGCCAGCGGCCCTTGGCGACAAAGAACACCTCGGCGGTGGTGTGGCTGTGCAGTGAGTTGCGGCACTTCGGCGGTTGCCCCGCGGCGCCGATGTTGAACCCGATCTTGTCGGTGATGTGGACGTGCTGATCGGGGCTTTCGCTAACGCCGCCACCAATGATGGTAAAGTTCTCTTTCTGGTCAGACCCCGGTGTGTGCGCGTCGATGAACGCGGTTTTGCAGGGCTTTAGCTCGCCATAACGAACGATGCGGCTATCGATGGTACTCATATCTTGTCTCCTTTTGATTTGGGTTTGATCGGATCAAACCAAACCTCCCGGCGGGCGATTGTTCAGCCGCCGGGCGCGCAGGCTGGCGCGATGGGCGTGGAACCGCCGCAACGCCTGCCCGGCATCCAGATTTGAGACACGGAGCGACATATTAGAGATCGCCGGTTTTCATCAGGATCTGTTTCCAGATCGAGGTTTCGTCAAACAGTGTATATTCCTTGCGCAGACCCCAGGGACCAAACTCGGCCTGGCTGATGCCCAGAACAAAAACCTCGGCCCCGGTCGGCACGCCGAAAACGCCCCAGCCGTCATGCTTGCCGTGCAGCGTCCAGCGGATCGCGGCGCGGGGTGGCATCATGGGATCGTCCCGTCCGATCTGATGGTGGATCTTGAACTCGGCATTTGGGAAAGAAGCGCGCAAACCCATCCAGAACCGATCCACCGGCCCCCAGCTATGCCCTGTGGTGCCACCGGGATACTCCGAGAGGACGGCGCGATCATACTCTTCCTCGATCACACCCATATCGGCATTCATGATCCGGGTCAGAATGTCGGCATATTTTTGGCCCCATTCGTTGTCGTTGCCACGGCCTTTATAAGGGCCAGGCTGATCGTTTGCGGGCGTGTAAGGCTGAATACAGGCGTCATGTCCGCCCTCGCGGGCGATCAGGTCGCGGGCGTATTCCTTGGGATCCCAGCCCATCTGTTGGACAATCGCGCTTTGGTCGCGGATCAGCCATTCGTCGTTGATCTGGTTATTGATTGCGTGGCAATCGGCGAGGATGCGATAAACCAGCTTTTTACCGGTCGCCTTGCCATAAACGCCGTCGCCCAAATGCGTTGCCGTGGACAGCAGGCGGTGCGACGACAGCATACCCTCTTCCGGTGTGCCCGACCAGATCACATCCTCGCCAAGCAATGTACGATCCGGAAACTCGGCAAGGGTTGCCATCGTGGCGGCGATAACCCCCTGATTGCCAACCACAACCGAACCGGGCGAACGCACAACGATATCCGGCGCATAATAGTGGTGCAAAGTGGCAATTCCACGATCTTCCCATATCTCTTTGGTAATCCCGATAATATAGTCGGGAAAGTCTTTGAATTTGGGATCAAATCCCTTCATGTTTGCCATCCTTCAGGAATGCGGGCCGAGCCGCGAATGATCAGTGGTCCGTCGATCTCAAGCTGCTTGGGCTCTATCTGCGGGTCGTCGATTTTACTGAGCAGAATGTCCACCGTTTCCGCCACCATGCGGTTGGCTGGCTGTCGGACTGTTGTCAGGTCATAGCTAGGCCAGGCCGCAACGGCGACATCATCATACCCCACCACCGAAACGTCTTCAGGGATCTTCAGGCCCAGCTCGAACCGGAGCGTGTCCATCACCGCGATCGCCATATGATCGTTGGCAACGAAGACAGCATCAGGCGGGTCCAAGGCAAACATCCTGCGGGTTGCGTCCCGCGCATCTTCCGTTCCAAAGTTGCCAACCTCGCGGCTGTGTAGCGTCAAGCCCGCTTGGTGCAGAGCCGCGACAAAACCGGCCTCGCGGTCCCGCTGGGTCGACGCGCCTTCCCAACCGGCGACATAGCTGATTTTCTTGTGCCCTGCGGCCAGCAGAAATTCGGCGACCTTACGTCCTCCGGCCAGGTTGTCCGAAGTGACCGATGACATCGTGGGATCATCCTGCCCCCGGTTGAACAGAACCATGGGCACCCCGGCCGCCCGGCAGCGATCAGACAGATCGGATGACAGCGCGACCGAAGCAGCAACGATCCCATCAACCTGAAAATCCAGGATTTCGCCAACAATCTTGTCGATGTTCTGGGCCGTATTAGAGGCCATGAATATCAGCACATGATACCCGCGCTCCTGTAAGGCGTTCGACAGTTTTTCCAGCGCCTCTGGATAGAACTGATTGTTCAGGTAGGCCACAACCAGACCGATGATGCCGCTTTTGCCCGAGACCATGGCGCGGGCCAGCACATTGGGCCGATATCCCAATGCCTCAGCCACCTTGCGTACCTTAGCAACCGTCTTGGGCGAAGCCGAGGCGCCCGGCGTAAACACCCGGCTGACTGCGGATTGGCTGACCCCAGCCATCCGTGCAACGTCCATGGATGTAACCTTGTGTGCTGCCATCAGTCCGCTGTCCAACCTCCGTCGATCAATATTGCTGTGCCGGTCACAAGCGCCGACGCATCCGAGGCCAGATAGACCACAGCCCCCATGATATCCTCAATCTCGCCCGGTCGGCCCAGCTTGATCTTGTCCAGAATCCAGGCGCGTTTGTCCGGGTCATCGAAGGTCGATCTAGTCAGGTCGGTCAAGATGAATGTGGGGCATATCGTGTTGACGCGGATCTTTGCGGGTCCGAACTCCAACGCCATCGCCTTGGTGAACCCTTCGACCGCGAATTTCGACGCGCAGTACACCGCGCGTTCCCTGCCACCGACATGACCCATCTGGCTTGAGATGTTAATCAGCGACCCGGCACAACCGGCCTCCAACAGCCCCCTGGCCACAGCTTGCGTCAGGAAATAGGCGCCCCGGACATTCACCCCCATCACGGCATCGAAATCATCCGGTCGCGTGTCCACAGCCTTACCGTGCCGGGCCAGCCCTGCCGAATTCAGCAATACATCAAACGGTCCGTTCTGCGCCACAGACTCAGCCGTTTCCGCCACGTCCGAGACATCCAGTTCAAGCACATGGGCAGCCCAGCCCCGGGCGCTCATTTCCTCGGCGATATCGCGCAGCGCATCTGCGCGGCGCGCAGCCAGAGTGACCTCGGCACCATGTTCGGCCAGCGCAACCGCGCAGGCCATGCCGATGCCCGAGGAAGCTCCGGCGACAAGTGCGCGCTTGCCGCTGAGGCTGAAACTGGGGGTGCTGGGGAATTGGGGCATATCAGACCTCGCCGACCGGGAATGGAATTTTGCCCGGAACACGTGCCTTATTAAACTCGCGCAGGCGGGCAAAGACATCTACGCCCAGTTGGCGGTAGGCGTCCAGCAGATCGACCATGACCCAGTTCTCGCGGATCAGACCATCTTCGAGCCGCCAGAAATCGAGGCTGCGCATGGTAATCCGCTTGCCGGACGGCGCGATACCCATCCAGCCATCATGCGTGACGGTCTGAATCATGTCGGGCCAGCCGGTAACGGCGGCATAGTCGCCGTCACCGAAGAAGTGATAGGTGATATCCTCAACGTACTGGCCACGATCGGGCATACCGTTCAGGAACGGAATCTGGTGCCAGTTGCGGAACCCCGCGATACCGCGACCCGTACCGATCCCTGCAGGACCGTACCAATTCATGCGCGGATGCCAGAACTTCTCCATCTCCATCACTGCGGGACCGCCCTGGCTGGGGTGTTTCTTAAGGTGTTCGAGCATTGAGACAATGTGAGTGCACGAGGCCTGCGATGTCGCCTCATCCCACGATCCGGGCACGATGCCGTCCAGCGTTGCCGGACCGGGAATGCAAAATTCCAGCCCCAGCGACGGGGCCATGGGCCAGGCCTTGGCCTGCATCATCACCTCGGGGATGTCCCACAGAGTCTGGATCTCGACAACCTTGCCATCGGTGATGCGGTAGAATTCGTGGAACCGCATATGGGTCAGGTGCCCGGTTGGCGGGATGTCCAACCACGGGGCGACGAAAGTGCCAATGTAATGCCCGCCACAACCGACCCAATCATCGCCATGTTCCGTTGGCCCACCCATCACGATCCAGTCCCGGCGTTCCAGATCGGGCATGGCTTTCAGCAGCGGCGCATAGCAGGTGTCGTAGAGGTCCTGCGGACCGATCAGATCACCGAAAGGATGCGGCATATGCACGACCGCGCCCGGTGCGATCAGCCCATCCAGCGCGGCGCGCACCCCTGCTTCGTCAAAACCGTACATTGCCGCCCGCAACCGGGCGATCAGCGCCTTGTTCGCTGAATGGACGTCGGTCATTCCGCAGCCTCTCGGTAAGGGGCGCCTTCACCGTAAGGAACGTTGATCCCACCATAGCGGCGGACGCGGATATTGCATTGCTCGGCATGGCCGACAAAGCCTTCCAGCATGCACAGGCGCGAGCCGTATTCGCCGATCAGCGTCGCAGCCTCGTCGGTGACGACCTTCTGGTAGCTGTGGGTTTTCATGAACTTACCCACCCAGAGACCGCCTGTATAGCGACCGGCCTTCTTGGTCGGCAGGGTGTGGTTTGTCCCGATCACCTTATCGCCGTTTGCCACATTGGTGCGTGGACCGAGGAACAACGCGCCATAGCAGGTCATGTTTTCCAAGAACCAATCGTCGCGGTTGGTCATGACCTGAACGTGCTCGGATGCGATATCATCAGCGACCTGCAGCATCTCGTCATAGCTGTCGCAGACGATCACCTCGCCATACTCGTCCCACGACACTTTCGCGGTGCCCGCGGTCGGAAGAATGCCCAGCAGGCGGTCGACTTCCGACAGAGTTTCAGCAGCCAGTTTGTGCGAGTTGGTCAGCAGAACGCAGGGACTGTTATAGCCATGTTCTGCCTGACCCAGCAGATCGGTTGCGCAAAGCTCGGCATCGGCTGCGGTTTCATCGGCGATCACCATGGTCTCGGTCGGGCCAGCGAAGAGATCAATGCCGACGCGGCCAAACAACTGGCGCTTGGCTTCGGCCACAAAGGCGTTACCGGGGCCAACCAACATGTGAACCGGATCGATGGTCTCGGTCCCGATTGCCATGGCGCCGATGGCTTGGATGCCACCCATGACATAGATCTCATGCGCGCCGCCCAAATGCATGGCCGCGATCACCGCAGCGTTCGGTTTGCCCTGAAACGGCGGGGTGCAGGCAATGATGCGAGGCACACCGGCGACCTTCGCTGTTGCAACCGACATATGCGCCGAAGCCACCATCGGGAACTTGCCGCCGGGCACATAGCAACCCACGGATTGCACGGGGATGTTCTTGTGGCCCAGTATCACGCCAGGCTGCGTCTCAACCTCGATATCCAGCATCGAGTCGCGCTGCGCCTGCGCAAAGTTCGTCACCTGTGCCTGCGCAAACCTGATATCCGCCAGTTCGCGTTCGGTCAGCGACGCGATCAGGTCGTCGATCTGCTGCTGGCTCAGGCGGAAACTCTCAGGCGAATAGTTGTCGAATTTCTCCGACAACTCGCGCACCGCCGCGTCACCGCGAGTTTCGATATCTTTCAGCGTCGCCTCGACGACAGCGCGTGTTTTGGCGTCATCTTCGGCCCGGTCGGCCTCGGGTTTGCCGCGTTTCAGATATTCAATTGCCATTGTTCTAATCCTCAATTGTCGGGCCGGGGCGGAACCTTCTCTCCCCGGTCGAATGTTTCCCAGCCTTCGCCATTGAACAGATCAACGCCAAGCTGCGCGGCGACGTGGGCGAAATCGACATTCACCCAATTGTCGACGATCTTACCGTCGACGACTTTCCAGAAATCCATGTAGCGGATCTCGACCCGCTTGCCTGTCGGGGCGATGCCCAGAAACTCGCCAGAATGGGTCGCTTCCTGACGGCCAAAAGCCGCAGCCCATTCGCCCATGTAGAGACGCGCTTCGTCGATGCAGGTCTTATCCGAAAAGGCAGCCTGAAACGGGCGCTGCCAGTTTTCCTGAAACTCATGCAACCCGGTCTTGGTGCCGCAACCCTGATTGCCCATCCAGCGAAAGCCTTGCGCGAAAAACTCGCCGATATCGTCAATGCGGTGGTCGTTCAGGCCATCCACCATCGTTTCGATCACGGCGCGGGTCTGATCGGTTTTGCTCATGTCCGTGTCACGTGTCAGCACGGCCTGTTCTGGGCGGGAGCCCTTCATGTGTCTCTTCCTTTTATGGTTACCAAGGGGTTTTCTGTATGGACGGGGAGGGTTAGTCGGCCGTCAGAAAATCCCTTGGCATCCGGTTGAGCGCCGGGTGGCGCCCAACTGCGTTATGTCTGGCGGAACAGCTCATGCGGCTTGCTCGGCGATTTCAGCAAAAAGGTCGTAACCCAGCTGCAACAGCACATGCGGGATGTCGAGCATGCACCAATTCTCGATGATCTTCCCGTCCGCGCAGCGCCACCAGTCGCAGTCGCGCATGAAGACGCGTTTGCCAGTAGGCTCCACCCCCAGAAAGGGTTTCACCTGCACGCCGGTGATCTGCGGCCAGCCGCACAGGAAGGCATAATCCCCATCGCCCGCCTTGCAGTTGGATCCAACACCGGTGATGCCTTCGCGCTGGCCATCGCCCCAGCCTTCGAAAGTATCCTCGAAGGGGGATTGGAATTTTGCAAAGGCATCGACTGTGGCATAGGATCCCAGCCCGCCAGGGCCGTACCAGACCATACGCTCGTCCCAGTAGGGGCGCCAGTTCTGATCCTTGGTAGTCAGCTGTTTCAGCATGTCTTCGACCAGATCGGCGGTGAAGCGCGATTGTTCCGGGTCCGAGGGGCCGATGACATTGCCGTCATGGGTTGCGGGACCGGGAACGGTGCCCTCATAGCCCTGCAACTCCAGCGGCCAGAGGCCGAGCGCAATGATCAGCTCTGCAAAGCCGAGGAAGACGTAAGTTTCGACAATCTTTCCACCTTCCATCCGGTGAAATTCACCGTAGCGCAGAAAGGCCAGCTTGCCGCTGGGCGGGATACCGCAGAAGGGCCGAGTGAAGTGGCCGTGGAAATAGCCGGTCGAGGTGACCCATTCGGTGCCAAGGTATTCACCACCGGTCACGACGTAATCCTGGCGGGTGCAGCCTTCAAAGGCCTCTGCAATGGGCGCGATGATTTCGCGCATATAGCCATCACCGCTGCGGGCGGTATTGATCGGGTGGCTGGCTTCGATCCTCGCGTCTGGCGAAAAGATCGCCACTGCGGCTAGTTCGGTGGCGGGGCCGACAACCTGGTTGAAGCTGTTTAGAAACTGGCGGTAGAGCCGCTTATTATCAAACGTGGTTTCGGTGGCGATACCCATGGCAGGGCGGTTTGCGCGGGCGTTCATGGCGCTGTCCTTATCAAACGGATTCCAATTTGCTTTGATGCTGAACGAGCAGGAGGTCCCGCGCGCATCAAAGCAAATGGAATTCGTCCCGGCCGTCTTGCCCGGCACGCAGCCATGTTCAGGAGGGCTGTGTGCGCATGGGCAGATACCGACTGAGGATGCGTGCGTCCCATCTGAGTCAGCCTTTCACAGCCCCGGCGGTCAGACCGCCCACAATCTGGCGCTGGAAGAACATCACCAGAATGAACAGTGGAACAGTGGCTGAAACCACGGCTGCAACGGCGAACATCACGTTGCCCTCGGTTTGCGTTGTACCGAGGAACGCGGCAATGGCGGGCACCATAGTTCGGTTGCTTTCGGACAGCAGCATCGCCCCCACGGCAAAGTCATTATAAGCCAACAGAAAAGAGAACAGCCCGGTGGTGATGACACCCGGCCACATCACCGGAATGATCACGCGGCGGAAGGCTTGAAACTGGTTGCAGCCATCGACTTTGGCGCTTTCGTCCAATTCGCTTGGGATGTTCTTGAAGAAGGAATGCAGCATCCACAGGGTAAAGGGCTGGTTGATCGCCACAAGCACGATGATGGTGGTTGGGAGGATTCCCCAGATATTCCATTCAAAGAAGGGCAGCAGATATCCTGAAACCAGCGCAATCGGTGGCATCGCACGGAATATCAACGCCGTGATCAACAGCCAGAACGTGTAATTATAGGTTGACCGTGAAAGCGCGTAGCCTCCCAGCGTTCCGATAGTCAATGAAATAGTGACTACGAAGAAACACACGATTCCGGTATTGAGAACATTGCGCCAGAATTCTTCCTGTATCCATGCGCCCTCATAGCCGGTGGTGGTGAATGGCGAGCCATAGACTGCTTCGGTTCGGGCACCGGTCAACGCATTGGTCCAGTCCGCGATAGAGAAGAAATCCAACTCGACTTTGAACGAGCCCCATACCGTCCAGAAGAAAGGGAAAGCAGCCAGGAAGAACCAAAGGAGCACGAATAAGGAAGAGGCTATCCGAAGGCTTTTGGGCATTCTTTGTGCGCGACTGGCCATCTTATCTTGCTCCTTTGAAGTCACGCCATGTGCGGACAAGCACGGGCGACAGAAGAATGGCGACCCCGATAATTGTCATCACAGAGGTTGCAGCAGCGGATGAAAGTTGCCGGGTTTCACCACTCATGTCGTTCAAAATGAAGGTGCTGAGGGATTGTGCATGCGCTCCGGCGCTAAACCCGATGATCGGCTCAAGCACTTTGAAATTGTCCATCAGTTGGATCAGCGCAACAAATGTCACAAGTGGCATGAGATGCGGGACGACAACAAACTTGACTTGTTGCCAGCGCGTTGCGCCGTCGATCTGCGCCGCCTCAATCTGGTCCTGAGGCAGCGTTTGTAGCCCAGCATAGAACACGACGAAGGCAAACGGGGCCGAGCTCCAGACGCCGTAAACCATCAAGGCAACCCACATTAGCCCGGTTGAGGCCTTAAGGCTGAAATTCGGATCTCCGGCCATGTATACAAGAGCGTTACCAATGACACCGCGGCTGTCGATCATCCAGAACAGGATAAGAGACCCGATAAGCGGGGTGACGATCATGGGCAGAAGCGAAAAGAAGATCATCAGACCTTTGAGGTGCCGGTGCAGTGAGTTAACTGCCAGAGCGATTACCAGCCCCAAGAGGATCGTGAGAGGCGTAACAATGAAAGTGAAGGTAAGCGTGAACGCCATTGCCCGGTAAAAAGGCAGATTTCCCAGTTCCGAGAAGAACCCGTCCCACGTCTCGTTGGACGCCCACATCTGGCTGATTTCCTGGATCGCCAAATGACCGCGGTCAAAGTAAATACCCAGCCCAACAAACCGCCCCAAAGGCTGTGCTTCTCGCAGAGCTGCGGTAGCCTCTTGGTCAATGGTCGTCTCTGTGGTGCAGCCGATCAGAGGGGTACAGCTTTCGACCTCTAGCAGAACAGCTGGGTGAGGTGCAAAGATCGATTGCGTCACGATCGACACGATTGGCATCGCGATGAACAGCAACATCGCAAGTCCTGTGGGCAGGAAGAACCAAAGGAATGTCTTATGGCGCATGTTGCAATCCTCGCGTCAGTGGGTTTGCGCGGGCGGATATCGAAGGCGCCCGCGCAATGGGCTTGTTATTGCAAATAGCCTTGCTCGATGGCGGCGGCGCGATAGGCGGCCTCGACATCGGCAAGTGCCTGTTCAGCGCTTTCCTTGCCTTGCATGAAGTCCGCAAGTTCGTTGCCAAGTGCGCTGTGCATCAGACCCATGTAGGGCAGCATCGGATAAGCGGGCGTGCCCATTTTGGCCGCGGCAAAAACGCCTTCGGCATCTGCAGCGGGCTCGTAGCCTTCGATCAGCCAAACCGCTAGCGGCGTGGTCTCATCGTTCAACATGTCCGGGCGGATACCGTGTTTCATGGCGATGAATGTGGCCTCGGCCTCTTCATCCGAGATGTTTTTTCCGACAGTCCAGCCGTCCCACCACAGGGTCGATGCCGGGGTATCCCCGCCACCAACTGTCAGCGGTGCGCCAATCGCGTGACCGTCGATCACCTCTTGCAACACGCCCTCGGTGGTGGTCTGCTGTGACGCACGCGACCCCCACATGTTCATAATTGCAACGTTGCCCGCGCGGTATTCAGCGTTGGTGGCGTTCGAGTCATGGGTCAGGAAGTCGGGATTCATGTATTCCGACAACGCTTTCATCATGTTCAGCGCGTTTACGCCGGCTTCAGAATTAACGTTGGGTTCGGCCGTGCCGGGCTTGAAGTGCTGGCCACCATAGCCAAGGAACATATTGTTGAATTCTTGTGCCAGATTCCAACCCGATGCGTAGGCGCCGCCCACCGGATTTTGCATGATCCCCTGCTCGCGAATGGCGCTGGCCACTTCGAGCAGTTCCTCATACGAGGTTGGCACTTCAACACCAGCCTGCTCCAGAACATCCTTGCGGTACATCAGGTGCTGCGCATTGGCCATGAACGCGATGGCCATGATATTGTCGCCAATTTTGATCAGCTGTCCTGGCTGCAGGTCCTGACCATGTTGTTCCACAAGATCGTTTAGCGGGCGAATGACGTCTTCGTTCATCAGCGCCACTATCGAGCTGTTGGCGATGATGGCACTGGTATACTCAGACGGGTTTCCGGACAAACCAGCCACGTTGATGGTTTGGTGCTCCGATGTCAGGTTAGATTCTACTGACGCCCCGGTGCATTCCTTGGCACCGGCCGCGACGGCCTGAATGGCCGCAAATTCGTTGCCAACAATATTGACCCGACCGTCGATTTCACAGGCATATCCTGCGCTCGCGGCAAAGGCGGCCATCGAGCCAGCCAATGCGATTCTCTTTAGAAACATAAGTATTCCTCCCTGGATGTTTGGGTGCATCTTCGAAGTCTGCACCCTTGTTTGAACCCGTTGTGACGGGTACGGATTCTAACGGTTAGCCATTCAAGCGCGCACCTGTTTGCGCATCAAACAAGTGGCAGTGATCGGTGTGGATATGGATCGAAACCTGATCGTCGATTTCGGCCCGATAGGTTTTGTCAGCCTTGACTGAAACAAGCGCACCACCAATCCGAACCGAAACCATGGTGCTGTCGCCCAAAAGCTCTTGCGTGTAGATCGGTGCGTTGATCTCGCCACCGCTTTCCACAACATTGGCGTCCTCTGCGCGAAATCCCAGCGTGATGGGACCGTCCGGTGCGTTCAGCCCGTGCACCTCTGTGCTTTGGGCGCGGAACACTCCACTTTTGACATCGCCATCAACAAGGTTCATTGCCGGGTTGCCAATAAAACTCGCCACAAATGTGTTTGCGGGCTCATCGTAAATGTCGGTCGGAGAGCCGACCTGCTGAACCACGCCCTGTTTCATGATCACCACGCGATCGGCCAACGTCATTGCTTCGATCTGGTCATGGGTGACGTAGATCGTTGTCACAGCCAGCTCGTGACTAAGGTTCTTGATCTGGGCGCGGGTAGAAACGCGCAGTTTTGCGTCCAGGTTTGATAGTGGCTCATCCATCAAGAACACGTTGGGTTCTCGAACAATGGCACGCGCCAGCGCGACCCGCTGTCGCTGCCCACCCGACAGCTCTGCCGGTTTACGATGCAGGAAGTCATCCAGTTCAACCATCGCCGACGCGCGACGTACTTTTTCGTCATGTGTTGCGGGATCAATGCCGCGAACCTTAAGTGGGAACCGTATATTCTCATAAACGTTCATATTCGGATACAGGGCGTAGGACTGGAACACCATCGCGACGTCCCGGTCCTTGGGCTCCATGTCGTTAACACGTGCGCCATCGATCAGAATATCGCCTTCACTGGCGTCTTCCAGGCCCGCGATCATGCGCATGGTCGTGGTTTTGCCACATCCTGATGGGCCAAGGAGCACCAGAAATTCCTTGTCGGCGATTGTGAGGTCAAAATTGTCTACGCCGACAAATGAACCCCAACGCTTACCGACATTGCGAAGTTGAATTTCGGCCATTCTATCCTCCCTGGCGCGCAAACTTATGCATACGCATGCAGAAGCATAGACATTCAGTAAAGCTTATGGCAAGTTTTTTTTGCATGCGAATGCAATCATGCCGACTGCCGATGCTACCAAAATCCTAAAGCACTGAAAGAAAACGATATGTCTTATGGATCCGAGAAAAAAATTGTCCTCGGCTTCTACGATGCGCTGAGTCGATCAAAGAGCGCCGCCATCGCAGAAACACTCTCGGACTTTTGCGTAGAAGGGCTGTTATGGCGAGGATTCCATCCTTTCAACGAACTGAACGGAATCGATGATGTAGTCCAAAAATTTTGGCTTCCTCTGCGGTCGAGCCTAACAGGTTTGCAGCGTCGGATGGATGTGTTCATGGCGGGCGCGAATGAGATCGACGGGCATAGCTCGGTCTGGGTTGTGTCGATGGGTCATTTGATGGGTTTATTCGACAAAAACTGGCTGGGCATTCCCCCGACACACAAGATGGTCTTCCTGCGATATTGCGAGTTCAACAAGATCGAGAACGGCAAAATCACCGAGACCGCGATGTATTTTGACATCCCGCACCTGATGATGCAGGCGGGGTTACAACCCTTCCCTCCTCAGACGGCCGCGCAGCTGGTTCAGCCCGGACCGATGACTCACGATGGGTTAATGTTCGGCCCACAGCCCGCCGTAGAAGGCGAGAAAACCTTAGCGGCCATTAACACAATGATTTCCGATCTCGGTCGCTGGGACAGCGGTTTGAGCCTTGTGGACGAACTGCGCCGCACCTGGTGTGAGGATATGATCTGGTGGGGGCCATCGGGCATCGGGGCGACTTACACAATTGAACGCTATGCAAAACAACATGCTGGGCCGTTCCGGTCCTCGTTTGCGGATCGCTCAAAAACCAAACACATCTGCCGCATGGCCGAAGGTCACTATGGTGGTTTCTTTGGGTGGCCGAACTTCACCGCGCGTCCCACGGGAGGTTTCATGGGCATGCCCGCCACCGGCAAAACCGGCGAATTCAGGGTGATCGATATCTACCGGCGTTCCGGGGACAAACTGGCCGAAAACTGGATCTTCATTGACCTCCTCCACTTTTGGAAACAACAAGGTGTCGATATTCTGGCCCGAATGGCAGAGGTGCCGCGAACATGACTCATTGGATCGACGCACATCACCACCTTTGGGACCTCGAGGCAGTACACTACCCTTGGCTGATGGCACGCGGGGTGGAAAGGTTCTTCGGCGACCCAACGCCGATTCAACGGAATTACCAGCTGAGCGAGTTCCGGTCCGAAGCCGCGCCCTGCGGCATCGGTGCGTCGATCCATATTCAGGTGGGAGCAGAAAACGGCCTTGACGAAGCCAGATGGGTTCAATCTGTCGCCGATGCCAATTCAGACTGGCCGATGGCGCAGGTTGTGTATTGTGATCTGACTTCAACCGAACTATCCGCCCAGCTCGACACGTTTCAGACCCTTCCGACTGTGCGTGGCGTGCGCCAGATCGTTGGCCGCGCACCCGGAGAGGACGCACAGACAGGCACCAATGCACTACTGGACGATCCACAATTCCTGATCGGTTTAAAAGAAGCCGGAATATGCAATCTCAGCTTTGATCTGCAACTCGTTCCCGAACTCATGAAAAAGACCGCCCGAGTGCTGGCGCTGGCGCCGGATATTCGTGTTGCACTATGCCACGCCGGATCGCCGCATGACCGCAGCCCCGCGGGCCTGAAGGAATGGGCTCAAAATCTACGCGCGCTGTCCAATCTGCCTAATGTTTCGTGTAAACTCTCAGGTTTGGGAATGTTCGATCACAACTGGACCCTAGATAGCATTCGACCGATCGTGGATGAATGCCTTGAACAATTTGGGCCTAAGAGGGTCATGTTTGGCTCCAATTTTCCAGTAGATAAACTCTATGGCGACTATGCCACTTTGGCGGAGGTTTACCGCGATCTGGTTCCCGCTGAATCGCATTCGGCGGTATTCAGCGAAACTGCTATAAGATTTTATGACCTTGAGGTTCCTTGGGAGGCAGATTCAATTTTGAATCGCTAGTGCAGACTGAGGGTTTGGTTGCAAAAAATTAAACCATTGCCCCGCATCGATAAAGCAATCCGATGACTCACCGTAATACAAGCTAGAATGCCTGGTCATGAGTTCTTTTAATGGCACACAATGTCCGAAGGGATGTATCGCAAAAGGGATACGCGCCTGTATCCCAGGTCAAAAGCAGCGCAGAACCACCGTCAATTACGACAAGCGCCGATACAAACGCCGCAACAAGATCGAGATCATGTTCAGTAGACTCAAGGACGGGCGGCGTGTCGCAACCCGATACGACAGGTGCCCAAAGGTATTCCTCTCAGCCATCGCGCTCACCGAGACCGTCATGTTCTGGCTATGAAACAAGAACGGGTCCTGACCCTAGCAACTTAGCAGGAGCAATATTGACGATGAATGTCCGCTTTCAGCGATAACGTCAATTCAATCCCACGCTCGCAGCGAAGGACCGCTTCCCGCCCGATTCATTAGAATAACAACGCGTTCTGGCGCAAAAAGAACCGGCGCGGCTAGCACCGCCGCATTTGTTTTTGGGGTCGCGGGATTTGGACAAGCCAAACGCCCCTGCCATCAGGGGTAAGACGCTGCCTTCCCCCTCGGGCAACCCTATTAGACAACACCGTGTCCTCAGCTCCGCCCGCAGGCCGCACCACCATTGTCGAATAGCATTGCCTCGCCCCCATCCGTGTTCGCCACGTGGCAGATCAGCAAGAACAGGCGCCTTCGGCGTCTGATCTGCAAATCAGCCCTGATTTTCCTAAAAGGAAGTCAGGTTCAATGAAATGTATAGGTGCTGGATGAAGGAAGTGAGGCGAAAATGGCAGGGTTCTGTCGCTGGTAACAGAACTATGTGTCGCATTATACGAGCACTGTGGAACGTCACTAAAATTTGCCTCAGCCGACAGCTAAAACCTCAGCAAATGAGTGAATCACGTCATTCAATTTTGACCCAAACATCAAGCATTTCTGGCCCAAGGCGATTAATGGCATTTCATCGATGCTGAAGTTGATGTCTCATTTCTTGCCTGTTCCACCCAGCGACTGACAAACGCGGATTTGACCATCATGGAATTGAGAAGGTTACCAAGTTCGAGGAAACTATGTCACGACTGGACGCCGCGTTGGGTGTCTTAGCCGGTGTCTCCAAGCCTTGCCGATGTATCCTCCTTGGCATTGCCATCAGCCATTCGGCTAAAAGCTTGTCGCCAACCTTCAGCAAGTTCTTCCATCTGAGACAAAACCTCGGCATCTTCCGGCAGAATGCGACGAGTCAGCCGTGCGCGTGTAACAGCCAATACAGACCAATTGGGATTTGACCTTTCAGCCAAGGTGATCCGATCACCGGCGCCAACCTCGCCAGGTTCGAGCACGCGGTAATACCATCCGGTCCGGCCCGTCTTCTGGAACTGGTAAGGCATTTCCTTTCGCCCCGCATGGAGCCCAAGCTTCCAACACGGCTGCCGCCCCTGGCTGATTTGGACAACGGCTGATCCTAGTGAAAGGATGTCCCCTATGCATAGGTTCTCCTCGGTCAGTCCCGTCGTAGAAATATTCTCGCCAAATGCCGCTGGCATAGTACCGGGTGCCATTAGGTCCTCTGCTTGCCAAGCCGAATAGTGACCAAAATCATAATGATGGATGGCTTTGTCTTTGCCGCCATGCACGGTCAGGTCCGCCTGAGCGTCCCCGGAAAATCCAAGCGAGGTAATGGCTTGCCGCCCGTCCACCCGGTCTTTCTGAATGGCAGATGGCGGCTTTCCCTCCCATCGATCTCTGATGGCTCCAAAAAAGAGGCCGTCGACGATTGCCGACAGTTCTGGACGGTTCATTTAGCTTCCTCGTGCTCAATGCAGATCTTGTCTTTTTCTCCGGGCTCCAATGAAACACCCAACAATTTGCAAAAACCGTTTTCCGTCGTGGCATCATGGTGAGAGCAGGATTTGCATTGGCCGAACAATCGGCCTCCATTTGCGGCCAAAGCCAAACTGAGGCCTTGCATCAGCCCTTGCTCAAGCATGGCTTGGTTTTCTAAGGGAATATCTCCAATTGCCTGAGCAACAGGATTTGGCTGACGTACGATCTCGGCCCCTTCTTTTGTGAGTTCGTAGGAAATCGACCGCTGATCGTGTTCTTTGCGATGCTCTTCTACATAGCCTTTGCGCGCCAAAGCCTTGAGCGTCTGTGACATCGTTCCACGGGTTGTTCCGATGTATTCTGCAACATGCGACGGCGAGCGCGAGAACATGTTCGCCTCAGCGAGGTACTCGAGCGCCATCCTCTGAGTCGGGTTTAGATCTCCCGCCCATCCTTCGGAAGCATCAATCCGGGCCAGACGGTTGATCAGTGTGCGTATGCGATGATCTGTGTTCACAACACTTTTAGTAGCGACTCGAAATTATAGTTGCAATGTATTTCTCATTACAGTAGCGACTCGCTATCTTTTTATTGGAGGCACCCATGAAACTTTCAACGCTCACTTCTACTTTGGCTCTGCTCATCGGCAGCACAGCTCTTGCTGATGGGAACCATGCCATTCATCAGGATGGCGCGATCATATCTTCTGCTGACGCCAGTAAAGTCGCGGATTTTGACATTCTGGCCGCGCACGCGCACCGCAATGGAAACACGGTCACTTTTCACATGACCACGAATGGATCGGCTGGTGCCTCGGTTCCGGCGGCAACCGGAGAGGTCGGTGGTTCAGACGTCTGGTCATATGTCTGGCCTACGTCTTTGGACCCTTCGGCCGTTGGGTTCGGAGGCGGCACAGGCATCCTTGCAATGGCCGCAACCAGTCATCCAGATTTTGATGACACACCGCTTTTTGACGAAAACGGCGACGGAGACCCGGCCAATGACGGCATCGAATGGCACAGCCACTGGGTAGTGTTGACCCCGACCGAAGCGTGCGGACCCGACGCGCTTGCCGTACGTGACATCCCCGAAGGTTCCACACCTAAGCTACCTGCGACATGGCCTGGATTCCCGATCTTTCTGGACAGCCCAGGGTTTACACCGCTGTTCGACGGGCCCGAAATCTCGGTGAACGCAGGCTTCGCCAGCGACGTCGAACTGGAAGGTGTCGCTTACGATGGCGTCACTTCGGCCTTGCGTGTGAACGCTAATATCCATGCTCCCTTGCTGTGCGTCACAGATGTTTTTGACGTCGCATCTGGCGAACTGAGCCTGCCGGGCAAGATTCACTAACATTCGATTGCGCAGCCGCCGAACCCACGGCGGCTGCCTGCTACTGAGGACAAAAAAAATGCAAGCACCAGAGTTAGACGTCACGGAATGGTTCAACACAGACACGCCCCTAACCCTAGATAACCTAAAAGGACGGGTTATCGTCATTGAGGCCTTTCAAATGCTTTGCCCAGGATGTGTCCTGCACGGTATTCCCCTGGCGCAGTCGATTCAGAGGACGTTTCCTGAAGAGAAGGTAGCCGTAATTGGCCTGCACACCGTGTTCGAGCATCACAACGCTATGACACCGGTGTCTTTGCAAGCTTTCCTGCATGAATATCGCATCACGTTCCCTGTCGGCGTGGACAAACAGGGCGCAGGACCGTTGCCAAACACGATGTCTCGCTTTGGCATGCGCGGCGCACCAAGCCTTGTCCTTTTAGATCAGGCGGGGCAGATCGTTGCGCATCACCTTGGTCAGGTTTCGGAACTTCAATTGGGGTCCGAGATTGGCAGTCTTCTGACACAGGAGGTCGTGTCGACCAAATGCGGCACCGTCACTGTTGATCAAAGCGAATGCAAACCAGGTAGCTGCAATGTGTGATCGGGCCAAGGTGCCCACATATGGAAATCGTTTTTTCCAAGCGCCATCGCCAAACCGTAGTTTTGTCTTACACGGCGACGAAAAGCCCAAAAACACCAAACAGTGCTCGCTACCCAACAACCCACAGCGTCTGGCAAGTCCTAAAAGATCGGGGAATTGCCAATTGTTTTTATGCCAGGTCTACACACTCGATGCTCAAACCAAGCGCGCTTGCCACACCGGCACCATAACCAGGATCGGCCTTGAGACAGTTCGATATGTGACGGATCTGAATTTCCTTCCTTGCAGCGCCAATCGCGCGGGCAGTGTTTGCGAACAACACTTTTTGCTGCTCCGGCGTCATCAGGCGGAACAAATCACCGGGTTGCGAGAAATAGTCGTCATCCTCGCGGTGGTTCCAATGATCCGCAGCACCTTCGATGGACAAAGGTGGTTCAGAGAAATCCGGTTGCTCGGACCATTCGCCATGCATATTGGGTTCATAGCCAATCCGAGATCCGGCATTGCCGTCGACTCTCATTGCTCCATCACGATGGTAGGAATGATACGGGCAACGCGGCGCATTCACCGGGATCTGGGAATGGTTAACACCCAACCGATACCGCTGAGTGTCGCCATAGGAAAACAGGCGTCCCTGCAGCATTTTGTCCGGCGAAAAGCTGATACCAGATACAATTGTAGAAGGCGCGAATGCAGCCTGATCCACCTCGGCAAAGTAGTTCTCGGGGTTTCGGTTCAATTCCAGCTCGCCAACCTCGATCAGCGGATAGTCCCCATGCGGCCAAACCTTTGTCAGATCAAATGGATTGAGGTGATATGTACCCGCATCCTTCTCTGGCATGACTTGGACGTAGAGCGTCCATTTGGGAAAATCGCCGTCTTCGATAGCATCGTAAAGATCACGCTGATGGCTTTCACGGTCACCAGAGATGATTTGCGCGACTTCTTCGTCGGTAAGGTTTTTGATCCCCTGCTGGGTTTTGAAATGGAACTTGACCCAGAAACGTTCGTTATCCGAGTTGATAAGGCTGAACGTGTGGCTGCCAAACCCGTGCATGTGTCGGTAGGTAGCCGGAATCCCGCGATCAGACATGACGATTGTCACCTGAAGCAAAGCTTCGGGAAGGCTGGTCCAGAAGTCCCAGTTGTTATCCGCACTGCGCATGTTGGTCCGCAGATCGCGTTTGACCGCGTGGTTAAGATCGGGAAACTTCAATGGGTCGCGAAGGAAATACACTGGAGTGTTATTGCCCACCAGATCCCAGTTGCCTTCCTCGGTGTAAAACTTGACTGCAAAGCCGCGAATGTCCCGTTCCGCGTCCGCCGCACCGCGTTCTCCTGCAACGGTCGAAAAGCGCAGGAAGAGATCCGTCTTCTTGCCAACATCAGAGAACAATTTGGCACGTGTATAGCGGGTGATGTCGTGAGTCACTTTGAACGTGCCGTATGCGCCTGATCCCTTGGCATGCATTCGGCGTTCGGGGATCACTTCGCGATCAAAAAATGAGCCATCTTCTCGAGAAACCAGACATCCTGAAGCAGCGCAGGACCACGCGGCCCCGCCGTTTGAGTATTTTGGTTGTTAGGCACTGGCGCGCCAAACGCGGTAATCGCCGGATAGCAGTCATTGATCCTGCGCGCTGAGAACGTCCACTTCGAGCCCAAAGTGTTCAGCGTTTTTCAAGGTGAGCTACGATCAATTGCGTAGCCAAAATGCAATAGATTTGGCCCCAATTAGAGTACCGTGCTAGCGTCTAAGAAACGCCGATAAAAAAAGGATAGACAATGTCTGCGACACTTTATGATCGTCTGGGAGGGACGGATGGTATTCGGCGAATAGTTGACACGCTGGTGGACAATCACTCCAAAAACCCAGTTGTCTCTGCTCGATTTGCAGGAAGTGATATAAAGCACCTCAAGCAAATGGCGGGGGACTTCTTTATTACTGGTTCTGGTGGACCTGAGATCTATGCAGGCAAGGATATGGCTAGCGCGCATCGGCACATGAACATCAGCGGAGACGAGTTTGTCGCAGTATTGGATGACGCAGTGAACGCACTAAAGGCAAACGACGTTGGTCAGCGGGAGCAAGAGGAAGTCTTGTACATTCTATATAGCCTCAAAGGGCAAGTCGTTGGGATTTGAGTATTGCGTGAACGGAGTGCACACGAAAAAGTGAAAACTTGGTCATTGGATTATTTTTGTGGAGCAGGTGTCGCCCGGGTCTTGCTGAACGCCCACTAATAGTACCAATTGACAGTGAGGCTGAGAGCTTTTTCTTGGTCTTATTCTTGCTGTCGTACTGCGTATGATCGCGTTGGGAAAAAAAGTGGTGTGCTATATGGCAAAACTATCTGCAGTAACTTTCTTCCTTGCTGTGGCAGTTCCAGCCACTAGCGGTGCGGCAGCCACAGCGGTGGAGTGTAGCAACGCAGGAGGGTTAACCGAAATGATAAATGCAGAAGCGGTATGTTCTTTTCCCAGCAGAACTTGCCCGAGTGAATGGAAAACATATCAGTCGCTCAGACAATGGCGCCCCAAAACTTGTGGAGGCTCGCAATGCACGGGTAAAGATGAATGCACCACGAAGCAGGGTTGGTCAACGAAACCACCTATGTGTGTCTATGAGAGCGGTAGAAATTCTGAAGGCGATTGCACCAAGAGAAACAAATGCGAGGCGGACCAAGTTGTTCGAGTAGCCTGCACCAAATGAGTTTGAGGTGTTGCTCCAGCGACTCCAAGAAACCTTGGAAAATTCATTCGTGCATTTACGGCAGCCCAGATGTTCGCCTTGGGCAAGAGTTGCAAGAGTCAAAAACTTGGCTTCGGGCAAACACTGACGGCAGCAAAGTCCGCACTGCGGTCATCACCGGGCAGAGTGGTGAATGGCGCGCTACTGCAACCACCGTGTGGTACGTCACCGATATTCGACTCAATCGACGGCCAAAACCTCATTAAATCGGTCAATCACGTCATTCATTTATGACCCACACGTCAAGCATTTGTGACCCCAAAAGAATTGCGGCCGCTTGACCAGAACAAGGAAAGGTTTTGTCTTTATGGACGGGTTATAAACAAAACCTCCCTTAGTGTCCTCTGCACCAAGGGCGGCTTGGCGTGGCTTTTGACAACAGCGGAAAACACCCAAGTTTGGCAGTTAGACAAATCTGTTCACATAATTCTCTAATATTTCCTGGCGTCCAGATTGCGGCTCTGGGTTTATTCCTTCATTTAAAACGCGCGCGGAAATTTCATCTAGGCTACTGCTTAAGATGGACTCCGCTTTGGGAGACTTCCAACCGGAATACCGTTGCGAAAGCACGTTTTCCAAGCCTCCATCTTCAATCATTGCAGCCGCTGCTTTCAAACCGCGTGCGCATATGTCCATTCCGCCGATATGAGCCGCCACCAGATCGGCAGCGTCAATCGATTGCCGGCGAATTTTGGCGTCGAAATTTGTGCCGCCGGTGGTAAAACCACCAGCTTTCAGGATGTAATAGTAAGCTAGGGCAACTTCCGGTGTGTTGTTCGGGAACTGGTCTGTATCCCATCCAGATTGGTAATCGTTGCGGTTCATATCAATCGAACCCAGCATCCCTTCAGCAGTCGCAACCGCAATTTCATGCTCAAAGCTATGCCCGGCAAGGATCGCGTGGCCCTGCTCGAGATTCAGCTTCACTTCTTTCTCCAAACCGTACTTCCTAAGAAATCCAATGCAAGTAGCTGCATCATAGTCGTATTGGTGCTTGGAAGGCTCCTGAGGTTTCGGCTCCACAAGAATAGTGCCTTTGAATCCGATCTTGTGTTTGTACTCTACGACCATGTTCAGAAAACGGCCCATGTGGTCCAATTCAGTTTTCAGGTCCGTGTTCAGAAGGGTTTCGTAGCCCTCACGACCACCCCACAAAACATAGTTTTCGCCGCCTAGTTTGTGAGTTGCATCCATGCAGGATTTCACTGTCGCTGCAGCGAACGCAAAAACGTCGGGATCAGGATTGGTACTGGCGCCAGACATCCAGCGACGATGACTGAACATATTGGCCGTACCCCAAAGCAGTTTGGTGCCAGAAACTTGCATCTTTTCACCGATATAATCGGTGATTTCTTCCAATGTGCACAGGTTATCGGCAAAATTTCCCTGTTCAGGCCGGATATCAGCGTCGTGCCAGCAAAAGAATGGCTGCCCCAAAAGCTCAAACAACTCGAATGCAATATCTGCCTTCTGGCGTGCCCGGCCCATATCGTCCTGAGGATACCATGGACGTTCGAACGTAGGTCCACCAAAGGGGTCTCCGCCCTCCCACGCGAATGAATGCCACCAGGCCACAGCAAACCGCAGATGGTCCTCCATGCGCTTTCCTATGACAATCTCGTCCGGATTATAATGGTGGAATGCCAGCGGGTTGTCGCTGTCCGCGCCTTCAAACCGGATCTTTTCGATCCCTTCAAAAAATCCACTTGGCATTTCTGCCCCCTACTCTGCTTTTTGTGCTGGCTGTTTGCCGAGAATGATCATCGACAAAAGATCGTCGTCAGTGACCTCTGCGATATCGACCGTCCCGACCAATTTCCCGTTCTTCATGACCGAGGCGCGGTCACACAGCTCCATAACGGCATGCACATCGTGATCGATCAGAAATATCCCGATGCCTTGTGCCTTCAGTTGGTGAATCAGATCCGCCACCATCTGCGTTTCATGTGGCCCAAGTGCCGCTGTCGGCTCGTCCATGATCAGAATGCGTGCGTTGAAGTAGACAGCCCGAGCGATCGCCACTGATTGCCTTTGCCCACCCGACAAGGCGGAGACCGGATCATTGAACTTCTGAAAGTTCGGATTGAGCTGCGCCATTATCTTTCGGCATTCGGCCTCCATGGCTGCGTCGTTGACCAACCCGAACGGCGTCGTCATCTCGCGCCCCAGGAAAAGGTTCGAAGTCGCGTCCAAATTGTCGGCCAATGCGAGCGTCTGATAGATCGTTTCGATGTTATTCGCCCGCGCATCACGGGGATTGTCAATCTCGACCGACTTGCCATCAATCAGAATCTCGCCGTGGTCCATCTGATAGGCGCCGGACAATACCTTTATCAACGTGGACTTTCCGGCCCCGTTATGGCCTAGCAAACCGACGACTTCACCCGGATAGAGATCGACTGAAACATGGTCGACGGCTTTGATCCCACCGAATGAAATCGAGATGTCGCGCATCTCGACCAATGGCGGTGCGCCTGAACCGCGCCCAGTGCCGGAAAGTCTTTTCTGAGTATCCTGAGCTTGCATCACTTGGCCCCCAGTCGCTTACGGTAAACGATATCGATATAGACGGCCAACACGAGGACGCTGCCGACGACTATGTTCTGAAACGGTGCGTCTACGCCAACCATTGCCATGCCCGATTGCAGCGCCTGCATGATCAATGCGCCAAGGATCGCGCCGTATATGGTGCCGATGCCACCAGACAATGCGGTTCCTCCGATCACTGCAGCGGCAATAACCCGTAGTTCGTCGAGCGTACCAATGTCGTTCGAATGGTTTGCCAGACGGGCCGAGGCGACCACGGCGGATACGGCGCACAGGAATCCCATCAGCGCAAAAATCTTCACAGTCAGCAGCCGAGTGTTGATGCCCGAAAGCTCTGCCGCATCCGGGTTGCCGCCAGTAGCAAAGATGTATCGGCCGAACTTGGTTTTCCGCGCCACAATTGTCAGCGTGACGGCCACGATGATTAGGATTAGTACAGAAATCGGTATGCCGTATCCGACGACCAGCCCCTCTGGCATTGTCTCTCCGCGCGCTTCGAACATGCGTTGCAGCCGGCGCGTCGGAATGGCGTAACTGTTTACGATGTAAACGTACCCAAGGATGGCAATTGCGATTATCCCGGCCAGAGTGGCCTCGGCCCAAACAGGTTTCACAGGGAAGCCATGTGCCGCTTTTGCGCGTCGGCCACTCCACAAAGCCCAGATGGCAACCGCAGTAGCGAAAAGCCCAAACAGCCAGCTTGTCGTCGTTCCCAACGTACCGTTGGTCCCGCCAAACATCAGGAATGTACTATCCAGAGGACCAATCGTCTGGCCGCTGGTCAAATACCACGCCACGTTTCGCCAAACCAGAAATCCACCAAGCGTGACAATGAAGGCCGGTATCGTCAGGTAGCCAACCATCCAGCCATGAAACGCACCAATCAGCGTGCCGACAAACAGCCCGGCTACAATGGTGATCGCCCAAGTTGCAGGATTGTTCAATCCCATCCCAAGTATTTGCGGCAAAAGCTCGGTTTGCGTCATTGCCATTACGGCTGAGGTTGTTGCCAGCAGCGCTCCTACCGACAAATCGATGTGGCGAGTGACGATAATGAACACCATTCCGCACGCCATAATGGCCACTGAAACCGTCTGGATGGAGAGATTGAACAGGTTCCGAGGCGTCAAGAACCGTCCGTCCGTGAAGATGTTGAACCCGATACACAGGATGACAAACGCGCCGATCATTCCCAAAAGTCGCATGTCCAGTTCCAGTTGCTGGAACAGGCTGGGTTTCGCTTTTTCAGGTATCGGCTGAGACGAAGTTTCGGTCATTTCCGATCTTTCATATTCAGCATTTGCCCCAGGCCCAGACTAAGAGGCCCAGGGCTGAGTGGTTTAGTTACAAGGGGCAGGTCCGTTTTCAACGCCTTGGCAAAGATCTTCCAGCGGGATCCATCCGGCATCAACAACCACGGACAAGTTGTCCTTAGTTATTGGAACAGGCGCCAGGAAAACCGAGTTCATCTCGGTCCCACCCGGTGATGTCCAGCTAACTGCGCCTTCGACATCAGCAGGGCTTGTACCACCGCTCAATGCGACAGCGATTTCGCCAGCGGCCATTCCGAGTTCGCGAGCATCCTTCCAAACCGAAACCGTCTGCGTACCCAGTGCGACACGGTTCAATGCTGCGTGGTCGCCGTCCTGACCGGAAACCGGAATGCCTTCCATGCCCTGTGCGGTCAGCGCAGCAACAACACCGCCTGCAGTACCGTCATTCGACGCGACGACTGCATCCACGTTGTTTTCATTTGCAGTTAGGATTTGTTCCATGTTTCGCTGCGCGTTCGCGGGCAGCCAACCATCCGTATAGGCTTCGCCAACGATTACGATATCACCGCTGTCGACGGCTGCTCCGATGATCTCTTGCTGACCACCGCGCAGGAAATCTGCGTTCGGATCAGTAGGAGAGCCCTTGATCATCACGTAGTTACCCTTGGGCATGGCTTCAAAAACAGCCCGGGCCTGCATTCTGCCGACTTCCACGTTGTCGAAGGTCAGATAGAACGCGCGGTCGTCCTCAATCAGGCGATCATAAGCAATGACCGGAATACCTTCGTCCGCCGCAGCCTGAACAGCCGGACCGATTGCCTGCGCGTCCTGCGCCAGAATGATAAGCGCGTCCACGCCCTGGGCGATCAGGCTTTCAATGTCCGAAAGCTGCTTTGCGGAAGACGATTGCGCGTCTGCCGAAATGTACTCGGCACCGCCAGCTTCAAGTGCCGATTTTATGGCCGCCTCATCCGTTTTCCAACGTTCTTCCTGAAAGTTCGACCAGCTTACGCCGACCACTGGCTCTGCGAATGCGGTCGAAGCCAACAAAGTGGCCACAGCCGAAAAGCTGAGAATTCTTTTCATGATTTCCTCCCATTTGCCGAGCCATCGCATTTCGATTCGCGGCTCTCACAAATTTCAATACCATATTTATTTCAGTCGGTAAAATATTTACTCTACAAGAGGCAGTCAAATTCAAATAGATTGGACCAACAGCAAGATTCGCGAGGACAAAATGCTGAAAAGCAAAGCCTCTCCGGTTTCTTTGGAACAAAGAAATACGACCCGCATACGGGTATTGGAGCACATCAGAGCCAAGGGGTCCGTCTCGCGGATCGATATTGCATCCGCCTTGCAAACCAGCCCTGCGACCGTCACCGCAGCCACGGCTGATCTCATCTCGGCCGGGTTGGTCAAAGAGACTGAAAGCCAGGCACAGTCCAAGTCGGGAAAGAGAGGCAGACCCAGAGTATTGCTGCAATTGGACGGCCAGATGCACCTTGTGGCCGGTCTAAAGGTGGCTCGGCAAGTGATCTCAGTTATCTTGGTCGACTTTGAAGGTAACGAAGTCGCATCCCATAAGTATGCTCTGGACCACGCCAGAATGTCGCCGCAAGAATTTGTATCGGCGATCCGCGAAGCACTTGAAGAAACCTGCAGTCAGATCGACCGTTCCGTCGCACATTTGGCAGGTGTTTCTATCGGGGTGGCCGGACTGGTCGACGCAAACAGGAATTTTGTCCACTGGTCTTCTTCAATTACCGAGAGAAATATTGACTTCAGCCACCTGCTTTCAAATAAACTGCCCTGCCCCGCATTCGTTGACAACGATGCCAATCTTGTCGCCAAGGCCGAACAGCTTTTTGGCTTGGGCAAGGGTTTAGAGAACTTCCTCGTTGTTACGATCGAACACGGTGTTGGCCTTGGCATCGTATTGGACGGCAAACTATACCGTGGAGAACGAGGCTGTGGCGCTGAGTTTGGGCACACCAAAGTTCAGCTTGACGGGGCCCTTTGCCAATGCGGTCAACGCGGGTGTCTTGAAGCCTATGTGGGTGACTATGCTCTGCTCCGTGAGATGACAGTCACCGGTCATACCAACGACATGGACTCCGTTTCCGAAATACATGACCGCGCCAACTCAGGCGACGACAGAGCTTCGTCGGTGCTTGCCCGCGCAGGTCAGATGTTTGGCCTCGGAATTTCCAACCTGATCAACTTGTTTGACCCAGAGTGCATTATCGTCTCGGGGGCACAAATGAGCTTTGAACATTTGTGTTCCAGCGAAGTTATGACCCGCATTCGGAACGGCGTTGTGAATGTCGATGCACCTTTGCCCCAGATCAAAGTTCATCACTGGGGCGACATGATGTGGGCCAAAGGGGCAGCAGCCTATGGAATTGAGCAAGTCTCGATTCTAAAGGTCAAGGAGCTGACGTCGAATGCGCCTTGAGTTTGCGATAATTGCGGCTTTGGCCACAGTTGCGAATGCGGGCGCTGATACTCCTGAATTTAAAAAGATGGATGTGCCAAGACACGTCTATGATGGCGGGTGGGAGCATTTTGTCGGCGGTGGTGTGGCCGTTTTCGATTGCAATGGGGACTCGCTGCCAGAACTCTTTTTGGCTGGCGGTTCCAACCGGTCTCAACTGTTCATCAATACCTCGAAGGAACAGATAGCATTTCAGGCAAAGACGCCTGAAGATCTTTCGCTGGCCGGTGTGTCCGGCACCTACCCTCTTGATGTTGATAGCGACGGCGTAATGGATCTGGCGATTTTGCGTGTTGGCCCAGACCTGCTTCTTCGGGGCCATCACGACTGCCAATTCAGCCCTTTCACTGAACTCGGGTTTCAGTCCGAGGATCACTGGACCACAGGGTTCTCGGCAACATGGGAAAGCGGGCAAACGTTACCGACCTTGGCGTTTGGCACCTATGTTGATCGGTTTGATCCCGAAGGTCCTTTTGAATCCTGCGGACCAACCCTTTTGTACCGCCCAGAAGGCGACTTGTATCACGAGCCACTGCATCTTGAGCCCGGCTACTGCTCACTTTCTATTTTGTTTTCGGACTGGGCTCGAACTGGCCGCGCTGATCTTCGCATCAGCAATGACCGTCACTACTATGTTCGCGGCGGTCACGAGCAGTTATGGGCGATGGAGCCTGAGCCTCGGCAATACTCGGAAGACGAAGGCTGGCTTCCATTTTCGATCTGGGGAATGGGGATCGCCTCTCGCGACCTTACAGGAGATGGATTTCCCGAAGTTTATCTGACTTCGATGGGTGACCAGAAACTCCAGATTTTTGACCCAGTGACAAACGGACCGACCTGGCGCGATGCAACTTACGATAAGGGTACGACCGCTCATAGACCGCATATCGGTGGAGACGGAAGGCCATCCACCGGGTGGCACGCACAGTTTGGCGACGTCAACAACGACGGCCGGGACGATATATTCGTGGCCAAGGGAAACGTAGAACAGATGCCCGATGCGGCTCTGAACGATCCCAATAACCTACTACTACAGAACTCCAACGGTCAGTTTATTGAAGCTGCAGCAGATACCGGTGCTGCTTCGATGGCTAAGTCTCGTGGCGCGGCGCTTGCTGACCTGAACAACGATGGGAAGCTGGATCTGGTGGTCGTCAACCGAGGTTCTGAGCTCGAAGTCAGTCAGAACACTTCACCAGGTGGAGATTGGCTCTTGCTGGATGTCGCTCAGGATCAATCCAATCGCGCAGCAATTGGTGGATTTATTGAGGTTGTAACTTCGCAAGGCGGTCAGACCCGCGAACTTACAGTCGGCGGCGGCCACGCAGGTGGTATCGCCGGTTTTCATCATTTTGGACTTGGGAAGGAAGACAAGGCGAAGGTTCGAATGATCTGGCCGGATGGAGCGAAAAGCGAGTGGCGGGAATACCCCTCCAACCAAATCATCCGAATTCGACGCTGATTACTTGTCGACCGGCAGCCCGCTTGGAACTTGGTCAGGTACACCTAGTCGCTGTGCCGGATCCTCAAGACTTTTAAGAAAACTGAGAAGAGCGTCAATTTCCTGATCCGTCAGCCTTACTTTCGACAAGCTGTTGCTTTTGGCAATCGCACCCAAGTTCTGATTATCCGACATTGCTCTTTGGTCGTCAGAGCTGGGGAAGTCCGGCAAGGTGGCCATCTCGATCGAGTAGTTTCGCAAGGACGCTACCGGGTCCAGATGGTGGCGCACAATATCTTCAAGGTCGGCATAAGCTCCGTTATGTCCGTACGGAGCTGTCAGTGTCACGTTGCGCAAAGATGGCGTGCGGAAAGCAAACGCGTCGTCGGGATCACCGGTCACGCGAAGACGCCCGTCGTCCCTGACATGGTTTTCAAATCGCGCCGCCTTTCCCGGGCCGATCTGCGGCATTGCAATCGAATGAAACTTGTGATCGGTCTGGAACCAGCCCGAGTGGCAGTTGCTGCAACCAGCTTTTCCATAAAACAAGCCCATCCCAATCTCGGCTTCTTCTGAAAGCGCGGCCTCACCTCGCATCGTGCGATCGAACGGGCTGTTATCCGCACGCCACTCGAATGCGATAAAGTCCGCGATTACATTGGCAATTGCCGTGAACGTAATTCCATCATCCGGCGCTAAGTCCTCAAACCTCTGCTCGTACTCTGGAATGGCCGCAACACGTTCTGCAATCAGATCCCACGCACCGCCTTGCTGTGTTAGAAATCCGAGGCGAACCGCTTTGCTCACGTCATTCTCAGAATAGTGACCCGCCATTTCGTCTGGCGACAAAACCGGGAACATGGCCTGTGCGGCCAGCGCTGAATTGAAACCAGACCGCATATGAGTACCCAACGGGGTTCTGATACCATCAGGTTGCGTTGGGTCTGCCTCTAGTCGCCCATCGTGGAAAAACGTCGTGAACTCAGTGGCTCCGAGGTTCCAAAGCCCTGGTGAGTTTCGAGGAATACGTTGTTCCGGGGTGTTCTCTGGGTCCAATGTCCGCTCTGGACCCAACCCAATTCCCCCTTCCCCGATACCAAGGGAAACACCGTCGGACGTGCCAAGCCTGGGATGATGACAGGTCGCGCAGCTGATATTCTTGTTGCCAGACAAGATCGGGTCATAAAACAGCAAACGCCCCAGCTCAGCACTTGCAAAGTCGGGTTCGAGGAACTCCGGCAAAGGACCAAGCGATTGGGCACCCGCGCCACCCACCACAGAGATTGCTAATCCGAAAGCCAAGAATAGCGAAACTGCTCTCATGTCATTCCTCAGAAACTTCTAGATTAAGTTCCTGCCGGTACGGATTCTCCGGAGTATAGATGATTGAAGGAAACGACGAGGTATTCGGTGCGTTGGGATAACCCGATGGCTCGAAACACACTCCACGCGAAGCGCGAAGCGGTTTTGTCATCTCATAGCCCGAATAGACCTGTGCTCCGGGTTGGTCTGAGTAGACGGTCAACGCAAGGCCAGAGAGTGAAGTGATTTCCGCCACCGGAGTTTTTGGGTCGCGATCATGATCAAAACAGAAATAGTAATCGATCCCTTCCGAAACACTGCCAATCGTATTGGCCGTTGAAAAGTCCAACCCGTTTTCGTTGGTCGCAAGCACTCTGCCCGACGGAACACCCTGATCGTCGATTTCCAGATACCAATTTGAAGCGAGTTTCAGCTTATGTTCGTCTATGCCTCCTGCAGCACCCAAAGTGTAGTAGTTATGCTGCGCAATGCTAATCGGCGTCGGCCGGTCAGGCTGTGCAGATATTGAATAGACCAACCGTTGACCCTGGAGGCAGATCCTGACCTCGAAGCTGATCTCCCCTGGAAAGCCGCCCTCCCCGTCGCGAGAAACATAGCTCAGAAAGACTTCATTCTGTGCAATCTGTTTGAGGTCCCAAAACTGCTTAGACAGCCCATCGTCGCCGCCATGTAGGGTGTTTTTTCCCTCGTTGGCGTTCAGTTCAAAACTAGCGCCCTCCAAGTCAAACTTCGCGCCGCTGATCCGGTTGGCAACACGCCCTACAATTGCGCCCAGGTAACGCGTATCGGTGAGATACGCAGTTGGATCGTCAAACCCAAGGATGAGCGGCACGTCCTTGTACCACCAACCCTGCGTGATCGCCCCATAGTTCAAAACCGAAACGCGCATATTCCCATCGGTAAGAATAGCTGTTTCAATCTGATAGGGCTTACCCGTTTCTAGCTTCATCTTAATGCCAGCGGCGCAAGCGCCTGATAGAATTGCCTATATCTCCGGTATTCGTTTTCGTAGGCATCAATCAGGTCGCCTCGTGGTTCAATGCGTTCCCGAATTTCCGGCGGCGTCATAACTTGCGCCGGTTCAGCGCCGTTGACAGCACATAGCGCGAGTCGCGCAGCGCCCAAAGCGGCACCGAATTCGCTGCCTTTTGGCATTTCCAGTGGAACTTGCAAAACAGTAGCTAAGGTTTCCAGCCAGAACTGAGATCGTGCACCTCCCCCTACTGCCATAAGGCTATTTGGCTGGGTTCCGGTGCTCTTCAGTGCTTCCAGGCAATCTCTCATTCCAAAAGAAACACCCTCCATTACAGACTGGGTCAACTCAGCGGGCTCCGACGAGATGTCCACACCCAAAAACGCGCCACGAATATGGCTATTGTTATGCGGCGTCCGTTCTCCTGACAGATATGGCAGGAACGTGATCGCAGAAGGTCCGTTCAATTTTCCCGGCATAGATGCAGCGAGTCTTTCCACAGGTTCACCCAAATTGCGAGAAAGCCAATTCATGCTGTTCGTTGCTGACAACATGACGCCCATTTGTATCCATCGATCCGGGACTGCGTGGCAAAAGCAGTGCACGGCGGTTTCCGGATCCGGAGCATAGGCTTCCCGCGCAACGAGCAACACACCAGACGTCCCAAGAGAGACAAACCCGGTGCCGTCGTTGATGCTCCCTATACCGCAGGCAGCGGCAGCATTGTCGCCGGCACCACCAGCCACGACAACCGGATTCGAAAGCCCCCAATCCTGTCTCAAACGGACCTTCAACTCTCCACCCCGATCACTGCCCTCAACCAAGCTCGGCATCTGCTCGGCGCGCATGTGACCTATGGCTAGTGCCTTTTCTGACCACTGCCGAGTGTCAACGTCCAGCCAGGATGTTCCTGCGCTGTCAGACATGTCCGAAACATACTCGCCAGTCAGCCAAAACCGCAAATAATCTTTCGGCAGCAATACCTTGCCCACCTTTGAGAATACATCCGGCTCATTCGCGCGCAACCATTCGAGTTTCGGCGCCGTAAACCCCGGGAATACGATGTTTCCCGATATTGCGCGCATCTCTGGTGTTTGATCTAGTGTCCGCGCTTCGTCGGCTGACCGAGTATCATTCCAAAGAATACAGGGCCTCAATATTTCGCCATCAAGATCCAGTAGTGTAGCGCCGTGCATGTGTCCGCTTAGGCCAATACCTCGCAATTTTGAGAACGCTTGCCGGTTGCCGACGCGAAGCTTCCCAACAACCTCTTCGCAAGCGTTGGTCCAATCCAAAGGATCCTGCTCAGACCAACCAGGCTTGGGTGTCGAAGTGGAAATGCTGACTTCGGCATCACCGACAACGTGTCCTGTGTCATCTACCAGAATCCCGCGGAGACCTGACGTTCCCAAATCCAAGCCCAGATACATTGAGCACCACCTGTCTAAATATTTTAATGGCTAAAATTTATTGAAACAGGGATCTTGTCAAGGCTCCGTAAAAGGAGTGCCCTCCAATCGTATCTGGATCAGAAAACACGAACGCGACGTCCTTCGATACCCTGGACAGCCAAAAGAAAGACTGAGCAAGAGTTGGGTTAAATCGTCTGACCGAACATGGCGCAAACCTCTTAGAAAAGCCACTTTGGCAAGAGGCAAGGTCTAAGCGAGTATTTCCCCAGTTTGACCGACAGCTAGCGTTCCACCATTAACCACTTCGACATAGACGCCCATATCCATATGGCCCATCAATTTCCGAATAAGGTAGGGTATTTTCAAGTCGCGCTCGGCCGTTTTCGGGTTCACTTCAGTTGCTGCACACCTTTTTGTACGTGAGAGTATCTTCAACTCGACATCGCCAAATCTTAAAACTGATCCAACTGCATCCAGCTCAGCAAACGAAGGTAATCCGTCTATCTCAATATTCGCTCGGAAGCGCGTCGGGTGGATTTCTGCGTTCAGTTGTTCGCCCAACTTTTTCACAGAGGCCAGATTCAAAACGGATATCGCGTTCATCATTTGCGGTGATACGACAGATACATCTGTAAACCTATGAGGAGTAGAAGAGACAAACTTTGGCAGCTCTGGATCTTTTAAATCGATCTCTGAAGAAAGAAACTCTGCCGCCTTCTCACGATCTTCAGACTCTCGCATATCAAAGCGTCGTATCTTTCCGTTCGCATTGATCTCAAGTGCCTGGGACTCAATCTCAAAATCGGTCTGAATGCCTGCCAGTGCAGCCTCATTCAACAAAACGACAAAACGATCTTTCGACAGTGGCATTGGGTTCTGCATGTCGAAACCGGAGTTGTAGCGAGCAAATCCGAACAGGCGATCGCCCGGAATGCCATCTCCTACTCGCAGCGTCACAGTGCGCATAGGCTCGGGACTCAAGCCTTTTATAGGGTAGCGGTTCAATCGGACGATGGAGAGATTGCTCATACGTCTGCACCTGACCAAAAAGAGTTATGCACGGTCCCGAATTGTCCGCGCTGTTTGACGCTATCTCGAATTCTCAAAGGTATCGACCAAATAATATTTGAGCGCTTCAGAAGCAGGTTAGCTGAGCCTGTTGGCTGCATGACGGCTGCGCCCATTTAAGTCGATATGACCATTCGATACCTCGCCACCGAAAATACATTCGCCTCAAAGCCAATGAGTAATTTCTTTATGAATCAATTGCTAAGAGAAAAAATGGCTATCTCTTCCGATTTTTTTGAGGTACGAACCTCAAAAATATCTGGACTTGAGGTGCGTACCTCAAATAGCCTTGGATGTATGCCGCGATTCGCACATCCTCGATTGACGGCGCAAAAAGGGAGGAATGGATGACTTACACAAAACTGGCCTCGACCAGCGCAATAGTCCTTGCCGCTACTACTCTTTCTACCAAGGCAAATGCTGAAGATCTGACGCTCTGTTGGGCTGCATGGGACCCGGCCAACGCGCTTGTTGAGCTATCAAAAGAATTTGAAGCAGAATCCGGCCACACCATGAACTTCGAATTTGTTCCTTGGCCAAATTTTGCGGACCGGATGCTGAACGAGCTGAATTCTGGGGGTAAGCTCTGCGACCTACTGATCGGTGATAGCCAATGGATTGGCGGTGGCGCTGAGAATGGTCATTATGTCCAGCTGAACGAGTTCTTTGATGCTGAAGGCATCAGCATGGACGATTTCGCGCCGGCCACTGTTTACGCTTACTCGACCTGGCCTAAGGGCACACCAAATTACTACGCGCTGCCTGCGATGGGCGATGCAAACGGCTGGTTCTATCGCAAGGACTGGTTCGAAAACCCCGAAATCCAAGCCGCATACAAAGAAGCAACTGGTCAGGACCTTCGTGAACCTCAGTCTCAGAAAGAATTGCTGCAGATTGCGCAGTTCTTCCAAGGTCGTGAAATCGACGGCAAGACAGTCTATGGCGCCGCAATTTTTACCGAGCGCGGCTCGGAAGGGATCACCATGGGTGTGACCGGAGCGCTGTATCCTTGGGGCTTCAAATACGAAAACACCCCGGGCTCATATGACATGGAAGGCGCGGTAAACTCTCCCGAAGCGGTTGAGGCACTGGAATTCTACAAGGAGTTCTACAAAACGGCGACGCCTCCGGGATATACCAACTCTTACATGGGTGAGAGCTTGGACGCCTTTAAGTCCGGTCAGGTCGCCATGGCTATGAACTGGTTTGCGTTCTTCCCTGGTCTTTATGCCGACCCCAATACTGGCGGTGACAAGATCGACTTCTTCGTGAACCCACCACAAAATCAGGCAGGTTCGACACTGGGCGGACAAGGTATTTCTGTCGTCAGCTACTCTGACAAACAGGACGCCGCACTTGAGTACATTAAGTGGTTTGCACAGCCGGAAGTTCAGGCCAAATGGTGGGAGCTCGGCGGCTACTCGGCGCATAATTCCGTACTGGAAGATCCTGGTTTCGTAGACAGCCAACCGTTTGCCGGCGACTTCCTTGAAGCAATGGGAGGTGTACAGGATTTCTGGCAAGAGCCTGCCTATGCGGAACTGCTGCTGGCAATGCAGAAACGCATCCACGACTACGTGGTTGCCGACCAAGGTACAGCTCAAGAAGCGCTTGATCTTCTAATCGAAGATTGGACGGAAGTCTTTGAAGACGAAGGCAAGCTGTAGTCCGACGCAGACAGGAGCGGGTGCAAACCCGCTCCACCTTCACCCGTGAGTCCTAAACCAACAAGAACTGGCAAAGAGATGTCTGACAGGACAATAGATCGCGTTGCGCAGGCAACGCCCGAGCGAGTTGCGCGAAAGATCCGAGGATTATCCGACCGCGCGATCGCCTGGATATTCATCTCCCCAACGATCTTTCTTTTGCTGGCGATCAACATCTTTCCGTTGATCTGGACCATCCAATTGAGCTTTACCAACTACAAGGCCAACCGGATCGGGCGTGAAGTCAAAGATGTCGGCCTCAGGAATTACGAGCGTATCCTGACGGACTCGGACACCTGGCTAAATATGCAGGCGACGGCGCATTTCCTGTTCTGGACGATCTTTTTCCAGGTCCTGATCGGGTTTACTCTGGCGTGGTTGATCAACAAGAAATTCAAGGGCAACGATCTTTGGACCACGATTATCGTGCTGCCAATGATGCTGTCCCCGGCGGTTGTCGGGAACTTCTGGAAGTTCCTGTATCAACCTCAAATCGGACTGTTTAACTACATCGTGTCCTGGTTTACCGGCAAGGACCCGTCGAGCTTTGAAATGCTGGGATCCGTGACGTTGGCTCCGTGGGCGATCGTGATTGTCGACACCTGGATGTGGACCCCCTTCGTGATGCTGATCTGTCTGGCCGGTCTGCGCAGCATTCCCGATTACATCTACGAGGCGGCTGAAATCGACAGGGCCAGCAAGCTGCGACAGTTCTTTACGATTACCATCCCGATGGTGCTACCATTCCTGATGCTGGCCGTGCTGTTTCGAGGCATAGAGAACTTCAAGATGTTCGACCTGGTTGTTCAGCTAACCGGCGGAGGCCCCGGTTCTGTAACGGAACTCACTTCGATCAACCTGAAGCGCGAAGCCTTTGAGAAATGGCGTACGGGCTATGCGTCAGCCTATGCGATCATCCTTTTCGTCACCGTGTTCGGCCTCGCGTCGATCTACGTCAAAGCCCTGAACAAGGTGAAACAGAGATGAGCAGTTTTTCCGTCGCCGAACCTTCGAACCGGTCCAAGTGGATCGCAGGCTTCCTGGTAATTACTTATGCGCTGATCACGATGATCCCGCTGGTTTGGATTTTGCTGACTGGCTTCAAGTCCCCGGCCGATGCGATCAGTTACCCGCCCAAAGTGGTCTTTGACCCCACGCTTGAAGGCTACGTTAATCTCTTCACCACACGAACACGGCAAACGCAGGAATTTCTGGAAGCAAACCCACCGCAGAACTGGGCCGATGAGATCGTGCGCCAATACGACATGGTGATTGTCGGGCCATCCAAGTTCGGGGAACGCTTTATGAATTCGGTGATCATCGGATTTGGCTCAACGTTCTTGAGTATCTTCCTTGGCACGCTGGCGGCCTATGCCTTCAGCAGGTTTAAAGTACCGCTTAAGGACGATCTACTATTTTTCATCCTCAGTACAAGGATGATGCCCCCGGTCGCCGTCGCCATCCCAATATTCCTGATGTTCAGAAACCTTGGTCTCAGCGACACGCATTTGGGAATGATCCTGCTGTATACGGGCGTGAATATTTCCTTGGCGGTTTGGTTGCTGAAGGGTTTCATCGACGAAATCCCAAGAGAGTACGAAGAGGCCGCCCTCATAGATGGCTACACGAGATTTCAGGCCTTCTACAAAGTGGTGCTGCCGCAAGCCGCAACCGGCATAGCCTCAACAGCTATCTTTTGCCTGATCTTCGCCTGGAATGAGTACGCGTTTGCCGTGCTGCTGACATCCGCGAATGCGCAGACTGCGCCACCGTTCATCCCGACCATTATTGGTATTGGCGGCCTGGACTGGCCTGCTGTGGCGGCAGGTGCCACGATCTTCCTGATCCCCGTCATGATTTTCACCATCCTGATGCGCAAACATTTGCTGCGTGGGATCACATTCGGAGCCGTGCGCAAATGAGCGATTTTCTAACCGGATTGATGCGGCTCCGCCGCGGCCCGTGGGAGATGGTCGCAACCATCCTTATCGCACTGGGAGTCTTCATGCTGATGCAGCCCTTTGTCCTTTGGGGCTTCACCTATTCCTTCATCGTCACGCTGATCGGAACCGTCATGTTCATCATCGTCAGTCATTTCCCGGAGTAGAAATGGCCCAGATCGTAGTCAAAAACGTAAGAAAGATGTTTGGCGATTTCACGGCTGTCCGCGAAAGCTCGTTCACGATTGAGGACGGTGAGTTTTTCATGCTGCTCGGGCCATCCGGCTGCGGAAAGACGACGACGCTGCGAATGATAGCTGGATTGGAACTTCCAACATCGGGTGAAATCTATCTGGACGGTGAAGAGATCAGCCAGCGGCCACCGTCGGAGCGGGACATTGCCTTCGTGTTCCAAATGTTCGCGCTGTATCCCCACATGAACGTGCGCAAGAATATCAGCTACCCCCTGATATCGCAGGGCATGCCGCGTGCTGCTGTCAAAGCCAAAGTAGAGGAAGTCGCGGGAATTCTGGGGATCAACGACATCCTCGATAGCCCAGTAGGTGGGCTTTCGGGCGGCGATAGACAGCGCGTAGCGCTTGGACGCGCGATTGTTCGCGAACCCAAAGCATTCATGATGGACGAACCTCTTGGTGCCCTGGATGCCGAATTTCGCGAGCATATGGCCGAAGAACTGCGCGCACTTCATGATCGCATGGGCGCGACCACTGTTTACGTCACACATGATCAGTTGGAAGCCATGCAAATGGGCGACAAGATCGTTGTGATGAACAACGCTGTGATCGAGCAATTCGGTACACCCCAGGAAATCTACGACAAACCAGCTACGATGTTCGTTGCGGATTTTATCGGGTCTCCTTCGATGAACTTCCTGCCGTTTGAGGGAAAGGTCGAGCCTGGTTCGGAAATGGTTCGGCTGAATGGCCATGACGAAGCCGTGCCGAGGTTGATGGAAGGGGCGGAAGGTGACTTGGTTTTTGGCGTTCGCCCCGAGCATGTTTTTCTATCTGATGCGAGCGCATATCGGGCCAAGGTTCTGGCCGCAGAATATTTGGGAACCACTCAGATCGTGACGCTGCAAAGCCCGAATGGAGAGCTGAAAGCCCGGATTGATGCACGCGAGGTCGTCAGTCCCGGTGAGACAGTGGGATTGGAGTTCCGCTCCCCCGCAGTAACTTTGTTTGAAAAATCTACCGGGCGCGCGTTGAGGTCCGCTCTGAACGACGAGGTACTGAGCAATGGCTGAAGTCGTTTTGGAGAATATCTCGAAGTCATTTGGCAACGTCAAAGCGGTGGACGGTATTTCGATGACGATCCCCAACGGTGCATTTGTGGTGTTGTTGGGCCCGACTGGCGCGGGAAAAACAACGACGCTGAGATTGATATCCGGACTCGAGAAACTGGATTCAGGAACTGTGCACATTGCCGGGCGTGACGTTGGAATAGACACTCCCGCTCAGCGCGATGTAGCGATGGTCTTCCAGCAGTACTCGCTGTACCCGCATATGACAGTGCGGGAAAACCTGTCCTTCCCTCTACGGTCGCCGATTCTGAAGACCCCAGAGGACGAGATCACCAGGAAGGTTAATGAGGTCTCGGAGATTCTTCAGATCCCGCACAAACTGGATAACAAGGCCACTGAACTGTCTGGCGGTGAAATGCAGCGCGTTTCAATTGGACGAGCGCTGGTGCGTGATCCCCAAATCTTCCTGATGGATGAACCGCTCAGTTCTTTGGACGCCAAGCTTCGGGCGGATTTGCGGGTCGAGTTGAAAAGGATTCAGGCCGATCTGGGGTCAACCTTGCTCTACGTGACCCATGATCAGGTCGAAGCCATGACAATGGCGACGCATATCGGCGTTTTGGAGAACGGCCGGTTGGTTCAGTACGGAACACCTCGGGACATTTATGAAAACCCGGGCAGTGTTTACGTAGCCAGCCGATTAGGTCTGCCGCGGATAAATATCCTGCCGTCCGGGTTGTTCGAAGGCGATCACAAAGGCCCGCAGATTGGCCTACGCCCGGAAAACATCATTGAAGGCGAAGGCAGTGAAGCGCGTGTCATACGTGCTGAGCATCTGGGGGATCAAACGCGGTTGCACCTGGACTTAAGCGGTCACCCGGTTGTGACCTTGATTGATGTCCATCAGGATTATCCATCTGGAAAAATTATAAAAATCCGCCCCCACAACCCTTTGTATTTTGACGCGTCCGGCGCGCGAGTGAATTAAGGAGCAAAAGCATGGCCCAGTTCCTCAACACAAAAGAAACTCTGGTGACAGAGGCGATAGACGGCCTTCTGGCCTCCTCCGGAGGGCGACTTACCCGGCTGGACGGATACCCACACATCAAGGTGATTTTCAGGTCGGATTGGGACAAGTCGAAGGTCGCCTTGGTGTCCGGCGGAGGATCTGGCCACGAACCCGCCCATGCAGGTTTTGTTGGCCCCGGTATGTTGACAGCAGCGGTGTGCGGCGAAGTGTTTGCTTCCCCGTCGGTAGAGGCGGTACTGGCGGGTATTCTTGCGGTTACGGGTGAGGCTGGGTGCTTGCTTATCGTGAAGAATTACACCGGTGATCGGTTGAACTTTGGACTGGCGGCTGAACGCGCCCGTGCATTGGGCCGCAAAGTAGAGATGGTTGTTGTTGATGATGACATCGCCCTGCCCGACCTTCCGCAACCACGTGGCGTGGCAGGTACGTTGTTCGTGCACAAAATCGCCGGAGCGCTCGCTGAAAGCGGTGCTGACCTAGACACCGTTACCAAAGCAGCAACAAGCACTATAGCAAAGGTTGTCAGCATCGGTATGAGCCTGGACACCTGTACCGTTCCGGGATCTCCAAAGGAAGACCGGATCGCACCCGGCAAAGCGGAGCTCGGCTTAGGCATCCACGGCGAGCCCGGTGTACAGCAAGTCGAGTTCTCAAATGCTGTATCAGCCATGTCCACAGTGGTGGAAAAGCTGAAGCAAAGGGTGGACTCTGGGGATTGTGTGGCGTTGGTCAACAACCTTGGCTCTACAACTCCGCTGGAAATGGCAGTCCTCACGCACGCCTTGTCCGAGACTGGCATTGCCCACCATATCATCGGCCCAGCTCCAATGATGACATCGCTGGATATGCACGGGTTTTCTGTTTCTATTCTGCCTGTAGATCAGGACGATTTAGCGGCACTTGAAGCTCCTGTTGATCTGGCGGCGTGGCCCGGCGTCAATTCCATCGACCCGATAAAAGTAGCGCCTTTGCCTGATGGCCTGACCCCTATCGATCCAATTCCTTCGAACAATCCCGCCACAAGGGAGACGATCACCCGATTGTCTGAACTGCTCATCAACGCCGAGAAGAACCTGAACGAGCTGGACGCAAAATCCGGAGATGGCGATACAGGAAGCACGTTGGCGACGGCCGCTAGAGCGTTGCAAGGTAGCCTTGACCGAATGCCGCTCGCTGACCTGACACAACTGTTTCCGGCGTTGGGCAATGAGTTAAGCCAGACAATGGGTGGTTCTTCCGGCGTGATACTCGCAATTTTTTTCAACGCGGCTGGAGATGCCTCTGCGAGCGGGGCTTCGGTACCGAAGTCTCTGGTCGAAGGTCTGAATCGCGTCAGCCAGGTTGGGGGTGCCAAGGTAGGTGACAGGACAATGATTGACGCCCTGGCACCAGCACTTGCCGCACTGCCATCTGGCCTGGCGCATGCGGCCGAGGCTGCCCGCGAAGGCGCAAACAACACCGCGAATATTCGACGTGCGAAGGCAGGCCGCGCAGCCTATGTTCCCGAAGAAAACCTAGTTGGAAATAACGATCCCGGCGCTGAGGCTGTTGCTTTGTTGTTTGAGGGCTTAGCGCGGGAGATTGAGGGATGAAAAACACGTGGAAGACCAAAAACAAAAATTAGAATTGGTGAAAAAGCCAACCGTCAATGACATCGCGCGCGTAGCGGGTGTCAGCCTGGCGACTGTTGACCGGGTCTTGAACAGGCGCCCCGGCGTACGGGTCGTAACCGTACAGAAAGTACAAAAGGCGATTGATGAGCTGGGGTATGTGCGCGACACGGCCGCAGCAAACCTTGCACGAAACCGTGTCTACAATTTCCTCTTTGTTCTGCCGGAAACGGACAACGAGTTTGTGGATGCAATCAGCAGTCAGATCGCAGAACAATCCCGCGACCAATTTATCGAGCGGACCCGCGTTGCGATAAAGAAAGTTGCTCCGTTTGAACCGCAGGATATCGTTAACATTCTGGATGCTGTTGACAGTTTGGAGGTTGACGGGGTCGCCGTTTTCGGACCCGAAACGCCTTCTGTCCGCGACGCCGTAAAAAGGCTGAGAGACAAAGGCGTTCCGGTGGTTGCGTTGGTGTCTGACTTGCCGAGTTCTGAGCGAGACCACTTTGTAGGAATTGATAACGTTTCGGCTGGGCGAACCGCCGCTCAGCTGATGGGACGATTTGTGCATCGCGACGGCAAGATCTTGGTACTTACAGGATCCCGTTTGGCACGTGACCACCTAGAGCGTCGTCAAGGCTTTGATCTAGTTGTGGCTGAGGAATTCCCACACCTCGAAGTCGTAGCGTCTGTCGAGGGCCGGGATGACCCGGATCTGATTTACAAGATGATGCCCGAGATCTTTGAAACCTACCCGGATCTGGTTGGAATTTATTCCTCCGCAGCAGGCAATGCAGGACTGATTCAATTTCTTTCCGAGAACAAGCTCAGCAAAGATCTGGTGATCATAGCTCATGAGCTTACTCCGCTTAGTCGTGAGGCGCTTACGCTGGGTACATTTGACGCTCTTATCTCGCAAGACACCGGGCATATTGTTCGTTCAGCCGTCCGTCTGCTGCGTGCAACTTCGGACAAAGTGCCATTCAACAAAGCCCAGGAACGTATCCGTATCGACATCTATCTGAAGGAAAATTTACCGCCATAGAGGCTTAGGATTTGGGGAGGAAATTTTATGAAGACAATTAAAGGTCCAGCTTTGTTTCTTGCGCAATTCGCAGGGGACGAAGCGCCGTTCAATTCGTGGGACGCGATCACCAAATGGGCGGCTGACTGTGGATACAAGGGCGTTCAGGTTCCTAGTTGGGATGGCCGGTTGTTCGACCTGGAACAAGCCGCGTCCAGCGCCAGCTATTGCGATGACTTCAAAGGCAAAGCCAAGGATAATGGCGTCGAAGTCACTGAACTTTCAACCCACCTTCAGGGCCAGCTTGTGGCCGTTCATCCGGCCTATGACAGCGCGTTTGATGGTTTTGCAGCCGAAAGCGTCAGAGGAAACCCGAAAGCCCGGCAAGAATGGGCGGTAGACCAAGTCAAAAAAGCACTATCTGCTTCGAAAAATTTGGGTATTACAGCGCATGCGACATTCTCAGGCGCATTGGCATGGCCCTATGTCTATCCTTGGCCGCAGCGCCCTGCTGGTCTGATCGAAACGGCATTCGAGGAGCTTGCTCGGCGTTGGGTGCCAATACTGGATCACGCCGAGGAATGCGGCGTTGACGTCTGTTACGAAATTCACCCAGGTGAGGACCTCCACGACGGCGTGACGTACGAGATGTTTCTTGAACGGACAGGCAATCACCCACGCGCTTGCATGTTGTACGACCCGTCGCACTACGTGCTGCAATGCCTCGACTATCTGGACAATATCGACATCTACAAAGATCGGATCCGGATGTTCCATGTCAAAGATGCCGAGTTTAACCCGACCGGCCGACAGGGTGTTTATTCCGGGTATCAAGGCTGGGTCGATCGTGCCGGGCGCTTCCGGTCGCTTGGTGATGGCCAGGTGGATTTCGGGGCGGTCTTTTCAAAAATGGCGGCGAATAACTTTGATGGCTGGGCAGTTGTCGAATGGGAATGCTGCCTCAAACACCCCGAGGATGGAGCGCGTGAAGGCGCGCAGTTCGTGTCCGATCACATCATCCGTGTGACCGAGAAAGCCTTTGATGATTTCGCTGATGGTGGCGCTGACGAAGCCGCCAATCGTAAAATGCTGGGGATTGAGTGATGGTCAAAGGACGCAGTGAAGAAGCCTTGGGCCGCATTCGGCTTGGCATGGTTGGCGGCGGAAACGACGCATTCATAGGCGGCGTTCACCGCATAGCCGCGCGACTGGACGACAAGTTCGAGTTGGTTGCCGGTGCTTTGTCTTCGACGCCAGAGAAATCTCTTGAAAGTGGTCATGCATTAGGGCTCGAACGGGTCTATGAAGACTTCAAACAAATGGCGATCAGGGAAGCCCGGCTGAAATCTGGGATCGAGGCAGTCTCAATTGTCACGCCAAATCACGTTCACTATGCAGCCGCACGTGAGTTCCTGAAACGCGGTATTCACGTAATTTGTGACAAGCCACTCACCTCGACCCTTGCCGATGCAAAAAAGCTGGTCAAAGCAGCTGAAAGCGCGAATGCCCTATTCATTTTAACCCACAATTACACGGGCTATCCGATGGTTCGGCAGGCCCGTGAATTGGTTGCTAACGGCGATATTGGAAAGATACGCGTGGTTCAGGTTGAATACCCGCAGGACTGGCTGACCGAGCAACAGGATTTCAAACAGGCAGAATGGCGAACCGATCCTGAGCGTTCTGGCGCGGGCGGATCAACCGGTGACATCGGCACCCACGCGTACAACATCGCGTGCTTTGTAACCGGGTTGAAGGCAGAAAGCCTGGCGGCGGATTTGCAGGCCTTTGTGCCGGGTCGCAAAGTCGATGACAACGCGCATGTGTTGCTACGTTTCGAAGGTGGAGCGCGCGGTATGTTGTGGTCTTCTCAGGTGGCTCCTGGTAATGAAAACGCACTTCGTTTGCGAGTCTATGGCGAAAAAGGTGGGCTGGAGTGGTCTCAGGAAGATCCTAACTATCTTTGGTTTACGCCATACAACGAACCCAAGCGTCTAATCACCCGAAATGGAGCTGGGGCCGGTGATCCTGCCAATAGGTTGAGCAGAGTTCCTCCGGGCCATCCCGAGGGGTATCTGGAAGGGTTCGCGAATATCTATGGGGAGGCTGCGGAGGCGATCCAAGCTTTCCGAAACGGGACTTCACCTGACGCTTCGGTTGTTTATCCAACGGTCCGCGACGGCCTCAATGGCGTTAAGTTTGTAGCCGCATGCGTGCAAAGCTCTTCAAAAAATGCGGCTTGGGTCAAGTTGGAGTAAAGTCTGGTTGTGCGGATAGAGTGGACATCTTGAAAAACGCTGTGAGTATCTGCCAAGAACTGAAGCTCGCACAAACTATAGATGAACACTCCGGTACAACAAGCTGCGAGCATCGCTGAACGGATGTTATGTGAACCACCTTAACGCTGTACCATCACTCGCCGAGGTTCTCGTCATTCGCATCCCCAGCTTCATGAATCTCTTGCTTTTTCATATGCCAAATGAATGCAATGTGATTTATGACGCGATCGATCTCATCTGCCTCGCCTGTAGTATGAGCGGCTGCAATCAGTTTGAACTGCGTTTCTGAGTCTTCAGCGAGGTCCGCGTCACTGGTTCCCAGGTTGTCCCTAGCCCCCACCATCGCGACAAACTCCGCAAGATCTTCTTCCCACATCTCATTGGGATAGGCCCTCGTATCAAACTCGGGATCGTTCTCGCCCACGCCTCAGCCCCGTTACGCTCGCTATAACGTTTCAAACAAGTCACTTGACAGGTACTTCGACTTTTTTGTTGCCGAAACCGGTTTCGGAACGAACAAATAGTAGGATGACAACGAATCCCAATCTGCAAAACCGCCAATCTCAGTCTAGGAGCGCCTCACCGCCACGGCGGGTGAAACTCGACGAATTGGCGGATCATCTCGGGCTTTCAAAGAGCACGGTATCGCGCGCATTGAACGGGTATTCAGACATCTCGGAAGTCACGCGAAAGAGAGTTGAGGTCACGGCAAGGAAGATGGGCTACCGCCCGCTCAGTCACGCGCAGGCTATTCGAACAGGAAAAGTTCGCGCTATTGCGATGGTCATCAACAGCGAAGAACCGGACCAGCACAACCCGTTTCTTCAGGATTTTCTGGCAGGCGCTTGCGAAGCAGCCAGTGCGTCGGACTGGACAATGACAATTTCCACGGCAAAGTCCGGGAAAGATATGCTCAATGTGTTGGGACGTCTTGTCGAAGAACGCAAGGCAGATGGTTTCATTTTGCCCCGGACCGAAGTGGACGACGCGCGGGTAAAGTACCTTGGAGAATTGCAGGTCCCATTTATCCTATACGGGCGGACGGAATACGGCCAATCGGATCCAATGGATGATATGTCTTGGTTTGACATATCGGGTGAAGCAGCAATCAGAAATGCGGTCGTTCGATTGGTCAACTTTGGCCATAGCCGTATCGGTTATGTCGGCAGTGATCCGAAGTTCAACTACAGTCATTTGCGCCGCGACGGGTATCTTGAAGGCCTGAAAGTTGCCGGCTTGCGGGATGATCCAGAATTGATCCGGGAAGGTGCACGGACACGCGAAGAAGGGGCTAACGAAGCGCGGTCACTGTTGAAATTGGACCACCCGCCAACCGCAATGGTGTTTGCGACCGACTTGGCTGCATTAGGGTGTTATCCAGTTTGCGCTGAACTTGGCCTTGAGATCGGAAAAGACGTTTCAATCCTTGGATATGACGGCATTCCCGAATGCCAATACGTCAATCCGGGGCTGACAACATTCAGCGTGGATTCGAGACGCGCAGGAGAGCGTCTGGCCACGCTACTGATCCGCCAAACCCGAGGCGAAGAACCCGCAACCCTGCGCGAACTCAGCGAAGCCGTGCTTATCGCACGCGAATCCGACGGGCCACCCCGGCTGACACCCGAGGCACTGGCGCGAAAAATCAACCTAATCCAACGATCATAACCGGGGAGGAAACCGACTATGAAACTCACACCTAAAGTATCTCGGCTGATGCTGGGCACATCGCTGGCGCTGGTGCTGGCTGCCGTTTCTGCGCAGGCGGACACAATCCGCTTCTGGACCACCGAGGAACAGCCAGAACGTCTGGCAAAGCAGCAAGAGATGGCCGATCAGTTCAAAGCCGAAACCGGTACCACGGTTGAGGTGATCCCAGTTACAGAAACCGATCTGGGCACCCGTGCCACAGCTGCTTTTGCTGCTGGTGACCTGCCGGATGTGGTTTACCACCCGCTGCAATACGCCCTGCCTTGGGCCGAAGCCGGAATTCTGGACACCGAAGCCGCGTCTGAGGTGATTGAAGAACTGGGCGCCGATACGTTTGCACCGGGCGCGCTGGGAATGGCGGCGTTCAACGGTGAAACGGCCTCTGTTCCGGTCGACGGCTGGACCCAAATGGTAGTCTATCGCAAAGACTTGTTCGACGAAGCCGGTCTGGAAGCGCCCGACAGCTTTGCCGACATTCAGGCCGCGCTGGAAGCGTTGCACAACCCGCCGGAAATGTATGGCTTTGTCTCGGCCACCAAGGTTGATGAGAACTTCATGAGCCAGGTGCTCGAGCATGTTTTCCTGGCTAATGGTGTGTCGCCGGTTGGCCCCGATGGGTTCCAGCCGTTGGACGAAGCCAAAACCACCGAGGTTCTGGATTTCTACAAAGCGATCTCCAAGGCATCTCCTCCGGGTGAGCTGTTCTGGAAGCAATCGCGCGAGCTGTATTTTGACGGCAAGGCCGCGATGATTATCTGGTCGCCCTTCATCCTGGATGAACTGGCCGGTCTGCGGGATAGTGCTCCGCCCACCATCAATGACGACCCGACCTCGCGCGATCTGGCCAGCAAAACCGGCATCGTAACCAAACTGTCCGGCCCGTCGAACCCCGATGGCGCAGCATGGGGTGACGTCCGTTACTTTGGCATCACCAACGACGCGGACACCGATGCGGCGATGGAATTCGTGAAATTCGCGATGGATGACGGCTATACCCAGACGCTGGCGATCGCGCCCGAGGGTAAGTTCCCGGTGCGCCGCGGCAATGCGGACAACCCGAATGCATTCTCTGAGGCTTGGGCCGAACTGCCCGTTGGCGTCGACCGCAAGGCACCGCTGGGTGAGCTATACGAACAGTCGATGATCGACGAGATCGTCGGCGGTTTGGATGTGGCACAGCGCTGGGGCGTGGCCGAGGGTCAGCTGGCACTGGCATCGAAGATAATCAACAGCCAGGCGATCAACCGCGTCGTCCGTCAGTATATCGACGATGAGATTGACGCCGCAGCAGCCGTTGCGGCGATGAACGAAGAACTCGCCAAGGTCGAGTAACGCTACCACTCAATGGCATCTACAGCGGCGTTCGCGCCGCTGCACCCAACCCTTCGAGGTTTCTCATGTCTTCGGCCACCCCACCGAACGGTACCGGGGCTCTTGCCAAGCGCGAAGCGCGTCTTGCCTGGGCATTGCTGGCTCCGACCGTGATAAGCGTGTCTCTTGTTGTGATCCTGCCGCTGCTGGCGATCATCTGGATCAGCTTCAAGCCCTTTACCCTGTCCGACCTGCGCCCACCGGCGCCGGTTGTCCGAGAAAGCCTGCGTGGATCGGGCGATGATCTGCGGATCGAATATCGCCTGCGTAATTCCAGTCAGGAGATTGCCATCGGCGGCGTCACTCTCAGCGATGTGCTGCCTAAGGGTATGACACCCACAGGTGAGATCGCAGCGCCATGTGTGCTGGAAGGACAAGACCTGTTCTGCGATTTTGGTATCTTGGATGGCGGCCAACGCGAGAGAATTCGTATTCCGGTCACCGTAGATGGAGACCCTGACGCATTCGAAGAGTTGGTTGAAGGGTCAGAACCCGGCGTCACAGGCAGCGGTCCCAATGTGCTGACCAATTTCGAGTTCAGCCTGGAAAACTACGCCCGCGTCTTCGATGGTTCAGAGTTCTGGGGCGTGCTTTGGGTGACGCTGTTCTACACCGTCTTCGGAACCATCGGCGCATTGGTCATGGGATTGTTCGCCGCGCTGCTGCTCAACAAAAGTTTCCGCGGTCAAGGGTTCATACGCGGGCTCTATCTGTTCCCATATGTCGCTCCGGTGATTGCTGTAGCGTTCACCTGGGTTACTCTATTTGACCCATTCTCAGGCTCAGCCAATGCACTGCTGGTTCAAATGGGCCTGAGCAGCGAACCGATCAACTTCTTCGGCGAACGACCACTGGCGCTGATCATGGTGACGGTGTTCGAGATTTGGCGCTATTTCCCGCTGTCCTTCCTGTTCATTCTGGCGCGAATGCAATCCATAGACTCTAGCATGTATGAGGCTGCGGATATGGACGGCGCCTCTCCGTTCCAGAAGTTCTGGCTGCTGAGCATCCCGCAACTGCTGGGTATCCTGTCGGTGCTGTTCCTGCTTCGCTTTATCTGGACGTTCAACAAGTTCGACGACATCTTCCTGCTGACCGGCGGCAATGCGGGCACCCGCACGCTGACCGTAAATGTCTATGAGCAGGCCTTTGCAATCTCGAACATCGGCGCAGGCGCGGCCGTCGCCGTGGTGATCCTGATGTGCCTGATCGCGTTTAGCTTCGTCTTCTTCCGCTTCATCAGCCGAGAGGAGGGTCTGTGATGCGCAAAGGGTATATAACCGGCCCTGTTCTGGGCGCGCTATGGATGGTGGTGATCGCCACCACCGCTGCCATCACCATGTCGTTCTCGACCGGCGACGCATTCCGACCACAGGTTTTACTGTGCCTGATCTGGGGCACACTGGCTGGTCTTGTTTATGTCCGTTTTCCGCAACAGCGCGCGCGCGCGCGTCTGGGTATTTCGGCACTGTTGGGCCTGTCTTGCCTCACCGGATTTGGCCCGGTTCTGATCGGCTCTGGCACATCGTTGCAGGCGGTTCTGATCACGGTGATCGGCATTGCCGTTGTGATGCATCTGTCGATGGCGGCGATCCTGAAGGAAACACCGTTCGGTGAGCTCACCCGCCATGAATACGAGGATGCGGTGATCCGGTTCTGCACCGGTTTTGGTTATATCTTTTTCACCGCCATCGTGATCATTCCGTTCTATGTGATGGTTATGACCAGCCTGAAATCCCAGCAGGCGCTGTTGCAGAACCCGCTGGATTTCTCGGTGGACCTGAGCCAGGGCGCCGCCCTGTTCCGCAGCTATACCGAGCTGTTCCGCGACTTCAATTTCGGCAGCTATCTGTGGACGTCCTTCTATGTCTCGGTACTGACGGTGTTCATAACGCTGCTGTTCAGCGTACCCGGAGCCTATGCCGTGGCGCGGTTCCGGTTTCAGGGACAAAAGGCCTTTTCACGCTCGATTCTGCTGATCTACATGGTGCCGATGATCGTTCTGGCGCTGCCGATCTATATTGCGTTCTCGCTTACCGGCCTGCGCAACTCGATCCTCGGCATCGTGATGATCTACCCGGTGACGACAATTCCAGTCGCGTTGTATATGCTGCAGGGCTATTTTCGCGGATTGCCGACCGAGGTGGAAGAGGCCGGGCTGATGGACGGCCTGTCCCGTCTGGCAGTAATCTGGAAGATTACCTTGCCGCTGAGCCTGCCAGCGCTGGCCTCAGTCTCGCTCTATGTCTTCATGATCGCATGGAACGAGTTCCTTCTGGCCTTCATGCTGCTGGACGACCCGTCGAAATTTACCCTGACCCGAGGAGTCACGATGCTGAACTCCTCAGAAATTCCCCGTCAGCACCTGATGGCCGGTGCGGTGATCGCCACCGTGCCGATCATGGCGCTGTTCCTGGGGCTTGAACGTTTTATGACCAAAGGCCTCACAGCGGGGTCTGTCAAAGGATGACCGAGATGAATCAACACACAAACCCCGACCGCGAGGCACGCAATATCCTGATTGCCAATGATCGCGGTGGCTACACGATCCCAACCGAAGGGCTGTACCCATACCAATGGAACTGGGACAGCGCGATTACTGCGCTTGGATTTGCCCAGTTCGACCTCGACCGCGCCTGGGTCGAGATCGAGACACTGTTTACCGGGCAATGGGATAATGGCATGGTGCCGCACATCCTTTTCCACCAACAGGATGAAGGGTATTTCCCCGGCCCGGATGTTTGGGGCTGCAATGGTCCGATCCCCTCATCGGGTATTATCCAACCCCCCATCGCGGCCACGATGACCCGCAAAATCTGGGAACAGGACACCGCGTTCGGAGGCGCGCGGATGAAGGCGCTGTTCCCAAAGCTGCTGGCTTGGCACCGCTGGATCATGAAATGGCGTTTGGATGAATTCGGGGCTGTTTGTACAACCCACCCTTGGGAAGCGGGTCGTGATAACGCGCCAGACTGGGACAATTCAATGGCGCGCATGGATGCGTCGGATGTGGGAGAGTACAAACGCCGCGACACCAGCCATGTTAACAGCGAGGATCGCCCGACAAAGTTCGACTATGACCGTTACATCAGGCTGGTACAGATCGGTCGAAAAGCAGGCTGGGATCAGCAGGAGCTGCTGTCGCTGAACCCGTTCCGTATCGCCGATCCGACGATGACCTTTGCTACACTGCGGGCCGCGCGGGACTTGCTGGTGATCAGTGAACAGCTTGGTCTGGCAGCTGAAGGCTTAAGCACAGACATTGAAAAACTGGAAGCCGGCGCTCGCTCGCTTTGGAACGAAGAGCTGGGCAGCTTTGATGCGCGCGACACACATACCGGCGAGATGTCAGGCAGCGTATCGAACGCGTCCTACCTGTGCTGGTATGCCGGTGTTGAGTCGGACAAGATGCTGGAACGGTTGAAAACCACACTAGAAACCGTGCCCTATCCAGTTCCGAGTTATGACCCGGAAATGCCGAAATTCGATGCGCGCCGCTATTGGCGCGGGCCCACCTGGGCTTTCATGAACATGATGATCGGATTCGGGCTACAGGATCTGGGTCATACCGAGCACGCAGATCAGTTGCGCAAAAAAACCGGCGATCTGATCTCGGGCTTTGGTTTTGCAGAATACTTCGATCCAATAACCGGGAGCCCGGCTGGTGGTAAGGCTTTCTCTTGGACAGCAGCGGTTTGGCTTCACTGGGCAGGGAGGGCCTGATGGGTAGCATCGAACTTAAATCAGTCGAAAAATGGTTCGGCTCGGCCCAGGTCATCAAGGGCGTGGACCTCAAGATCGAAGAGGGCGAGTTCATCGTTTTCGTTGGCCCATCGGGCTGCGGAAAGTCCACTCTGTTGCGCATGATCGGCGGGCTCGAGGATATCTCGCGCGGGTCGTTGTTGATCAATGGCAGTGATGTTACCGATCACCCGCCTTCAAAACGCGGCCTGACAATGGTGTTCCAATCCTATGCGCTTTATCCGCATCTGACAGTCGCCGAGAATATGGGGTTCTCTTTAAAGGTGGCCGGTGTTCCCAAGGCGGAGATCGCCGAACAGGTTAATCGCGCTGCAGAGGTTCTCAAGCTGGGACCGTTCATGGAACGCAGACCAAAAGACCTTTCTGGTGGTCAGCGGCAACGGGTTGCTATCGGCCGATCCATCGTCCGCGACCCCACCGCGTTCCTGTTTGACGAGCCACTTTCCAACCTCGACGCCGCCCTGCGGGTTGAGATGAGGTATGAGATCGCCAAGCTGCACCAAAGCCTCAAGCGCACGATGATCTACGTGACGCATGATCAGGTCGAAGCGATGACATTGGCCGACCGCATCGTGGTTTTGGAGTACGGCAAGATCGCTCAGGTCGGTACGCCGCGCGAGCTGTATGAACGCCCTGCGAACCTGTTCGTGGCCCAGTTCATCGGCAGCCCAAAGATGAATATCCTGCCCTGCGCGACCGAGGGCGACAGTTTCCATCTTGAGCACGGCCGCAGTGGCCCGTTTTCATGGTCCGCAGCGGCCACCAAGCTTGGCATCCGCCCCGAACACATTCGGGTAGGCGCTGCAGGCGATGGTCAGACTGACGGCGTCATCGAGGTGATCGAATATCTGGGTGCAGACACATTCCTGATTGTGGATTGTGGAAGCGAGGACAAGGTCACAGTCCGTCTGAACGGCGATACGGCCCTGACACCGGGCACCCACATTGGTCTGCACTTCCCCACGGACAATCTGCATTTTTTTGATGAAAATGGGCAGGCTTTGGGGCTTGGATAGATGAACCCATCGGTATCCGTTGCAAACCTTGACCATTGACACTCAAGAACACAGTGAGTGTAAAGCTAAAGAACTGAAGCCGAAGCAAACCCTATCAATGTGGGCTGCTATATTCAGCCTGAACCTAGTGTCTTTGCCCCCTAAAATTGGGCCACTACTTTGTGCCCCTTGGGTTGCACGGGGCGGATGCCGTGACCTTGGCACAACAGGTGCCGTGGCGGGCGGTACAGCCGTCTACACCACCGTACATGAAGGCGGTGCCTACTACTTTGCCTCGAAAGAAAGTAAAGCGAAGTTCGAAGCAAACTCTGAAGCGTATCTTCCGCAATATGGCGGCTTCTATGCCTTCGCGATCGCGCTTGGCAAGAAATTCGATGGAGATCCGAAACATGCGGACATCATTGACGGGCCGCTTTTTCAATTTGTGAATTCGCATTTGAGCAGCGGGTGTTAAACCGACTCAAGAATTAGTTACGCGATGTTTTCAGCATCCACGGATACCAGTTGATTGAACAAATCTTAAATCATAAATACCTCGATAGTAAAAATAATGTTCATTATCATATTGTTAACAATAACATCAGTTATTACTAAAATTTTAGTTTGACAGCTGCGCCGAATATCACCGATGTTGATTGCCATCCGGTCTGCGCCGGATCACATAATCTTGGGAGGAGACAGATGCGGAGACATCTACTTTCCGCCGTGGCGGCAGCGGCCGTCATTGCGGGGCATGGTCCTGTTTGGGCCGACGAAGCCGCAGCACAACGTTGGATTGACGACGAATTCCAGCCATCGACCTTGTCGAAGGACGAACAGTTGTCCGAAATGAAGTGGTTCATCGAAGCTGCACAACCTTACTCGGGCATGGAAATCAATGTCCTGTCCGAGGGTATCCCGACGCATTCCTATGAATCCGAGGTTCTGACAAAGGCGTTCGAGGAAATCACAGGGATCAAAGTCAATCACCAGATTCTCGGCGAAGGTGAAGTGGTTCAGGCCGTTCAGACTCAGCTGCAAACCGGGCGGAACCTATATGATGGTTATGTCAACGACAGCGACCTGATCGGAACACATTCGCGCCTGCAGTTGGCCTATCCGCTGACCGATATGATGGGTGGCGACTGGGCGGCGACAACTTCGCCGACGCTGGATCTGGATGACTTCATGGGCATTCAGTTCACCACCGGACCGGACGGAAAGTTGTATCAGCTGCCTGACCAGCAGTTCGCAAACCTCTACTGGTTCCGCAAGGACTGGTTCGATGACGAGGACAACAAAGCCGCGTTCAAAGAGAAATACGGCTATGATCTGGGCGTTCCGGTCAACTGGTCGGCCTACGAAGACATCGCTGAATTCTTCACAAATGACGTGAAAGAAGTCGACGGCGTCGCGATCTATGGCCACATGGACTATGGCAAGCGCGCGCCTGACCTCGGATGGCGCATGACCGACGCCTGGCTGTCGATGGCTGGTGCCGGTGACGTGGGTGAGCCGAACGGTGTTCCCGTCGACGAATGGGGCATTCGCATGGAAGCGGGCACATGTAACCCGGTCGGTGCGTCCGTTTCGCGCGGTGGTGCTGCAAACGGTCCGGCTGCGGTTTATGCGATCCGCAAGTGGGATGAATGGCTGCGGAATTATGCGCCTCCGGGTGCCGCAAGCTATGACTTCTATCAGTCGCTGCCGGCGCTCAGCCAAGGCAATGTGGCCCAGCAGATATTCTGGTACACCGCCTTTACCGCCGACATGGTCAAGCCCAAGTCCGAAGGCAACAACACCGTCGACGACGAAGGCACGCCGCTGTGGCGGATGGCGCCCAGCCCGCATGGCCCCTACTGGGAAGAAGGCCAGAAGGTTGGTTATCAGGATGTGGGTTCCTGGACCTTCCTGAAATCGACCCCTGCGGATCGTGCTCAGGCAGCATGGCTGTACGCTCAGTTCGTGACGTCCAAGACTGTCGATGTGAAAAAATCCCATGTGGGTCTGACTTTCATCCGCGACAGTTCGGTCAACCACGAGAGCTTCACCGAACGCGCGCCCAAACTGGGTGGTCTGGTCGAGTTCTATCGCTCTCCTGACCGCGTGGCATGGTCTCCGACCGGCATCAACGTTCCGGATTATCCGAAGCTGGCCCAGATCTGGTGGCAGCAGATCGGTGACGTGAATTCGGGCGCGTTTACTCCGCAAGAGGCGATGGACCGTCTGGCCGAAGAGATGGACATCACCATGGCCCGTATGCAGGCCGCGGATGAAAGCGCCGGTGTTTACGGTGGATGCGGACCGCGCCTGAACGAGCCGCAAGATGCGTCATTCTGGCTCGAGAAAGAAGGTTCGCCCAAGGCCAAACTTGAGAACGAAAAGCCGCAAGGCCAGACCGTCAACTATGACGAACTGGTTCAGCGCTGGCAGTCTCAGTAAGCCAAAGCAACCGGGGGTGCCGTTCGCGGCATCCCCACACCAAGACCAAGACAGCGCGGGCGCGCTGCGGGATCGGAATTCGCGAAAATGATCAAACTAAAGGACGCGACCAAGCGGGTCGGCAACGTCATCCATATTAAACCAACCAACCTGAAGCTGCAGACCGGCCATTTCAATGTGCTACTGGGCGCGACAGGATCGGGCAAGACCTCTCTGATCAAGATGATGGCCGGGCTGGACCCGATTGCCTCGGGCAAGGTCTTCATGGATGGTCAGGATGTGACCAAACTGAACACGCAGAAGCGGCAGATCAGCCTAGTGCACCAGTTCTTTGTGAACTACCCGCATATGACCGTGTTCGACAACATCGCCTCTCCGTTGCGCGTTGCGGGCATGGCAAAGTCCGAGATTTTGGGCCGCGTGGAAGAAGCCGCAGATCTGCTTCAACTGCGCCCGATGTTACACCGCCGCCCGCATGAGCTGTCGGGCGGGCAACAGCAACGCACGGCACTGGCGCGCGCCATTGCGAAAGAGAGCCGCGCCGTCTTTCTCGACGAACCGTTGGCCAACCTTGATTACAAACTGCGTGAAGAATTACGCGAGCAGCTGCCCGATCTGTTCGCAGGTCGTGGTGCTGTGGTGGTTTATGCCACTTCAGAGCCCGAAGAAGCACTGCTACTGGGTGGATACACGGCCCTGATGGAGGATGGCCGCGTGACCCAGTTCGGGCCGACCGCTGATATTTATCGCAACCCTGAGAACATCGCAGCCGCGCGAGTTTTTTCGGATCCGCCGATCAATGTCGCGCGCATCACTGTGTCCGGCGCTCAGGCGCAAATGGCTGGTGGAGGTGGCTGGGCTGTCACAGAAATGGCCGACGGAGATTACATGGTCGCCGTGCGTCCCCATCGGGTGACCCCGTTTCGCTCTTCCGATGATGATGTGGAGCTTACCGGCCGCGTGATTGTGACCGAACTGTCCGGCTCGGATTCCAGCGCGCATTTCCAACATGGCGATGATGCGTGGGTGTCACTTGCCTCGGGCGTCCACCCCTATCAGGTTGGCGAAGATCACAGCTTCTACATGAACCCGGCCCACTGCCGGTATTTCGGCCAAGATGGCAAAAGGATAGCCTGACATGGCACAGATCAAGCTTTCAAACCTGCGACACAGCTACATGTCGACGCCGAAAGACCCGCAAGACTATGCACTGAAGGAAATCGACGTGACTTGGCGCGATGGCGGTGCCTATGCGCTGCTAGGACCGTCCGGTTGTGGCAAGTCCACGTTGCTAAACATTATCTCGGGTCTTTTGACGCCGTCCGAAGGACAGATCCTGTTTGACGACCGTGACGTGACCACCTTACCCCCCGACCAACGCAACATCGCACAGGTGTTCCAGTTCCCGGTGATCTACGACACGATGACAGTCGGCGAGAACCTGGCTTTCCCGCTGAAAAACCGGGGTGTTGACCCGGAGACGATTAAGCGTCGCGTCGATGAGATTGCCGAGATGCTTGACGTCACGGATATGCTGGGCACTCGCGCCTCGGGTCTTAGCCCGGATAACAAACAGAAGATCTCTATGGGTCGCGGTCTGGTGCGAGACGACGTGAACGCGGTGATGTTCGATGAACCCCTGACAGTGATCGACCCCCATTTGAAATGGAAACTGCGCTCCAAGTTGAAAGAGCTGCACCAGCGTGTGCAAGCCACGATGATCTACGTGACCCACGACCAGACAGAGGCGTTGACCTTTGCTGATGAGGTTGTGGTGATGCAGGAAGGCGAAGTGGTGCAGATCGGTACGCCCGTTGAGCTATTCGAGCGACCCCAACACACATTTGTCGGCCACTTCATCGGCTCCCCCGGCATGAACGTGCTGCCCTGCGAGGCCAAGGGTGACCGCGCGGTGTTCGAAGGTCACGAGGTTGTGCTGGAAGGCCTGACCCATGGCGACGGAGGCCGCACCGATCTGGGCATCCGCCCTGAATATGTAGGCTTCGGCGACACAGGCATCCCTGCACATGTAACCAAAGTTTCGGACATTGGACGCCACTATGTGGTCAGCGCCATGGTCGGCAATACTGCGCTAAAGGTTGTGACGGAAAATGTGGTGCCTGAGCCCGGCTCACAGGTCTTCCTACAATTCAAACCTGAACAATCGCGCGTATACCGCGACGGCTGGATTGCTACCGAGGAGCGCGCGCAATGAGAACGGAAAACCAAAAGGCATGGTTCTTTGTCCTACCGGTGTTGGCGCTGGTCGCGTTTAACGCGCTGGTGCCGATGATGACAGTGGTCAACTACTCGGTGCAGGAAACCTTCGGCAACAACCAGTTCTTCTGGGAAGGTCTGGGCTGGTTCGAACAGATCCTGCGATCCGACCGCTTCCAAGCCGCGCTGGGTCGGCAATTCCTGTTCACCTTCCTGATCCTGCTGATCGAGGTGCCGTTGGGCATCATCGTGGCCCTGTCGATGCCTCGCAAAGGATTCTGGGTGCCGGTCTGTCTGGTGCTGATGGCCCTGCCGATGCTGATCCCGTGGAACGTAGTCGGTTCGATGTGGAACATCTTCACCCTGCCCCAGATCGGTCTTCTGGGATACTTCCTGAATGACGTTCTGGGCATCAACTATGACATGACGCAACAGCCGCTTTCGGCCTGGATCACCGTCATTGTCATGGATGTCTGGCACTGGACTTCGCTTGTGGTGTTGCTGTGCTATGCGGGCCTCGTTTCGATCCCTGACGCCTATTATCAGGCTGCCAAGATTGACGGTGCCAGCCCATGGTCAGTGTTCCGCTACATCCAGCTGCCCAAGATGAAAACCGTCCTGACCATCGCCGTTTTGCTACGCTTCATGGACAGTTTCAACATCTACACCGAGCCCTTCGTGTTGACCGGCGGCGGCCCCGGTAACTCAACCACCTTGCTGTCAATCGATCTTGTGAAGATCGCGCTGGGACAGTTCGACCTTGGCCCTGCAGCCGCGATGAGCCTGATCTACTTCGCCATCACGCTGCTTGTGTCGTGGGTCTTCTACACTCTGATGACAAAGGATGACGCGCAATGAAGAAGCGGTCCCTTATCCCGATCCTCTATATCGCGTTTCTCATGTTACCGATCTATTGGCTGGTGGCGATGTCCTTCAAAACCACGAACGAGATCCTGTCGGGCTTTTCACTGTTCCCCCAAACCTTCACGCTGGAGAACTATTTCACGATCTTCACCGACCCGACGTGGTACTGGGGGTATATCAACTCGATCATCTACGTGACGATCAACACGGTGCTCTCGGTCTGTGTGGCGCTGCCTGCGGCCTACGCGTTCTCGCGCTACCGGTTCCTGGGGGACAAACAGCTGTTCTTCTGGCTGCTGACCAACCGGATGGCACCGGCAGCTGTGTTCGCGCTGCCGTTTTTCCAGCTGTATTCGTCGATCCACCTGTTCGACACTTATCTGGCTGTGGCGCTGGCACACACGCTGTTCAACGTTCCGCTGGCGGTTTGGATTTTGGAAGGCTTCATGCGAGGTATCCCGAAGGAATTGGATGAAACGGCTTATGTCGATGGTTACTCCTTCCCGCGCTTCTTCGTAACGATCTTCCTACCAAACATCAAAGCCGGCGTAGGGGTCGCGGCCTTCTTCTGCTTTATGTTCTCATGGGTCGAGATGTTGCTGGCGAAGACCCTGACGGCAGTCGAGGCCAAACCAATTGCCGCCGTGATGACCCGCACCGCTTCCAGCGCGGGGTACGAACTGGGCCTGCTGGCCGCCGCCGGCACGTTGACCATCATCCCCGGCGCCATCGTCATCTGGTTTGTCCGCAACTACATCGCGCGCGGTTTCGCGATGGGACGTGTGTGAGGTTCGATATGCGTAAACTTCTTGTCACTCTGCCATTCCTGCCTTCAGTGGCCTACGCCCAACAGGCCGGTTGGGGCAGTGTCGGCCAGCAAGAGGAAAAAGGTTTCTCGTGGACCGCTCCTTTGTGGCCGGATTTCTGGATGGCATGGACTCCGGCAACACTGGCGGTGTTCATCGGTATATTTTCGGCCATCGCCCTAATCGGTTTGCTGGAAGGGTTCAAATTCCGAGACGGGATCGAGCGGCGCGGCGTGCTGGGACTGACCACCACGCTGGGGGATCGGTTGTTCATCACCCTGCTGGGCTCGACCTATATCTTCCTGGCCTGGCTCGGGCTGGTTGGCCAACCTGTTTGGACGCCGCTTTTCCTGTCCATCGGTTGGGGCGTCTTCGTCTTCTGGAAAGTTTAGGCTTTGCGAAACAGCGAAAGGATGCTTGTCTGTCAGGCATACTAATAATGGCGACACCGAGATTGATGCGAAAGAAAAAGACAACAAATCTTCTGACCGAAGTGGAACTTGAGTTCATGAACGAACTCTGGGCGCTTGGTCAGGGCACGGTCCGTGAAGTCCTTGATCGCCTGCCACCTGATCGCAATCTGGCCTACACTTCCGGAGCCACAATTTTGCGGATCCTTGATGAGAAGGGCTTTGTCGAAAGCGAGAAGAACGGCAAGTCGCTGATCTACAGACCCCTTCTCGAGAAGGACAGGTATCAGTCGCGGTCGTTGCAGAATCTGTCCCGGACCCTGTTTGACGACACGCCCGCAACTCTGGTTGCAAGGCTGGTCGACGATGAGGGCCTGACAGAAGATGACCTAGAGGAGATTCGAGCACTGGTAGAGAGGAGACTGCAAAATGACAGCGGTTAAACCGGTTCTCGATGCGTTTCTCGAGTTCAACGTTGTGCTTGGATTATCGGCGCTGATCTGGCTGGCCGTGCGTGGGGGCCTTGCGTTGACGCCCATGAGGTACGGCTTTGTTGCTCAGCTTCGTTCGCTCAAGATACTTTGCATCGGCGTTATGCTCAGCCCGGTTCTGGCGATCGGTGTTTCGGGCTTTGTCGCTCAGGTGTGGCCCGGACGTGTTGTCGCGCTGGGGGATATCGCAGTGGCGGCCTATTTGCGCGGCGAAATCGCCATGCCCGCTGCGCAGTTCGAAACCCTTTTGAATACACGCGAACGCTGGCTCGACTATGTCTTGTCAGGCGCCTCTGTCTTCGTGACTTGCGCGTTGATTGCGCTGGTTCTTCTATCGGCTGTTCTGGCAATTCGGGTTGTCCGCAACGCGCTCACAATTCGCAAGGCCGTAAGCTCCAGCTTTCTTTGGCGACAATCGGCAAAGGTGGACATTCGCCTTTCAGATCGCGTAACTGTGCCTTTTGCAGTGCGCGGCCTTTGTCGCCGTCACGTCGTTTTGCCCAGCCATTTGCTAAACTCGCCACGCGATTTGCGCTTTGCTCTGGCGCATGAATTCCAGCACATCCGCGCGCTGGACGTGGAATGGGAACTGGGTTTCGAGCTTATGCGCCCTCTGCTGTTTTGGAATCCGGCCTATCTGGCCATGAAACATCAGTTTGATCGGCTTCGCGAATTAGCCTGCGACCAGTCTGTCGTCTCGCGCAAAGGCATTGACGCGACCGACTATACCACCTGTCTACTGGACTACTGCACACGATCTATTAATCTGAAGAACCCTCGCATTCTTCGTGTGGCCCTGGTTAACGGGCCGAAAGCAAAGCATGTTCTGCGCCAGCGTGTGATCGCCCTGACCGATTCGCCCGTAACGACCACACAATTGTCAGCAAATTTCTTTGGGCTGACGCTTTCTCTGGTTGTTGTGCTTGCCATTGGGTCGGCCTCGGTTCGTCAAACCCAGGATTGGAGCCATGATCGTCTTATGCTTTCGACGGTTGTAAATCTGGAACGGCTGGAAGCTCGGAATCAGGGAAATTGAAAGGCCGAATTTTAAGTCCGGCGTGGATTGGAAAGTCGGCCTCACGGGTTTGCTAGCAAGCTGGTCGCGGATTCGGCGCTACGATGCTGCTGGTTTTCAATGAGACCGGGTTCAATGTGCCGCTATCACTGGCTTTAATGCGGGCGCCCGTGTTGCTCGACACCGATTGTCCGAGAACGATTTGATAGCAGCCAATGGCGGCTCCAACCTGCTGCAACGTAGTATCGCAACCCGCAGATGAAGGTCAGCCATAGGCCGCCTTGCGCAGACCAATGGCAGCAATCATAGCTTCGCAGTCACTCATTCAAGATGCAGCATCTAGAACTATGGGCTCGCTGCCGACATCGGGGTAAGAGCAGCATTCGATATCAACCAACTTACAGCTCCTATGAAGACGGACCATGGCGGACTCTGAAAACACCATCCGATGCAGCATCGCAGCTTCCCCAAAGCGGACATTGCGCCTCACTGAGCCAGACTCGGGCCCATTGTTTCGCAATGCGCTGCTCTGAAGCCAATGGCACTAAGCCTCGCGAAACAGTCCGAGATGGATGTGAAAAGCTGCTACGTTTAGCTGACCTCAAAACCACAGGCTCCAGGCGCAGGAATGTTAACAGCAATCATAAATGGCAACCGAAGTAGACCGATCCCTAGGACTGTAAGGCAATGCTCATTTTGCAAATCTGAAATGATTCCGCGTTGTGGTGAGGTTAGGGTTCATCATAGGGCGCACAAATGCAAAGTGGAATGTGATCCTTGGTGGGAACCAGAAACTGATTGGAATCGGAACTGGAAAAATGAGTTTCCACTTCGTTGGCAAGAACAAGTGTTTACTGATCAAAATACTGGTGAGAAGCACATTGCCGACGTCTACACGCTGGCAGGCCTCACTTTGGAGATCCAACATTCCCATCTCGATCCCAAAGAGCGTCGAGCCCGCCAGGATTTTTATAAAAACATGCTTTGGGTGGTTGATGGGTCTAGGCTTAAAGGTGACAGGAAAAAAATCCTAGGTTGGCGGGACGCGCTCACGGAGATTGTTCAAGGCAGCAAGCGAACAAATCTGTTCTTACTTAGCGATGCCAATGAGCTTTTTCCACGCGATTGATTGCAAGGCCCGGTTCCAATATGTTTTGACTACTTGGGCCCAAATGCCGAAACTGAGACTGCACCGACGCTACTATTTCTCTTGTATCCTGGTACAGTGCATGGTGGCCGTTTGGTAGAACCCCTGCCGCGCGACGACTTGCTGCGAGCTATCTATTCTGAACTTGTACACATGCCCGCTGTTCGCGGGATCTTGTAAAATGTGTCACGACTGAGACTGTCGAGAAAGCGGAGCTAGCAGCGCCCGACTGAAACGGATAGCTCGCCACCATTCGGCCCAAACCGGCCATTGAACAAGTGTCATGTATTCTGCAGTGCAGCTGATTGATGCAGGCCTTAGCTGCACCGGCATACCGCACTCCAAAATCATTCCATGTGATTCAAACCTGACCAGGAAGCCATAGGACGATAGCAGGGAAGGCAACGAGCATCGCGATGGTTGCAGCATCCGCCAGAAAGAAAGGCGTTACACCTTTAAAAACATCCTGAACGCTTAGGTCATCACGAACGCCGGCCACGACAAAGCAATTCAGCCCAATAGGTGGGGTGATCAGGCAAAACTCGGCCATTTTGACAACCAGAATGCCAAACCAGATGGCACACATAGGTCCGGACATACCGAAGGTACTTTCGGCTGCACTTACGGCTTCACCTCCGTTCAACGCCATGACGGCGGGGTAAACTACCGGCAACGTCAGCAGTAGCATACCTATCGCATCCATGAACATGCCCAGTACAGCGTAAGCCAGAAGAATACAGATCAGGATCAGCATCGGAGACATCTCAAGCGAGGTGATCCAGTCGGAGAATGCACTTGGCAGTTCGGCAAAACCGAGAAAACGAACGTAAACCAAAACGCCCCAGATGATCGTGAAAATCATGACGCTCAGCTTGGCGGTTTCCAAAAGCGCGTCTTTGAGTTCGGACCAGCGCATGCCCTGATACAGCGCTATCAGGAACACCACAAATGCTCCAATTGCGCCACCTTCGGTTGGCGTACCCCAGGCATCGCCGCCGAACGGGTTGTAAACAAAGAAGATGATGGTGACGACAACAATCACGATGGGCAATGCGGGCGGCAACGAGAGGAAACGTTCTTTCCATGTAAATCCGGTGACTGCGGGGCCAAATCCTTTGATCACAACGGCCATGCCAATGATCAGCAAGCCGTAAATTACTGCCGAGAACATGCCCGGGATGAATCCCGCCAACAGCAGTTTGCCCACGTCCTGCTCGACAATAATCGCGTAGATGACCAGAATGGCCGAAGGCGGGATGAGCGAGGCGAGCGTACCGCCTGCAGCAACGACACCTGCAGCAAAACGCTTGTCGTAGCCGATCTTCAGCATCTCGGGGATGGCGATACGGGCGAACACAGCGGAAGTGGCGACCGAGGCCCCAGATACCGCCGCAAACCCAGCGGTTGCGAAAACGGTCGAAACCGCCAGCCCGCCCGGGACCCATGCGAGCCAACGCTTCGCGGCTTCGAACAGTGCTTTGGTCAAGCCCGCGTAATAGGCGAGGTAGCCAATCAGGATGAAAGTCGGGATAAGGCTCAACGCTTGGCTTGAAATCTTGGAGTGCGGAACCTGCCCCGCTGTTTTGACAGCCACAGTCACAGCCTTGCCGAACCGCGCCGGGTCGTACCCAAACTTGGCCCAGAAGATCCAGATCAGGCCAATCATGCCAGCTGTCGCGGCGGCAAAGGCCACGCGCATCCCCAGCACCACAAGAACAAGCATACCGCCCGAGACAATCAGACCAATATCAATGGGTTCCATCAGATTTAACCTCAGTTGTCGTGGCCCGAGACGTGCTCGGCTTCCATTGCAGCTTGAGTGGCTGCATCGGCTATCAGTGGGACGGCAATAGGTGCCTGATCGGGGTGCCGGATCGCGCGCCCGTAGGCCCAGAGCTGTAGAGCAAGCCTTAGGCAAAGCACGCTAAAGGCGACGGGGGCCAACAGCTTTGCGGGCCACAACGGGATACCTATGTCGATAGAGCTGTCGCGGCTCCAGAGTGGCGCACCAAAGTCAAAGCTGCGTGCGAAATGTGCCCAGCTCCCCCAGATCAGCAAGACGATCAGCGCCAGAATGACAGCGGTCGTGATAAACTCAACGATATAGAGCGTCCGGCCTTTAAGCGCTCCAACGACCATGTCCATTCGTATGTGGCCGCCATCGCGCTGCGCATAGGAAATCCCCATGAAGGCGATTAACGGCATGGCCTGCTCGATCCAGTCCACGTAACCAGGAAGTGGCGCATTGGCGAAATTCCGACCACCAACGGAGACTACGGCCATGACCATCAGCGAGAAAACTGCAAGACCGCTGATCAGAGCCAGAAAGCTTTCCAGTTTGTAGAGATGTTGATCGAGAATGCTGAGACGGCTGTCGTCGGACAGCACCTGGGATGACCCGGCCATCGTTGTACTCCGCTGTCAAGAAAGAAAGAACCCGACGCCAATCAAGCTGACGCCGGGCAGTGAGTGGATTAGCTGCCGCTAGCGATCTTCCCGGTCACAAGGTCATAAAGCTCTTGTGCTGGTAGGCCACGCTCGGTGTTTTCTGCAATCCAGGCCTCGGCCGCGGGGGCGGCAGCAGCTTCTTTGAACGCTGCGATTTCTTCATCACTGAAAGTGACCCGTTCGATGCCGCGTTGATCCAGCTCAGGGCCCCACGCTTCCATCGTTTTGGTCTGGTAGTGGCTCACGTAGTGATCCAACGCCTCTTCCACTGATCCCAGCAGAGCTTCGCGGTGTTTGTCAGACAGATCTTCCAGCGCCAGCGTGTTCACCACGACAGGGCAGTTGACGGTGCCGGGATTGAGGTTCGTCGTCCACCACGTGCCATTTTCAATGGTGCCAAAGGACATATGCGCGTGTGGCGCAAAGCTGACCGCTTTGACGATGCCGCTGTCCATTGCCTGACGCACTTCGGATGCAGACATCGAGGTCGGAACTGCCCCAACCGTCTCCATCGCTTTACCGATGCCGCCAGTCGCCCGAACGCTCAGACCTTCGAAATCGGTTAGGGATTTAGGTGCTTCACCGACGCCAACAAGGTTGTACTGCGGTAGCGGCGACGGCATCAGGAGCGTAGCATCCCAGCGGGCCAGATCCTCGACAACGGCCGGGTGTTGGTAGACAGCCATCGACAGGTCGACCTCTTGGTCCAGCGATGTCACACCCAGAAACGGCAGTTCCAGAACCGTGATCGAGGGGTTCTTGTCGCGATGATAGCCAGCGCAGAACTGGGCCATTTCAAACGCACCGATCGAAATCCCGTCGAGGTTTTCTTTGTTCTTCGACAGGCCGCCATAGCTGATGTTGAGTGTGAACTCACCGCCCGTCTTTTCGCTCACCAGTTCGGCAAGTTTCTCGACGTGTTCGGTAAAGGCACGACGCTTGCCCCATAGGGAAACGTTCCATTCGACGGCCAGTGCTTCGGATGCAACGGTCAGTGACAGGGCAGCAATGGCCGCCCGGTTAAGATGTTTGCGCATAATGGCTCCTCCCAGATCACGCAATGTGTTTGGGCAGAGTATTCAGGATGCGCAGCAGCCTGCCTATGAAGGAAAATGCGCGTGAAGTTTCGGAGTCCCTGCGGATATCCGCAGAGTGATTTCTCCTACAACAGCGCCTCTTTATCGAGACCGAGTTTGACGATCTTTTCGTTGAGTGTCCTGCGGCCAATCCCCAGCGCTTCAGCGGCGGCATCCATGCGGCCTTTATGCGCCTTGATAGCTTTGCCGATGAGTTCACGTTCAAAAGCGGCAACAGCTTCGCGCAGCGTATCCGGCACTTCGTCGAAGTGCTGATCGCTTTGGATAGCCTGCACCACCGACCCTCCTCCGCGTCGGGCCGCCAAAATGCGCCGTTCGCAGACGTGGCGCAATTCGCGTACATTCCCGGGCCAGTCATGGGCAAGCAGAGCGGCCAAATCGTCCTGATCGAGTTCTGGCGCGTCTATCTCATAAACCTGCGCGTATTCGCTCAAGAAATGCGTTGCCAGCAGAACCAAATCATCCCGTCTGTGTCGTAGCGGAGGTAAGGACAGGACGACAGTATTCAACCGAAACAATAGGTCCTGACGCAGGCGGCCTTCCTCGGCTGCCAGTACAACGTCTTCGTTGGTTGCCGACACGACCCTGAAGTTTACCGGCACCAGCGACACAGCCCCCACCGGCAGCACCTGCTGATCTTCGATGACCCTTAATAGCTTGGCCTGCACCGCTGGTGGGCACGAGCAGATTTCATCCAGAAACAAGGTCCCACCCGATGCTGCCACAAGCCTTCCGTCGGATTTACCCGCGACACCGAACATTTCCGCCTCAAACGTATCGGTCGACAATGCAGCGCAATTCAGCGCCAGAAACGGTGCCTCCGGCGCGCGGCCCAAATCATGTAAAGCACGGGCGACCAGCTCTTTCCCGGTGCCCGTATCTCCCTGCAACAAAACCGCAACCGATGTATCAGCAAGATCAAGTACGTCTTGTCGCAAGTCTGTAATGGCGTCGGTTTGTCCCAGCAGGTTGCGATCCAGCCCTGACAGTTTGAACAGCCTGTCTTTCAGGCGGGCATTGCTTTTCCGCATGCGGTTCTGTTCCGCGGCGTGTCTCAGCACCGTCAATAATCGCCGAGGTTCATATGGCTTCTCGATAAACCCGTATGCCCCTTCCTGTATGGCCTGAACCGCCATCGGGATGTCACCATGTGCCGAAATCAACACCACCGGAGGTGCCACATGCCTGTCCAAACTGGCCAGCAATTCAAGCCCCGACATCCCGGGCATACGCACATCGGACAGAATGACATCGGGCGACGTGCTGGCCAGATACTCCGTCACCTGGATCGCGCGCGACAGGGCGCTAACAGTCCAGCCAGCGGCCTCAAGCAACTCGACAAGAGATTGTCGCATCGATTTGTCATCATCAACGACCAGAACTTTGAAGGGTTGCTGCTGGGTCATTCGTCCGTTTCTTCAGTATTTGAGGCAATCGGGAATATTACGCGGAAAGTTGTTCCACCGCCATCACGGTTTCGGGCCGTCATTGTGCCATCGTGATCTTTGACAATGCTGGTGGAAATGGCCAGTCCCAAGCCCATGCCTTTCCCGCTCTCTCTTGTGGTTACAAATGGCTCTTGCAACTCAGCCAAAGTTGCCTCGCCCAACCCGTGACCGTTGTCCTGAATTTCCAACGCCGCTTCATCATCAGAAGCTATGACAGCGATATGGATTTCAGGTGCATCCACTTCGTCCATCGCGTCAATCGCATTGCGCAAAAGATTAGTGATGACCTGTTCGATCCGCAATGCACTGCCCCGGATAAAAACCGGACCGGTCGGCGCATCAACTGAGATTTTCACCTTGCCCTGCTCGATGTTTGGCGCAACCAGAGTCAACGCGGCATTGACCGAAGTGCATAAGTCTACGTCGTCGAACGCCTCGCTCTCTGAGCGCGCGAAGAACCGCAATTGGCGCGTGATCCCTTCCATCCTGTCGACCAAACTTCCAATTTTTTGCGGCAGCTTGGACTCGCCGGAACATGAGATCTCTTCCGCCACCAGGTGATTGCGCATCGCAGCGATGGGCTGGCCCAGTTCATGCGTGACCGACGCGGATAATTGCCCCAGAGCCGCCAGTCGGCTTGCGCGCTCCAACTCGCCTTGGGTGCGTTTGAGGCTCCGCTCGGCTGTCTTGCGGTCGTCGACTTCGATAGCGAGCCTTTCATTTGCCTCCCGCAGTTTTGCTTCTTCCTCTTCGGACCGCGCCAAGGCCGCGCTAACGCGTCTCGCGCGTTGTATCTGGAAGAAGATAAATGTGAGCCCCGCAAAAAGGACAAAGATTGCGGTTACAAGCCAACTACGTGCTACGGCCTGATCGTCACTTGCAAAGTAGTGTAGCGACCAGCCATCGGGTAAATCCGTTGCTGCAAGGTGCAGGCGCTTCGTCCCAGCAATTCTGGCCTGATCTCCCGGCAACTCAACCCAATCCAACGCATCTAAGTCTTGCCCCGGAAACTGCCTAGCATCCCGAATCCGTTCTTGCTGAGGTTCTGACAATGGCGCCAACGAGCGATATTGCCAATCCGAGTTCGAAGAAAGCAAAACGACGCCGTCTTCATTGGCCAAAAGAACCTGTTCACCCGAGTTTTTCCAACTATCCTGAAGATTAGAGAAATCGATCTTAATCGCTATAACGCCAGTTGAAGCTCCCTGGTCGTCAAGCACTGCGTTGGCAATGAAATAGCCTGGCAGACCAGTCGTTGCCCCGATGGCATAGAAGCGGCCCTGTTTACCAGAAATGGCAGTTTGGAAATACGGGCGGAAAGCGTAGTTCTGGCCAACAAAGCTCCCAGTGTCGCGGTAATTCGATGAGGAAATCGTGATCCCGTCTTCGTCCATCAGGAAGATCGCATCCAGCCCCGCCTGCGCCGCAAAATCCTCGAGGCGTCGGTTTAAAGTTCCGGTGCCGTCCCCTTCGGCTGTTCCAATTACAAAGGAATCCTGTGACAGCACATATGTGAGGTGGGAAAATCGCTCGAGTTCGCTGTTCACCGAGCTTTGGTAAAGAGAGAGCCGGCCCTGAGCTTTCGAAAGCTCCTCCGAAACGAAGTACTGGTAAGAAACCAAATAAAGGCCAATGCTGGCGGCAATGGCTATCAAAATACCTACAATATACGAAGCTGATCGCATTGAATGCCCATGAACTGCGACGGCATAGGATCACAGTAGGTATTAGCCGTCCATCCCAAGAGTTCTAAACTGACATTTGGATGTTTTGGCCGAACAAGAATGACCGAGTAATTTGAGAACGCGAAGCAATGAACGAACATGCCGAAACAACTATTTGCATTCCGCAAGCAGATTCGGCCCAAAGGAGGCATCTAGCACAGTATCGCAATTCTGCGGACGCAGCCCGCTTTTTTGACATTCGCTGCAAATGCAAAATCTCGACGTCTGCGAGTTCACAGGATGCGGACGAAGTTGCCATTCAGTTGTGAATTGCGAATGTCCGCTTGTGGGAAAACTCTGAAAGATGCAATTTTAGCCAACAGAAACAGAAATGCAGGGAACAGGATTGTCACCTATTGACGCTGTACGTACGCCAGACGACCGTTTTCTAAACCTGCCTGATTTCGCCTGGCGTCCTCAGTACGAAGATCAGTTGGCCGGGTATGAAGGCCTGCGGATGGCAAGAATAGACGAAGGTCCGCAGGATGCAGAGCGGGTGTTCTTGTGCCTTCATGGGCAGCCTTCATGGGGTTTTTTGTATCGGCATATGATTCCGGTCTTTCTCGAGACTAGCGCCCGAGTTGTCGTTCCTGATCTGTTCGGTTTCGGCCGGTCTGACAAACCTATCCAAGATAATTGCTACACTTTCACATTTCACAGACAGAGCTTGATCGAGTTGATTGAAACGCTCGATCTCAAAGGAATTACACTCGTTGTACAGGATTGGGGTGGGCTTCTTGGTCTTACAATTCCACCAGACATGCCTGATCGCTTCAATCGGCTATTGGTTATGAACACGGTTCTTGGCTTGGGTGGCGGTAGCAGCGAAGGGTTCGATGCATGGAGGGATTTCCACCGAACCTACCCGGACTATGACGTGGCCGCATTGTTTCAAAAATACGTGCCCGGCATGAGTGATGAAGTTGCGGCCGCTTACGCCGCCCCGTTCCCGGACGCGCGTTATCGGGGCGGCGTACGGAAGTTCCCGTCGCTGGTGATGACCGAACCCGACATGGAGGGCGTTGATGTGTCACGACGTGCAGCGGCATGGTGGAAAACTGACTGGTCTGGCGACAGCTTCATGGCGATAGGAGAAGCAGATGTTCTGATCCCGCCGAGGCTGATGAAACGCATGCACGAAATATTGGGCGTAGTTCGCCCACCTCTGATGTTGCCAGACGCAGGACACTTCGTTCAGGAGACCAACGGCGAACAAGTTGCTCGCGCGTGCTTGTCTGCATGGGAAGATGTAGGGCCTCCCATTTAGCCTTAATGGTTTAGAAATCGGACGTTCCTGCAGACCGCAGCATCAGTTACTTCTGGGCTCGCTACCGACCTCTGTGCCATTGCAGCAAAGCCCGCTGCCCCGCCAATAACTGATCACGAGGACGGCCCAGCTGCTACTGGCCAAAGGCCTACTCCGCTGCGGTGCAGCCGGCCAAAGCCGCCATTCGCTTCAGTTGCATGAGTTGATAAAAGACGGAAGTCGGAAACGCAGGACAGACCGGCCATTGTTCAAACGACCGCTTTAAGGGACCTGAGTTCAGAACGACGGTTGAAGAGAGCAGGGCAATGTCAGCACAAAAGGCTATCGGACGTGCATCCTTTCAAACGCGTCGACGGTAGCAATTGAGGTTCAAAGGAACCCACAATCGCTGCCGAGGCGTCGAGCTTCAATTATCCCTAACGCCCCAGCACGTTCGAATTGTGACTCTACGGTGGCAACGAAACGATGGGCCTATGCAAAGTGGGTGGACGCAACGGCTCGGCGTGTTGCCTCGACGATCCGGTCGGCCTCGTTGCGCGTGAGGCATAGTGGAGGGGCGAAGCCCAGTATGTCGCCTTGCGGCATGGTTCTTGCGATGATGCCTTCCCCCAAGAGCGCTCCGGCGACCTTTGCACCGATGCCTTTGCTGGGCTCGAATAATGCCCGCGATGCAGGATCACGCGCAAATTCGACAGCGCAGAGCATGCCCTCGCCGCGAATTTCAACGACGTTTGGATGGTTACCCAATGCTTTTTGCATCTCGGCATTCAGATAGGCGCCGGTGGTACCTGCGTTACTTACGAGATCCAGCGTGTCGATCAGCTGCAGATTGGCAATACCGGCGGCGGCCCCGATGGGATGGGCGGAGTATGTCGATCCATGACCGATGGGGCCGTTTCATCTGTCCCCTGTTCCAGAACAGACCACATCTTTTCGGACACGATCGAACCGGATAACGGCGCATAGGCCGAAGTCAGGCCTTTGGCGATTGTGATGATGTCCGGCTGCAATCCATAATGCGTCGAGCCGAACATGCTGCCGAGCCGCCCGAAGCCGGTGACCACCTCGTCCGCGATCAGCAGAATATCGTATTTGTTCAAAACCTCCTGAATGGCTGCCCAATACCCATCTGGCGGCGGGACGATCCCGACGGTTCTAAGGATGGATTCGCCTATAAACGCAGCAATCGTGTCGGGCCCTTCGGCGAGGATCAGGTCTTCGAGACGCGCGGCGCACCAGCCGGAAAATTCCTGTTCGCTCATGCCGGCCTCGTGTCGGTGCAGGTATTATGGTGCTTCGGTGTGAATAACCTGAGCAAGCGGCAGGTCGAATTTCTTGTGGAAGAGTTCTAACCCGGTGAGTGATCCGGTCATTAGGCCTGATCCGTGATGACCCCGCCACCGGCTGATGATCTTCTTCCTTTCAGGGCGGCCGAGGATGTTGTTGTAGTACCAGACGAGCTTGATGTTGGTCTCATTCGCGTCGGACCCGCCCAGTCCTAAATATACCTTGGACATATGATCCGGCGCGCGATCCAGGATCATCTTGGCAAGCGTGATAGTAGGCCAGTTCCTTGGCTTGCTCGGCAATCGCATCAGCGATTTCCTGACACCCATAGCTAACATTGACGCAATATAGCCCGGCAAACGCGTCAAGTAGTCGTTTGCCATCCCGGTCTTCGATATACACGCCTTTTCCGCCTGTGATGACACGAGACGGCGTCTCGCCATGTGCATGGTTGGCCAGATGCGTTGAATGGTGGAAGAAATTTTCGCGATCCCATGCGGCCAGTTGATCATTTGTCAGCATTGTTTTGTTCCTCGCCTTTGTCACGCCCAGTCTCGGCAGATATATTTGCTTTCTGTGAACGCCTCGAGCCCTTGTCTTGCGTCTTCGCGCCCAAGCCCAGACTGTTTGACGCCGCCGAAAGGGATCGGCGCGCCGGTAATTTTTGTCCGGCTCACGGCGACCATGCCGAATTGCAAGGCCCGGCTGGTTCGATAAATGCGGCGTGGGTCCTGAGTGTGGACATACGCGACCAGCCCGTATTCCGTCGCATTTGCGATCTCAACGGCCTCGTCCTCAGTATCGAAGGGCGCAATCGCTGCCACAGGGCCAAACGTCTCTTCGTGAAAGATCTTTGCGCTTGTCAGCACATCGCTGAGGACAGTGGCCTCAAAGAACAGAGGGCCTTTGTCCGATATCTGCCCTCCGAGTAAACAGTTTGCGCCATGCGCGACTGCGTCTTCAACCTGTTCGATCTGCTTAGCGACTGCTGCCGCGTTTATCAGCGGCCCGAGGTCTGAATCGTTAATCTATGGTTTCGCAAAGCTCTACTACGTCGAAGCTGGCAACAGATTTCTGTGTTGGACTTTCGACCAGATTGTTTCTGCGCGCCGCGCTAACAAGTTCGACGGCGGCACAAATCAGGCGCCCGTTGCAAATCTTGTACGCAAGCATTTTCATGACCGTCTTTCAAAGATCGCAGATGCGATAAGGTCGGAAGAACCCGAAGTGGCTCGCTCAGAAGTAGAGAGCTTTTTGGTCGGCATGGCCGCATCATCGGCTCTATGAACACAACGGGTTTGAAGGTTTCCAAAGAACATTTTGATGGGGTGAACGCCTGACAAAAACAATTACCAACTGAAAAGCCAGTTAATTGAGTAGGTCGTAGCGGCCGATACTTCGAGAGTCGTAAATTTTACCTAGTGGTAGTCGATGTACGTATGTCCGCTTTCGCGATGGTTAACAATGCCGTTCGCACCCGCAGCGAACGACTGGTACTCTGATCGTTCCAAAAATTTGCAACACAACCCTATGAACCGCAGGAAAGGTGGTTAATCGGATCAGGAATAGGAACAAAGTTTCGAAGTCGTGAGCTTGGCTTTGACCAAGGCTTCGGCAAAGGTAACGGCACAGGCCACTCCATCGACAACGGGCAGATTGAATTCTTCCGAAAGATGCGACATGAGGTCGGTCATCCCCGCGCAGCCCAACACAATGGCCTCAGCCCTATCTTCCTCGATGGCAGCGCGAATTTCGACCCGTATCTTGTCGATTGTCGCCGGATCGTTTTCCTCGAGCTTCAGAACCGGAACATCCGATGCCCGAACTCGAACGCAGCGACGATCCAGACCGTATCGCAACAAGTTGGCCTCCAGCCCTGCTAAAGACCGGGACAATGTGGTGATGACACTGAACTTTGGACTGATCATGGATGCCGCATGGTAGGCCGCTTCCCCAACACCGATGACTGGCGCCGAAGTGACGCAGCGCACGGCGTCGACCCCAGTATCGTCGAAACAGGCCACAACAATTGCATCTGCGTCCGGATGCGCGTTCACAACCTCCAGCAGTCCGGGAACGCAGGTAGAGACATCCAGATAGCCCTGTATGCTGGCAGGACCGTTTTGGGACGTGGCAGCGATAATCATGGTTTCAGGATGCGCAGCCGCCCGCGCTGCCTCTTTTATCTTTCGCGTCATGGAACTGGTAGTGTTGGGATTGACGACTAGAAGTTTCACAACATCCTCACACTTCTCCGCCCAGGTAGGCAGCTTTTATCCGCGGATCGGTCAAAAGTTCCTTGGAGTTTCCTGAAATGACCACATTTCCTGTCGTTAGCGCATAGGCGCGGTGTGAGATCGACAGCGCCATGCGCGAGTTCTGCTCGACTAGCAGCACCGACACTCCTTCGTCCCGGTTGATCGCCACTATTGAGCGGGCAATGTCCTGAACCAACTTGGGCGCGATGCCCAGCGAAGGTTCATCCAGCAGCAGTAGTCGAGGTTTCGCCATCAAGGCGCGCCCAATCACCATCATCTGCTGTTCGCCGCCCGAGAGTGTACCAGCGGACTGGCTATAGCGTTCTCTCAGACGCGGAAACCGTTCCAGAACGGAATCCAAGGTGCGGTGCACATCCGCTTTATTTGAACGGGTGAATGCACCCATCAGCAGGTTGTCTTTGACCGTCATATAAGGAAAGACCCGCCGCCCCTCTGGCACCATCGCAATGCCTTTCGAGACTATCTCAGCCGGGTTGGTTCCTGCGATATCTTCGCCCTCGAACGCAACCGAACCGGACTTGATCTTCGCCAGCCCAGTGATCGCCCGCAGGATGGAGCTTTTGCCCGCACCATTGGCACCGATAAGGGCGACGGTTTCACCTTGCTCAAGATCAATCGACACGCCCTTCAGCGCATAGACGTGATCGTAGTAAAGCTCGACATCCTTGAATTCCAACATCTTGCTCATGGCTCAGATCCCGATCTCGTCATCGGCGCTGCCCAGATAGGCTTCGATGACCTTTTCGTTGTTCTGGATTTCCGCTGGGGTGCCTTCGGCGATCATTTCGCCGAAATTCAGCACAACAATCCGGTCCGAGATGTTCATCACTGCGGGCATGTCATGTTCCACTAACAGCACTGTGACACCCCGGTCGTCGCGCACCTTGCGGACCAGATTGACCATTTTCATGGTCTCGTCGTGGTTCATACCCGCAAAAGGCTCATCCAGCAGCAGGACCTTGGGATCAGTGGCCAGACCGATGGCGATCCCCAGCGCGCGCAGATTGCCCTGCGGCAGGTTCGAGGCCTGCTCGTTAGCGATCTCGGTCATGCCGAGGAATTCGATCAGGTCATCGGCATACTGGCCAAAACTGTCGACGTCTTCATGTGCCGTTTTCGTGCCCCAGAAATACCCGGCCAGCGAGGCACGCGCACGCAGGTGCTGAGCGACGATGATGCTTTCGCGCACGGTCATTGACTTGAAGATCGTGGTTTCCTGAAAGGTACGGACCACCCCCTTGCGCGCCACCACATGCGGTTTCAGGTTCGAAATCCTCTCACCTTTGAACAGCACTTCTCCGGCGGTCGTCGGCAGAAACGACGAGATCATCTTGAACAATGTGCTCTTTCCAGCACCGTTTGGTCCAATCACCGACAGGATCTCGTTTTCATTGACGTTGAATGAGATATCGCTGTTGGCGGTCAACCCGCCGAATTTTTTGGTGACGTGGCGGACTTCCAGAAGATGGCTCATTTGTCATCTCCTTTCTTGCCCGGCAGCCGCAGGCTAAGCAGCCCGTTCGGCAGGAACAGCATCAGAATGATCAGCAGGCTGGAATAGGCCAGCAGTTGGAAGCGCCCCAACTCGAACAACAGATCCCATCCAAAATACAGAACCAGTGTGCCCAACATCGGGCCAAACACATAGCCCAGACCACCGAGGAAGCAGTTCAGCATGAAGTTCACACTGTCAGCGACCTGAAAGCTGGACGGATAGACCGATTGTGCAATCGATCCGAACATGGCTCCGCCAATGCCGCCCAGAAAGGAGGAAATAGCAAAGATGATGATGCGGATATATGAGATATTCACGCCAATGGAGCTGGCCAGTTCCTCGTTCTGCTGCATCGACCGGCACAGGTGGCCGAGGCGCGAATTCACCAGCCGGTACATGGCGGCAAAGGTCAGCACCATCAGCACACAGGCCGAGTAGTAGAAGGCCAGCCGTGGATTCTCGAGCGTCGCGAAATCCGGGATCAGGGTAAGACCCAGGATCGACACGCCACCCGGCAGCGGGATCGAGGTGATCCCCTTGGCCCCATTGGTGATTGGTAAGGCTAGCGCGGTCAGGGTGACAACCTGCGTCAGTACCAGCGAGATCATCGCAAAGTACACCCCCCGCAGCCGCAGGATCGGTAAGCCAATCAACACGGCGACCCCTGCCGCAAACAGACCCGCGAGCGGCAGAGACAACCAAAAGGACATGCCAGCCTTCGTCACAAGAATGGCCGAGACATAAGCTCCGATCAGGGCAAAAGCGCCTTGCCCGATATTGATGCGGCCGATATAGAAAGTCAGCCAGACACCGGCACTGGCAATCGAAAGCAGCGCAACCGAGGTCAGCGTATAGTAAAGGTCAGACCGCCCGGACGCCGCGATAAAGCCGGGAACCGCGACGAAGATGGCCAGTAGGAAAAACGCCAAACCGGCCCATTGGATCGTGGAAAGTTTCGGCACAGTGTTAACCCCACGGTTTGCCCATCAAGCCCTGCGGGCGGATGGCCAGGAAAATCATCAGTGAGACGAAGATCAGCAAATAGGTGATATCGCCATATTGCGACAGAACCGCCAAACCAATAGCTTCCATGAAGCCAAGGATGATGCCGCCTGCAATCGCGCCGGAAATCACACCTGCGCCGCCGATCATTACCATCATGAAGGCTTTGATCGAGGTCGGTCCGCCCATGCCCAGATTGACGCCTGTGATGGTCACCAGCAGACCTCCTACCAGACCAGCCAGCATCGCACCTAGGGCAAACCCGATCATAGAGTACCGGGCAACATTCACACCCATAAGCTGGGCCGCGGTTCTGTCCTGCGCCAGCGCACGCAAGGCGCGGCCGGTTTTGGAATATTGCATGAACAGAATGAAGGTAACGATTGAGAGAATGGCCAGCACGCAGATCAGGATTCGATCATAAGGCATGATCAGCCTGAAATCCCAGTTGAAGACACCGTCGACAATCTTGGGCACGCCACGCTGTTTTTCTCCGAAGACAAGCAGGATGACCGCGTCAAACAGAAACGCCAGTCCCGCCGCCAGCAGCATTGTGCTTTCTTCGCGCGACGATCGTCGTATCACTGGCGCAAACAAGAACCGTTCGATGAGTGCGCCAAGTACTGCCAGGGTGATACAGGACGCAAGCAACGCCAGGATGAATGGCAAACCAAGCTGCCCGTAAATGGTGTAAGTGACGAAGCCGCCGAGAACGTACATCTGTCCGTGAGCAAAATTCAGTACGTTCATCAGGGCGAAGATCAGCGTCAGTCCTAAGGCGATCATCGCATATTGCGCGCCCAGATAGATGCCATTTGCTAGTATCTGTTCCATTGGAGTCCCGCGTAAGGTTCGGGTATCCCGGGCTGATCATCAGCCCGGGAGGGATTGAAGCTCGTTAGGCGATTGCCTTGGTTGGAAGTATTGCCTCAGTCGACTTCGGCGACAAAGAGTGTTTCAAACTCTCCGTCCTGGTAGACATTTACCACCAGCGGAACCGCGATCTGACGCTTTTGCCCGAACGATGTCGTGCCGACATACCGCATCTTAGCATCGCCCTTCATGAAGGGATTTGGTGCTTCGAACGTGTCCATTGTGGTCTGGAAAGCGTTCACATCGTCGATACCTGCCGGATTGGCGTTTAGCGTCGCCAGAATATACTCTAGCGCATAGACCTTGGTATTCGACTCGTCGTTATATTCGCCGAACATGTCAGTGTAGCGCTTGACGAATTCCTTCATGTCATCCGATGCGATTTCAGGGGTTGAAGCACCACCCACCGAGATGAACCCGTTGGCCAGATCACCTGCGCCTTCGCGCAAAACCGTCGCATCCTGCGCCGTCTCAGTTGAAATTATGCCCTGGAACCCAAGCTCTCGAGCCGAACGGATCAGCTGAGGGGCATTGGCCGGTGAAACACCTGACAGGACCAGCAGATCAGGTTGTGTCCGCATGACCGGCGTCAGAACTGGGGTAAAGTCCGTAGTGTCCACCTGATACGTTACATTGTCAGAGACAACTTCAAGACCCAGCGCATTGGCCGCAGCGATCCCGCCGTCACGCTGGCTCAGCGGATCAGACTCGTTGGCAGCAACAAAAGCCACCGTCTTCACGCCCTTTTCGTCCTTAAGATACTTATAAATCGCTGGACCTGACTGGTAGTTTGCAACCATGCCCAGAACCGCATTCGATGCCGGCGCTGTGTAAAGCTCTTTAGGGAAAGCATATGGAAAATACATGATCCCTTTTGCTTCGGCAACTGGGCGAACGGCGGCTGCGCCGTCATCCACGTTGGGACCAACCACATAGTGGATCCCTTCCTGCGCCATTTTTTCCATGCCAGCGATCGCGCGTTTGGGATCTTTCTGATCGTCGAATGAAACGATTTCGATATCGTAAGTGGTATCGCCAATCTGGTAACCGCCGGATTCGTTAATCCAGTCTGCCCTCGCCTCCATCGATCGCTGGTTAGAGATGCCCCAAGCCGCCGCCGGACCCGAGGTAACCCCGACAAAGCCGATCTTAAGTACGGGGTTATCCGCCCAGGCAGCCGAGCCAAGCACGGATGCGGTCAAGGCCAATGCGACCGAGGATTTAATCAGTTTTCTACGTTTCATTCTTTCCTCCCTATGAGGTCTCGGCGCCTCTTCTGGGCGCTTGGCGAAGTATACAATGCGACCGGTCGAATCCCGGAATGCCTCTTGGATACTGCATTGTTAACAATCTGTGTCAACACTTTTAGTAAACGTGATTGTTGATATTGCAAACAGAAGACCAATATATTGTCAGTTAGAAGTTGTACGGTTAAGTACGATCGACATGTATTCCTGCCAAATCGGAACAAGATGACAGACGCCCAACAAAAACTCGACGCCGTCCAATCCGATCCGGATGAGCAATTGATCGTTGACCGAATTTATTCTGCGGTCATGGAACAGAAGCTGGCGCCTAGAACCAAATTGAGCGAACAAACCTTGTGCGAGACTTTTGGCGTAGGCCGAATGCGCGTTCGCCGAGCTTTGTTGTTATTGAGCAGCCAAGGCATTGTTGAACTGCACTCCAACCGTGGCGCCTTTATAGCTTGTCCAAGCCCTGACGAAGCTCGAGAGGTTTTTGAGGCCCGCTTGATGATTGAATCTGGCATCGTACGTACACTGGCACATGAGAACGGCAGCCTAGGAATCGACGCGCTACGGACACATGTCAAAGAAGAAGATGAAGCTCGGGCAGCAAATGATCGAACTGAGATCATCCGGCTTTCAGGTGAATTTCATGTGGAGCTGGCCAAATGCCACAACAATTCGGTACTTACACGCGTTGTGCGCGAGCTGGTGACTCGGTCATCTCTGATCGTGGCATTGTTCGGAACCAACAGGGACTCTTCGTGTCCCGATGATGAACACGCTTCGATCATTGATGCGATCGTGAGTGGTGACCCACAATCCGCGGAAGACAACATTCAACACCACCTCCTCCACGTAAAAAACAGTCTGGATTTGGAACAAACCCGAAAGGTTGAACCCGATCTGGCTAAGATACTCACCGGGCGCATGTAATTTTTTTGCCACGCCCCCCTGCCCACATTACGCGCAAAAACGGATCTGTTGCAAAGTTTTGACCATTGACGGTCAAGGATATAGCGAGCGAATAACTCTCTCTATTTTATAATCGAAGGTTGGTTCATGATATCATTTAAAGGCGCGCAATATCCGAAAGATGTGATCCTGTTCGCGGTGTTCTTCTATGTCCGATACGGAGTGTCATATCGTGATCTGGAAGAAATCATGGCCGAACGAAGCGTATCAGTGGACCACACCACGTTGAATCGTTGGGTAACACGGTATTCCAGCGCGATCGCTGAAATTGCACGGCGTCGCAAAGGACCACTGCGACCGTTCCTGGAGAATGGACGAGACGTACATTTGAGTGAAGGGGACTTGGGTCTATCTCTATTGAGCTGTCGACAAGCTCGGCAAGACGCTTGATTTCATGTTGTCCGTGCACCGTAACAAACACGCCGCCACGAAGTTCTTTGCCCGAATGCTGGAGGTCAATGGTTTGCCGAGGAAGATTGTGATCGACAAGAGCGGACCAAACACAGCTGGCATCAAAGCTGTCAACAAATGCTGAAGGGATTTGGTTGTCCGGTTCCGATCGAGACGGTGAGGCGGAAATTCCTGAACAACATCGTGGAACAGGACCATCGTTTCATCAAGAGACGTATCCGGCCAATGTTAGAGTTCACGGCCTTCGCTTCAGCGGCGGCAACGCTGGGCGGCATAGAAGTGGCGAACATGATACGAAAAGGTCAAATCGCGCCGGGACTCTGTCCATTTTGGTAATTTGCAGAACTGGCTGCTTAGCCCGCCGGCATAGAGCTATCAACGTTGCCAGTTGAAACTTCGCAACAAAACCACTCAGATCACGCATGCTCGTCAACTAGACCCCAGAGTTTGCTACACATCCTCCTTTTGAACATCTGACAAATCATCAACGCGCCTTAATAGTCAAAATATTATGTTTATGACTATTACATAAAAGCCGAGTTTCGCTAAGAATTTGAGTTTTCAAACTAAGTACATGAAGAGATCTGTCTACTTGGCCCTACTTCCGCTGATCGGCGCGTCGTAGCCAGAGCAGACGAATAGTTTCAGTTATCTTCACCACTCGAAGAACATAATGGACACCCCAAACTCCAAGGGCTCGTCGGGTAGATAGATCGGATTTTCCAAGAAGATTTTTCAGAGTCTTAAACGACGGGATCAGCTTGTGAACGGGTGGTATGTAATTCACAATTCCACGCTTCGCGTTCCTACGCAAACGCGCGCCTTCAATTCGGCGGGCTTTGGTGATGTGTTCACCAAGACTTCTACGCGCTGGATGTCTTACGATGGCTTCCTCGGCAAAAAGGATAGGTTCGCCTGCAGCTTTTGCGCGATCGTTCCATTCCATATCACCACCTGACAAAACCGTGTCGTTGAACCGACCGACTTGATCTATCACACTGCGACGCAAAATCAGGTTGGCGGTAACAGCTCTGCCACGCTCAACCCACTTCTGCTGCTCCAGACCAAGATGAACGTCATACAATTCCGTTGTCGTCCATTCTTCCCCGTTAGGGATCAGAACAACATTGCCTCCGAACCGCCCAACCTCAGGGTGATCCTGGGTTATCTTCAATCCAGCTTCCAGATACTGTGGGACAGGCTGACAATCTGAATCGGTAAAGAAAAATAGGTCGGCATTCGCCTCATCGATACCGCGATTTCGTGCCGCGTATGAGCCTGGCTTTGCTTCGCTCAATATACGAGCGTTTGCAGGCAAGCGAAACTCAGACGGAGTTTGGTCGGACGGATCATTGTTTACCGCAATAATCTCAAACTGATCGGCATTCAGGGTCTGGGAAGCCAAACAGTCCAGACAGATCTGCAGTTGATTCCAACTGTGGTAAGTTGGAATAATGACGGTCGCGGCCAGTGGTTGCCGCGCCGGTCGTCTTGCAGATTGCTGCGTCAAACCAAGCTCACTCTGCGCTAACTGCGTTGGAATACTGATGGTCGTACAAGGTTTTGAAGGGGCCTTGTTCTTTCAACAATTGTTTGGCGCTCCCTTGCTCCAACACTTCTCCACTTTCGATCACAACAATTTTGTCCGCGTGCATAATCGTTGAAAGGCGGTGCGCAACGATAATTGTTGTACGCCCCTCTGTAAGCCTGTTTAGCGCTTCCTGCACCAGATGTTCCGACTTTGAATCCAGAGCGCTCGTCGGCTCGTCCAGCAACAGAATGGGGCTATCGCGCAACAACGCACGGGCGATCGCAAGGCGCTGTTTCTGACCGCCAGATAAGAAGGCTCCGTTTTCGCCCACCATGGTGTCGAAGCCCTGCTCCAAAGTCATTATAAAATCATAGGCGTTTGCGGCCTTGGCGGCCTCGATCACGTCCTCTTGTGTCGCTCCCTCTCGGCCAAAGCGAATATTGTCGGCGATCGATGCTGAGAAAAGAAATGTCTCTTGGCCGACAAAGGACATATTCTGGCGCAATGTCTTGAAAGAGGTGTATTTTATGTCTTGGTCATCGATCGAAATCGAACCACTATTTGGATCATATAGGCGCAATGCAAGGTTCAAAATGGTCGACTTTCCGCCACCAGATAAGCCAACCAAAGCGGTCGTCTTGCCGGCCTCAAAGGTCAACGAAAGCCCCTTCAAGATCGGATCACGCCGGGCGTAGCCGAATACAACATCGTCAAACACGACTTTGCGAGGCCCATCCGGCAACGCTTTGGGATTAACGTCCTCAGGCAGGGTTTCCGGCTCGTCCAGCATGCTGAATAGCATTTTAACACGCCGCAAACCCACTTCCATCTTCACCCGCACCTTGGTCAGACGCTTCGCAGGTTCATACGCCATCATCACAGCGGTAACGAATGACATCAGTTCGCCCGGGGTAGAGGCCGCTGCACCAAACAACTTACCTGCACTCAGCCCGATGACCGAGGCAATTGCAAATCCTGCCAGAATATCAGTCAGTGGGCTGGTTGCCGCTTGCAAGCGAGCAAGCTTATTTCGGCGTTTTTCGACGCTTTTCACTGCCGAATTCATTTGTTCGGCCATGCGTTCTTCTAATCCAAAGGACTTGACCACCCGAATTCCAGCCGACGTCTCCTGAATGACCTTCATGATCGCGCTCATCGACTGCAACTCCATATCCGCAATATCGCGGACCTTACGAAGCAGCATCCGAACCCCCAGAATTGCAAGCGGGCCGACGATTAGCGTAAAGAGGGACAAGACTGGTTGCTGATAGAACATCACGGCAAGCAAACCGATCAATGTAAGCATGTCTCGAACGGCGGTCGTGACCATTATTTCGATAACCGTCCGCGCAGCCTGTGCTGTCTGTGTCACTCTCAAAAGCAAATCCGAGCTTTCGGTCAGGTTAAAGAAAGATACGCCCTGCCGCAAAAGCTTGTCATATAGCTTGATCTGCTGTTTTGATACGATCCGGTTCCCAGCGCGGGTCAATGCTACAACCTGGACGTAGGTGGCGACACCTTTAACCAAGAAAATAGTGAACACGACCATCGAAACGCCAAAGATCTTGGCCGAATTCTCACTGTCGAACAGCGAGTCAACGACATCGCGCATGATGAACGCGATACCAGCTGTAGTCCCCGCTACAAACACCATCGCGATAATTGCAATGGTATACGGCAGCATTTGCTCCCGCATGTTCTCTGACAGCAAACGCCACAAGACGGAATCGCTTAGTACTGCCGCAAACTTTGATTTGATCTTTTGCAATGCACATGCCCACTGTGATCAGGATCGAGACATGTCTGTTATGACAGACTCATAAATCGTGCCCGCTAGATAGTCGCCCGCTCTCTATTGGGCAAGCCCACGCGGTATTCCGCCTTATTCCACGGTTTCGATGCGCAATGTCCTGATCGGTGTGTCGACCGCCAAAACCCGCCCTGACCACTGATATGCAATGTAATGGGCAATAAACGAGAAGGCGCGACAAGCATAGCCTGGGCCCCTACCCTTTCGGCCTCGTTCAAATGTTGAAACCAACTGACCCAAAACTCGGGATCGCACCCATGTAAGATGGTCTGAACTTGCGCGCAGCCCCCCTCTCTTCGAGGGAGAGAGGTAGCTGGTTTTGATTAAAACGCGACAATATTGTTGTACTGATCGGATTCATGTTGCATCCGATCCTGAATGTCTGATCCGATAATGGGCCAGACCTCAACCGTACCAAGTAGAATCTGTGGAACTGTCGCAAACATTGCAGAGGAATAAAGCTATCACTCTGATTAGCTTCAATTATTCAGCGAACTCTGCAAATTAGCGGAATCCGCATGCCGAACGTTCCAGCGGCCTCTTACCGATCAAATTGGCTGTTTCGATGCCTGCAACAACTGGGGTGAAGCATTTGAAGCGAAGCACGGGCCTCGTAAGCTGCTTGATGAACCGGTGATCCTGCTTGTAGATTTTGTTCACTTCTTTGATTTGCGACCCGCCAAGGATGAATACATTACTAACCAGCTGTTCATCCTCGCATGTTCGACCTTAACACTACTTTCAGCCGGTATTTCTTCTAGATCACGACAGGAAACGCCGTTTCGAACGCAGAAGTAGACCGCAAATAGGATCACAGATACTGGGTAGAGCGCGCCATTGAAATAGATCACAAGACTTTCCCAAATATCATTGCAGACCAAGCCTCAATTGGAATTAACACGCGAAGCTGCAACACTCCGACCAACGACTGCGACAAAGAACGGTTCTCTACTAGTTTCAATCTGAAAATCTGACTGGTTTAATTCAAACAAATTCAAGCAAAGCAACGGCATGTTCCAGTTAGCCTATCAGACGCACCTTCTGAATTCGCCCAAATTCAAGTTGGATAGCTCCAAGCAAAGGCTTCAAATGGTGAGACTGAATGTACTGTGCAATGAACTTGCTTGGCGCACGCAAGGTGATCGTCTGATCTTGGGTTTCAACAAGTTGAAGGTCACGATACCAGCATTTGAACAAAAACATTTCTGACTCTGATAGGCGTTGGAGCGCCCTGCCCCACGGACTTTGAAGATCTTGTCTCTCAGGTTCGACTTCTAATTGTTTTTCTTGACCAAATTGAACATGAACGACCTTTTCGGATGGTTTTGGTATTTGCATTTCCATGCGTGATACAAAATCAGAACCAACATTTTGCCAAACTGGTTTGCTTAGGCGATAAATTTCCGCGTAGTTGAGTCGGTACGCCGCAACACGGCCTCTAACTCCGGGCCTAAGCTGAAGAAGCATGTTATAACTCGTTAACCGCTTAATTTCTCGCTTGACGGTTCGCTGGTCCACGGACCAGAGGCGGGCCATTTCCTTTTGTCCGACCGTCAGCTCATCAGTGCGCCAGTTGTATCGGGCGGTTATCAACGCAATGAGCCGCATCATTGAATTTTGAAAACCGGGTGTACCACATAATCCCGCAACAGAGATTGCAGTTAGTAGATCGTACTTCTGTGAACCGGCCTGATGTCCTGTAAATCGTTTTATTTCCATTTTGATACTGCCACTGTGCCTCGAACGGATCGGTCTTGCTGTCCGATTCCATCAATTGGGTTCAGTGTGATGAAATCCCGTAGTTTGTCAACGAACTTTGAAAAGCAGGATACCTACTTCATTTTCAAAATCAAAAGAAAATTCGGTTAATAGGTAATAGGTGACATACAGGATGACACCCCATTAGAGGGTGAATGTCACCATATATCTAGTTAGTGATTGCCACTTGTCACCAAAACATAGCCTGGCATTTGAATTTCATCCCGTATTTAACGGATCATAGGCAAAAAAGCGGAATTTCTATTCTTTACGTTTTGCAGTTTCCGAAAATCGCGTTATTAAAAGACAACCGTCATATAACAAGAGCAACATCATGCGTGACCACACCGACCTTCAAGCTATGAACGAACGAAGCCTGGCTCAACAGGCTGCCGTCCGCCGCGCTACTTTCTCGCCTGCAGACGAGAAAGTTCTTCGACCATTCTCAATCTGGGAAATTAGCCAGTTCATGTTTGATGTCCCGGCCGACACCTTGAGAAAGAAGTTGGCCGAAGACCCGTCTCTTCCGCAAGGAGCGACTGAAGATGATGGACGGCAAAGATGGTTTTCTCTTGCTGAGATTAATGAACTGAGACGGCGTCTGAGATTTAGGGGTAAGAGCCTTCTGCCTCAAAGGCCGGCAGGCCGGGCTATGAGAGTGGCGGTTTCGAACTTTAAGGGTGGTGTTGGCAAAACTGTCGTTGCTCAGCACTTGGCGAATGCGGCTGCGCTTGATGGTTATCGTGTTTTGGTGGTGGACTTTGACCCCCAGGCGACACTCACTCATTCAATGGGTCTGGCTGAAGTAAGAGAGTGGAATACTGTCTGGGGCATTATGTGTCGCGACCTCTGCCGTGAGGCGAACCGGATCGCGGACGAATATGATGATCCTGCAGATTGCCCCTACCCTACTGCCGACGAGTTGCCAGAAGATGTTCAGTCAATCGGCGCACAGCGTGTACAGGATTTCATTCAAAGAACTTCATGGTCGACGATTGACATCATTCCGAGCTGCGCGAACGCCGCCTTCGTTGAATTTGCTTCCGCTCAGTATAGGTCCATTCATAAGGCATGGAGTTTTTTTGGATGCGTCGCAAGATATCTCGATGAGTTGCCAGACGATCAATATGATTTGATTGTTTTCGATTGTCCGCCTGCAATTGGATACCAGTCTTTGAATGCGGCCTTTGCGGCTGATATCCTCTATATTCCGTCTGGTCCTGGCTATTGGGAGTACGACAGCACAACGAGTTATCTTGGTCAGCTTGGCGACGCCTTGGAAGACATAACCAGCGGTTTCGAACGTATTGCACAGGATGCTGGTATTACTCTTCCTAAAAGGTTCGATGACATACGTGTTCTCATGACTCGCTTCGAGGCCAGCAACTCTCTGCATGTCGCGATGATGGACGCTTTCAAAAATGTCTTCGGGGCCGATGTCTGTCAAAATCCCATCGAAATGACACGTGCGGTCGAGCAATCTGGTAGGTTCCAGATGTCTGTCTACGAGCAGGACTATAGGCAGATGACTCGGGACACATGGAAACGGGCGCGTCTGTCCTTTGATAATGCATACAGTGAATTTAAGGACGTCGTCCTACGGGCCTGGGAGGCGCGTACTAAAGTTGAGGAGCGGGTAGAATGAGCGGTAACAAATTTGGCTTCACTCCAATTGATGAAGATGACATCAAGAAAACACGCCGCCGCGAAGTGGGCCCAATGGGGGCTGCGGTACGCGAGACAGCAAACAGTTTAAATGAAAGCACTGAGAACCGTGTCGAACAGCGACGGCAAAATGCCTCCGATGCCAAGGAGTATCGCAAAGCTCGTGACGAGGGGCGAGTTTTGGTTGCGGTCAGCATCAATGAAATTCTTACGACAGATCTTCCAAGAGATCGCTTGGATCTATCGGCCGTCGCAAGTTCGGATGAGATGGATGAACTCAAGGCTTCTATTCAGGAACGCGGCCAGAAGGAGCCCATAGAGCTTTATAAGGATTCAGATGGTCGATTCCAGCTCAAAAAGGGTTGGAGACGAGTAACTGCTCTCAAGCAGCTTTATGAGGAGACCGGTGATGAACGGTTTTCCAGTGTTACAGCGCGAGTTGCTGAATCCCAGAGTGACCGCATCGACCTTTACATTGACATGGTTGAAGAGAACGTTGTTCGAGAGGACCTGACTTTTGCTGAGATGGCGCAAGTGGCAATTCTTGCTTCCAACGATTCTGAGTTGGGGGCAGGGGATGCAGAAGCTTTGGTCGGAAGGCTTTACTCATCCCTGCACAAGATGAAACGCTCTTATATTCGTAGCTTTGTTTACCTGCTCAATGAACTTGATGGCGCGTTGCCGTTTCCTAAGAGTGTCTCCAGAAATCTTGGCGTTGAGGTTGCGCGGAAACTTCGAGCTTCGTCGGGTTCAGCTGCTGTGTTAAAAGATGTGTTGGCGCGCGCATCCACAGCTGATGAGCAAAACGCGGTGCTTGATGCTTTCTTGGCGGATACTGATTCTGAACGGGGTAAAGGCAAGCGACGTGAGAAAGTCGAGAGCGTGAAGTATGAGTTTCATGTGGGCGCTTCAAAAATCACTGCGCGAAAAGGAGAGTGCAGAATATTGTCCGGTCAAGACTTTAGTTCGATTGACCGTTCTAAGCTCCAGAGGGCGGTTGAAGCTTTCGAAGCTGTTTTGAACGAGAAGTAACCCGCGGGTTACCCATGCTTACGTTTTTTGATTTTAATGGCGGTAACCCATGGGTTACCGCCTTCCTCGTTTAGCTCCAACTCACCCCAGCATGTCCGTTGCCGGGTTTTCGGCGATATCGACGTCGTCATAATATTTCTGTGCCTGCGCCATAGACCGATGCAGAGACAGGCGCATAGCGGCCTGGATGGGCGCACCGTCCAGTGCGGCCTGGGTCAGAAACCCCGAGCGCAGCCCGTGGGGCGAGGCAAAATCCTCGGGCAATCCGGCTTGTTTCAGGCGGTGTTTGACGATCTGATAAATCGCATCCGGGCTCAGACGACGTTTCAGCACACGATCCGCTTTTGAGACAGGGCGGAACAGCGGTCCATCCTCGATCCCGCCAATCTCGATCCAATGCACCAAGGCTTGCGCGGCGCGCCCCTTCAGCACCAGTCGCGGGGTCTCGCCCTTCTGGGTGGTCTTGGCTTCCAGCAGCGAGAGCCAGACGATGCCGCTCTTGTCAAATTCCTTGAGCGAGACATCCTCGCGCATCAACCCGGTGATCTCCGAGCGCCTCCGACCGCCCGAAGCCCAGCCGAGCATCAACAGCGCCCGGTCGCGGCCATCGCGGCGCGTGCCGTGGCAGGTGGCCAGCAGCTGCTCCAGTACATCGCGGGTGATCGGATGCTGCGATTTTGGGGCAGGGGGACGGGCCGCCGCTCGGCGGGCCTTGGCGCGGGCTTGCTTGACCTGGGGCGCGTCAAAGGGCGAAGTCAGGTTCTTCATCCGGTGGAAGGCCAGCCAGGAGGCGATGCGCCGGTCGAGCGTAGACGGGGCCGGGCAGGAGAGGGACTTGCGCAGCCCTTGCGCGATCAGCGCTTCTGCGCTTTCGCGCGCTACATCCGTTTCTGGTGCGTCGTTCAGATCGCGGGCGTGATCGAGAATAAAAGCCAGCGCGATGGCCTCACTTTCCGGCCAATCCAGGGCTGACCCGAAACGCGCGGCTTTCCATGCCGTCACGTAGCGCAGATCCCGCTCATAGGCGCGCAGCGTATTGGCCGGCGTGCCGCGCACATACAGGTCGGTCAGCGTTTTCTGATCCGCCTGCGACAGGGCAGGGGAGGCGGCTGGAAGATAGAGGGCGGGCGGCTTCATGGGGCACATTCTGTGCTGATTTCCCCGTAAAATCAATCAAACATGATAAGGGATATTTATCGAGTTTAACAGAGAATCTATATTGCAGCAGAACTAATAGTCAAAAAGGCTAATTTATGCGTGTAAAGCGGGCAGGGGGCTGCTAGGGGTAGCTTACGGTACAGGGTGAAATGAAACTCTGAGGACTTGCAGCGGATGTGTCGCAAACTCTGGGGTCTAGTTGACGAGCCTGTGTGATCTGACGATTGTTTCCGCCGAATAGATTTCGAACAGGTTACTTGAG
>NZ_JBQFON010000012.1:0-139720 GCF_056533505.1 Ruegeria sp. G2 | reverse complement strand
GCTGATGAATCTTGTAATTAATGAGATGAGAATTTTGATGCGATACACAGTCATTCTTGCCGCGCTATTTATTACCGCTTGCGGCAAGGAACCCGCAGAGCCAATTACCCGACTTTATCCCGGTGAGACCCCTGAGCTGCGTATGATGATCGACGAAACTGCGGACGCAAACGGAGTACCGCGCAGCCTAGTACACCGTGTGATCCAACGAGAAAGCGATTATCGTCCCAATGCTCGAAATGGCCCATACTACGGCCTGATGCAGATTCTGCCTGCGACAGCGCGCCAGATGGGATTTCGCGGGCAGCCTTCCGACCTCTTGGACGCTCAGACCAACCTGACATACGCCGTGAAATACTTGCGCGGAGCTTGGATGGTTTCAGATGGAAACGAGCCCGAAGCGGTCATGTGGTATGCTCGTGGGTACTATTACGAGGCGCGAAACAGATGCATGCTTGTGGCCACCGGGCTTAGGGATACTGAGGTACGAAAGTACTGCGGCTGAAGCCCTTTCCACAGGAGCTAGATACAGCTTCAATTTAACCGTAACCAAGCTCCTCCAAACAGAGTGGGCTCGCACTACGGAGCCATGTATTTGCGCGTTTTGCAGAGCTGCTGCAAAACTTGTATGTCGCCAAAGTACTAGTTGGCTGCCTGCGAGAAGGCCGACCGAGCCGCGCTACATTGAAAGTGATCTACCATAACCTCGCAATTGAGTTGTGTTGTTCAGTTTTGGATTGAATTCTTCCAAGAAGAATGCACTTTAGATTGAGTTTGGTGTGTCCAAGTTGATCGAGCCACGTTACGACAATCGACAATTGAGCGCGTATAGTGAATCGTGCAAACTTATGGGCAAATCGTGCAGGCTTATGCGCAAGTGCTATGCAAAATTATGGGCGAAGACACCCAAATTTTCTGAATAAAATCAATGATAGGAATGCAGCGTTAAGCACGCACCTACATTGCTTCTTAGACGCGTCCGTAGTCGTTCGCGGGTGGATCTACAGCAATTCAATTAGTTGTGGCAGGCTACATGGCCTCTAACGTATGTGCGAGGCCATTTCGGATATGATCCACTAGTAGCTTCTTGGCTGTATCCGCGTCTCTGGCCAAGGCGGCATTGAACATGCCTTTATGCTCCTCGACGGCTTCTTCGCCGCGATAGGTTAGTACAAGCATTTGATAGCGCAGGTATTTATCGTAGATGATCGAGTGCAGCGTCAGAAGGTTTCTGGAGTTGCACGCCGCGATCATGGCTTGGTGAAACTCCCAATCATACCGTTTCCAGGTTTCTTTCTCAGAGTCATCTCCTTTTAGCAGCTGCTGTTCCATCAGGTGCAGCTTATGGTGCGCGGCGACAAGGTTGCCTTCCCAATCCGTGTCGCCGTTTGCAATCGACAATTCCAATGCGTGGCATTCCAACAGGGCGCGCAGCTCTGCGATCTCGGTCAGGTCTTCACGGGAAACTGGCGTAACCAGAAATCCCCTTTGCTCGGGAGCTTCGACAAACCCATCGCTGGCAAGCCTGTTCAGCGTTTCACGAAGCGTCGAAAGGCTTGCTGAGTACCGCTCTTTCAAAGCGTCCAGCTTAAGTTTCGAGCCGGGCTGCAACTCTCCGAAAATGATATCCCGTTTGATGCGCTGATAGGTGCTTGCGCCTATCGTAGACGGCTGCTTCGCCATGCATTTCACCCGATATTCTTGGTTTCCTCGTTCATCTATCATTTTTAAAGGTCATCAGCAATCCAAACTGATGTATGGTATAAATAAAAATATCATACATTATTGCGGAATCGGGAAAACCCCAATACGGTCGTGTTCAAATTGGGCGATGCAGCCTAGTCGCAAACATCGGATCCAGAGCTTTTTTGGATCCTCCGGAAGGAACCAAAGTGTCTCAGAACTTTCGCATTGCCATCGTCGGCATTGGCCTTGTTGGACGTCGCCACGCAGATGCAATCCGTGCGTTGCGTCATGTCGATCTTGTTGCATTTGTCGACCCCAGCGACGAAGGCCGCGCGTATGCTGATGAACATGGGGTTGCGTGTTACGAGACGCTTGAAGAAATGTTCGCCAATCAGGCCCCGGACGGCGCTGTGCTGGCGACCCCAACGACACTTCATGTCGAGCAGGGCCTCACTTGCATTCGGCACGGTTGCCCCATACTCGTGGAAAAGCCGATCGCCGTAGAAGCTGGCGCGGCACTAGAGCTTGTTCAAGAGGCGGAGAAGGCAGACGTACCGCTTATGGTTGGACACCATCGCCGGTACAATCCACTGATCAAATCGGCCAAGGAGGCGATTTCGGATGGGCAGATCGGTGATGTTCGTGCAATCCATGCGAATTGTTGGTTCTATAAGCCCGACGAGTATTTTGACACTGCGCCCTGGCGAAAGAAACCTGGCGCGGGACCCATCTCGGTTAATCTTGTCCATGACGTCGATCTTCTGCGGTATCTGGCCGGAGAGGTCGTAACCGTTCAGGCGCAATCGGCTGCATCGCAGCGCGGCTACGACAACGAGGATGTTGCTGGCGCGTTGCTGACGTTCGAAGGCGGAGCCATTGGCACCATAAGCGTGTCTGACAGCATCGTCGCACCATGGAGTTGGGAGATGACGTCTCAGGAATATCCAATCTATCCATCAACCACTGAAAGCAGCTACATGATCGGCGGCTCTCATGGGTCGCTATCCGTCCCTGACCTCCGGCTCTGGAGCTATCGGGGTGAGCAAAGAGACTGGTGGACCCCCATTTCGTCCACAGCGCTCAAGAAGGGCGCCTCTGACCCGTTGGTCAATCAACTCAGGCATTTTGTTGAAGTGGCCCGGCACGAAGCCGAGCCGATCGTATCGGGATGGGAAGGTTTTAGAACGCTTCAAGTCATTGAGGCTATTCAGAATTCTTGCAGAACAGGCGAAACGATCAGGATAGAAAGGTTTCAGCAAGCACCGATCGCAAATATTTCGGTTGTATAAAATATCAGATATTTTGTAAAAAATCTTGCAAAATGTCCAAAATAGGTCAAAACTTGGAATCGTCAAAAAAGAAGCATCAATGATGTCTCAGGGAGGAAAAAAGTGACTTTCAAACTTACACGCCGGGCTGCTGTGTCAGCCCTGGTCGCCACCGGTGTTCTGTTCAGCGCAACAAGTGCAGCGCTGGCGCAGGATAAAGTGCAACTTCGCCTCGCAACCTCGGGGTCGGAAACCGATCAGCGTTCGGTTGCCATGGCCGAGGTTTTCGCGCCGATGGTTGCCGACTTCGCGAGTTATGAGCCCAGCTACAACGGCACCATCTTTGCACAAGGTACCGAGTTGGACGCGATCAGCCGCGGTAACCTGGAAATGTCGATCACGTCGGCGCAGGAACTGGCACAGTTCTTCCCCGAGTTTTCGATTTTCACCGCAGGCTATGTCCATCAGGACGCCGCGCATCAGGTTGCTGTCTTCAACGATCCCTTGATGGATGCCTTCAAGCAGAAGGCCGAAGAAGAGCTGGGTGTCAAATTGCTGTCGGTGATGTATCTGGGTCGTCGCCAGGTAAACCTGCGCCAGCCCAAAGATGAATTGACGGTTTCGACACCGGCCGACTTGGAAGGTGTGAACCTGCGGATGCCCGGCACTGATGCATGGCAGTTCCTGGGTAAGGCTCTGGGTGCGGCTCCGACACCAATGGCGTTCTCGGAGGTCTACACTGCGTTGTCGACCGGTGCTGTTGACGGTCAGGACAACCCGCTACCGACCGTTGTGGACGCAAAGTTCTACGAAGTGACCAACCAGATCGTTCTAACGTCACATCTGGTGGACCTGAACTATATTGCCATCGGCAAAGAGGTTTGGGACAGCCTGACCCCTGAACAGCAAGCTAAGGTTCAAGAAGCTGCAGATGCAGCTGCTGAATCGGGTCGCCAAAAGCAGCTTCAGAAAGAAGAGGATCTCGTAAGCTTCCTGAAAGAGCAGGGCATGGAGATCTACGAACCCGATCTCGCAGCGTTCCGCGATCAGGTACAGTCCATGTATCTGGACAGCGAATTCGCCGGTTCGTGGCCCGAAGGCGTTTTGGATAAGATCAACGCGCTGGGCAACTAAGCCCGCATTGCAAGGGAGGGAGAACCGCAATGAAAGACTTCATAAAGGGGTTCTCCCGACTGACCGAAGCGATTGCCGGCGGGATGCTGGCGGCAATCTTCCTGATCTTCCTTCTTCAAATCCTGCTGCGGTACTTCTTTACCCCTGCAGGATGGACGCTTGAACTGATCGGCATCCTCTGGGTCTGGGTGATCTTTTTCAGCTGCGCCTTCATCGTGCGCGAGCGGGATCACGTAAAATTCGACATTATCTATCTGTCTGTGCCCCGACGCGTCCGTCAGGTCTTTGCGATGCTGGCAGCCGCGGCAATCGTAGTCGGGATGCTCTACAGCTTTCTGCCAACTTGGGACTACATTGACTGGATGAAAATCCGCAAGACCGCGACCGTTCGCAATCCCTTCTCGGGCGAAAAGATACCGCTGCGCACCGTTTTTTCGATCTATGCCGTGTTCATGCTGGTCGTTGCTGCGCGGTATGCTTGGCTGTTCTTTGACATCATGCGCAACGGCCCACCAAAAACCGAGCTTGAAATGGTCGTGGGATACAACGTGGTCGACGATCACCCCCGCGTTGATGTGGAAGACGACGAGGACGCAAGCAAATGAGTTTCGAACTCCTTTCCTGCCTGCTAACCCTTTTTGTTCTGGCAGGCATCGGGACCCCTATCGGCTATTCCATCCTTTTGGCGTCACTGATGTATCTGGGTGTCGCTGGTCTGGATGTCGCGCTGGCGGGTGAAAAAATCCTGCAGGGCTTCTACAAAAGCACGATCCTGCTTGCCGTGCCTTTGTTCATAGTCGCCGCCAATATCATGAACGCGGGGTCGATCACCGACCGCTTGCTGAACTTCTGCGTCGCTGCGGTCGGGCGGTTCAAGGGCGGCCTCGGGCACGTCAACGTGGTTGCGTCGTTGATTTTCTCAGGAATGTCTGGTTCGGCTGTCGCGGATGCTGCCGGGATCGGCAAGATCATTATTGAGATGATGACCAAGGATGGCCGTTACAGCCGGGGCTATGCAGCCGCAATCACTGCGGCGTCGGCGACGATCGGCCCGATCATTCCGCCCTCGATCCCGATGGTTCTTTATGCGCTGGTCTCAAAGGCGTCTATCGGGTCGTTGTTCCTTGCTGGTATTCTGCCAGGCCTGATCATGGGCGTCGTTCTGATGGCGATGAACTACTATCTGGCTGGAAAGCGAAACTTTGCCCTGGAAGAACCAATTCCTCTGCGCGAGTTGCCCGCAAAAACCGCCAACGCGTTTCCGGCGCTGTTGATGCCCGCGATCCTGCTCTACGGTATCTACGGGGGTGTCACCACACCGACCGAGGCCGCCGCCGTGGCTGCATTCTACGCCCTGCTACTGGCAGCGTTCTTCTATCGTGCCCTGTCGTTCCGTGGTCTCTATCAGGTCTTCGTTGACAGTGCCCGTTCGTCGGCAGCCGTTGGGGTAGTCATCGGTGGCGCGTTCATTCTGAACTTCATCGTCATTCAGGAGCAGATTCCACAGTCGATCTCGGCTTTGCTGGAGGGTTCGGATGTTAGCCCGATTGTTTTCCTGATCCTCGTCAACCTGCTGATCCTCGCGCTGGGTTGTGTATTGGACGCGACAACGATCATCCTGGTGATTGTGCCCCTGTTCATCCCCACCTGCGAAGCGCTTGGGATTGATCTGGTGCATTTCGGAGTGCTGGTTGTCGTGAACTCGATGATCGGCCTGATCACACCGCCCTATGGCATTTTGCTCTTTGTGATCAACGCCGTGACGGACATCCCGCTGCGTGAAATCATCTCGGAAATCTGGGCCTTCCTCGCGGTTCTCATCTTCGCCTTGATAATCATGATGCTGATGCCTGATCTGGTTCTGTGGTTGCCGCGCATGTTTGGGTACCAGGGGTAATGTGCCTGTCGGTTTCGACAACATCCATCCCCGGCGATTTGGCTGAGAAACTGCATGCCATAGCCGGGGCCGGATTTGACGGGGTTGAACTGCATGAACCGGATTTGACTGCCTTTGACGGGTCACCATCGCAAATCCGGGACATTGCCTCAGACCTCGGATTGAAAATCTGCCTGCTGCAACCGTTCCATAACCTTGAAGGTCAATCTGGCGGCGGTCGACAGCGCGCTTTTGATCGGTTGAAACGCAAACTCGATCTGATGGGTGAGTTGGGCACAGAACTATTGCTCATTGGTTCAGCTTTTGAGGTGGAGGCCGACGCCACCGAAGATCAGGTGATCACTGACCTTGGGGAAGCGACCGAGATTGCAAAATTGATGGGGGTACGTCTGGCCTATTTGGGCTTGCCCTGGTCCGACCTCATCCACTCGGACGCGCAGGCGCTGCGCATTGTCGAGGCGATTGACAGTCCACATTTCGGGTTGGCCTTGAACTCCTTCTTCTCGCTGGCCGACGGGTCCAAGCCCGCCCGCCTTCGGGACATTCCCGGAGAGCGCCTGTTCCATGTGCAACTGTCCGATGCACCCCGGCTTGAAATGGATATCCGCAGGCTCAAGCGGCATTTCGGGCTCTTGCCGGGGCTTGGGTCGCTGAACCTAGCGGGTTTCGTGCGCGTACTGTCCCGCGCGGGATACAAGGGGCCGTGGTCCATTGCGCGGGTCAACGAGGCAGCGCCGCAACCCGGTGGTCAAACACTGGCACGTGACAGCTTCAGGTCGCTGGTCAACCTTTTGGACGAGGTGTCGCGGACCGAGCCGGGAGCCGATTTCGGTATCCCGGACCTGCCTGAACGCGTTTATGCGTCGGGCTTCGAATTCGTCGAATTTACAGCTGACGAAACAAGCGGCGCGCAGCTGGCCGATATGCTCTCGGCCATGTGTTTTCGCATGGAACGAAAGCATGTCAGCAAGTCTGTCGAGCTGTGGCGGCAGGGTGCGATAAACATCGTCGTGAATACCGAAAAGGAAGGTTTCGCGCATTCGGCATTTCTGGGCCACGGCCCCTCGGTTTGTGACATGGGGTTGCGTGTCAAAGATGCGGATCAGACGGTTCAGCGCGCGACCGCGTTGGGCGCGCCGAATTTCTCGCAACCAGTGGGCACCGGCGAGCTGGACATCCCCGCAATCCGAGGTGTCGGTGGTAATGTTGTCCATTTCATCGATGAGAAATCTGATCTGCACCGTGTCTGGGACATCGAATTCGAGCCAGTCGCCAAAACAAAAGCAACCCAGCCTGCCGGTCTGCGCCGTATCGACCATCTGGCACAGACAATGCGCCATGATGAGATGCAAAGCTGGTTGCTCTATTACATCTCGACGTTTGAGATGGCGAAATCGCCGATCGTAAACGTCGCCGACCCGTCCGGTGTCGTGCAAAGCCAGGCTATCGAAAGCCCTGAAGGCGAAGTGCGCCTGAACCTGAACGGGGCCGTTGGGCGCAGAACTCTGGCAGCGTCATTCCTTGAAGATGGGTTTGGGGCCGGTGTTCAGCACATCGCCTTCCAGTCGGACGATATTTTTGAAACGTCGGATCAGCTGCGTAAATCCGGCTTTCCCAGTTTGACGATCCCAGAGAACTACTACGCCGATCTGCAAGCGACCTTCGGATTGGATGATGATCTGATCACCCAACTGCGCGAGGGCAACATTCTCTACGACCGGGCAGCGGGTGCAGAGTATTTTCAGATCTATAGCCGCCCGATCTTTAACGGCTTCTTCTTCGAAATCGTTGAACGCCGTATGGGCTATGCTGGTTATGGCGCGCGCAACGCGCCCATTCGCCTTGCCGCGCAAAGCAAAACCCAGACGATGAAAGAGGTGCAAACATAATGACGAGCGACGAGCAAGCTGTGCGCCAATGGTGGCGCACCTCCATCATCGACATGAAGCCCGGCCAGATCGCGTTTCGTGGCCATCCCATCGAGGACCTGATCGGGAACGTTTCCTTCCCTCAGATGATCTGGTTGATGGTGCGGGGCGATCTGCCCAGCGATGCTCAGGCACGTCTGCTCGAGGCTGCCCTGGTCGCAGGCGTGGATCACGGCCCGCAGGCCCCCTCGATCGCGGCGGCGCGTATGGCCGCCACCTGCGGGGTCGGTCTCAATAATGCTATGGCGACTGCGGTGAACATGCTGGGCGATGTGCATGGCGGAGCTGGCGAACAATGCGCCGAGCTGTACTATGATATCGCGGTCCGCATGGATGCGGGAGTTTCGCTGAATGACGCTGTTCGGGACGGCTTGGACAGCTGGCGCGAGACGTACGGCAAGATCGTCTCGGGCTTTGGTCACAGGTTTCACAAACCCGTCGATCCACGTGCGCCTCGATTGATGCAACTTGTTCGTGATGCGGCGACAGAAGGCACAGTTTCTGGCCGGTTTGCCGATATCGGAGAAGAGGTTCAGGCCGAACTCGGCCGTCAACGTGGCGGTCGACCAATCGCCATGAATATCGACGGCGCAACGGCGGTGATCTTTTGCGAACTTGGCTTTCCCGCGCCCTTGTCGCGCGGGCTGTTCTGCTTGTCCCGCTCGGTCGGTATTCTGGCCCACGCTTGGGAGCAGATGAACCAGGGTGGCCGCAACAAAGGGCCGATGCCCCCGAACTACTTGCCTTTCTACGAAGACAGGAATGATGACACGTGAGACATCGAAATCCTTCCGGGTCGGCCTTATCGGCTGTGGTCGTATCAGTGATATCTATCTAAAAACACTATCCAAATTCTCAAACGTCGAGGTCGCGGCCTGCGCGAGCCTCGATCCATCAGAAAGCCGCGCCAAGGCGGAACAATACGGCATCGCCAAGGCCTGCACGCCGGATGAAGTGTTCAACGATCCGACAATTGACTGTGTTCTGAACCTGACTATTCCGGCAGCCCATACCGACATCAGCCTGCGCGCGTTGGAGGCGGGTAAGCACGTCTATTCCGAAAAGCCACTGGTCATGAACCGATCGGATGGCAAGGCGATCCTGCACATGGCCTCTGAAAATGGGCTACTGGTCGGTTGCGCGCCCGACACGTTTCTGGGCGGTCGTTGGCAGACCGTTTGGCGCTTGATTGATGAAGGTGCCATCGGAAAGCCGACAGGGGTTTTTGCCCATGTCGGTACCCACGGGACGGAACGCCATCATCCCAACCCGGATTTCTATTACCAAGCGGGCGGAGGGCCTTTGCTAGACCTTGGGCCATACTACCTGACCGCCATGATCTGCTGCCTTGGTCCCGTTGACCGCGTAGCCGGAATGGCGCGGCGGACATTTGACCAGCGGATGATCGAAAACGGCCCGCGCAACGGCGAATGGATGGATGTCGAGGTCAACACGCACTCCCTAAGCTTGCTGCAGTTCTCCTCCGGCGCCATTGGGTCGATGACCATGAGCTTCGACGTCTGGGACAGCGAAACTCCGCGGTTCGAAGTCTACGGTGAAAACGGCACCATCAGCATTCCCGACCCTGACCCGGTTCATGGAGCTAACATCTTTCAGGGGGATGTCTGGCTGAAAACGCGGGACACCTCACGCTGGTCTCATCAACCTCGTCCAACCGGTCGCGAAGACTGGCAGGTGGTCGAAAACAAACACGGGTTCAATGAGGACAGCCGCGGGCTCGGCCTTTTGGATCTGGCCCTGGCGGCACAAGAAGGACGCCAACCCCGTGCAAGTGGAGCACTTGCCTACCACGTTTTCGAAGTCATGGACGCGATTGAACGGGCACCGAAATTTGGCGCCTATCAGACGATAGAAAGCCTTTGCACGGCTCCGGAGCCTCTGCCGGTCGATTTCCTATTGAATGAGAGGAAGGAGCTGGTCCATGCCGGTTGAGACACTCGACTTTGCCCAACCATTCTTTCACGTCCAGCACATTACCGATGAAGACAGAATGTCTGTCGAGGGTCGTGCAATTGTTTTGAACCTTGGGGGACGAGACCTTTCGGTCGTGGATCAGATCGTTGCACCGCTTTCGTCTGTCATCGTGCAAGACAGCACGCTTAACAGCGTAGAACGCGCGGTAATTGTCTACGGTTTCGACACCCATGGTGATGACAACGAGCTGTTCGCATGGGTGAAAGATATGTGGCCATCTGCTTTTGATATCCGCCAAGAGGAGCGTCTGCGTGGCGTTAGCCACTACATGTCGCCAAAGGTCTTCGTGGGTAACGTCGGCCTGACCATGTACCATTCCGGCTCGGTCCCACTGAATGTTGGATTGCACAAGGATCATCCGTTCTGCCCGGTTCCGGGGTTCCGCGAAGTGCACACGCAAATCGTTGGCTTCGGTAAAATGCAGCAATGCCGAGAACGGGACGTTGAGACGCTCTATCTCGAAGAATTCATGGCCCCGGGCACGACCCACAAGCCGATGTATGACGCCGAAGGCAACTATCCCTGGCATCAATACGAGACGATTACCCCCAGCATCTTCATGGCGGTTGAAATCCTGCCCGAGGGCGCACTGGTCCCGGAAATGGAAGTTCAGAATGGCTGAGAGACTTTTACCCGAAGACCTGAACTTTGACGGCCCCTTTCCTCGCTTGTCTCGCCGTTTGCGGCTGGGCGTTGTTGGTGGAGGACGGATCTCAATCACGCAAGCAACGGCCGCGCGGATGGCCGACCGGTGGGAGGTCGCCGCAGGCGCGCTCAGTTCTGACGCCGCGCGCAGCAAAGCGCGCGGGGCTGAGTGGTTCCTGCCAGCAGACAGGTGCTATGCGTCCTTCGACGAGATGGCAAAGGCCGAGGCGGCACGTCCGGATGGCGTGGATGCAGTGATGATCACCACCCCGAACCACGTTCATTTCGACGTGGCCAAAGCCTTTCTGGAGTCGGGCATTGACGCGCTGTGCGACAAGCCCCTGACCAACGAAGTCGCCGAGGCCCAAGGGCTTGAGGAAATCACCGCGCGCACGGGGCAAGTCTTTGCCGTCGGTTATGCGATGTCGTGTTTCCCGGTCATCCGGCAGGCCAAGCAAATCGTGGCCGGAGGCGGCATCGGCAAAATCAACCAAATCCATGTTGAGTTCATGCAAGACTGGATGACGCCCGAAGATGTGGCCGATGCGCCTCATGTAAAGTGGCGGCTGGATCCCAAGATTTCAGGCCCGACCAGCTGCGTTGGCGATATCGGCACCCATGCCGCGCATCTTGCCAGTTTTGTCTCGGGCCTGCCGATGACCGACCTGCGGGCCGAGTTTCACGTCTGCGGCGCGCCAAAGCCGTTGGAAGACACGGTATTCATGTTCACCCGCTATCAAAACGAGGTTCCGGGAACCCTGATGGCAACACGCCTTGCCCCCGGAAATCGGGGTGGGTTGCGGTTGCGGATATTCGGTAGCGAAGGAGGCCTCGAGTGGGACTTGGAGAATTCGGAACAGCTGAAGTTCAATCGGTTCGGTGAGCCGGATCGTATCATCAGCCGAGGTCACGGGCATGGCATCGGCCCCGGTGCGGAACGTCTGATCCGTACGGCGCGCGGCTTCCCCGAAGGGATTATCGAAGCCTGGGCAAATCTCTATACGGAATTTGCCATGGCCGTCGCCGCGCGTCGGGATCGCGTTACCGTTCCGGCCGATTGGCTCTCTTATCCCAGTGTCGATCAAGGCGCAGACGGTGTTCGATTCATTGATGCCTCTGTGCGCTCTCACCAGTCCGGAGGCGACTGGGTCACTATCTAAAGCTTTGCCAATACGAAGGTTAAGCACGCCCGGGCTAGGGCCCGGGCATTTTCATTTCCTGCTCGGTATTAAAAGTTGATATTTTAAAAAATACCAGATATTTTTTACTACGTGTGATGAATTTTAGATTCGCAGACACGTGGAGCTGTCGTTCATGGTGAAACCCGAAGAGGCTGGCGCAGGCCCCTCTCTCTATTCCTTGGCGCATCTGACGCTGATTGGCTGTACGCCGCCCGAGCTGGTCTATATCGCCGCGCGGGCCGGTTACGATGCCGTCAGTCCCCGGTTCATTCCGATGCATGTGCCCGGTGAATTCACCCAATCCCCGATCGACAAGGCGCAGGTGCAGGCCACCAAGACGGCTCTTTCGACAACCGGCCTAAAAGTCCTTGATGTTGAGATTGCGCGCATCACCGAAGACGTGGACCCGCGCGGCTTTGAGCGCTCGTTGGAAATCGGCGGGGAACTCGGCGCCAAACGCATGATCATGAGCGCGTGGACCAACACCCGCGATGATCGTGACTTTCTGATCGACGTCTATTCTGAGACCTGCGAACTGGCAGCACCCTATGGACTGACGGTGGACCTTGAGTTCCCAAGCTTTTCCCGCCTTCGTACTCTGGATGAGGCGCTGGATATTGTCCGCGCCTCTGATCAGCCGAATGGTGGTATTCTGGTCGACACGCTCTATCTGCACCTCAGCCGAGTGGATCTCGGGGAGCTTTTGCACGTCCCTTCGGACCTGTTTCACTTCCTGCACATCTCTGATTGCCTGCCCGGCATCGCTGATACGCGCGAGGGCATGATCCAACTTGCCCGCGATGCGCGGCTCTATCCTGGCGAAGGCTGGATTGACTTCACCGGCATCATCGAACGGATGCCTCCCGTCGATTATTCTATTGAACTGCCCAACCAAAGTCGCGTTGCCGAGTTGGGGTATGAAGAACACGCGCGTCGTTGTCTCAGCCACGCCAAGCGAACATTCGGCGAGGCGCGGTCACAGCGCCGTATGCCCGATGCAGCAATTCCAAAACACCAAGAGGATTATCATGGGCAAAGAGCTCACTGAAAACGACCGACAACTCGCGGCCGATATGCTGGCGCGCGCCCGCGCTGCCATGGCCGAAATCAAGGATTGGGATCAGGACCGGCTGGACCGCTTGTCTCAGGCCATCGCGTGGTATGCAGGGAATGAGAAGACCTTTACGCGTCTGGCACAGCAAGGCGTGGACGAGAGCGGTATTGGTGATCGCGAAGGGCGTCCTGCGAAGCGGTTCAAGATACACATGGTCCTGCGCGACGTACTGCGCACACCGTCGACCGGGATCGTCGAAGTCGACGAAGAAAAGGGCCTGGTTAAATATGCCAAACCTGCCGGTGTGATCGCGTCTCTGATCCCGATGACCAATCCTGCGATGACGCCACCGGTGACCGGCGTGTCCGCCGCGAACGCCAGGAATGCCGTCATCTTTAGCCCGCACCCGCGAACCGCCCATACCACCTTTGAGATGGCCGAGGTCATGCGCGCAGCCTGCCGCGCCGCCGGTGCCCCCGAAGACCTGTTCCAGTCGATCCGCAAACCGTCGATCCCGTTGACGCAGCATCTGATGGAAATTTGTGATCTAACACTGGCAACGGGTGGCAAACCCATGGTCAAAGCGGCCTACAGTTCAGGGCGTCCGGCCTATGGCGTCGGCGCGGGCAATTCGTCCATTGTCATCGATGAGACAGCCGATCTGGACATCGCTGCGCGGAACACTCGCATCTCTAAGACCTCTGACTTTGGCTCGGGTTGTTCGGCCGACGGTAACATCATTATCCAGCGTTCGGTCTACGACGATATGGTCAAAGCGCTGAAGGCCGAAGGCGGGTATCTGTGTTCGGACGAAGAGAAGGCCATGCTCGAAGCGGCCATGTGGGACGACAAAGGCAACCGCACCTTCCCGACCATCGCCTGTCCGCCTCAGCAAACGGCCAAGGTCGCCGGGTTCTCGATCCCGGATGATCGCAAGTTTCTGATGGTTGAAAATCAGGGGCAAATAGGGCCGCAGCACAAGTTCTCCAAGGAAAAACTGACCACACTGATGGCGCTCTATCACTTCGACACATTCGATGATGCGCTGGAAACGGTCAGCCAGATCTACAACACTGGTGGCAAAGGTCACTCCTGCGGCATCTATAGCCACAATGACGATCACATCGATCGGTTGGCGCGCTTGGCTCCGGTCAGCCGCATGATGGTGCGGCAGCCTCAGTCAAAGGCCAACGCAGGTGCCTGGACCAATGGCATGCCTATGACCAGCAGTCTGGGTTGCGGCATCTGGGGCGGCAACATCACCAATGAAAACGTCACCATGAAACACATGATGAACTACACCTGGGTCAGCCGTCCGATCCCCGAGGATCGCCCCTCGGAGCCGGACCTGTTCGGTGAGTTCTACGGACAGGAGGTCGCGTGATGGACGGAGCGAAACTGGAAGGCAAAACCGTCGCCGAACATATCGTTGACTTTCTCGAACGCCGCGAGGTCGAACATGTGTTCGGCCTGTGCGGCCACACGAACATCGCGGTACTGGCTGCGCTTGCCGAAAGTCCCATCGATTTCGTTACAGTACGACACGAACAAATCGCCAGCCACGCAGCGGACGCTTACGCCCGCGTGACAGGCAAGGCCTCGGTGGTTTTGTCTCACCTCTCCCCAGGTTTGACAAACTGCGCCACCGGGGTCGCTAACGCGGCGCTGGACTGTATCCCCATGGTCGTGATCGCAGGTGACATTCCCACGCATTACTACGGCAAGCATCCGCATCAGGAGGTGAACCTGCACGCGGACGCCGCCCAGTGGGAGATCTACCGCCCCTTCGTGAAACGTGCATGGCGGGTGGACCGGGCAGACTTGATGGCCGAAATCCTGGAGAAAGCATTCCATCTTGCCGAAAGCGGCCAGCCCGGACCGGTGCTGGTCAACGTGCCGATGGACATCTTCTCCGAGGTGATCCCCTCGGACAGTTTCGACCGTATCCGCGACAATACACGCGCGCTCAAGAAACCGTCGATTGACGATGAATCCGCACGAGAGATTGTCGAAGCACTGGCGAAGGCCGAAAACCCGGTTGCCTATGTCGGTGGCGGTATCCTGTTGGCGCAGGCGAGCGAGGAGTTGCGCGAGTTTGTCGAACATATGGATCTGCCCGTCGCGCATTCCCTGATGGGTAAAGGTGCGTTGCGAGACGATCATCCGCTTGTACTGGGTATGACCGGGTTTTGGGGCACCGAACTGGTCAACCAGTCCTGCCTGAATGCGGATTACATCTTTGCCGTGGGCACCCGGTTCAAAGAGGCCGATTGTTCCAGCTGGTATCCCGGCTACACGTTCAATATTCCCGGTTCCAAGGTCATTCACATTGACATCGAACCGCAAGAGATCGGCCGAAACTATCCCACCGAGATCGGTGTCGTCGCGGACGCTAAAGCCGCGCTTCGTGTGCTCAATCGGGTGGCCCGTGAGATGTATCCGGACGGTTTCAAGCGCCCTGCGCTCGAACAGAATATCGCTGACTTCCGAACGGACTTCAAAGCGCGTAACTTGGAAATGGCGACCTCATCTGCCTTTCCGATGATGCCTGAGCGTATTCTGGCGGATACCCGCAAGGCACTGCCTGAAGATGCCATCATCACCACTGATGTTGGATGGAACAAGAACGGAGTTGGGCAACAGTTCGATATCCTGACTCCCGGTTCGATCCTGACACCGGGCGGGTTCGCCACGATGGGCTTTGGACCTCCGGGTGCCATCGGCGCGAAGCTGGCGGCACCTGATCGGGTGGTGCTTAGCCTGGTCGGCGATGGTGGGTTTGGTCAAAACCCGTCAATGCTGGCAACAGCTGTCGAACTTGATCTGGGCATCATCTGGCTTGTGATGAACAACAACGCGTTTGGGACCATCGCAGGACTGCAAAAAGCGCATTACGGCCTGACCTATGGAACAACCTTCCCCGGATCGGCCGAAGCACCCGCAAACGGGCCGGGCTATGCCGACATAGCGCGGGCCTATGGTGCAGAAGGACACAGGCTCAGCGCTGCTGACGAGTTGTTGCCCGCATTGGAGGCGGCAATCGCCAGTGGCAAGCCAACGGTTTTGGATGTCCCGATGATCAACAACCCAACGCCAACAACCGGACATTGGAACATCTTGGATATTTATTCGCCGGACAAAGACGTTTCTCACGTCGCGACATAAATAGGCTGCGCGCAGCACAATCCACTGAAGGTTTGGTTCGCGCAGTTCTAATATGATTTCATCCTCGTGGAATTGGTTGAGGAAAATTTATACAGTCTTGCCAGCAGCGGGTTGTGGAGCTTCAGGTCCAGACCAGAGAGTGGTTCGTCCAACAACAAAGCCTATCCCTGTTTGGCGGTATCTTCGTTGCCAATGCCCTCGCAATGGGATTGGCGTTTGGATGTTTGTCTCTGCTATTTGGGATCAGGCTAATGCAAAATAGTCCAAAACCACCCGTTTCGCCATAGGCGAGTGAACTTTCGTTTTGGGTTCAACGCGGTCATCTGACAAAAACTGTCGGATGACAGCTTTCAAGCAAATGCATCCTGCCAGTACCTAAACACATTTTTCAAAAGGTCCCTCAACCTTTGGCGGGCCCACCTAAGCGGTCCACCTCCCAGTAGTGAAACTTTAGAACGAAGTAGATATAGGCAGACAAAGCAGCCGCAACGAAGCACCAGATTGACGTGAAGGCATGAGAAGCAAAAAAGAACCCCAAAGCAACGGAAACGACAATTAGATACCCGAAACCTCGCAAACCTTTATCGCTCGATCCTACAAGCGGAACGCAGATCACCAAAGCGTAGAAAACACGTGCAAAGTTCCTCGTAATTTCGGAGGGGTACGTTTCTATGTTTTCATACTGAATGGAGTGATGAACGAGGCCAATATCTAGGTTTTCTGGTGACAACAACACTGGTAAGTAAAGCAACAAGCCAAGGCAGAAACCAATTCCGCAAATCCCTTGGAATATGAGCCTGCGACGCCGGTTACTTTCGATCGAAGCCGCGGACAGCGGAACCCAAAACGGCCAAAAAAAATAGGCAAAGAAAAGAAACGTCAACGCAGCTGCCGAAGAAGGGTTCGCCGACGGGTTATCAATGGACACCCACAAAAAGCCTTCGGACAATTGCTGAATCCCAAAGAAAAGTGGAAAGCTGGCTAGCGGAAGAAATCGTTCGCCCATTTTCAACGCCAAACGTATCGTAAGACCACTGCAGGCTATGATTGCTGCACCGGCTACAAAACTGGCTTGTGATGAGAAACACATGCTTAGACCACCTTTACCGTTTTTCATAGCTGAAGTCGTTGAGGCAAAGAACACTTTTCATTCCGAAGTACTGGCTTGTGCAGCAAAGCCGCCTGGTACCGCAATTAGCGGCCCGTCAGTTGGGAAAGAATCACGGACCTGGCCATTCAGATTCCGTTAAGGAATCGGGCCAATTTGCGGCAAAGAACCGGCTAAACTGCCAAATCTTACAATCTTAACGTGTATTTCTCCGTGGTTTGGAGGATGCGGCGCCCTGATGGCGGGACCTAACCTTGTGGAAGGCTCCGTCCGTATGGGGGGGTTAGAACGCCGCGAATTTGGGCGGCATCCATGAGTAACTAGTGAGTTAACTAGGAGAGTAAAATGTTGAAGCTTTATGTAAAGATGAAGACCATGGCACGCGACGAAAGCGGCGCGACCATCGTGGAATACGGCGTCGCCCTGACCATTGTCACGGCGATTGCAGTGGCCACTCTGACCGCTTTGGGCGCCGACGTTAACGGTCAGTTCACCAACGCGGAAACCCTGATTCCTTAATGAAGACAAAGCACGCGGTGCACCCAGTTCCGCGTGCTTATCGCCCAGGATAAATTTTTTGATCCGCTGGCAAAGTGCAACCGTTCAGATCGGTTCATTCGAAAAACGCCAGGAAATAGCTGAAGGAGCACCAGATGAGACTCTCTGCCATTTTCACTGCATTGACGGGCCTGGTCGTAGCCGGAGGGTCGGTTTACGTCGCTCGGGATTACATTCAATTTGACGCTCAGTCCGCAAATGTCGAGGCCGAGAGCGAGATGGTGAGCGTGGTCGTTGCATCGCGCGATATTTCGTTTGGTGAAGAAATCGAGCCCGGCGCGCTGACAACCATTGACTGGCCCCGTGGTGCTGTACCCGTGGGCGTCTTTACAGATTACGACGACCTGATTGCGGAGGCCAGCATGCCGTCCCGTCGCGCTCGTCGCGCAATTACTCAGGGTGAACTGATCCTGAACAGCAAGGTGTCCGACTTTGGTGAAAAGGTCACCATCGTTCAGACGCTGGGCGCAGATCATCGCGCCATGGCCATTGAGGTTGATGCCGAAACCGCCGTCGGGGGCTTTGTCACCCCCGGTGATCGGGTCGATGTAGTAATGACCACTGGCGAAAAAAGAGACATGCACGCCGTCACAATTTTGCAAAACATCAGGGTCATTGGTGTTGATCAGGAATCTGACGAACAGACCGACCAACCCGTTGTTGCACGTACGGTTACTGTTGCCGTTACCCCGGATCAGGTCCAGCGCCTTGCTCTGGCGCAACGTGCCGGTCGGCTGAGCCTCACCTTGCGGTCCATTGATGACACCGAGGACAAGACGCTGACCATGACGCGACTTAACGATCTTCTGATTGATGAGCCGGTTGTTGCGCAGGACATCAAAGAACCGGTGCGTAAAACCATAGTCCGGGTCCGCCGCGGCACCGAAGTGACAGAATCCATCATCAACTGAATCGACCAAAGAAGGTTTCGACCGTGTCCCTCGCTCAATTCATACGCCAATTCCGTAGCTCCGAAGACGGCGCGATCCTGGTCTTTGTTGCGGTGGCCCTGTCGGTGATGGTCGGAATGGCCGCCCTTGCATTCGACATTGGTCGGGTGACCACCACTCAGTCGGAATTGCAGAGCTTTGCGGACAATGTTGCCCTTGCGGCTGCGGGGGAACTTGATGGTCGCCCGGATTCAATCACCCGCGCCACGAATGCGGCTGCAAACATGATCCGCGACCGTCAAAGCTTTGGCATTCGCAACAAGGATCAGCTGTTGTCCGGTGCAACGGATTACCAGCTGCGGTTTTACGAAAACCCGCCGACCACTGCGACTGATCCCGCTCAACCCGCGCAATTGCTGGATTCGACCGATCCTGCCAGCGGGCCGATTGCAGCATTTGTTCGGGTGACCGTCGACACGCACGAGGTCGGCACTCCGCTGGCGGCGGCAGCGGCAGCTCTTTTGGGCAATGCGCAGCCTTTCTCCAGCGTCAACGCCGATGCCGTAGCAGGCTTCACCTTGATGGCCTGCGACATCACCCCCATGTTCATCTGCCTGCCGCAGCCCAGCCTCGATCTAACCGAAGGGCAGTTGATCAGAATGGTAAGTCAGGGCGGCAATGGCCATTGGGGTCCCGGAAACTTTGGTTTTTTGTCTTCTAATCAGAATCTGGCCATCGACGCGTCTGGTGCCTGCGAACCTGCACCAAACGGTCAGGAAGATTCATGTGCTCTGGCCGCATCGCGCGCTGTATCCATGTGCTTCAGCCAAAGAGCCGTTGAAACCAGACCGGGTCTGAGCGTGGGCAACATGGTGGCTGGCTTTAACACACGTTTCGACCGGTTTGAATCCAGCGCCGGGCAGTTCAAAAACGGCTCGCGCTACGATGTCGACAATTTTGCTTCTTCTCCACATGTCCTGGACGGTTGGATCACTGCGAGTAACGGAAACAACTGCACCAGCCAGCTGTCGCCCACCTATGACGCGAACGGGGTCCTTGATCCGGCCGCGACCGTTGGGCTGCCACTTGACGATTGTTTTGCCAGCGGCACTTGCCCGACACCTCGCATAGGAAATGGCGTCTTTACTACCGGGCTTACTGAGTATCTTACCATCAACTACGGCGCTGATTTCAGCGGTCCTCTTCCAACCGGTATTCCATCTTGGTTCCCGACCGGTGGCACCCGCTATGACATCTACAATGCAGAGGTTACCAACCAGGCCGCTCTGGAAGCTATCCTGACCGCAGGTGGTAAAGCAGAAAGCAGCATGCCTTCGTGCCAACCCCCCTCTGCCGGTCGTGCCGATCCCACGCGTCGTGTCATCACCGTCGCCGGTATCGATTGTGCGACTTTTCAGGATGAGCTGAACGGCGGGTCGGGTGCCATTCCGGTGACAAGTTTCATCGAGATGTTTCTGATCCGCCCCTCGGAATCCGGCAGCACCGGTGCGAACGCGGTCATCTATGGTGAGGTCATTCAGACCGTATCGAATGGCATCGGCGGCGCCGGAGTCGGCGGCATCGTTCACGATCTAGTTCAGCTTTACGAGTAATGATCATGTTTGGTGCATCCCATCATATCAGCAATACCCTTAGCCGGTTCCGCAACGACCAGTCTGGCGCGGCGTTGGTCGAGTTTGCGATCCTTTTACCAATCCTGTTAGTGACATTTGCCCTGATCGTCGAAGGGGGGCGGATTTTCTGGTCCTATCAAAATGCGATCACGGGGGTTCGGGACACTGCCCGTTATGTTGGCCGGATCGCCCCGTCGGACCTGTGCACTGCCTCGCCAAGCGCTGCTATCGGCGATTTTCAAACCGCTGTCTCAACCACTCTGACATCGCTTTCGACCACTGACATTGCTGTTGGTCTGGACTCGCTGTCCCTCGAATGCGTCGGCAACGCAGGTGAATACCGCGTTTCGCCCACACCAGTGGCCGTCCTGACCGCGTCACTGACGATTTCAAATCTGCCATTTACGCCTCTGTTCCAACTGGTCGGAGGTTCGGCGACGGCGCAGATCCAAACCACGATCACAGATCGCAGCCGGGTGTTTGGACCATGACCCGCCGCATCCACAAGATAACCCGCGAAATGTCGCGACTTGGCCGTCACGAAGATGGGTCGACGGTCACTGAGCTTGCCTTTGTCCTGCCGTTGTTCCTTTTGATTTTCCTGGGCCTGATAGATTTCGGCAGATTGGCCTTCCACTATGTGGCTGCTGAAAAAACAGCACAGGTCGCCGCTCGGATGGCTGCAGTGATGCCACCCGCATGTGGCGGTGTTCCGACAACCAACAGCCGCGGCACCTATACCGATATCACCGGCCCGCGGTTCGGAACCAATTGCAGTTTCGCCGCTGGCGTCTGTGTCGAACCGGCCACCACAATATGCACCGGTGCGGCGCCCGTGAATGCAGCGGCCCAGACCACCGTGACCGACATTTGGAACATGCTTCAGTTTGCCGTTCCCAACGATCCCACCGCAACTTTTGACGAAAGCAACATCACGTTCACTTACGACTTCGACCCGGAAATGAATTTCCTGGGTGGCCCTTATGTACCGATGGTCACAGTGACAATCGAAGAACTCCCGTTCCGGTTCGTCTCTCCGTTGGGTTCGATCGCAGCGCTGGTTTTGGGCGGCTCAACGCCAGAAACCGATGCACTGACCACCGCGACAACGGGCTTCAAAATATTTTCCGACTTTAGCGCAACCCTTCCTGGCGAAGACCTCGCCAGCGGAGTCAACGGTTGAATTTCTAATCATGGGAGCTGAAAAATGACTCAGAAATCATTAGCCCTAATCTCTGATAATGAGGCGATTAAGGATTCAGTCGCCCAGGCCGTCGACCGGTTCGACGATCTTTCGCTAGAGACACATTCCGGGACTTTGTCTTCGGTAAACGGTCGCGCCTGTGATCTGATGGGTGAAAATGACCTGCTGGTGTTCAGCTTTTCAGGCGAATTGAATCTGGAAACTGTCAGCGATCTTCGTCGTAGCGCCGGTTCGCGCGGCACCTTGCTGGCACTTAGCGACCGTGACATCTCATTGACCGAAGCGCGTGCGCTGAACAAATCGGGCGTGGACGAGATTCTGCCTTATCCCATCGGGCAGGACGAACTGGCCGAACAGATTCAGCGTCTGACGGTCGACAAGTCCTTGCTGCCGACCATTTACTCGCCGCAACCGCAGCGGCTGGGGCAGATTATCAGTGTATGCCCGGCCCGTGGAGGCATCGGCGCGTCGACACTGTCCATCAACCTGGCGGACCAACTGCAGGGTTATTCCGGCATCTTCCGGAAAAGGACGCGAAACAAGGTCGCTGTCGTAGATCTGGATTTGCAATTTGGCACGGTCGCGACGTCCTTAGATTTGCAGCCTTCCTCGGGGCTTTTGAGAATGGCCCAGGATGGTGTCATGCCGGACCGGACTTTCCTTCAGCAATCTTTGGTGCAACATGCATCCGGTTTGGAAGTCCTGAGCGCGCCCGAAGAATTCATTCCTCTGGATGTTCTGACACGCGAACAGGTCAGCGCGCTGATCGAGACTTTGCGTCTGGAATTCGACTTTGTTGTTATCGATCTGCCACGTGCGCTGGTCGATTGGCTGGGCGCAGTAGTTACCGGGTCAGACAGGATGCTGATGGTGGGTGACAGCTCGGTCTCTTCGGTGCGCCAAGCCTGCCGTTTGATCGAATTCTTCACAAAAGAGCGGCTCGAACCTCCGGTTGAGATCGTCATCAGCCAGGAAACGAAACCGACATTCCGGTCAAGCCAACATGTCGAAGCCCAAAAGGCGCTGGAACGCGAATTGCGCTTCTGGCTGCCCAGCGACGCGCGCCACGCAAAGCAGGCGCTGGATCGGGGTCAATTGCTGTCGCAAGCCTCAGGCAGCTGTGCCCTGTCCAAGGCGATCCGCTTGATGGGTCGGAAAATCATGAATGAAACAATGGTCGGCAAAACCGGCCTGAGAAACAACGCAGCCTAATTGGAGTCTAAGGGATGTTTGAAAAGTTTACGCGCGCCGGGCGAACCAATGAGGCCGAAGTAATCCAGCTTAACCAGCATGCAGAGCAACTGGCTCAGGATATTCAGCCTGAGACAACAGCAGAAGATACCGAACTGGCAGACTGGCTTGAGCTCAAAAGCACTTTGCACGAGGCTTTGCTGGAACGGTTGAACCTTTCGGTGATCGAAAAGGTTGAAAAAGACGTGCTGCGGCGCGAAGTCGCCGGGGTTGTTGGCGGTGCGTTGTCCCAAACCGGCAGGCCGCTGAATACCGAAGACTTCAACCGCATCGTTGAGGAACTTCTGGACGAAATTCTGGGTTTTGGCCCATTGGAGCCATTGCTGGCCGATCCGACTATCAACGACATTCTGGTTAACGGTTATCAGACGGTCTATGTCGAACGCTCTGGCCTGCTGGAGCGCGTGCCCGTGCGGTTCCGCGATGAAAAGCACCTGCTGCGGGTTATCGACAAGATCGTCAGCAAGATCGGGCGTCGTGTCGATGAACGGCAGCCTTGGGTGGATGCCCGGCTGGAAGATGGCAGCCGCGTCAACGCAATCATCCGCCCCTGTTCGATTGATGGCCCAAGCGTTTCAATCCGTAAATTCGCGCAGTCAAAACTGACGATGGAAAAGCTGGTCGCAAATGGCGCTCTGAACGACGCCGCCGCGCGGTTCCTGCAATCGCTGGTATACGCGCGACTGAACGTTCTGATCGCCGGCGGGACGGGGTCGGGTAAGACAACGATGTTGAACGCCTTGTCTTCGTATATCGACCATGGCGAGCGTGTCGTCACCATTGAAGACGCAGCAGAACTGCAACTTCAGCAGGAGCATGTTGTGCGACTGGAAACACGCCCGCCATCTCCGTCCGGCGACGGCCAGGTCATTCAGCGTGATCTGGTGCGCAACGCGCTGCGTATGCGTCCTGACAGGATCATTGTCGGTGAGGTTCGCGGAGCGGAGACTTTCGACATGCTTCAGGCCATGAATACGGGCCATGATGGTTCGATGACGACTGTACATGCGAACTCGGCGCGCGATTCATTGGGCCGCTTGGAGCAGATGGTCACGATGACGGGTATCGAGTTTCCCGCCGCAGCCATTCGATCCCAGATCGCGTCGGGGCTGCACTTTATTGTGCATCTGTCGCGGTTGGCGGATGGGTCGCGCCGCGTCACCAGCATTTCGGAAATAACCGGGATGGAAGGTGAGATCATCACCATGCAAGACATCTTCGTGTTCCAGAAGAAAGGCCGCGCGGAAAGCGGCGAGGTGCTTGGTCAGTTTGTTCCCACCGGGATTCGCCCGAAATGCTATGACATGCTCACAGCTGCTGGCGTCGATCTCGAACCCGAGACTTTCCGAGTATCAGGAGGCTGAGGCATGACCAGTATTAACACAGCCGAACTTCTTAACTATCTGACGCTGGCTTGCGTCTTCGTCGGAATTTTTATGCTGATTACCGGTGTGTTCCACTTTGCCCGTCGCGGTGAAAACCACGCCGAGGCCCGCAACCGCCGAATGCGCATGGTCCGGCAGGGCGTGTCCGATGAAGAACGCCTGGCCTTGCTGCTTCCTGAGACCCAGACAGGCTTTTTGGCTAAGATTCCGTTTTTTGGGAATTTGCCGGATACGTTGATTCAGGCGGGACTGCATGTTTCAGCGAAGAATTTTGTGCTGCTTTGCCTGTTTGGCACCTTGGCGATCGCAATCGCCGGTATGATGTTTCTGGCGCCCTGGCAGGCGGCCCCGATCGCACTCATCCTGGGTGTGCTTATGCCTGCTTTGGTGGTGAAATCGCGGCAGGCTGAACGCCAAAAAGCATTGACCAGTCAGTTGCCCGATGCGCTAGAGCTGATGGCGCGTGGCCTGAAAATTGGCCACCCGGTCAACACCTCGATCAAAGCCGTTGCGGACGAGATGCAAGACCCTATCGGGTCCGAGTTCGGCATCATTTTTGACCAGATTAGTTTTGGCGACGAATTGCCCGACGCAGTTCAGGACTTTGCTGACCGGGTCGGTTCGGAAGATGCACAGTACCTGGCGGCAAGCATGGCGATCCAACATGGCACCGGTGGCGATCTGGAGCGGATCGTGTCCGTTCTGGCAACCGTGGTCAGAAGGCGCATCGCGTTGCGCGCGCGGATCAAAGCCATTTCCGCAGAAGGACGGCTGTCCGGGTTTCTTCTGTCGATCATTCCGCTGGTGATCATGGGGTTAATGACGATCAACGCGCCGGGATATTACACCGACGTCAGTGACGATCCCGCATTCATCAAACTTGCAGTGCTGGTTGTCGTTCTGATGGTCTCGAACGTCATCATCCTGCACAAACTCGTCAATTTCCGCATCTGAGGGCAGTTTCATGGAAAATATTCTGGAAATTATGTCGCTTCGTTTCGGGCTGCCAGCCGAAACAATTCTGCTGACCGTCTTTGGTCTTGGCGTTTTGCTGGTGTTCGTCGCCGTAACTTCGGCGTTGAGCCGCCGCCATCCAGCGGCCGTCCGCATCGCCAATCTGCGCGCCCAAAGGTATGAGGCCCGCAATGACCGTGGACTGTTGCGCGAAACTCTCGTCACCCCTAAAGGTCTTTTTAAGGCCGCACTGCCCAGTAGGGAGGCTGAGCGGCGCAAGATCGAGGATCAGCTGATTCAAGCCGGGCTGACCGGTCGAAATGCCCTGCGGATCTACACACTGAGTCGGGTTTGGCTTGGGATTTTCGTGCCGATGATTGTGGGTCTGCTCATCGTTGCCTCAAGAACGCCTGGCATCCCCGTTCCCAGCGCGATTACGGGCATTTTTGAATCCATCAGCAAAGCCAACGCTATTCAGCTTATCGGTTTGCTGACGGCCGTCGGATATTTTGTTCCCGCGGCCTGGCTGAAGCATCGCCGCAAAGAACGTCAGCAGCGTATCCGCGATGCATTCCCAAATGCTCTCGACCTGCTGCAGATCTCGCTTCATGCTGGGCTGGGCTTTGATGCCGCTATGACACGGGTCGGGAACGAACTGGCGCTGGCCTCCCCTGACCTAGCGTTTGAGTTTCTGAACACCCAGCACGAGATTCAGGCCGGACGCCCCCGCGCAACTGCGCTGTCTGACATGGCGCGGCGTACAGGGGTTGATGAAATCCAGTCTTTTGCCACCGTTGTCCAGCAATCCATACGCTACGGGACCAGTATGTCCGAAGCTCTGACTACCTATGCGTCTGAAATGCGGGACTCACGCGAAACACGGGCACAGGAACTGGCAAACCAGCTACCGGTAAAGATGTCCGCTGTTTTGGCTGCGCTGATGCTGCCGACGCTGATCATCATTACCGCCGCACCTTCGATGATTCGATACTTCCGTGGCTTTGGAGCGTAAAATTCGCGCCCGGATCCGCGGTAATCGCGAGTTCGGGCAGGTCATGTTTCTAAATCGAGGACAAACGGGCGTCTAATTTTGGCAGATTTTGCCCAGTTTAGGTGAAAAGGAATAAGCTTATAAGCAGTTAAGTGGAGTCCGGCCACACAAAAAATCGAGACGCAATCGACGGGTGGGGGTGTTTGTCGAGAGGGTTGATCGGGTTTCGGTCAATGTTAAACGGTATGAATAGTTTGTTTTCGGCGCATCGTTTCGCGCCCGGTGCAATGGCACCAACATCAGAACTTCTAAAAGTCGTGGCTGTCCTTTGCCAAGCGACACAGGGGAAAGTTCCACTGCTAAATGCGCTGCACGAAACAGCCCGCGCCATTGATGCGGAAGTCGTTTCAATCAGCCGGGTGGACCTGCAAGGCGACCAGCATGCGGCAAAGGTGCTGAGCTACGACGCCAATCACCAGACACCGGACAGTTTCAGCGGTTTCGATTTCTGCATCGCGCCTGCCATTTGCGGAAACAACATGAGCGGGGCCAAACTGGGGTCGGCTTGGTTCGGTGGACAGGATGACCTGTCCGAATACGAACATCTGTCAGAGTTCTATGCATTCCGCAGGTTTTCCGAGTCAGTTTCCATTCTGCTGGAACGACAAAATGGTGTCGCCGACTTTCTGGAATTGCATTTCAGCCACCCCATCTCTTCGGCCGTGGTAGATATTCTGAGCGTTTTGGGCCCTGTTCTGTCGGATTGCTGGAAGAAAAGATCTCTTGGTCGGTTTTCCGAAGCGAAGCTGAAAAGCACGCGCCGAAAGCTTATCAAGAAAGAACCAAAAGGCATTTTGTCTATGGACAACCCTTGTCGGCTGAGTCGCTCGGAATATCGGGTTTGCCTGTTATTGGCGCGCGGATTGAACAACAACGCCTTGTTGTCCGAGTTATCGATTTCAATTTCGACACTGCGTACGCATCTTCGCAATATCTACGTCAAAACAGAAACGTCATCTCAACCCGAATTGATCCATGATTTGCTGACCCCGATGGTCAAGCGCCAATCGCTGAATGCGGGTAGCGAATATGTCGCCTGAAGTCGCGCAGTTCGTCCCTTTGATCGTCATTACTCCGCTTTTGGCTGCAATGGCATGGAATGACCTGAAGAACCTCAGGATATCCAATAAGCTGGTGCTGATAATGCTCGCCGCTTTTGTCCTCTCCGCGCCCGTGTTTCTATCCTTCCACGAGACGGTATACCGCGCGGTATTCGGCGTCGGCGTATTTGTCGTTGGTTTTCTTGGTTTCACGCTGCGCCTGTGGGGTGGAGGCGACGTAAAGGCAATCGCCGCGCTGACATTGTTTGTGCCCAGCTACTTTCTGTTGCTGTTCTTTTACACTTTCACCATGTCCATGGTCGTGGGCATGCTGTTTGTGATCACTAGCCGCTCGATAATTGGATTTCCGGAATGTCGCTGGCTCGCATTGCGACCAAAAGCCAGCTATCCGATGGGTGTATCGATAGCCATGTCGGGTGTATTATTGCCCTTGGTTGCGATGGGTTTGGGGTAGTACTTCCAGGGTAGTCTTAGGCCTTATGGCCAATAAATAACGGTTGCTGGAGTGCTATGGCAGAAAGGAAGGCCGATAGGAATCTGCCGTGGTAGGTGGTAACGCGCCTCAAGTCTTTCAACCGGCCAAACATGATCTGGGGTGGTGTGTTGAGCACCACATCGCTTTATGAACTGTGAGGAAAATTCATTTTGGCGGTTTTCAGGTTGTTGGCGACAACGCTTAGGCGACTCTGGTGTGGACGAAAAATGAGCGTCCGCTCCGAACCCAAAGGAAATTTCTTTTGCCAAAATGGAAGAACTATGGGTGGTGGATCATGAGGATGGCTCGACCCTCAAAGGTTTACCTTTTTCGCCCGAAAAAGCACAATGAAATCAATGCGCGGTAACTCGTTTGCTGCACCCAACATTCCTTTTTTGCAGCATAGTTTTTCCTTTCAATGGCAAAGAAAAAGCCAGCGATACGCTGGCTTGCAAGAACATGTATGATCTCAGTGTAGATCGCGTCGGCGAAATACCATGCGGTTTCTTCCGTTTATTGCCAGTGGCTCTGCACCCTGCCTGTAAAGCTCCATACACATATTGGATACGTCCCGTTGGAGGTCCGCTGCCAAAGCTTTAGCCGAGACATACACTTTTCCGAACTCGGCTACGGAAGCCGCGTCGACGACCTTCCATCTTTGCGACGATCGGCCCTTTGTGAGAGCAGGGGTTAAAAATCCATCACTCATCAAGTTGCTTACGGTTGTAGTGTCTAGTTTCAAGATTTCCGCGGATTCTGACAGTGTTAGAGCCCCGCTTGTTGTCGTGCCGATGCATTGCTTCAGCCTCGAAATTGAGACCAGTAGATCTGGCAGCTTTTTTGCACCCTCATTGGCGGAAACCAAAGGAATATCGTGGTTCAGAATCATGCGCACAAGCTCAATTGTGGAGCACTGACAAGGCAATGTGGCTTCGGTTAATGACATTTCATCACCTCTCAACTCTTCGCCTCGATCCAGCTGTTGGCGCAGGCGCAAGTTCTTGTGCCGTTGGTTGCAGCTGTTGCTTTTGGCCTTTTGGCATCCACTTTGCTGGTCATCTTCGTGTTCCCAACGGTGCTCGGAATTTACTTCGATTTCGTGGATGTCAATAAATGGTGGGCCACCAGACAAGAACAGGTTGAACGGAAATCGGCAGCGGTTTCAGCCTCATAGGCAAAACGCAGTATGGTTCGCAACTTTCTGTTCAACTACCTTGGCCTGTTTCGCGCACTGGCGAGCGCTTTGACAGATGGCCGGTCCCTGCATTTGCTTGCCATGTCGGCATCATTGGTGTTCGTCAGCACGAGCTTCTACGTTTTGGTCGAAGGGTGGAGCGTTCTGGACGCGGCTTATTTCTCTGTCATCACGATGTCGACAGTTGGATACGGGGATATCGCGCCAACCACGACAGTGGGCAAGGTTTTTTCAGGATCTTTACCGTCGCCAGGATCGGGATTTTTGTTGCGGCGATAACGACGGTCGCCTCGATTTTTGTGGGGAACTTCAAAGTCCGAAATTAGCCAGCACTTATTTGGCTTTGATCTTCCCCCAGCGAGGTGATCCGCGATAGTGCTTAGGCTCAGTACTCATAGCCAATAGATGACCAAAGCGGCGAGAGCGATTGCTGAGAGGAAGACTTTGGGACACCTGTCGTACCGCGTCGCCACACGGCGCCAGTCCTTCAATCTGCCAAATATGATCTCAATCCGATTGCGGCGTTTGTAGCGGCGCTTGTCGTATCGGACAGTTGTCTTGCGCTGTTTGCGGCCTGGTATGCACGCGCGTATCCCTTTGTCTTTCAACGCTTCTCTGAACCAATCGGCATTACAGCCGCGATCACCCAGCAACCATTCGACATTTGGCAGACTGCTGACCAATGCCCTCGCACCAATGTAGTCGCTAACCTGACCGGCAGTGACAAACAGATTCAAAGGGCGTCCCAGACTGTCACAAACCGCATGCAACTTTGTATTCATGCCGCCCTTGGTGCGTCCGATCAGACGCCCACGCCCCCCTTTTCACCGCAAGGCTGGACGCTGTGCGATGGGCTTTGAGGTACGTTGCATCGATCATGACCGTCCTTTCTTCGCCGTGGTCGGCGGCCAAACCGACCAACATCTGGGCAAAGATACCTTTATCGCTCCATCGCTTCCAACGATTGTAGAGCGTCTTGTGTGGTCCATATTCCCTGGGTGCATCGCGCCACCGTAACCCGTTGCGATTGATGAAGATAATCCCACTCAAGACACGTCTGTCATCAACGCGAGGTTTGCCGTGGGACTTTGGGAAGAAGGGCTCCAGACGCGCCATCTGCTCGTCGCTTAGCCAGAAAAGATCACACATGTTCACCGCTCGTTTTGAACGCGATGGATTACGCAGCCAAACGGAAATCAATGGGTCCTGAGCCTAGTAGGAAACTGAAAAAACTGCATTTTCTGTTCCTGCGGCTCTGATCTCTTGATTTGATACCGAGAGATTTTCAATCAACAAAACCAAGCCTTCTTTTCGCATGGAAAACACCGTTCATCCAACGTTCATATTACCTATATGCCCTATTCATCTCTGCGAGCCATATTGTCCTACTGGATTTTATAAACGTTGGTTCACATAAACAACCGACGAGCAGGGGACCGTCTGTGATAAAGACTGGAAGTAAGTCAGCACACCGCAAGTTGGGGATTTTTCGCTACACGACCTGCGTCGTTTTAATGGCTTTCACCTTTTTGATTGGCAACAGCCAGTTCAACAAAGCAGCGGCGCAAACTGCCAGTTTTCGGTCTGTTGACACGAATTCTGACGGTGTCCTGAGCTTGAATGAGCTGACCGCCGCATTTGGAGAAGTTGGTGCGCGCAGACTTCTTGAGGACATTGACCGCAACCGAGACAATCGCATCACGATCAATGAGTTACGCAGGGGCACAAAAAACAAGATAGGTAGCTCTGATGACCGCAGCGGTCGTGGAGATCAAAAGGAAGGTCAAGATGATCGCGGAGCCAACAACGGAGGGTCTGGAGAACGGGATAGAGACGATGACAGAGACGATGACCGGGGCGATGATCGCAACGATGATGGCGGGGATGACGGTGGAGGTGGTGACGACGGCGGTGATGATGACTGACCGATGACCGTTCGTTTTCACTCTTTAAATGGCTGCCCACAAAAGCACACTGGGGATCGAACTAGCATAAGAATGCTTTGAGGCAGAAACGCGGATCCCGGAAAAAGTGTTCATTTGTTGTTCATTCGAACGCATGCCATCCCTTCATTCCACATTGCAATTGTTCTCACATCACTCTGGCAAAACGATTTCACTGAACAGCCAGTCACGGAGCAAAGCATGACACAGTTTCCACAAGTCTCGCCTGTTGCCTGCGAAGTCGCAAAATGGGCATTTACAACCCGCAGAGTTGATCGGTCCGATGTACATGGGCTTTCCACGCAGTTGAATACTGCAAAAGCAGGGGATCTTATCCTCTGTGAGATCGCCGAGATCGGTCATCACAAGAAAATCCAATTGGCGGAACGTCGCGCCTCAGTCAGCTACCCGGGCGATTACGTTGTTCTGGCTCTGGGTGACCGGTACGCACCAGACCAGTTTCTTGCCAGCGCGGTGATTGATGATGATCTTATCGATCTTGTCGCTGGTGGCGGCGTCGCAGGTCGCGTAGACGCCGCCCATGTCCGCATGGACGAACCAACACGATTGAAGCCCATCGGCCTTTTGACCGATGCAAAGGGTCAGGTGATCAACGTAGCAGACTATGCGCTGCCGTCGCTGCCAGCCAATGACCAAGTAACCGTTATTGGTGTGTTTGGAGCGTCGATGAACTCAGGAAAAACTACAGCCGCATCAAGCCTTGGCCATGGACTTATGCGTTCTGGAGTTGCCGTCGCCGGTGTCAAAGCCACCGGAACCGGAGCCTTCGGTGACTTCAACAGCTTCGAAGATGGCGGTGCGCCGGCCCTCGATTTCACGGATGTTGGTATGGCCACCACTTATCGGATGCCGCTTGCAGCGATCGAATCCGGATTTGATACACTTGTCGCAACTGCAGCGTCTCGTGGTGCCGAAGTTGTAGTTGTTGAGATTGCCGATGGTGTGTTTCAACAGGAAACGCGGGCAATCTTACAGTCCTCGCGCATTCGGGATCGATTGGACGGAATTTTATTCGCTGCGCCGGACGCGCTGAGTGCATTGGGCGGTGTAACCGTTCTGAACAAAGTGGGTCTCAGCCCATTTGCGGTATCCGGGATGGTCAGTTGTTCCCCATTGGCCGCTGCCGAAGCAGCAGAGGTAACCGGCCGCCCGATTTTATCGCGCGAAGATCTTTGGTCGCCAGCGATAATCGCCCAATATGTTACGCCGCTGATGCGGCGCGAACCAGAAGATGTGGCCGCATGACCCCCCTCCCTAGTTTGGCCACAAGGGACCGCATCATTGATGCGGTCCTCGTGGTGTCCTGTGGCATCGTGCAGGCTATTGCGCTGGCTTTCGCAGCGTTTGCCACACGGGATGCTTTTGCGGCGCTTCACGCAGGAGATGCACTCGCAACGAATACTGTCTTGCAATTGGCGATCTCCGGTACCGTTGCGGCGGCATGTATGCTGTTATCACGATATCGCGCAGAAGCGCTTGGCCAGAGTTACGCAATTTCATTGCGCCGGACGCTGTATCGGAAGATCGCGCAACTTCCAAAGTCCCGACACGAAAAACGCCGCGTTGGCGCATTGTCCCTTAGGTTTGTTGGTGACCTGTCCGCAGCGCGACTTTGGTTTGGTCGCGGATTACCGGATGCTTGGTCTGCAATGATTGTGATACCTGGCGCGGCTTCCATTCTGTATTTCCTCAACCCTATGCTTGCGATCAATGGTGTCGCCTCGCTGAGTGTTGCACTGGTCGCAATGGGGTTGCTGGCCTGGCATCTTGCCCGGCGCCATCAAAAACTTCGTCGAAATCGCGCCAACATCGCCATTTCCATGATTGAACGCATTTCTATCGCGCCCGAGCTGGACCTGATGGGTCGGACCGACCGTGAATTGCGTAAGCTTGATAGACAGGGCGCATCACTGCGCAGTGATGCGCTGGCGCGTCGCGGTAGAACAACCAGCCTTCAGGCAGTCTTGCAACTGGGTGTCGCGTTAACCGGTCTGCTAATGCTCTGGCAGGCCAGTCGGCACGCCATTGCACCGTCGACAGTTGCAGCTTGCCTGTCGGTATTGGCGTTGATTGCCCTGCCGTTGCAAAATCTGGCCGGGGCGTGGGACCAGTATTGCGCGTGGAGGGTCGCCCGTGAAAAAGCCGAAAGACTGCTTTCGGAACCAGTGGTGACCAGATCTGCAACAAATCAAAACGGTCCGGTTGCCATCAAGGTGACCGGAGAACTTGAACGGGTGCCTATCTCATTTGTAGCCCCGCCCGGATCAGTTTCCAAACTAACAGACAAACATGCAAACAGCCTCGCGCGTATCATCGCCGGGCTCGACGCAAACGATGGTATTGATGTCTGTTATGGTGGGCGAGCTGTTACTCCGAAAATCGCCTTTATCGGAGACAACCATGTTGGACTTCAGGGAAGTTTGCGCCGATCTGCAACGCTGAGCTGTCGGAGGCGACCGAGCGACCGGAAGATAGCAACGGTCATGCGGATTTTTGGGCTGTCCGATCTCCTCGCGGCGCGCCGCGGCCTTGATCAATGTTTGGCGGAGAACGGTAAAGGTTTGTTGCCACTTCAGACCCTGCAATTGGATCTCGTGCGCGCTGTTCTTGGCAAAGCTGACGTCGTCGTCATCGCGTCTATCAGGTGGACGTCTTGCCTGCATCACAGGGTCGAGTTTCTTGAGTCGCTGCAAGAGTTTTCGTCAGCCACCATTGTATTGGCCGAAGACGCCATCCCGCTTAGTTTGAAGCAGAAGTCAAAGGTCTGTTGATATGCGTTCGTCTACTCTGTTTGGAATCTATGCCGCTGTTCTGGTCGGCTTTTTGGGTGGGCTTGCGGGCCTTACCCTGTACAGCCTTGAAAAAACCCGATGGTGGGATGCCCGGATTTCACTGGCTCAAGAGTCATATGGCCTGCATCTGAGGCTTGAGGCGGATCTGTACCGCCTGTTCAAGCAACACGGTGACGCACTTCTAATTGGCGATCGCGATGATGGGGTAAGCGAAGTAGAACTGCAGGAGAAAATCGCCCGGACTTTGGATGCAATCCGAAAAACCATTGCCCGGGAAATCCAGATGGTGGGCGAAGAGGAGTTCGAGGAACTGGAGCTTCTTGATGAGATCGAAGACGATATAGAAGCCGTCAACGCAGCTATCGCAAACCTTTCAGAGGTAGGTAGCCCGATTGAGACATTTGTGCGGATCGAGCGCCTGGCCGCTTTGCTGGACGGGGATATTGACGATGAACTTGATCAAAAAATTCAGGCTGCGCTAGATGAAGAAGTGGAGGAGGTTGAAGAAGTTTTGGCCGAAGCAGCAACCTTTCGAAAATGGAATGAGCGATTGGTTTACGTGATCGTTCTTGCCGCCATAGGTGTGTTACTGGTGGCCGTTGTGTCGTTCAACCGCCAAATCAGAAAACCACTTACGTTGCTTGCTGACGGCGTTGGGCGCCTGCGCAGGGCCGACTATTCGAAGCCCGTAGATCTTGGTGGTAGCCGTGAATTCAGAGAATTAGGCACTGTTCTAAATAGCATGGCGGAAGGCTTGGCCGCCCGCGAAGCAAGTCGCGCCGAGCAAAAAAGGCAACTTGAAGATACGGTTGCAGCTAGAACATTCGAACTTCAACAACTAATCGACAAGCTTGAGATGGGCGAAGAGAACCGCAAACGATTGATGGCAGATATTAGTCATGAGTTGCGGACACCACTGGCAATTATCCTTGGAGAGGCCGACGTTACTTTAAGGACATCAGACACGCTGTCAGAGGATACTTCTGACTCTCTCGCCCGTATTCGCGATTCCGCAAAGCACACCAATCAAATCGTAGATGACATGCTAACGGTCGCTCGGTTCGAGGCGGGTCAACTTAGGCTGGATCGCAAGGAAACGGACCTACGAAAGGTGGTGCGGGATGCCGTGGCGATGTTTCCTGATCCGGTTCAGGTCGAAAGCCCGGAAGGTATGGTGATGGCTTCGGTCGATGAGGTTCGGCTTCGCCAGTCAGTACTCGCGTTGCTGCAAAATGCACGACGATACGGAGGCCCAACAATCAGCGCAACATTGGAAGAAGGGCTCGCGTCTTGCTCGATTAGAATCGAAGACGACGGTCCCGGACTGAGTGCAGCGGAAAAGTCTCAGGCATTCGATCGGTTCTTTCGGGGCTCAAACGCCTCGGGGCAGGGTATCGAGGGAAGCGGTCTCGGGCTTCCGGTCGTTAAATCGATTGTCGAAGCCCATGGAGGGACTGTTGACCTTCAAGATCGCCAGGAGGGCGGGCTGCAAATCATTATAACGTTGCCCAAAACACCCCGAATGAAAATTGTACAATCCGATGTTCAACGAGAAACGGGCTAATGCCTGTCTGCTTCAGAAACAAATTGCAATACCGGTAATACCTCACGCAGCTTTGCAAATACACGGTTTCAGAGAGAAAGAAAACTGAGGCACACTATGAATATTCTACTTGTCGAGGACGAAACCCGCGTAGCTGACTTCATACGCCGCGGATTGTCTGCTGAAGGTTGGTCCGTAGATCACGCACCAAGCGGGGAAGATGCATTGGAGCACGTAGCCTCCGGCAATTATGATATTATCTTGTTGGATCTGATGTTACCGGGAATTCAGGGACAAGATGTTTGTCGCAAGCTACGTGCCCGAAAGTCAAAGATCCCTATCCTAATGTTGACCGCCTTGGATAGCTCTGAGGAACGGGTAGAAGGGTTGAAGATTGGTGCAGACGACTATCTTCCTAAACCCTTTGATTTCGACGAACTCATCGCTCGGATAGAAGCGTTGCACCGCCGCGCCAACAGCTATGCAAATGACCTCAGCAACACTGTGATTACATGCGGAGCACTTACATTTGACAAGCAATCCCTTCAGGTTGCTGTTGATGGTCAAGAAATCCAGCTGTCAAAAAAAGAGCGCGATCTTCTCCTTTTGTTTTTAACCAATGTTGGGCGCGTTTTATCCAGAGAGCGGATTTTGAATTCGGTTTGGGGTATGAATGAAGATCCATTGACCAATGTTGTCGATGTATATGTCGGGCGCCTCAGACGCAAAATCGGTGCAGAAGGTCAGCGGATCGTGACACTCAGGAATGTTGGATATCGTATGAGCTGAATACTTCGTTTGTGGATCCGTCGGAGAGGTGCCTCCAGTGAAGAGGCCTTCGATTTGTGGAAGGTTGAATACCCTTGCTCCGGTTCTTGAGCGATCTCAGGATTTGAAAAGAAGACTCTCACAGAACTTTCTTGCCCATTCTGTGCAAGAGAACGCAGCACGCCAAACAATATTTGATAAGTCGCTACGCAATTTCAAATTGAATAGAAACTGCCAACCCAGGTGAATTGTTTGTAGCCGTCAAGAGCGCTGAATGATGGTCTGCAATTGCCTTCACCAGTGCTAAACCCAAACCATTGCCAACACTGCTTCGCTCGCTTTCAAGCTTATAAAACGGAACAAAAAGCTTACCCAGTGTGATTTCGGGAACGCCGGGGCCATCGTCAATAACCGAGAGCGCAATGGTGTTTTCATCTTGTTCAACGGTCAGGCGAACATTGGAATGTTGCGGGCAGTGATCGATTGAGTTCTGCAAAAGGTTTGCACAAAGCTGTTTCAGCATACCTTCATCGCCTTCGATTAGTGTACGTCCTGATTGGTTCTCCACAAAACTGAGACTTTGGCCCTTAACTTCCGCAAGTGGTATCATGTTCTCAACTGCTTCTCGACCCAGTCTGTTCAAATTCAGATAGCTGAAAGCTTTGGGACTGTTACCTTCTTCGATACGGTTGATCCGTAAAACTGTTTCGAAGGTCCATTTGAGACGATCAAGTTCAGATTGAATTTTGTCAATCGGCTCTAAAGATTGACCATCTGATTGTAGGGAATCCTTCGCTTCCTGGAGCGCGATATAAGCATGAGTGAGCGGGTTTTTCAGATCATGCGCAATGGCGGCAGCGGCCGATCGAGTCGTTGACATCAATGCTGTCAGGTTGTCGAGATGCCCGTTCATCAGCCGTGCAACCCGGTCTATCTGATCGTTGTTTTTGCCGACTGAAAGCCTCGCTTTTACTTCACCTTTTGAGACTTTGTTCAGCGTCTTCGCCATTTGATCGAGTTTGCGATATGTTCTTATGCTGGAGACGTACCCAACTAACAAAGTGCACAACGTTGCTCCAAATCCGATTGCGACCAAGGACCATGCCAACGAACGAAGTGTGCTTTTCACAAATGCAAGATCGCGACCAACCACGATTACAAAGCCACGGTAGGTTTGCACATTTACCCGATGGATACGTTTCTCACCGCCCAGATTTATGCCATCATCTTCGATTTCTCCCCAACCTCGAAAGGAGGGGTAATTATCGATGTTTCCAGCCAGACGCGTCCCCTGGCTATCGAACAGGCCGATCAAACTGGTGTCGAACGGCAACCAGAGGGTCGCATCATCGATCGCTTGTACGACATCGGAATCGTTGTCGTTGTCGTCCAAAATTTCCTGAATGAAACGCATTTCGTCGATTAACAACGAGTCCATTTCCCGCTGCAGGTCGCCACGAATTCTTTCGAATGTCAAAAATGCCAATGCTGTAACGGAAAGCAGTATCACCACTGCTGCATATAACGCTGTGGTAAACGCTGCCCCAGATACTATGTTTGAGCGTTTCATTCGTCTCTTCATCCGGTGATAGTGAAGACCACATCTGGGTTCGAAAAAACAAACCTATTCTGGCCAGCCAAGCGCGTGATCCGACGGTTGTACTTAATATTGGAATAAAAGTATGGGGAAATTGCCTGAGATTGTCGCACCACTGCTAATTTAGGCTCGGCGAAGTGCAAAAAGGCCGATGCACTGAGTTTTACGCGTATCTTGTTAGCTGAGCGTTTCCACCCAATACAGCAACGAATAGACCGTAAGTTAGGGCGAATTTGCAGCGCCCCTTTCCGAGGGGGGGTGGAAAGGAGCGCTGCTTTGGCTGAGGGACGCTTGCTTACGAGTGAGTGGCCCATGTTTTCACGGTACCGGTGACACCCTATAGGAGGGCTACGAGTGCTTCCTCAGCTGAGTGATTGGTTTTAGTTTCAACCCCGATGACATCTTCTGCAGCGCGTTCTTTCCAATGGGTTTTCACTAACCTTACATTTTTGAAAGGTTCTCGTATCTGGGCCCCTGATTAATGAGGGCTCTATGTCGATCACTCACCCTTTGTGCAATGCCCGTGGTCTTCGATTGATGAGGCCCCATGCGTGGATAACTCATAGGTCATAGTTGGAAAATGAAGCGCCAAGGTCCAGACTTCGTCGGGCTTGATGTGGATGAATGTCACGCCATCCAAACCGTGCGCAACGGAGGCCATGCCCTCTGTGTTATCAACTATCAGGCGCGCTTCTGAGAGATCAGCTTCCTGAAAGATATGAATGACTTCACCATTTGTATCCGACGTGCATAGGAATTCTGTTTCGTCTGCGAACGCCGCAGCCGCAGGCAAGACTGCCGACAGGAATATTGCTTTCTTCATCGTTGTTCTTCCGTTCAAAAAGTTGAGCCTTCAGGTTTGAGTTGTCCGAGAGTTGGGTAAAATTTAGAGCGGTATAGGTCTTCGACTTATATTCAGGCGGCGATGAGGGGCTTCCCGAAGCTCACGCACACCCGCAAGCCTGGTTCGTTGCTCTCAGCGGTGACTATTGCGCCGTGCCGTATCGCGACGGCCTTCACAAGCGATAAGCCAAGTCCATTGCCAGCTTCGCTTCTTGCGCTGTCAGCTCGGAAAAAAGCTTCAAATATCTTGCTGATTTGAGGTTCCGGAACCCCAGGCCCGTTGTCCGCAACGACCAGTTCAATAGCTTCAGACTTGGCCGTAAGGGAAATACTGATCCAAGTTCCCGAGGGGCAATACCGAAGTGAGTTGTGCACAAGATTGACGAGCAGCTGTTTCAGCATGCTTTCGTCGCCTCGTATCAAAATCGTGTCGGCGTTGTATTCAGCCGAGATGTGTTTGCCCTCGTCGACCGCAACCGGATAGAAAGCCTCTGCAACTTTCTCAACGAGCGTACTCAAATTGACCGTTTTAAAGTTGTTTTGATGCCTGCCCGTCTCGATCTGAGATACTTTGAGTATTGTGTCGAAGACAGTTCTGATGCGCTTAAGGTTGCACTCTAAATCGTTGAGGCTTGGTTTCGGATCGCCCCCATACTCAACTTCGCTGTATACCTTCTGCAACGACATGAACCCGTTCGTTAATGGTACTCTCAAGTCCCGTGCAATTGTGACTGCAGTGGTTTGAGTGCTGTTGAGTAAATTCGAAATCCGGTCGAGACGTCGGTTAACTATTTGGAAAATCCGATCGAATTGATCGCCTGTACCTGAGACCGGTAGACAAATAGCGGCGTTTTCTTGAAAAGCCCGATCGAGAGTCCGCTCGATCCACTCGAGTTTCCGAAAGCTCTGAGAACTGAAGTAGTAACCAAGCCCCAAGACAGCGGCAGTTGTCGCAAGTGTCAGCAGCAGCAACCCCTCCCAAAGCGTCGTCAAAGCCTGATTGAGTGAAGTCAGGCTGCGGGCGACGACTGTGCGAAATCCAAGGTAATCAGACGTATGAAGCATATAGACAGGGGATGCTCCACCGACTTGAACAAAATCCGGATCGACCTCGTGCCAACCAATCTCGTCGGGCGATTTCGCAATTGATCCAGCAAGGGCTGTACCGTGCTGGTCGAACAATGCGATAATGTGAAGCCTGGTTCGATTGGGACTGTTCAAGTGTTCAATCGCTCGCTGAACTGCGTCTGCCCCACCGTCCAGCAATATCTCATGAAGCAGGAGCTCTTCGTCGAGGATTTGTTGCTCAAGGTCAGAACGGAGCCGGTCTTCCAGCGCCAGATATGCAGCGTATCCGAAGACAGCAGTAATGATCCATACGATCAATGCTGCGAAACAAGCTGTCTGGAAGGGAGCGCCTGAGAGAATGCTAGCGCGGCCCATGAAGGCTGTATCCAACGTTTCGAGACGTGTGCAGAAGCGGCGTCTCAAAGGGTTTGTCGATCTTCGACCTCAGACGGCTGATATACGTCTCGATCACAGTCGAATTTGGATCGAAGTTGTAATCCCAGACTTGCTCCAAAAGCATGGTGCGTGTCACCACTCGCCCTGTGTTTCGCATCAAAACTTCCAGCAGCGCAAATTCACGGGGCAGCAAGTCAATTGTAACATCCTGCCGCTTTACCACCCGGCTGAGCAGATCCATTGACAGGTCGTGGATTTGAAGCTTAGTCGTCGAGACGCCGGAGGGTTGTCGCCTGACAATGCTGTACAAACGGGCCAGAAGTTCTGAAAAATGAAAAGGCTTGACCAAGTAGTCATCTGCACCTTCGGTCAAGCCCTCAACTCTGTCCTGAACATCTCCTAAAGACGTGAGAAATAGAACTGGGGTTTGTTTCTGTGCAGCCCTTAGGGCCTTGAGAACGGAAAGACCATCCATTCCTGGCAACATTCGGTCTAGGATGATGGCATCACATTCATTGTACAAACAATATGACAGGGCATCCCGACCATCTTCGTACCACTCAACACTAAAACCGTTTGACCTTAGTCCAGAATTGACAAAGTCGGCAGTCTTTTTGTCGTCTTCTGCGACGAGTATTTTCATTTCAAGACCTCCGAATAAGTCAGTGGTTCCGCTTATTGCAATTACCAATAGTCGGTTAAGTGAACCCAGCCATAACCAGATGGCTAAGTCCATTTGGCAAATCGTTGCAGACTAGAGGCTCAACGTTTCTTCGACAGCTTTCACCTGAAGCCGCGCGAGACCCAGATTGGCGGTCTTCTTGTCTAACGCGACATACACAAAGATGTTTGGGTTTTTGTCCAGCGGGCGGACCAGATGAAACTGTTTGCCAAGTGTGATCAGAATGTCTTCGATAGTATCGTTAAGTTTCAGTGCTTCGATTGCCTGAAGCTTGGCGCGAACGACTTCAACATTCGCTGCGCCTGCAGTTTCAAGATCAAACTTTGAACCACCCTCTGTGTCTAGGACTAGGCCTGTGTCACTGTCGACGAGACACGCCCCCAAAAGACCTTTGATTTCACTTAGTTTAGAAATGTCCAATGACATGTTTGGCTCCTTTTTGGCCTTGGATTTGTTTGTCTGAACCGCACCAGATATTTGATTGACTGGACGAACTCTGTTGTTTGATGGTGGAATGGTGATGACGTACCTTTGAACCAGGCCAAATCTTTCGTTAAATCTGGCCAGCACAGAGGTGGCATCACCTTTGGGTTTCGACATCCGCTATCCAATTCTCGCTGTGATCCTAGTGGTAGAACGTCGAACTGGATGCCTGCCGCTTCGAATTGTCTGGGCATGAAGGAATAGCTGATCCACCAATCTGTCATCCAAACTTGGGAGGGTGCTTGTGCTCCGATGGGCGTGACACTTGGGAATTGAAGTCACTTTCAGAACTGATGCACCGAAGTCCTGAGAGTGATTGCGGTCTCTATGCAAAAAACTAAGTGCGGCAATGCAGGCTAGGGCCAAATATTGGGCATTGTTGGCTGAAAGGGCCAAGACACTTTCGGGGCTCAGAAGGAATGCGAAGCACAGATGCCCGAGTTCAAAAAGAACACCAGCCAAAATGGGTAAAACAGAACTCAGCATAAGACCCTCGCCTCGTTACCAATCAACTAAGCGGTTCGTAGAGTACTGGGAGTTTTAACCGACCTTTCAGGCAGATTAAAAATTTGAAAGGATGTGATTTTACGTTGGTGTGAAGTGAAGCCTTAGGCGCAATTGGCTCTTTGACTGTCCTTGCGAGTATTCAGCCGCCGGCAGTGGTTTTGAACGAGCTGGGCAACAGTTCTTAATTGACAGTTGTGTAAGAGACGGCTTGCAATGCGACCCTGCCCAGTTTGTAAGCAAGAAAATCTGCTGCGAGAGAAACATGTGCCTCACATGCTCCTGAATGATGAACAGATATCACGACTTTAGACAGCGGAGGGAAGCCAGCTTGCCCGTCAATAATCCTGAGCCCGCTAGGTATGACGGAAGCTTCCATCACAGATACTGACGAGCCGTCCAACAGGGCCTTTTCCATCAATCCTATGCTGCGAGTTGAATAGCCGCCGTTCGAACCAAGGCTAATTTTCGGTCTGATACTTCGCCAAAAGTGGGAGCATCACGATGTTTTCTATATGCGAAGTAGGCGCCAGCTCGGTGTCAAGCTCGATTGCTCGCAAAAAGTGCGAGTATCCAGCCCCGAAAACACTCCATCTTGCGCGACAAGGACTGTGCGCCAACCCCGTGCTGCTGCACCGAGGATATCGGTGTGAAGAGTGTCACCGCACATCGCGATGCGTTCGGGTGGAATTCCTGGAAGCGTGGCTTCGACCATTTCAAATACTTCCGGAAATGGCTTGCCAAAGAACTTGATGTCTTGAAGGCCCTCATCTGCCAGCAAATGCCCGTAGTGACCGGGCTCCAGTGAGAATCCGAAGTCTCGTGGCGCTGCCAGATCAGCATTTGCGATCACCACTGGGCGCGGGTTCGCCAATAAGCTGTCGCAAAGCATGGATTGTTGAGATTGTTGCCAGATTTCGGTCGAGAGAAACAAGAAACCGTCAGCGCGGTCAAAGTCTGTCTGGTCTGCCTCAAGCCTGATCGTCTCGGATAAGATGTCCGTCAGGTCGTCAGACGGAGAGGCGATGCAGCCCCACAGACCGTCGTTCAGGTTTGCCAAGGCTGCGTCGCGGCTGGTTACGATCTCATCTGCGTCAACTTGCATTCCGAGTTTTTGAAACTTGGCAGTCGCGCCCTGGTGATTATAGCTGGCAGCATTGGAAAGAATGCGAATCTGGTGTCCGCCCTCCCTGAGCTCTTTCAAACGAGCTGCCGCGCCGGGAATCGGAGTTTCGCCAACATTTAGAACGCCAAAAGCATCAAAAACAAAGGCGTCTACTTCGTTGCCAATATCCAGAAGTGACTCAATATCCAGAGTGGCCGCGTTGAATGTTGCTTTTGGGAGTCTGGGACGTATGGACTGATAACGCGAAAATATCGAGTTGGCGTCAAGCATGTGTCCAAATGTCCTTTTTTGATGGGCGCCCCCGACAGGTTTGACGCAATTCGGAATGTAACATCAACAAAACAAAATGGAAGAAAAAACAACATTTTTAGCAAGTCGCCACTAGCGAGTTTTGAAGCTTTGCGCGCAAAGCTTTGAAAAATATAATTTTTCGACACTTGCGATCAAGTCACCCTTCAACGTTCTATGTGGCTTTGATTGAAAAATGTTGTTTTGTTGTTTTTTGGTGATATGGTTCTGGCAACTTGAAGGGGGATAGATGGCGTCAAAGAAGATCAGACGGAGGGATTTAATCCAGCAGGTCGTGCAAGAGCGTGGCGGTGTCAGTGTGGGGGCCTTAGCGGAAATGCTAGGGGTCTCAACGCAAACCATCCGCCGTGATCTGGACATTTTGTGCGACGGTGAAAACCTGCGACGCGCGCACGGGCGGATCGAGCTGGCTGAAAGCCGTTTGAATACCCCGTTTGATCTGAGAGCCGGAACGAACTTACGTGGCAAACGGTCGGTTTCCGAACTTGTTGCGAGCATGATCCCCAATGGGGCGAACGTGTTCCTTTCAATTGGGTCGACTCCGCTCGAAGTGGCTAAGGCACTGTCCGGCCACCAGGAGTTAACGGTCATCACGAACAACCTGAGTGCCGCGATGGCGCTGAGTAATGAAATCTCAAACCGTATCCTTTTGCCAGGAGGCGAGCTGCGCCTGCCCGATCGTGATTTTATCGGCGAAGAAGCAACCGATTTCTTTGACAGGTTTCGTGCCGAGTTCGCAATATTTGGCGTTGCCGGTGTGGCGCATGATGGTGGGTTGTTAGAATTTCATCCAGCTGAGGTTCGGGTGAGAATGAAAATGCAGCAGCACGCAGCCAAATCGATCCTCGTAATAGACAGCAGTAAATTTGGTCGCATTGCGCCAGCATTGGGCGGCAACATCTCGGATGTCGACGTTGTCGTGTGCGACCGTCCTCCGGGCCCTAAATTTTCCGATCTCGCAGACAGTTTGGGCGAAGCCATTACTTACTCACAAGGAGAGCGCTGAATATGGCAGAACCGTTTGTTCACGTCGACAATATTGCTAAGCGCTGGAATGGGCAGCTTGGCGTCGAGAATATTAATCTTTCGATCCCGCGTGGTTCGTTCGTAGCGCTGCTTGGCCCGTCGGGCTGCGGCAAGTCAACGACGCTGAGATTGCTGTCGGGACTAGAATTGCCGGATGAGGGGCGGATCGTCATTGACGGGCGTGACATCACTACTTCTGCCCCTGCAGAACGCAATCTGTCGATGGTGTTCCAGTCTTATGCATTGTTCCCGCATCTGAGTGTCGCGGAAAACGTTGTTTTTGGCCTCAAGGTGCGAAAAGTCGTAGCGGCGGAACGGCGCGAGAAACTGACCCGGGCGCTCGAGATCACTGGCTTGCTGGGCTATGAGCAGCGTAAGCCGGGGGAATTGTCGGGTGGTCAGCGCCAGCGCGTGGCGCTTGCACGTGCGATCGTGGCAAACCAGCCGCTGTGCCTGATGGATGAGCCGCTTTCGAACCTTGATGCCAAGCTGCGCGCCTCTGTGCGCAAGGACATCAAAAAACTTCAGATCGATTTGGGCATCACCGTAGTTTACGTCACGCATGACCAAACCGAAGCGTTGAGCATGGCCGACATGGTCGTGCTGATGAAAGACGGCCATATCCAGCAGACAGGGTCCCCGGAAGAGCTTTACTACAAGCCTGCTAACACTTTTGTCGCCGAGTTTGTCGGTGCCCCGCCAATGGCGCTGATCAAGTCAGAAGGCGTGCCGGGATTTGAGCGCGCAACGACAATTGGCCTTCGCGCCGAAGCGGTGAAGGTGGTGGAATCGGGCAAGGGCAGGCTGACTTGTAAAGTATCGGAATGCGAATTCCTGGGTTCCGAAACATTCATTGGCCTGTCACATCCTGCTGCCAATGGTCTTACCGTATCCATGCCCGGACTGAAACATATTCCGGCAGGAGAAGATCTGGAGATCAGCTTTGCCGATGAAGACCTGCATTTCTTTGACGACATGGGCAAGCGACTGGCCGGGTAGGTCGAGCAACTGAACTTTGGAAAGACAAGGATAACTGTCATCACTGGGAGGAAAAAATGAACGTTATTAAGAAGATAAGTTTGGCTGCCGTCGCGGCCACCGCGCTGACATCGGCGGCGGCGGCTGAGACGGAACTAACAATGTATTATCCTATCGCGGTTGGCGGCGCGCTGACCGATGTAGTGGATGGCATCGTTGCCGATTTTGAAGCCGCCAACCCTGACATCAAGGTCAACGCGATCTATTCAGGCAACTATGACGACACGCGCGTTCGTGCCTTGTCCGCACTTGCATCGGGTGAACCGGCTCAGCTGGCGGTGATGTTCTCAATCGATGCCTATGATCTGATCGAGCAGGATCTGATCGTGGCCTACGAAGATATCGACGGGGTTAACCCGGACTGGCTAGAGAGCTTTTATCCTGCATTGATGGCCAATGGCCGGATCGAGGGTAAAACTTGGGGCATTCCGTTCCAGCGTTCAACTATCGTTGCCTATTACAACAAGGACCAGTTTCGTGCGGCAGGTCTTGACCCTGAGGCACCGCCCAAGACCTGGGACGAGCTGATTAGCATGGGCAAGGCACTGACCAACGACGACACCTATGGCCTGATGATCCCATCGACAGGCTATCCCTATTGGATGTTCCAGGCGTTGGCGATCCAGAACGGCAAGGAGGTGATGTCCGATGACGGCCTGACCACCTATTTCGATGACGAAACTGTTGTCGATACGTTGGAATTCTGGCAGTCGCTGTCGCAGGAGCATGGCATCATGCCCACTGGCACCGTTGAATGGGGTACCCTGAGGCAGGCGTTCCTCGAAGGTCAGACCTCGATGATGTGGCATTCGACCGGCAACCTTACGGCTGTGAAGAACAACGCCAGTTTTGACTTTGGCGTCGCCGAGCTTCCGGCCAATGTGCGGCTGGGTTCGCCTACCGGCGGCGGCAACTTCTATGTTTTCAAGGAGACATCGGACGAAGAGCGCGCTGCGGCCATGAAGCTGATCGAATTCATGACCTCGCCCGAGCAAGCGGCAGCGTGGTCCATCGCGACCGGCTATATGGGCGTGTCTCCGGCAGCGTATGAAACCGATGCGCTGAAATCCTACACAGAAGAGTTCCCACCCGCTCTCGTTGCCCGGAACCAGCTGGAAAACGCGGTTGCTGAGTTCTCGACCTTTGAAACCGCACGCGTGCGTGAGGGTCTGAACAACGCAATTCAGGCGGCTTTGACCGGGACAAAATCGGCTGAAGACGCGCTAGGGGAAGCCCAGACAGCGGCTGTGCGCCTGCTGCGTGATTACCAGTAACCTCAACTCCCTGGCGTCGGGCAGAGATGCCCGACGCACCCAACCTTGAGGGTCGCTATATGGCAGAGCATGTGAATATCGAGCGTCGTCGACAGGCCATCTACGGTTGGATCCTGTTGTCACCAGCGGCAATTCTACTGACGACCTTTGCGTTTTATCCTTCGCTTGCGACCTTGTGGTCGAGCTTGTTCAGCCGAGAAACCAGAAGACGCCCCAGCGAATTTGTCGGCGGCGAGAACTATGCCGACCTGTTCGCCGACCCAACCTTTTGGAAAGTTGTCGTGAACAACTTGATCTATGCGGGCGCGACTATCCCTATTTCTATTGCAATTGCGCTTTCGATGGCGCTTTGGGCGAACTCCAAGATCCCGGCTCGCGGGTTTGTACGCACCGCCTATTTCACGCCCACGGTCCTGCCAATGATCGCAGCGGCAAACCTTTGGCTGTTTTTTTATACTCCCGGGTTGGGTGTGCTCGACCAGATCGGCGGTCTGTTTGGCCTTCCCTCAATCAACTGGCTGGGACAGCCTGAAACTGCGCTGTGGGCTGTAATCATCGTGACGATCTGGAAAGAGGCTGGGTTTTTCATGATCTTCTATCTGGCGGCCTTGCAGACGATCCCTGAGGACCTCAAGGAAGCTGCCGACATTGAAGGCGCCAGCCGCTGGACCTATACGCGCCGGATCGTGCTGCCGTTGTTGATGCCGACGACGCTGTTTATCATGGTCAATGCGTTGATCAACTCTGTGAAATTGATCGATCATTTGTTCATCCTGACCAAGGGCGGGCCAAACGACGCCTCCAAGCTTATCCTTTATTACATCTGGGAAATGGCCTTTGCCTTCTTTGATGCGCCCCACGCAGCGGCAATGACCATCCTGGTTCTTGTTGTGCTTGGGGTGGTTGCCGGCGTCAAGTTCACCATTCTCGACAAGCGGACCCATTACCAATGAGCGGATTTTCCAGGCATATCGAATCCTTTGGCGCACTCTTGTTGGCCGTGATCTGGATTTCCCCGCTGGTCTTTGCCTTTTGGGCGGCGTTCCACAGCACCTCTGACGCGGTAAACTTTAACATCACATCGCCATGGACGCTCGACAATTTCCGCACCGCTTGGGAGGGCGCGCCGTGGCTACGCTATTTCCTCAACACCTTCCTTTTAGTGACGGTGATCCTTATTGGTCAGTTCTTTGTCACGACGCTGGCAGGATTTGCCTTTGCCCAGGTCCAGTTTCCGGGTCGGGATTTCGTGTTCATCCTCGTACTGATGCAACTTTTCATCCTGCCCGAAGTGTTGATCGTGGAAAACTATGCGATGGTTTCACGCCTCGGATTGTTTGACACGATTCTTGGCGTCGGAATGCCCTATATGGCCTCTGCCTTTGGCATTTTCCTAATGCGGCAGGCGTTTAAGGGCGTTCCTATAGAACTGCATGAGGCCGCGCGCGTCGAAGGCTGCGGCTGGTTCGGAATTCTTTGGCGAGTCTATGTGCCCTTGGCGCGCCCGACATATCTTGCCTATGCGTTGGTGTCGGTATCGACCCACTGGAACAACTTCCTCTGGCCGCTCATCGTGACCAATTCGCCCGACACACGCCCGCTGACGGTTGGCCTGTCGATCTTTGGCGCACCGGAAAATGGTGTGGATATAAGCGTCATTTCGGCGGCAACGATGATGTCCGTTGCACCCTTGTTGATCGCGTTCCTCGTGTTCCAGCGTCAATTCGTTCAGGCCTTCCTGCGCGCTGGGATCAAATAGCCGTGGCGACATTTCTTCATCTAAGTGACTTGCACGCGGTATCGCGCGGCGATTTGTGTTCAGGCGTGCTTGATACCCGCGCGATCCTGATTGGGGTCATCGACCGATTGATCGAAAAAGGCGAAGCTCTTGGCCCGCTCGACGCGGTTCTAGTCACTGGTGACGTCAGCGAAGATGGCAGCCCGGACAGTTACGATTTCGCGCGCGCGCAATTGGAGCGGTTTGCCCTGCCGATTTATGTTGTTCCTGGAAACCATGATGCGCGCAAGCCAATGCAAAAGGCCTTTTCAAGTTTGGGCATCATGCCGGTGGACGGGCTTATCGATTGGGCGGACACGGTGGGCGATACCCGTGTTATCGGGCTTGATACGCTGGTTGAAGGACAGGGTGGTGGCAGGCTGCGCGTGGATAGTCTTGATCTTTTGGAGCGGGAGCTTTCTGGGTCCGACGGGCCGGTTGTCGTTATGTTACATCATCCGCCATTTAACACCGGGATTGATTTCATGGATGTTATCGGATTGGAGAACCATTCCGATCTGGAAGAAATTCTTGCAGTGCACTCTGGGGACATCACAGTGTTAGCTGGGCATGTCCACGGCGTTCACATTGGTCGCGTTGGCGGTCACGTTGCCATGACGGCGCCCGGCCTTTGCAGCGGTTTTGCACTGGACCGGCGCGCGGTGGCTCCTGCTGGTTTTTTTTCTGGTCCTACGGGCTGTGCAGTTCTCGAAACCGGAAAGAGCGGTGTATGGAGCGTTGTTTCGCTAGACGCTGCCGAGGGACCGTATTCATTCTGAAGTGGCCGGATTGGCCCGGAAACCAAAGACCCGGTGATGATGGATAACTCACCCATAATTATTGTTTTGAATTTGGCTGCTGCTGCGGCACTTCTGATCTGGGCTGTTCGCATTGTGCGCACCGGTTTTGAGAGAGCCTTTGGAAGCCAGTTGCGGCTTTGGTTGCGTCGGTCGACGGGAAACCGGTTGGCCGCGACGGGAACCGGAACGCTGACCGCGATCCTCCTGCAAAGTTCCACCGCCGTCGCAATGCTGCTTGCCGGATTCATGGCCGCGGGTTCGGTTGGCAGCACCGCCGGGTTGGCCATTATTCTGGGGGCGGACCTTGGCTCTGCCATCGTAGCGCAGATCATGAATTCCCGGATTGCTTTGCTGACGCCCTTGCTACTTTTGATTGGGGTGCTGATTTTCCTGCGCAGTTCCCGGCGCGGCGTGCGCCAGGTTGGTCGGATCCTGATTGGATTGGCCCTGATTTTTTTGTCGCTTGACCTTATTCGCGATGCCAGCGCGCCGCTGGCAAACAGCGAGGCCGCTTCGGGGGGCTTGATTTACCTGTCTGCTGATCCACTGACGGCCTTTTTGCTGGCGGCGGTTTTTGCCTGGCTGGTGCATTCCAGCGTTGCGGCGATATTGTTGTTTGCAACCCTTGCGGCTCAGGGCGTTATGCCCCTGTCGGCGGCGTTTGCCATGGTCCTTGGGGCCAATCTGGGCGGTGCCTTTATTGCGTTTGTTCTGACCTTGCAGGCCGATGTCTCGGTGCGGCGGGTCGTGTCTAGCAATTTGTTCCTGCGTGGCGGTGGGGCGGGGCTGGTGCTGTTTTTGCTCTACCGGCTTGACGGTGTCGACCTTATTCCCGGGGCCAGCCCCGTTCAGCAGGTTTTGAACCTGCATCTCCTGTTCAACCTTGCGCTTCTTGTTGTCTGTATTCCGTTTCTTGGCCCGATAATGCGTTTGGCGGAGAGTGTTTTCGCTGATGACAATAAATACAGCACCAAGGCCAACGGACGTACGGCCCTGGATCCTTCGGTTCAGAACCAGCCGGCGCGCGCCTTTGCCTGTGCGCATCGTGAGTTGGTCGAAATGGGCAATAGGATCGAGATCATGGTGCGGGACTCAATGTCACTCTTTGACAATTACGATGATGCCATTGCTCAACAACTGAAGAGGGAAAAAGTCGAAATTGACCGAATGTCGCTTGACCTGCGGGTGTATTTGTCTGGAGTCAAAAGCGACAATCCGAAAGAGGACACCGGTACGCGGGCATTTGATCTGTCCGGCGTGGCAGTGAGCCTTGAGGCCGGGGCGGATACGATTGCACGAAAAATGGTCGAATTGGCCAAGCGCAAGAGTGCGGAAAACGTGAACTTTTCGGAAGAGGGTTGGCAGGAACTGACCGATTTCTATGACCGTGTGTTGCGCAACGTTCAGCACGGAATCGCGGTACTGATGACCGAGGATGCCGGGGCAGCACGGGAGCTGGTGCAGCAAAAGGAAATGATCCGCGAGATCGAGAGAAAGCTGGAGCGCGCGCATCTTACCCGGCTGCGTTCTGGGGCGTCCGAAACCATCGAAACCAGTGCGATTCACCTTGATCTGTTGCGCGCCCTGAAAATGTTAAACACGGCATTCGCGATGATCGCCTATCCGCTTTTGAAAGAAAGTGGACAGTTGTTGGAAAGCCGATTGGCAAATGAATAGACGGTTTCATAGAGTGATGAAGATACAGTCCTAGTTCAAGACAATCCACTTTCCCGAGCCGGGAAGCGCTGGCAATCAGACGAAAAAATGGAAATTGATCAAACTTAAAACAGTTCATCCAATGGGTCAGCTTACTAAGTTGATTGGAAATAATATTGTGTCAGCCAAACACGGTCGCTCAAATTCAAATTGACCGGGGGCGTAACAGAAAAATTTACGAGTGTGTTGAGAGGAAATAGCTAAATATTTGTTTCCCATTGTTTTGTTGCCAAGGCTACGTGGTTGCCACGAAAATTGGGTGAATGATTGGTCAAATGTCTCGCCATCGGTTGTGGTATTCACAATCGCCCTATCGTATGTTCGCAAACTGCTCGGCGTCAAAAAAACTATACCTGCTGTGGGCTGGACAACCGCCATTGTTTGCGATTTTGCCGATGGCGAATTTGTTTGCGTCTTGCTTGTTCACGTGGTGTGTAGCGAAAGTCGATCCATATCTGACCCGCCCTTAGCGCAGATCGCGGCGAAGGTGCCAGGAGAGCCCGGAATTACCGATGCTGCGTGATGCACGAATGTCCGCATGCACGCCGCACCTGCTTCCGTCTACCGCACGTTCTTCAACAGCGCTTCGCCTCAAGCAATTGGGCTCGGGTCGTCTCAACGGCGCTGAGGCTTGCTTCTAGTTGATCGCAGATGGTCATCAATTCCTCGACCTTGGCGACGCAAATCGTTGGCCCACGGGATTAACGAGGTGGCACCGGGCTCTCCGGTTTTGCGGTGCGCATTACATAATCGCGCGCAACTCAGATCACATCTTTTTTCATCAGAGCGGCCAAATACGCGGCAAATTCATCGTGTTTCAGGTATTGCGGCAGATGCGAGGCGTCAAATTCCACCACCATCGGCGGCGTTTGCGCCCGACTCAACATTTTTGTTTGAGCTGGCGGCGGAATGATCTTGTCGTCAGAACACCCGATATAGACCGCCTCGATCTGTTCGAACGCGGGTGTCGGTTCAAAGACAGCATCAAGCGGGCCTTTCGGCTGTTTGACCAGAGCCGAGGCGCAATCAGGCAAATGCGGTTTGAAATCGGTGCAAACACCAAAGGGATCAAAGCTTGCACCTGAATCAATGACGATTTGACTATGCAAACTTTCGATACTGTCCCCTTTCGCAGGCAACATCGCAGCTACATAGACCAATTGTCGGATACGGGCGCTATAAGCTGGGTGGACCGCGACCTGAGATATCACAACACCGCCCATCGAATGACCGACAAGGATCACATCCCGAGACGGAGAGCCCGCAGGTGGCGGCTCGGGAAACGCATCGATAACCGAGGCGACATAGTCGTCCATTGTGACATTTGCGGTCGATGGCTGCGCCAGAGCCAGCCCAAATAACGGGCACCACATACCATACGGGTCCGGTTCGGGTTCCCTGCCTGGCGTAAAGGCGGGCTCGTCATGTCCCGCCAGTGTAACCGTCCGGCGGTCAGGCCACTCCGTGGCTATGGATGGATGGGCCTCTAATCCATTCCAGCTTTCAGCATTGGCGTTCATGCCGTGAACAAAAATAATCGTTGGTCGGGTCATAACGTTCCTACAATCTGGTTGCTCTCAAACGGTCTTGAACTCGGCGTGCCAACGGACCAGCCCACCCTCTTTTTCCAGAAATCTCCTCAAATTCGGCAGTGTCGCGATCGTTTTCTTAATGGCATTGCCCTTGGTGCCGGCCACTGGCTTGAGATCAAAGGCCAATCCTGCGAGATGGCGCGAAATTTTCAGCTTGTCGGCATCGCTCCACGGGGCCATCACCCCGGCAAGCCCCGTCGCAATGGCCGCCTTGCTGACGGCCTCGGGATTGTCATTGACCCAGGTTTGCAACGCCGTGCGTTGGGGGCTCAGGGCATAGGTTTCTTCGATCCAGTACCGGTTCAACAGGACGTTCCCGGCCATCGCTTCGGCCTGAGAGGCCACGGTCCGGCGACCGGAAATGAAGACAACGTCATCCGGATGCGCCGACTTCAGTGCCTTGGCACCGGCCAATGCCGGTTCAATCAGATTTAGTTCTGCAATGTTCAACCCAACGGTGCTCTGGGCAGAATAGGCATCTGCGAACTCATCCGTGCTGAGATCAACCACATCTGACGAAGATTTCGCGGCTATGACCTGCCCGCCTCCGTTCTGGGCATCAAGACGCCCTTGGGCTCCGGCTTGCATTCCCTCGAACACTAACGTCAGACTTTTGATCAACGGGTGGAAGACAGCAGAACCACCAGCCATCAAACCTGCGGAAATAAGCACATCAATCCCGAAGAATAGTGTTTGTGCAAGAACCTTGTCCCCGTCCACACCGGGGGCGATGGTCATATCGACCAGCGAATCCAATATGCGGACACCGACAATCGCCAAAATGACCGATATGGCCAGCGCCGCCGTGATCGCCATCGAGGTAGCGGGCGGTGTCACTCCGCCCGTTTGCGGGTTGGTTTTTCCACCGTCCAGATTGCCGATTTTAAGGTATACTTCCACTGAACGCTCAACAAGAACCGACAGGGCAAACAAATAGTAGATGCGGTTCCAGAAACCCTCGATATCCGTGTGGAATGTCAGCACAACATCATTGGCCCGGATAAAAAATATCGCGAGCCCCGCCAGAAGCGACGCGCCTGAAAAGGCCGCCGCGATCAAGAATATTTTGCCAATACCTGGGTTGTTCATTTCATTCCCCCCTTTCGTCAGTGCGAAATCTCATGGCGCTCGGCCTGCGCGTTTTCGTTTGATCGTCTGAAAATCTGATGCATGAACTGGCAGTTGCGCCCCGCCGGAACGGTCGGTTTTTATCAGAAAGGACTGTGTTTCGGACGCGACGTGCCGCGCACTGCGATGCGTCCATTCAAAAATTGCGCTGCGGCGCACGCTGCCGCGTGCGAGATCATCCAGCAAATCCGGGAAATCGGTGCGTGAAGGCATCGGTGCAGTCCGGTGCAGCAATATTTGTGGGTTCGTCGGAACTTTGTCACCCTCAAAGGTCCCATCCAGACGCAAGGTGGAATAGACAGCCGCGGGCGCAGGATTCTTAATCTTTTTGGCCAGTTCGAAAACATAAATCAGGGTGCCGGATTGCACGCCACCAACCGTAAGAAAATCCGACACCTGTATTTCTATTTTACTGCCGGGCGGGGGTCTGGATCCTGCAGGGATCTCAACCTGGGATTCCGTGTCCATTGCTGACGTAAGCATCGATATCGGGATGGCATAAGTCTGAGCTTCATTTATCAGATAGCTGGCAGGCATCTCACCCGGGCTAAGCCTGAGATCAACCGCCTTCGTCGCACCGGGGAACGTGGCACGGAAACTAAGATTAGCGTTCTCGGCAGCCATAGTATTGGGCGACAGCATCCCACCTTCGGCTGCATCCAACCTGCCAAATGTAAGGAACAGCGTACCATCCGCATCATATTGCATACGGTCCAGCGCCAGAAGCCAGTCGAACTCTTCGTTTGTCGTGACCTGCTTGACGATATTGGAGTGCCCGGCGGGCGTGGTCAGTATTCGATCAAAGGCTGGATCAGCGAAGAGATAGGTCGTGGATGTCACGGCCCGCGACAATCGCTGAGCAGGCGCCCGGCTCAGTTGCAGCGAGATCGATCTTGGTAAGCCGCCTGTCAGCTTGAAAGTCTCAATGCCCTCGACGCCGGCCGGTTCCAGCACCTCCATCCGGCGTATCTCGAAGCGCGACACGGCGCTCGTGTCCAGTGTGTCGGGCGAACCCCCGATATCGCGCATCGCAAGATGCAGCGACGCACGTTCATTTGCGTCCGGGGCGACCAGTTCTTCCAGAAAATCGGCCGCACGATCGGGCGGGAATTCAACCCGCAACTGAATGACACGATCCGCCCCGTCAATTTCGCTTATGGGCGCTGGCTCAGTCGCAGCGCCATTGCCTGCATCTGTCTGGACGAATGGGGCAAGTCGATCATGGCCCAGTGCAATGGCGACCGCGTCGAAACGGCGGACGCCGATGGCTATCCAGGCGTCAAACGTAGATACTTTCTTCGATCCGATTTCAGCTCCCGTGGACGGCAAAACGCCACTACTTTGCAGGGCCTCGATTGCCTGACGCTCTGACATAGGCACTCGCCCGTCACTCAGCACCCGTGCATTGAGTTGCACGTCATATCCCCGCCCGCTGGCCATCGCGGCCTCGATCTGGGGGGCTTGCAGTGTTTCCGATAGCAATTCGACAACGATGCGAAACGGGGTATCCTCAAGTTTCCCGCGCCAGAAACTGGCCGGGAACGGACGGGCCAGATGGTTAGCGATCGGATCGGGTCTCGGGTCCGACTCCGCCGCGCCGGAAAGATCGCCGAAGGAAACATAGGTCCGCCGACGAACAGCGGGATCGAACGCCTCATCCACGCTGCCGTCGAGTTGCCCAACCGGCAGGGCCGGGCTTCGCGGGATGCGTAATTGACGCATGACCAACGGTGCCACCGAGGCCGCTCGTCCAAACGCCACCGAGCTTTCGTGCAATGCTGTCTTGGACAGCGAATCGCCATCCTCATCAGACCGCCGACCGCTACCGTCCTGAAGCACGCAATCGACCATGGTTTCAAAGGCTCCGGGGCGTTCTCCAATCAGGCTGCGGCTGTACCCCAGGGGCAGGATATTCACAGTTTCAGCCAGGGCGTCCGAACCGCCATCTCCTTGGGATCCCGCCTCGCGCATTGCTTTTTCTCGTGGTTCCCAAAGCGGGGTTCGCGCGCGCGGTGACATAATTTGCATGTTGCGGGACGGAGGGCTAGGAAAGGTTATTTGATCGGATGACGAACCATGTTCAAACAACGCCCTTGCCTGCGTAGCGACATACCGCGCATCCACCGAGTTTTCTGGCGCTGCGGCAGGTGCAGCCAACGCAAACCCTGCCGAACGCGCTGACAATCCCGCTGCCGGCGACAGAACCGGATCATCGCCGCCGGTCCGCAAGCCCAGAAGGGCCGCACTCCGCCCAGGCTTGCCTCCGCCCCCAATCCACGGAAATTCCGGCCAACCCATGGCCGGTGATGGATAGACCTCGTGACCGGGATCCGTCAGCGCGCCTGCATCTGCACCAAATGGGCGCGGTTCGGGTAAAAACGGGATACCCCACAGTGCTTCTGCGCGGCCTTCGGAATCGCTTTGAACCAACAGCGCCGCATCGGGGCGTTCCAACAGGTTCTCTGCCATCTTTCTCAGTAATACCGGCCCATAACCATCCGCGACGGCCCCGATATCGCTGATGTGCAATTCTGCGTTTTGCGGATCGATTGCCGGGGCCTGCTGCAGTTGCCGCCGTTCTACAAGGCCGCCGCGCCGCAACGCCACCAACTCAATGTGACCAGTTGGAATGATACTCTTGGATGCGGCAGGCACGTGCGGTGCAGGGTCTGCCTTTGCGATAGTAAGCTGCGCAAACGCATCCTCGAGACCCCCATCGTCAAACCGACGTATCGGATGGAGCGTCGCAACCGACAGCACGGCTTGTTCGCCACCACCGATCTTTTGTAACAAAGCGCGCAATGCGACCAGTGCATACAGGAAAATCGGCACTGTACGGTCTGGTACGTCGGCTCCGGCTTCGGCAGGTTCCACAAAGGTTTGCTCGACCAGCCGCGCCATGGCCCGATACGCGAACCCGTTTTCAACCGGCAACCCCTTGATAAGGAATTTTCTGATATCGCTCGCGCCGCGCGCGTCATGCGGGACCGGGAGGGGGGCATCCGGTAAGGATGGTCCGGGTGAGGTCACTGTCGCGTCAAATCGTGCTGCCCGCCATTTGCGCCGGATGCCGTCGAACGCCATCAGATTCGAAAATATGGGCGGCAAGCTTTGCGTCTGGAACGGGATGACCCAGGGAAGACCGAAAACCATAGTGCTGGCATCAAACTGGACCAGCCCCGGACCACCTCCGATCAACACAATCGGATCCCGATCCGCTGTCACAACGGCACCGTCCCAAATCGACCGGTCATCAAAACCACCCAACATTTCACGGCGTGTACCGATGCCGGGATGTGATATGCCGCTTTGTGGCTCTCCCCGGTATTTGTTGGCAGTAAACTTGTATCTGGGTCCAAAGACCCGGGCATCGTCACCATCTGAATCCGGATCATAACCGATTGCCCACAATCGCGCCTGCGTCAACACGGCCGGTTCCAGAGCAGCCCAAGACAATATCCGCTTGCCGCCTGCATCTTTGATTAGTTCATGCTCGACAAACAGTGTGACCGGTATCTGATCCGCAAGCTGCACCACTTCGGCACTACCCGCCACACGCGCGCTGGCCAGTTGCAAAAGATCCGTCTCCAGGGCGTGGCCCTGCAACGACGTTCTGACGCGATGTTCATAACGTTTCGTGGCGGGAGAGCCTTCGATCTCAAGCATTGTAGAGGACGGATTGCCCAATTGTGCCGGATCCTCTTCGATCACCTTGATAGCTTCGGGATCCCATTGAACGCCACTGGTCCGAGGAGCATCCGCAACCCAGTCAAGCCGGATATTCGAAGTGACTTTGACCCCGGCTTTGCCATCGTCGCCATGACCCACATCTGTGGATGAATAGAGGGTTACTTGCGAACCACTGTCCCCCGTCTTCAGATCAGCGGTCAGCTTCGCGGTCACATGGCCTGTATCGACCCGCCAATGCGTTGGATCATCATGCTCTGGGTCCGGCGCGGTCAAAACCAACACCGCGGCCATTTCAAGCAGCCCCCGGTCAACTGGCAAACCGGATATGGGCGCACCGGTCAGCAATGGCCCCTCCCTAGTCGCGAGCTGCAACGTGCCACGATCATGATCAGCATCCAATTGAGCAAAGGTTAGCCCGCCCAACCCTAACCAATAGCTTTTGTAGGCACCCGCTTCATGTTTGCACAACAACGCCATGGGCCTATTTTCCTGCGGGCCATCGATTGGGATTCCGCCAACCAACCAAGCATCAAGTCGGCTTGTCGTGGCATTCAACCGCAGGTTCTCCAAAGAAAAACCAAAATGCGGAAGATGCGCGTCGCGCGTTTTCAACCGGAACAGAACATCTTTATCTTCGAGCGTTGATGTTTCCTCCTCAAGATCGACCACGAGGTTTCGGCCAAGCATCGAAAACTCAAGACGGACATCAACCAGTTTTCCGTCGGTTCCAAGCCTCCCCGACAAGCGGATCGCCCGGCGCGCCTCCGGTTCGTCGGACAGATGGGTTGCGCCAGCCAGATGCGTTGCCATCGTTACAGACAGCAAAAAACTCAGCCGTGGCTCGACGCCTGTGAATTCCAAGGTCTCCGCCCCAGCAACCAGTTCCATGACCCGCGCACGGGGTTCCGCACTCAGATCGTAGTCCCATTCCACCAGATCCCCGGTTTCATAGGGTCGATCGCTTTGGAATCTGGCCTGACCTTTGACATCGTCCGGCAAGGGACCGGCCATTTCGATCCGGCACAGTAACTTCAACCGCACGTTGGGCTGGTAATGTAACAATCGGAGCGGCCAATACCGAAGCAAACCGCGCTGGAACCAATAGCCTGGCCGCATATTGCTTTGCGGTGCCCGCCCGAAACGCCATTCGTACAGGGACAAGGCGCTTTGACCGGGTTTGAAGGGGTTTGTGGTCGGGCCGAGATACGCCTCAAGAGGGGAGTCCTTGCCTTCGAAAACCCCTCCCTTCAAGGGCAGATCCCGCGCCCAGAACATAAGATCCCCGTCCAATGCTATCGGCTCGACGAGACTATGCAGCGTTACGGTTTGTTCCTCGGCCCCGTCCTGAGGGCCTGTGACCTTGGCGATGCGCTCAAAGACCGTAGCGCTCTCTGACTCGGGTCCGCGCTTGAAACCCGTCCTGTTGGCATCATGTAGAACATCTTCTGACTCTTCGTAGAGAGCCGTGGCAAACCCTTCGATCCGCAGATGCGTTTCGTCCTGATTGGATGTCGTCAGGGGCTCTATCACGCTGCCGTTGATCACATATTCACCGCGAAGACCAATCAGCGCGTCCTCACCGGAATATCGGGTCGGCAACTGCAAGGGCCAGGCGATGGAATAAGCACCGAGCGACAAATCCCGGGCATAGTCGGTCAGTGAATAGGCATCCGGAAACTGGACTTGCGCCGTCGAATCAATGCCGCGCACCAGATTTCCTGGACCTTGCGTACCCTCGGTATCAATGTCGCTCCATGCGGTGGCGCGGGCCATCTGGGTTCGGGATAACCCAAGCCTGATCGCCTGTTCGTGCCAATGCGCTTGCATTACCACAGGCGACAGGACCCCTTGCACACGTCGGTCAAAGGTCCGCGCCTGCCGGTTCTGCTGCTCAGGGCCACTCTGCCCATCCTCTGGCTCTGGCGGGTCATCTGCAGACAGGCCCGCGAAAAACTCGTCCAATATCGGCAAGTCATAGCGTAGTGAGGCATGTGTAACCTCGCGCGATATTTGGTCGAATGAATATTCTACGCCCGGTGCCAGAGGATTGACCATCGGTATGGCCAATCTACCCCAGGACAAGCCTGCATCAGACATCAGATCAGGCCATGGCCAATCAAAGTCACGGAGCGCGATTGGCGTATCATCTTCGAGTAGGGGTAATCCGTCGCCGGGACTCGACCGAAGGCACCAATCACTGTCCGCATCGACACCGCGCGGCACCAGATTGCGAAGATCCGAAGGGCCCGCCCCCTCATCGCCCAGCGCAAGCATCGGCATGGCCGAAACCAACGGCAATCTGTCGGAAGCGACCCAATATACCAGATCGCGTGCTGGGCGCTGATCAGCGCCAAAGGCCTGCAGTTTCCAGTCGATATTCACATCCGACCGGCTCTGGATCGTCAGATGGAAATTAGCCAGACGAGAGCCACCGATAACGGCAACAATTTCGCGGCTCATGGCTGGATCGGCGTGACCGGTCGGCAACAAGCGCTCGGGCGTCGGCGCCTCCAATGCCATCCATACGGCGTTCCGCAACCCACCGCTTACACCGCCTACGCTGATTGTGATGTCAACGACCGACAGGTTCGCCCAAGTCGCCCGCACGGTCAGGGCCGTTGCACGATCCAACTCAAGCGTCGCGTTTTCAAAGCCAAAGACGATCCCGCCATCGAACGCAGCCTGCTCTTGATTGATGACCGGCTCTTTCAATCGACCAGATAGCGGCGATACCTGAAGGGTTCCGTTGTCCAGCATCAGGAACAGATCCTGCGCGTGTTGTTCCGGAGATGCCTGCCCAACGGCTGTGGGCACAGTGGCAGGGTTTTGCTCCCTCTCCCGCGCGACTGCCTCGGCCATAGGAAGATAGACGTCAGGCACGTCAACCTGCAGCGTCTCCAAGCCGATTGTCCCTACCTCGGCGCTTTCGGCGACCGGTGGCAGCCCAGCTGTCCCGGGCTGACGGCGACCATAGGTCGCCTTAACGGTCCCTGCAGTGCCGGAGCCCCGCGCTAATTCCATACCGACCGTGTCCGCAACCCGGGTAAATACCGGTCCACCACCATCGAGATTAAGCCGCGCAACAGCCGGGCGGCCCGAATTCGGGCTGTTCCCGCTATGAAGTCGCATGATCAGATTTTCCGGGGCCAATCGAAGACGCCACTCATGGCTCTCAGATGCGAACAATCTGCCTCCGACGACGGAAAAAAGCCACAAATAGGGGGGTAATTCCAGATCCTGATCAATGCGGATATCCAGCGGGGATTGCTGACGCCGCAACCCGCCAAATACTCCTGAAAGCTCGGAAAGGTGTTTTGCCAGCGCGTCGGCGGCTTCCGCAGTCGGCCCCCCAACCACCTGGGCGCGATAGCCGTCGGCGCCATCGGGTTCCAAGCGTAACCGCGCGGGCAAGTCCGATGCCCCGGTTCCGATCATGGCCTTGACGGGATTGGGCATCAGAACATCCAGTTCCACCCCTTCTGGTACCAGATGGGCAAGCAGTCCCTCGTCGGAGGTAACGCTTGTGGCCTCAAACAGGCGCCACCCCCCGAACACCGTATTGTTGGCTCTGTCGTAGTTCAAAAAACGCGCAAATGCCGCGTCATGATCATCTTCGGTCCGCAGCCGGACCGCTACCGATCCCGCTGCCAAACGGAAGGAAGGCACCAAGATTTGATTGGCGTCCGTTTCGACCGGCCAAGTCTGATTGGGGACCAAAACAAGATCCTTCACCCGATCCTCGGCATAGTGCACCTCGCTATCGGAGCCTTCCTGATGTACAGGTGCGGCGATAGTCGGTAGTCGACCGGATGCGGGATCGACTCGCGCCCGCATCAGCGATGGCGCCAGAAAGTCCAGCCTTTCCAGATCGGGACCGGCCCCACCTATGTTTCCGATCTCAACGACATTCGCAGGTGGTGGATTTAGCCCCATGGCGCGCAGCGCTGGCATCCGGTCTACCGCGTTTTGCAACGTATTGTCGTCATCGTAAACGACGTCACAAACCAGCCGGTAGATAGGACCGTCTTTAGCCCTCGGTCCCTCGACATAAATCTGGCGCAGGCCCGGTCCGATCATGACTGACCTCCCTGAATCTTCGGTTTGATTCGAAGGCTGGCGGGCGCCGCCGCACCTCGGAAGGCGGTCACACGAACACCGCCTGCCCCCAACAATTCAGCTTCGATGAGCTTCTCGACCGTCTCAAGCGCCTGCGGATACACCTCGGTCAAGGTGTCCAGTTCAGTTTCAGAGGGCAAACGATGCAGACCCAGATGCATTTGCACTTCGTCACTGCGCGCCTCGGACCACTCGGGCGCTTCGATGTTCTGGCCGGAAAGGATGGCTGGTAGCGGCAGGACGAGTTCATTCAGACCGGTATGGTTAAATTCTACCAAACCCCTGACACGGGCCTCCCAATAACGGCGAAGAAGATACGGATCTCCCTGCTCGGGCAGCAGATTGGCAATTGCTACGATTAGCTGCGCAATTCGCCTGCCGAAACTTCCTGCGTCAGGGTCATCGGGTTTGAACCTGCGCCATTCGAAAAACAGGAATGGGAAGGGAAGATTCTTTGGTTCAATTGACGTCACCACGCTGGTTATTTCGCGATCAAGCGTTTCCTGTCTCAATCTCATGACGTCAAAATCACGCATATTCTTTGTAAGCTCGCGGGCGAAATCGCGCCTATCTGGGTCGTCGATATTCGTGAGGATCGCGCGCGTATGCTTCATCCACTTCACGAAGTCATATGGTTCATCCGGTTTTTGCCAATGGTAGCGTGGCAGATACGAGTTGCTGTCGGAAATGCGTAGATCACCAGCACCAGTGGGAGAGACGATACCCATGGGAAGGTCAAACGTCACCGTTATGTTTTCGCCGATCTCAATAGGGATAAGTTCCGGCTGACTGTCATCGATCTCTGACAGAGCGAGCAGAAGATCACGCATGCGGAGAGCACCAAAATCCCCAATATACCGCGCCAAGGCATCATGGGCCTGTTTGGCAGCAGCCTTTGTCGCGTCGGGGTTTGTACCGGGATAGCTGTAGACTATTGTCACTTTGCGCCGGGGCGCCCATTCCGACCAACCCGCGACATTCAACTCAGCAGACCATGAAGGCTGTTCGCCAAAACTCTGCGCTTTGGCGTTCAGGTCCGCAACGACTGTGAACTCGCACGCTGTGACGCTACGGTCAGGTAATTCTGCCTGTGCCTTCAGACGCCAATTGGCTGTTTTTTCGGGCGCATCTTCGTCACTCATGTCAATAGTCTGCCCTTGAGCGTCCTTGGCCTGAGGCATCTCGATCTGCGAAACGCTGGTAAAGCGTCTTCCTGATAAGGTGCCCGCGTAGAGCCCCTCGCCAACAGGGTTTGTAGCCACCGGCACCGTGCCCGCGGTTGGCCCTGGTGCACCTTCGACAGTGGGCAGGATTTCAATTTGCGGCGTGACAACGGTGTTGTCATTCGAAAGCGCTGCGATCTGATAGCTCACTTTCGCATCCGGCAAACGATAAGTACCGGGCACGCGCGCAAATTCCCCAGCCGTGAGGGCGCGAAGATCTACATCCGGCATCAGATCCAGATTGCGGATCATCGGCAGATCGAAGTGCATGACCAAGGTTTCGGTAATCGTCTGCGGCCAGTAGGTTCCGTCAACTTCTGTACGGTGTTCAATCCGTTCCAGCCACCAGAACGGGTCGGCGGTAACACCCCAACCGGGCCGCGGATCGCCCGGATCATTCTCACGAGCGACTGGAACAGGCGGAAACCGCAAAACACCGCCGGCTTCGGGCAGAACGACACCGGATGGATCCGAAACCACAACCCCTGCAGATTGATGCGCCAAAGCGGTTACACGCAGGAAATGCGGTAAACCACGGAACCCATACCTAACTGAACCACGCCAGGCGTCCGGCACCCGGCGGCGCATTTCCAGCAGATCGTCAGGCGTGATAATCTCGCCGGTCAGGCTTGTAGCGGAAACGGTCTGATCATCACTTGGCGACAACACATGTGTTTTCCAATCGAAGTCCGAACCAAATAGCTTGCGCCCCTCGGCTTTGGCCGGGAAATCGGCCCGCAGTTCCACTGCCGACCAGGCAGGCTGCAACGCGCGCTCGGCAGGCGTGTTGCCAAGTGCGATCATCTGATCGGGTGTGCGTCCGACAACCAGCTCAACCTCGCCTGCATGAGTCGCCCCGTCGCCCGGGATCTGCGCGATCGACAAGATTGCCGGTTTGTCGAGCGGGCGGCTGCGGGGCAGCGAGGCATGGACAAACTTGCGTTTCCAATCGGTTTCGAGGGCGGCAGATGCCAGTTCTGGCACGCGAACCCTGCCAGACAACTGTGCGTCAATCAGCGCATAACGTCCAAAGGGTCGTACAGCGTAGAGCACCTCGCGCCCGTTTCGGGTCGGTTCCACGAAAAAGACCCGCACACGGCCATTCGCGTCAGGGACCCGCGCCATGGCGTCTTCGGTTGTCATCCCGATCAGAGCCAGATCAATACGGTTGCGATCAGTTGGCGGGCTGTCAACGGGGCCCTCCAACCCGACCCCCAAACCCGTGCCATGACGCAAGAAACGCTCGCTCCATTTCGACATGCGGGCTGCTAGGTCGCTGGCGACCTCGACGATGTCCTTGCGCACGGGCGTATCGTTGTAGTGCCAGCGCGGAAGGCGCGGCGCCAACCCGGGGGGCAAATGGCACAGCATCATGAGAAGCGGCCGTTCCCATTCCCGGTGGTGGGGGCCATCGGCCTCGGCCCGTGTAACGCCGAATTCGATCATACCCAACAATTCCGGCGCCAACCGCGAGAAACGGTCAAAGGGAATTGGCGCGCTTTGCTCTGGATGGCCGTCTACCGCGAAATAGCGGGGATGAGATATCATATCGTGGGCGGGGACCACGATATGCGACAGCGGTGCTAGCATCCGGTCCAGTGCGCGCTGCCAAATCCCGCGTAAGGCCGGCGGCCCAACCACGCCTTCGTGCATCCGGCCTACGCAGGCAATGCGAAGATAACCGACGATCTCACCCGGTTTCAGCGCCGAAATACGCCTAAGCATATCAGAGGTCAAAACCGGTTTGGCGCTGCGTTCCCCTGCCATCTCAGGGTCGAACAGGATGTTTGCCAATTCTTCGGGCATCCATTGCCGACTACGGCTTTGGTTGGTGACATCAGCCTGCAGGATAAGATCAGCCACAAAGGCCATCTCGTCCCCCAGATCCAACGTGATCGGTTCGTGCGCATCATCTTGTGGTGGTTCAACAGGGTCATCGGCTTTGCGCAATACAAGATACTGCACCGGATAGGGCGCCATTTCGTTATCTTGCCGGTTATCGAACACCGCCTGCTGCGCGGGACGCGGTCGCAGGCTGATCTGAACGATGTTGGCTTCGGAACTGGTATCGATATCCTCCCAGTCCCCAGCATTCGCCGGATCGCTCCCGTCATAGGATCCAACGGACATAAATGCACTGGCCTGCCCCAAAAGCTCTACAAAAGGCGCACCCAGATTGCGCGGATCGTTCAGCCCCCGGCCCAGACTGATATTGCCGTCCGCATCCTCGGGGGCAGCGCCGTAGACCGACAGGGCGGCGGCGAAGGCTTCATTGACCTTGTTCAAAAGCGCGCCACCCGCCACATAGCGCTCCCTTTCGATGTCATAAACCCGCAGGCCTTCCGCCAGACCAAGGGCACGCAGAGCCCCCCAGCCAATCGGATCCACGGTAGGAGAAAAGGCATCTAGGAATGCTTCCAGGGGTTTGGCATCGTCTGGCGCATCTGATCCGGGTGCAATATCCAGCGGAGCGCGCGGCTCCCGCACCGATTCATAGGCACGATAGACCTCGCCGGGATGGTCAGAACCCTGCACGTAAGGCGCATAGGCCAGCTCAGCTAAGGCGTCCTCAAGCACCGGGTGCAAATCACTGTGCAACGCAACCGTGAAATCCTCTCTACGACGTGGCGGCGGCGTATCTTCCGGGCTCAGAACATGGTTCTTTCCGATGGTCGAAACCTTGATCTGAATATTCAGATGGTTCAGTTCGTCGGCCAAGCCGTCCAAACGATCCGCCGTCAGGCTGCGACGCCACTCGGCATAAGCGCGGTCAGCATTGACCTGCGCGGACCAGTTTTCACTGGTCACATCATGCACGAGACCAAACCGCAAGCTGCGCAAAGCCGCTCGTATGTCTCTTGTACGCAATGCCTTTCCGTCGGGATCGGAAATGGTTGTGATGTGCCTGAACTCAGCCGTTTTTTGAAACACACGCTGGCGGTTATTCGGATCTGGTTCGCCACCCGGTGACCAATGTTGCATGTCGATGGAGAATCCAACCTGACCCAGGTCGATCCTGCCCACCACGGTCCCGGTATTCAGGGGTTGATGCGTAATCTCAATTTCCAAAGCTTGCGCGTCAAACCTGTCCAGAAGATGTGAAATGGATGCCTCGGACGGGTCGGGAAGTAGCCATCGGCGCAGGCGGGCGGTCGGGAATGCGACGAGGCTTTCCGCCGGGCCGTACCAAGGTGCCTCACGGCGATCTCTGCTGCGCGCAGGGTCTGTGCGGCGGGAAAGACTCGGGTAATGTGGCGCCAGAGTTTTGAAATCCGGCACCGTCGCCGGGAAAAGACCTGCCAAAGACCGGGGCAGGACTTTAATCGTTGCTTTGCGCTGCGCCAAACCTTGCACCGCCCGACGAAGCGACGCCTCAGAGGTATCGAAACCCGGACGATCAGCCGTCAACCGCAGCCGCGCAGGGTCCAACGAAAATATGTCAAAACCTCCAGCATACTCGATCCAGTGCCGCGGCCACATGACATGTTCAGTGCCCGGGTGCTCGGCATCGCTCTGCAGATTCAACGGTCGCTGAATACCGTGGACATTGACCTCCAATTCAACGGCGGCACGCAATTCGGGATCGGGGCGGCGCAAAATACGCTCCCCTTTCGCCTCGGGCGTCAGCAGGTCCTGCAAGGACATATCCGGGTCGGGCAGCTTTAGTTCCAATCGGCCTGCATCACGCCGCAAAAAGCGGCGGTCAAGAGCCGGGAATTCAAGCTTTGCCGGACGTTCGAGAATTTCCACAATGCTGTTATATGCCGAAGGCTTTGCGCCATCGGTCCCAGCGGTTTCCGGGATGTTCGGAGGCTGGATAATCAACTGGGTTTGCGCAATAACCCAACTGGATTTCAACCGGATCTTCGACCGTTCGGTTCCCTGCTGGCGTTGCAAAAAGACGCGGCGGCCATTGCCATCAAGCGAACCGACCAAACCCAGTGCGGCCAGCAGCGCTTCTTTCTCGGTCGTGCCAACGGGTGGTTCCGCGCCGTCGGGCAACCTAACCTCAAAGCCAAACTCACCCGCGACGGCCTCATCCTCGTCGCCGTAGCGCAAAGTCACGCTCAGCGCGGCGGGCTCCCCGGCCGAGCCCGATCCAGCGTAGACCAGCAGGAAATCCTGATCATCTTCCTGCTTTTTCTCAATGGCTTGCGCGCTCGGTGCACTGCGTGCATCGTCGACCGCATCGGAACCATATTGGCCACCCCCCAATATCCGGGCGGTTCGGACACGCAGCAGATACTCTGAGGCCGGGAACCGTTCCTGCGCGTTATCGATGCGCCGGGCCTCTGCCTCGGCCTCCTGCCGGTCGGCGAATATCAGTTCGAACGCCAGACCCGGCACATCCGATCCGCTGGCTTCGGCCATCCCGGAATCGAATACGATCGTCAGACTGGCGCTGATCGGTGCCTTCAGCACGTCAGCGGGGCGATTGATCTTGCGTTCCAATACCCTTTGAGTGGTCTGGGTGCCCATTTCGTCAACTGCCGTGATCTTATAGATCACTGTGACCGCGTCGCGACCCAACGCCACGTCATTCCAGACATCAAGAGCGGTGCGCCCCGATGGGATCGGCGTGCCAAGAACCAGCGCGCGGAAATCCTCGGGCACTCCACCACCGGTCAGATCATCATTAAGATGCACCTGCGCGCGTTCACGTGTGATCAGCAGGTTGTTTCCATCGTCGTGAAACTGCAAGGGCGTGGTCGTTCGCGTCCGGAATTCCTGACTCCAGTTGAAATCGATACCTTCGAAGCTGCGTTCGATGGAGTAGTAGTCCAGGAAAGTCTCCGGATCCGATAGGAAATCTTTCGACGATCCAAATTCCGGCTCCAGATCCCAGATCAGGTCAAGCCCTCTTGAGGTCTGGCGCACTTCTGCGTCTCTCAATATCGGTTCACGATTCTCGAAGCTCTGATCAGGGTGGCGCAGCAATTCAATGTCCACTGGATCGGACCAGCTGTCCTCACCTATGCGCTTGGCAATCGTCAGAGCCGACGACGCTCCGAACCACTTTGCGATCTCGGTGCCGGTGACGCGGAAAGTCAAACCGAAATGACGCGCATCAATCCCGCCTGGTGACGCTAGCCACTCGGATTCATCAAAATCAGGCTCCCGCGCGCGCTCGGCCAGATCGCGCAGGCTCTCTCCAATCTTGCCGATCAGCGCGCTACGGCGCTCGTTCGTGTTGATCGAGGCGAGCCGCTTGCGCGCTGCGTCTGCATCCTCACCGTCGGTGCTCAGGTCCAGCCGGGTGGATTGCTCGCGCAGCGCTTTGGACGCAACAGCGCCCGATGGATCACGAGGGGAAGCGAACAGGACCGGCGTGGGTTCTGTGAATGTGAGGGATCCGTCATTCAGGCGGGGGCCGGATAAGAAGCAATCAGCCAATAGCGTGTTGAGGTTCAACTGGCCCTCGATCACGCGCCCTAGCGCCGCGTGCAGACGCATTACAGTTTCTCCGTCGACAACAGTGGTAGGTGCTTCTTGCCAGCCATCGTCGCCCAGCACACGACCCGGGAAGCCGTCGGTCGAACGCAAAATATAGTCGCCGGTTTGAGTGTGCCCGTTCAGATCGGTCTCCAAGGGCCCGTTCTGGCCACCTTCCTGCTGTTTCAGACCAAAGGGTTCAGCAAAGAAGGTCGACGGGATGTCATCTGGCATCTGGTCCCCAAACCGGGACAAGTCCTTCGGCAACAGTTGCATGATGTAAACCGAGCGATCGGGGTTCTCGCGATCACTCTGCAACTGTACCAACATGGCCCAGAACTCGGTTTTCGTGATCGGATCACCGACAACACCCTGCGTTATCGGCGGGGCATCATCGTCAAGTACCGGCAGCGGCGGCGGGGTCTCAGTATTCAGTTGGGCATCAGAGGATTGCGCGCGCTGTTTTCGAGCAGGTTCCGGCACCGGCGCGGGAGTGTGCAGCACATCTCCGTCAGGCAAATCGACGCCCAGACCCAGGGTCATGAAACGCGCCACCCGCGCGCGCGCGCGCTCAAGATTGCTGTCGCCGAATGAGAACCCGATTCCAACGGCCAGGGTCCGCCCAAAGGCCCGAACGCCGACGGCGGCCTGAACCCGGGCGCCGACCCCGCCCACACCCAGCACAACCTCGGCAGCGACCGACACGGTCAGCATTATCGAGAAGCTGATGCTGAAACGTACCTTGAACCGGCCTGATCCGATCTCCAACCAGAACGAGACCCCGAAATCCACGGTGATCGACAGGTAAACATCACCATAGAACATCGTGTCCTTGGGCTCGAACGGGGCAAGAAAGGCAATGAACTTCGCGCCAATGGCAAAGCTGGCCCGCGCGACCACCGCTGCACCGAGGCTGGAACCACCGACCCGGCCCTCGAAATTGATCTCGCCGCTGGCGCGGAAGGCAACGCCCAGCAGGGCTGTCGCATCCTCGATGCGGAAAATCGTGCCTCCGGAAACGCTGAGCCAGAAATTGTCACTGCGTTTGCCAAGATCAAAGCCAAGCTCGTATGGCCAGCCCAGTTCCATGTGATATAGCCCTGGACGAATATACAGTGTCGCTGCAAACCGGCTTGCCTGCAGCGCCTTCTTGAAGTTTTCATCCAGTTCCGGGTGGTTTCCGATATGGCCCTTTCCGTCGGCTATAAAGCGGGCAAGGAATTCTTTGCGGGGCACCGAAAAGTACAAATATCCGCGCATTGTGGGTTGTTCTTTCCAGGCATCCGATGCCAAAGCATCAAACCAATCCTGGTAGTTGGTTGCGATCCAGCCCCGGACATTGGCAAAAAAGGTCAGGTCCGTGCGCAGTGCCAGAACGATATCCATCAACAACGGGTTGGCGATGGTTTTTTCATTGGCCTCGTTATACGCGGCAGAGCTTTGCGAGGCACTGGTCAAAGACAACATGCCCCTCAGCGCCAGCGTGAGTGCGTCCTTGTCAAATTGCGGCGTCCACGATTTGAAGGTGGTCAGATTCCCCTGGTATTTCGAGACTTCATCCAGGGAACGAACCAGTTCTCTCGGGCTTTTGGCCTGATCTGCGGCGGCCAGCGCGGTCAGCGTATAGTTCAGCCCGAGACCAAGGCCGACTTCTCTGATCCAGATCGGTCCAATCGGGGTATCAACACGCTCAGCCAGCTTTTCGGCCTGCGCATACAGGAACATGGCGTGCTTGCGCTTGTTCGTGGACTCCTTGTGCAACTCCAGAAAGCCCATCGCACCAGCATAGGCGCCCAGACCGGAAATATCGACCCGGCCGGAGGCGAGAAACCCGTTAGCCGTTACATCCGCAGGTAGAGCCACCGGCGCATACAGAGAGGGAATGCTATCGTCCACAGCTACTGCAGTGGCTTCGACCCTGGCCAGACCGCCGATTTCCAGCATCACGGTCAATCCATCCGCGCGCAATCTGGGCAGCGGGCTATCGCTGTCGGGATAGGTGATCAGCAGTTCATGGCAATTGATAGCCGCCTGTACAATGTCGTTCGAACCCGAGACAAACACCTGGCCGTTCAGGCCGATTGCTGGTGGTGTGTCAGACCACGCATCACTGCGTGGATGAAAAGCGATGCCCCGAAGTTCGAACCCAAAAATGTCAAACAAGGATTCCCGGAACGGCGGATCGATCTCGACCAAAAACGAGATGTGCTTGAGTAGCTCACTCGCATCTCCGGTCAGCGGCGCGGCCTCGAGCTTAATCGCAACAGATCGCAGATTCTTCATCAACCCGGCGGCAAACTCTCCGGCTGCCGGTTCAAAAGCAGCTTCACCCCAGAGTAAAAAGAAGAAATGTTCGCCCCCGGAATCCACGTCCCGATAATCGAGTTCAACTTTGTCGAGCGTGACCCGAAAGCGCGTTCCGGTGGAATAAAGTGGCTCACCCCTTTTTGAAAAATCGGCCTTGGCCGCCACAACTTTGAAACGACCGTTTCTGGCACCAAAGGTCAGGGTTATCTGCGCGATCGCGTCGCCTATCAAGGCTGGCGGCAAGGGACCCGAGCCGCTGAGTGAGCCGCCGATCAGCTCTCCGCTTTCGATACGGATACCGCCAGAAGTGAAGCGAAACGCCTGTTCAACCCCCGCCAGCCGCACCGGCTCTTCCGGTTCGGCCTGCGCTACCAAATCCAGCCCGCCATGTCCGATGCCGAATTCACTGGCCTTCAGGATCAGACCACGTCCGGAACTGGACAACCGGTCATAGATAACTTCCATCTTTGCGTTGTCAGCCAGATCGACCCGCGGGTTACCCTCCCTGAAACTCAGAACGAACAACTCGTGCGCATCATTGGGTGTCACAAGCAGCCTGAGGCCAAACCCATTCAGTTCCCGGCGATCCCCGTTTTCCGCCTTGATGGCGATTTCGTCCCCCTTCAACGAGGTCTTCAACGTGGTGAGGTTCAGGCCCAGCGTAAGTACGGTCTCGAAGGTCAGGGCATCGGGTGCAGTGCCGACCTCGATTTTGACGTCCAGCACCACCTGCACAGCCCCGTCGACAACATGGTCCCCTTCTGTGATGTCTGTGACTGTGATACGCTGCGACAGGCTATCGGCTAAACCGCCTCCACCGCGCTTGGGACCGCTTGGCAAAAGCGCCAGCGCCTTCTCCCTTAAACCCTCGGCATTGACCTTGATGTCGATATCTTCTTGTCCGAGTTCCCAGCTCAGATCACGCGGTCGTTGCAGACCGCTCACTGTTCGGATCGTTATGTCCGCGCCATTGTCATCTTTGTATGTGACGGCGTTCTGGCTTCCGTTCTGGAGTTTTTTGAAGAATGCAGCCTCGCCGTCCTGAAACGCCATCAAAACAAGTTCAGGAAACCCTGCTCCGGTATCCTTGAGGTCGGCCGTGACCTGTATCAACGGATCCCGGGCCTCATCTCCAACGGTGCCGACCGACTGCGTCGGTCCATTTTCCGGAGCAAACCAAAGGTCCGTGCTTATCGCCACATCGTGGGTATTTTCCCCGGTTTCCTTGTTCAACAAGATCAGCCCGGCCCAACTGTCCCGGAGGTCAAATACAAATGCGGGTTGCGTGAAGTTTCCGATCTCGACCTGTAGGACACCGATATCGGCGAACAATTCCCTTCCTTCCGGAGCGGTGGGAGTCGGTCCTGTGACCACAATCTGAATGGGTTTAAAGGTCTTCTTGTCCAGCCGCACCTCGATCAGCAGACCTTTGGTCGCGCCGTGCAGCAATCCCAGAAGTTTGCGCAGAATATCGGAGAGAACATCAAAAGCACTCTCGATGATCTCCGACAGGAATCCTGCCACGGCGCCAAGCCCTTTGGCCGCATACTCCAACAGAGCCGCCAAAATGCGTGCAAGCCGCTTCACGAATTCTTCAAGCTCGGTCAGATCCGGTGGAATGATGAATGGAATGGGCAGGAAATCGTCTGGAATCTCGGGCAGATCCACCTCGGGCAGAGTGATGGCACCGCCCAGATCCAAAAGTATAAGATTGGCAATTGAGGTATCGACTTCGCCGTTTTTCGATCTCGTCACAACATCCAGCGATACCGCAAGCCGCGTTTGCGGATCTCCGGTTACTTCCACCTGGATGCGGCTGAACTCCCATGTGGCGGTGATCTCCATCCCATCGTTCAGATCGACCTGAACATCCTTGACGCGGCCCAGACGAACCCTGCCGAGGATCGGGAACGCCCCACCGCCGAACTCGAACTCTTCGCCGATGGCAACATCGTTCGGCACGATCGTGATCGTGCCGAATTCACTGCTCAGATGGCCATCCTGTAGACCGAAAGCATAATCTGTGATGGTTGCCTTAAGAATGTCCGACGTTTTCCAGCGCACCACCATTTCTGCACTTGAGGCGCTGCAAACAATGTCGAGGTCGCCACCCTGCACGGTGACTGTTGTTGTGAAATCGCTGGAAATGACAGCGACGGATAAATCGTCAGTCAAAGTGCGCAGAATGTCAGGCACTGGCAACTGCAGGAAACTGAAATCGGGCAGTTGCACGCCGTCAAACTTGAGTGAATCAAACGGGATTCCTGAGATATCGGGCAGGATCTGTTCCAACCCTCGGGCTATTGGCCGGATAGCAGCGTTCAGGGCCTTAACAACACCATCTGTGCTGACCTCGGCAACAACCTCCAAGGCAATCGATACATCAATGTCAGAGACGTTGATGTTGAGGTCATTGGCCCGCGCACGAAGTTTGGTATTGGCACTCGCCCACGCTCTCAGCCTGATCAGAGGTCCGCCGCCAGGCGACAGGATCGGGAGATCCAGAGAAAACCCGGTTTGCGTTGCCGCAAGGCCGTTTGTGATGCCAAAAAAACCGAGCTCACTTCCGTCGGTCCTGACGGTCTGTCGTGCCAACTCCTTGCGCAGCCGCCCAAGCCGGGCCATCACCCGATCCCGGGTGCGCCGGTCTGAGGCAATGCGTTCGAAGGACCGCAAATTACGGCTATTATCGAACAGTATTTCAAAATCGGGCGGATCAAAAACGATGGGTTCAGCCAAAACCAAGGTCGCTGTATCAGCAGTGCCTTCTTTAGTCACGATCAGGCGATCAAAACTCAGTTCCGACCCAGCGCCCGCACCCTGACCAAGCGCAATCCGTAAACCGGCTTGATGCAGGATTACATCGGCCATCTGGTCCGGCTCTCTACTGCAGTCTGATGCGTATTTGGGAGTTCAAGATATGCTTGATGCATCACAATCCTATGAAAATTGCAAATCAGGTTTCGAAGATAATTCCGGGCGTCTCTCGATTATGAAATCGATCTTGAAAATTATGTTCCACGTATTCCAACTCGATCTATTGGCATACGAAAATTGCATTCCATAAAAGCTGAGCAATACAGCAAACGCCTTACTCAACATTCGAAAATCCAGTTCCGACAACGCTCTTCAGAGTGGATCGCAGATAGAGTTCTGTCAAGCCTCTTGCAGGTCATGCGTTCGTAACACGCTAATCGAAAAGGCTTCGCTACAAGATTTCGAGCGACCGCAGAATTCGCAGATTGCGCTCGTAATTCGAGGCAATTGTGCAGTAGAAATTTGAGCGGCTGCACCTCCGTAGCAGCAAGATTCGAGTCGTATTTGATCTGTCGCTACAGATCCGTCGGAGATTGATACTTCACTTTCGATATCTGGGCGACACGTTTCAAAAAGGTATCAAAATATCTCGCTGTTGTAGGATGTATGTCGTGGACCAGAACAATGTTACTGGATCGTTTTCGAATTTGTTCTACACCCTGTTGGACCCAACCGTCAGGTTGGTTTTCGGGCTTCCAATCTTCGGTATCTACGTTCCAGCCCACATGGCGATAGCCAAGGTCACGAACAACCTTTTCCACTTTCTTGTTCATCGCTCCATAAGGCGCACGAAACAACTTGTCCTTGCCGATTGAATCTCCAATCAGCTTTTCACACCGTTCTATTTCCGACTTTATTTGCTTTTCAGTTTTGTCGGTCAGAATCTTGTGGGAATAGGCATGGTTTCCAATGCGATGCCCACCTGCAACAATTTCCTTCAGCACCTTTGGATTTGCTTTTAAATTGACCCCCAACAGGAAAAAAGTTGCGCGAACATTGTTGTCCGCCAGCGCTTTCAAAACAGTTTTCGTGTGTTTTTCATGAGGACCGTCATCCACTGTAATCCAAACCTTTCTGTCCCCCGACTTGAGGTCCAGATAGTTCGGAACAATTACCTGCGGTTTTTTCTTGGATGTCTGCGGCATGTTGTTTCCCCCCTTTCCGACAGAAAGCTAGCCGCGCTGCCGGTGGCGGGCAAGTTTTCTGTTGAAATAACCTGATCAGAGGCCGTGCAAATTGAATGACCGTTACCGTCTATGCGGTTGCCAGCCATCTTTGCGCCACCGGATCGCCAAGCCTCAGGCTGTCGACGGCGCGCGCCGCAATCTGATCAACGAAATCGGCTGTGTCGCGCGGGCCGAGATAGAAGGCCGGAACCGGTGGCATGATCACCGCCCCCATTTCCGTCGCTGCTGTCATGTTGCGCAAATGGGCAAGGGTCAGCGGCGTTTCCCGGGTCAGCAGGATCAGGGGCCTGCGCTCTTTCAACTGTACGCTGGCCGCGCGCGTCAGCAGGTTGTCATCCAGACCATGCGCAATCGCTGCAAGGGATCGCATCGAACAGGGCGCGACGATCATCCCCGCCACCGGAACTGAACCGGACGCGATACTGGCCCCCACATCGGTCTCGGCGTGATGGCGGGTCGCCAGACCGCATAATTTGGCAAAGCCATCGGGGCCACATTCCTGCGCCAGCGTCCGCTGCGCCGCCGGGCTGACCACAAGATCAACCTCGACCTTCAGCCGGGCCAGCCATCGCGCGGCGTGAGCCTCCCCAACTGAACTGGTCCACCGCTATGTTTAGGAAACGGAGGACCACGAATGGCAAACAAGCGACCGAAGCCCGAAGAGATTGTCTCGAAGTTACGGCAGGTTGAAGTTCTGATGGGGCAAGGCATGTCCCGTCTTGATGCGATCAGGCAGATCGGTGTTGTTGAACAAACCTATTACCGCTGGCGCAAGAAGTACGGCGGAATGGGCGTAGATCAGTTGAAAGAACTGAAACGGCTTCAGAAAGAGAATGAGCGACTGCGACGTGCGGTATCCGATCTGACGTTGGACAAGCTGATCCTGACGGAAGCCGCGAAGGGAAACTACTGAGCCCCGCTCGTCGTCGTGCTTGTATTGACCATGTTCGCAACCAACATGAGCGTTTCCGAGAGACGCGCCTGCCGCGTGCTTGGACAACACCGGTCCACGCAACGGCGTGTCCCACAAGGTCGCGCAGACGAAGACCGATTGGTGGCCGACATGATCGAGCTGACCCGTCAATACGGCCGATATGGCTATCGCAGGATCGCTGCATTGCTGAGAGAGGCTGGATGGTCTGTCAGCGATGGGCGAAATGAACGGCTTTGGCGACGAGAGGGGCTAAAAGTGCCAGTGAAACAACCGAAGAAAGGGCGGCTCTGGCTGAACGATGGCTCGTGTGTTCGGCTGAGGCCGGAGTATCGCAATCATGTGGCCGCCTTGTGATTTGTTCAGAACCAGTGTGACAGGCGGGTCCCAGAAGATACGATCGGTTATGGCAGTGAAGAGCCGCACGGTCAGCGTGTCCGGAGACCGATTGTCGAATAGGAACCCGCGTTGGTGAAAGTTGCTCAGCTCGTACTCGCTCATGGTCGTCAGGCCGCGCGCAATGCGGTCCTTCCAGAGTTGTTGGCTGTCATACTCGATCCAAACCAAGTCCTGCGGGAAATCAACTTCTCGGACATAGTCCTGGATGTGGGCTTCCGGTCGATCCTCCCACGGCATACCCTGGACATCCATTCGCAGGCTATCCAGGTAATTCGCAGCGCGATGGTCAAGCAGGTATATGCGGGCCGCGGCGAGATCGTGGAGGATACCTCGCCGTTGCACGCGGGTTTCCTCTTCTGGACCCAAACGAGCCACGAGATCGTACTCGTCTCCGGGCTGGCCGGTTTCGAGATAGCGCCCATACTGCAAGGCGATTGTCTTGTAGAGGATCATATTTTCGTCTCAGAAGAATGATCACAAAGATCGCGGTCTCGATCAGCGATTGTCATTTAACCATCTAATGTTGTGCAAGATAGGAATCGAACAGAGTTTTTTGAATCTTGGGCTTGTAAAAGTTGGAGGCCTAGTCGTCGGGAAAGCAGGTGGATTGGCGAAACGTCAGCACAAATGCTTGTATTCAAAACGGCGACGATGCGCTTATGGCAAAAAAACAGCTACCAATTGGACATGGCGTGGTGACGGCTGCATGCAGAACCCCATAGGCCGCATTGTCCTAAAAGTTCGAAGAAATTCGCAAATTAACAAAATGTATGGAGAATTTTCCACCAAAGGAAAATCTTGCTGCCAAAAAGGAAGAACTATGGGTGTCGGATCAAGGAGAAAAATGGTGGAGCCTAGGGGAGTCGAACCCCTGACCTCTTGCATGCCATGCAAGCGCTCTCCCAACTGAGCTAAGGCCCCATGCAGGTACCGCCAAAGCGGTGGACGGACGTTTATGAGACGTCGCCGTAGAGTGCAAGTCCAAAAATCGGATTCGGTGAAAAAGTGCGAACCGATCCAGTGGACTGGGATGAGGCAGCCGGGGCTGCCTCGAAACCCATCAATTTTCGTCTTCTGACGACATGTCCTTGATATCGTCCAGCGAAACGTTGTCGCTGTCGTCATCATCGTCCAGCAGATCGTCGTCCAGTTCGACATCGACGTTGTCGTCATCATCCAACACGATATCTTCGTCCGACGAAGCTTCACGTGCTTTAACCGAAGCCGCATCTTCGGCATCTGCCGCGATCATCCGGCTTTTGCCGGTTTCCAGTTCAACGATCTCGCCGGTATAGGGGCTTACGATCGGGTCCTTATTAAGGTCGTAAAAGCGTTTACCAGTGGTCGGGCAAACACGCTTTACGCCCCATTCTTCCTTGGGCATATCAAATCCCCTTGATATCAGGTGAATCTCATCAATGATTCAGGTCACCTGCCATAAGCGGCAGGCACTGTCAAAGCCTTTGCGCGAAGGAGATCGGCCCATGGGGCGACACGCATTGCCTGGAACCCCTCCGGTGCCGCTGACATTGCGCAAATCTGCGCAGGCAAGACGGATCAGTTTGCGGATTTCCCAATTGGATGGGCGGGTTACGCTGACCTACCCGAAAGGTGTCCCCGAAGCCGAGGCTCTGGATTTCGCGCATCAGAAAGAGGATTGGATTCGCGGTCATCTTCAGGACGGGCCAGACCAGGAAACCGTTGAGTTCGGTCAATCCATATCAATAGAGGGAAAAGCACGGCGAATCGTTCAAATCTCAGGTCGGCGGGTGCTGCTGAAAGGTGACGAGATCGGTGTTCCTGCCGGGGCGGAGGCGCGGAGACTCGCCCGGTTTCTCAAAGAACTTGCCCGCGATCGTTTGACCGGAGCGTGTGATGACTATGCGGCGATGTTGGGTCGTTCGTATCGTAGCATTACGCTGCGTGATACGCGTTCGCGTTGGGGATCCTGCAGTTCTGCTGGTGCGTTGATGTTTTCATGGCGACTGATCCTCGCACCGCCTGAGGTGCTGCACTATGTGGCCGCTCATGAAGTGGCGCATCTGATCGAAATGAACCATTCTCCCGCCTTCTGGGCGCAGGTCGAGCGGATATTTGGCCCGTACAAAGAGGCCCGCCGCTGGTTGCGCGACAATGGGGCTGAACTTCACCGCTATCGCTTCGAACCCGCCGCTTGACGCCGGGAAAGTTTGTGATCACATAAGCTCATGCTGACCACACGCCCCGCCGAGTCTCACACCGCCACCCATGATCGAGTATATCGATCACTCAGGTCTCGGATCATGCATGGTGAGATGGCTCCGGGGCAGGCGCTGACATTGCGCGGTATAGGCAAGGAATTCGGTGTGTCGATGACGCCTGCGCGCGAAGCAGTGCGGAGGCTGGCGGCGGAAGGCGCGCTGTCGCTGTCCACCTCGGGCCGCGTGTCGACCCCTGAACTGACACGGGATCGGATCGAGGAGTTGGCCGCATTGCGTGCGCTGCTTGAGGTTGAATTGGCCAGTCGTGCCCTGCCACGCGCGCACATGGCGCTGATTGACCGGCTGCAAAGCATCAACATGACAGTCGCCGAGATGGTCACCAAACGCGACGCGGTTGGTTATATCCGTTCCAATCTGGAATTCCATCGGACGCTGTACCTGCGCGCACAGGCCCCCGCGATGCTTGCGATGGCCGAGACCGTTTGGCTGCAGCTTGGTCCCACGATGAGGGCACTTTATGGCCGGCTGCGACGAACTGAGCCGCCGCATTACCACCGTTTGATTATCGCAGCGCTCAAGGCCGGGGATGAGCCAGGTCTTAGATTGGCGGTGCGCTCGGACGTGACGCAGGGATTGCGTCTGCTCGTAACCTGAGCGGCTTGTTGCCCATCTCATCGACAGGTTGGTTTCAGGTGCTGCTCTGCTGGTCTGAACGGGCGGGCTGCGTTATCCTGAAAGCAAATCACAACAAGAGCAGATTTCAATCATGATCAATCGAAGAACTTTTTCTATCGGGCTAGGGTCGACCCTGTTGGCAGCCTGTTCAACCGGCAGCGCACCAACCAGTGCTCCAGCGTCACGAATGCGTGCTGTCCCGAACGCTGGATGGGATGCGTGGGTTGCTGGTTTCAAAGGCCGGGCAGCGTCGCAGGGTATCTCTCAATCTACCCTAAATCGCGCCTTTCAGGGGGCGGGATATTTGCCCGATGTGATCGAGCGCGACCGCAATCAGGTCGAGTTCAAGCGCTCGCTTGAGGATTATCTGGCCATTGCCGCGTCGGACGAGCGGATCAGCACCGGCAAACAGATGCTTGTGCGGCACGCAGGGACTCTGTCGCAGATCGAAGCGCAATATGGCGTCGACAAGGAAATCGTTGTCGCAGTGTGGGGGCTAGAAAGCCGCTATGGCGCGCGGCGCGGTGATGTGCCGGTGATCTCGGCGACCTCGACGCTGGCCTATGATGGGCGGCGCGGGGCGTTCTTTGAAAAGCAACTGGTGGCGGCGCTGAAGATCATTCAAGAGGGCGATACAACCCCGGCCAACATGACCGGCAGCTGGGCCGGAGCGATGGGGCACACCCAGTTTATCCCTACCTCTTATCTAGCCTATGCCGTTGATTTCACCGGTGATGGACGCCGCGATATTTGGTCCGAAGATCCGGCAGATTCGTTGGCCTCAACCGCCGCGTATCTGTCGCGCGCCGGTTGGGTGCGGGGTCAGCCTTGGGGTGGGGAAGTCGGTACAGTCTCGGGCTCTCCGGTGGCAGTGTTACAACCTCAGACGCCCGGACCACGCATTGCGGTGTTCCGCAATTTTCAAGTGATCAAGCGCTATAACAACTCGGACAGTTACGCGATTGGTGTGGGCCATCTTGCGGATCGGATCGCGGGCGGGGCACCGTTCCAGGCCTCATTCGGGCCGGATGCAACCGGGTTGACGCTTGACGATCGTAAAGAACTACAGCGCCGCCTGACATCTGCGGGCTATGACACGCAGGGTGCAGATGGAGTGATCGGGAAAAACACCGAGGCCGCAATCAGCGCATATCAACGCGCCAACGGGCTGCCCGTAACCGGTCAGCCTTCAGTGGCGTTGTTGCAGAGTTTGGGAGGCTGACGGCTTAAGCCGCCAGCCCTTTTGAGCCGATATCCAGGAATTTCTGACGGCGGTCCTTGATCAGGGCAGCCGCATCTTTTCCGTCAAGCTCTTTCAGCATCGAAGCAATTGCAGTCCGCACGGATTCAACCGCTGCAGGGCGGTCGCGATGCGCCCCGCCTTTGGGTTCTGGAATGATGTGGTCACAGATACCCAGTTTGTGCAGGTCCTGAGCCGTCAGACGGAGCGCTTCGGCGGCTTCACGCATCTTCTCGGCATCCTTCCACAGGATCGAAGCGCAGCCCTCGGGCGAAATCACCGAGTAGACCGAATGCTCCAGCATCGCCACGCGGTTCGCTGTCGCAAACGCAACCGCGCCGCCCGATCCGCCTTCGCCGATGATGACAGAAACCAGTGGTACTCCAATCTTCAGGCACATCTCGGTTGAACGCGCGATGGCCTCGGACTGGCCGCGCTCTTCCGCGCCTTTGCCGGGATAGGCCCCGGCCGTGTCGATCAAGGTGATCACTGGCAGACCAAAGCGACCGGCCATCTCCATCAGGCGCACGGCTTTGCGATAGCCTTCGGGGCGGGCCATACCGAAATTACGTTCGATCCGCGATTTGGTGTCGCTGCCTTTTTCATGGCCAATCACCATCACCGGCTGATCGTTGAACCGCGCCAATCCACCGATGACCGCCAGATCGTCGGCAAAGTTCCGGTCACCGGCCAAAGGTGTGAATTCGGTAAACAGCGCGTCCACGTAATCGTTGCAATGAGGCCGCTCCGGGTGGCGCGCGACCTGACATTTCCGCCAAGGAGTGAGGTCGCCATAGAGCTCATCCAGCAGTTTGGCGGCCTTGGCATCCAGCGCGGCAGCTTCTTCGGCCACGTCCATCTCTTCATTGGCGCGGGCCAGCGCGCGCAGCTCTTCAGCTTTGCCTTCGATCTCGGCCAGCGGTTTTTCGAAATCCAGATACTGGGTCATGACGCCTCTCAACGCGGAAGTTCCCTGCTATATGACTAATGCTTGTCCCGGATGCAACTCAGCAAGATTTGTGGTTTCACAATATGCGAAGACAGGCGGGCGAAGATTTAGGAAGGATACCGATGGTCGCCAGCTATGAAGATCGCGTGTTGCGCGTGTTGGCTTATATCCACGATCACCCCGCTGGGGATTTGTCGCTGGATGCCTTGGCCGATGTCGCGGCGATGTCACGATTTCATTGGCATCGCGTGTTTCGTGCCATCACCGGTGAAACCTGCGCGCAGGCTGCGCGCCGGATCAGATTGCATCGTGCCGCCTGTTGGTTGGTGCAGTCGGAAAGGCCTGTTGCGCAGATAGCAACCGATATTGGTTATCCGAACCTGAAATCTTTTGCGCGAGCCTTTTCCGAGGCCTACGGCAGCAGCCCCACCGTGTTTCGCAAGGCGGGGCAGATTCTGCCGGCTCATCCAAAATTCAAAACCGGAGAATACCCCATGCATCCCGTGACAACCCGCACCGAACCGTCCCGCCGTGTCGTAGCACTTCCGCATAAAGGGGCTTATGCCGAGATTGGCCGCAGTTTTGAGGCCTTTGGTGCCCTATGCGAATCCCGAAAACTGTGGCCACAGGTCGGCCCGATGATCGGGCTCTATCTCGACAGCCCCGAAGACGTGCAGGAAGATGAATTGCGCAGCTTTGCCGGGGCTCAATTCTGCGGCAAAGATATTCCGGAGGGGATGGAAGACCTCAGCATCCCTGGCGGCAAGACGGCGGTTCTGACCTACAAAGGCCCGTATTCCGGCATACACGCCGCCTATCAGACACTGTTCGGAAATTGGTTGCCTGATTCTGGCGAGGAGCCTGCCGATCAGCCTTGCTATGAAATCTATCTGAATGATCCGCGTGAAACTGCCCCCGAGGACCTGCTGACCGAAATCTGCCTACCGCTCAAATGACTTAGTGCGGCCAAAGAACAGGGTAAAGCGATGCAACAAGAAGTACGGCCATCGTCCAGTTAAATATCAGCAAGCGGTGCGGGTTGGTCAGGACCCGCGCCATTTGTTGGCCCAGAACCGTCCACACGCTGACCGATGGCAGATTGATCGCTCCGAACACCAGCGCAACCAGTATGATGGCTTCGAGCGTTTGTCCCGGCGCATATGCTGCAGTTGCCGTAAGCGCCATGGCCCAGGCCTTTGGATTGACCCACTGAAAGCTGGCAGCCTGAAGGAACGTCATCGGCGTACCGCTTGCTGCTTGTCCCTTTACAGGCGCTGCATGTGCGATCTTCCATGCCAGATACAGCAGGTAAATTACGGATGCGATCTTAAGCACCGTATAACTAACCGGGAATCGGTCGAAAACCTGAATCAGCCCTGTGCCCACCAGCAATACCATGAAGGTAAAACCCAACCCGATACCCAACATATGTGGTATCGTTCGCCGGAAGCCAAAATTTGCACCTGACGCCATGAGCATGAGGTTGTTTGGCCCCGGAGTTATCGAGGACACAAAGGCGAACACGATCAGGGCCATCAGAATCTCGTATGTCATGAACGCATTTTCTCGCCAATCGCGGCGAATGAAATTGCTTTTTTTGTGCGGCCATAGGATATTGCTCACAACAAATGGCGAAGATTGACCGAATTAATCAACATATATTGCGAGAAGTGTCGCAAGATGGTCGTATCAGCAATCTCGATCTTGCCGACCGCGTTGGCCTGTCGCCGTCTGCCTGTCTGCGTCGGGTGCAAGAGTTGGAGCGCGCGGGTGTAATATCAGGCTATCGCGCAGTTCTGAATCCGTCTGCCTTGGGCATAGGTTTTGTTGCCTATATCGGCGTCGGGCTGGGTGAGCATACCAAGGCCGCCCAAGAAGGATTTGAAGAAGCACTGCAGCAGGCGCCCGAGGTGGTCGAATGTCACAATATCACCGGCACGATCGAGTACCTTTTGCGGGTCGAATGTGCAGACCTCGCATCCTACAAAACCTTCCATACTGAGGTATTGGGAACGCTTCCGCATGTGACCTCGATTACCTCATATGTGGTTATGGGGTCGCCCAAGGATATGCGCGCGTAAAGGCCGAAAAAGTGAATTCTAACCACCTTGCAGGTCAAAAATTCACAGCCTAAGGTCTTTGCAACAGTGTCGCCGGCAGGGATTGATCCCCAAGCGGGCGCGAATTCAGGGAGAAGACCATGAAATTTTTCCGGACCGGAGCGCTTGTTGCCGTCTTAGCAGTTTTTGCGGGTGCGGCGACGGCTGCACCTTTGAAGTTAACGCCTGCAAATCCTCAACCCAGTCCAAAAGCGGGGTTGAATGCAAAGTATAGCTGGGAAGGTAATCCGCCTCGCAAAATCCAAAACCTCGCCAAAGTTAAACAACTATTGAGGAAGGCCAAGCCCGGCGCGCCACTTAGAGGGCTGGACTACCGTGATACGAATGAGGGCGATCCTGTCCTGACTTTCAACGAAGCCTTCAATGTTGCCGCGGAAATCACGGGTTATATTCGTTTTGATTCACCCGGGATATACGAGCTTGAAACCTGGTCGAATGACGGGATTGATGCGTGGGTCGGTGGGCAGCAAATTGGATATGTCAATGGTCGCCAAGGCTGTGAGGCTAACCAACGGACCGAAGTCGAAGTTCCGAAAGCTGGTTGGTATCCTCTCAACATCAAGTACTTTCAGAAATACGGTACGTCTTGCTTGATGATGAAATGGGGTAAACAGGGTCAGAGAATTACCTGGACACCCAACGACGTTTTCGGCCGCTGATTACATAAAATGAAAGGCGCTCGATCGAGCGCCTTTTTAATTTGTGCGCTAGCCGCCTGCCGCGATCAGTTCGGACTGCGCTACAATGACTTCGGCCTGCTTGATCGAGGCGATATCCACCAAACGTCCTTTGTAGACGGTTGCGCCTTCACCGTTGGCCTTTGCCTGTTCCATTGCGGCTAGAATTTCGCGCGCTTCAGACACCGCCTCATCTGACGGGGTGAAAACCTGATTAGCCAATGCAATCTGCTTGGGGTGGATGGCCCATTTGCCAACCATGCCTAGTGTGGCCGAGCGTTTGGCTTGCGCGATATATCCCTCATCATCCGAAAAATCGCCGAACGGGCCATCGACCGGCAGCACGCCATGGGTGCGGCAGGCGGCGACGATGGCGGCTTGCGCCCAGTGCCAGGGGTCGGACCAGTGCTTTTCGCCTTCGCGCAGCATGTAATAGTTTTCCTGTGTGCCGCCGATGCCGGTTGTTTGCATGCCCATCGAGGCTGCAAAATCCGCAGCGCCAAGGCTCATGGCCTGCATACGCGGAGATGATGCTGCGATCTCTTTGACATGCGCCAAGCCAGCGGCGGATTCGATGATCACTTCGAAAGAGATGGGCTTGGTTCGGCCCTTGGCCCGCTCGATGGCGGTGACCAGCGCGTCCACCGCATAAACATCCGCCGCACACCCGACCTTGGGGATCATGATCTGATCCAGCCGATCGCCTGCCTGTTCCAGCACATCGACCACGTCGCGGTACCAATAGGGTGTATCCAGCCCATTGATCCGAACCGACATGTATTTGTTGCCCCAATCGACCGTATTGAGCGCCTCGATGACATTGGCGCGGGCGGTATCCTTGTCGGACGGGGCCACCGAGTCTTCCAGATCCAGGTTGATGACATCCGCTGCCGACGCGGCCATCTTGGGAAACAGCTTGGTGTTCGAGCCTGGGCCAAACAGTTGACAGCGATTGGGGCGCGCCGGAGCGGCGGGTTGGATGCGGAAACTCATCTGGACCTCATTGTGAGTAAGGAAGTTGCGTTCTTTGCTGGTGATGGGATATTAAATTGCGCAACGCAGCGCAAGCGTGATTGTGCAGCTGCGGCAATGCGCGTGCAGAATGAACAAAATTTGAAACACAAAAGGATGCTTAAACTTTGATCAGTTTGAAAACTTCGAAGATTTTTGCGCATATTTGCTTCAGGGCACGAAATTATCCTGCCGATAGGTGGCTTGGAAGGAGAAATCGAGAAACCCTCGTCAATTCGGTTCTCTAGCTTAGGCCAGAATCAAAGGAGTGCAGCGCGATGATCGAGACACCGTACCTATTGTTTTTGGGCGATGCGCCCGACCTGTTGGCGGCCAAAGTGGCTATTGGCATCCGGGACTGGCGTCCAGAGAATGCTGTGGGTCAAATCAAGCTGGAAGGTTGCAAGGCCGACCTGGGCCTGACGGAAATGACTCTTGCCGAAGGTAAAGCCGCTGGCGCCAAGACACTTGTCATTGGTGTTGCAAACCGAGGTGGGATCATCAGCGAAGCTTGGAAAGAAGTTCTGATTGAAGCGTTGGAAATGGGCTATGATCTGGCATCTGGCCTGCACAACCTGCTGCGTGACGAAGGTGACTTGGTTGCGGCTGCGCAGACCCATGGATGCACCTTGCACGACGTCCGTGTGCCGACTGTTGGTTACCCGATTGCAAACGGCCGCAAGCGTACCGGCAAACGGTGCCTGGCCGTTGGAACCGATTGCTCTGCCGGTAAGATGTATACGGCGATGTCGATGGATGCCGAAATGCGCAAGCGCGGTATGAAATCCACGTTCCGCGCTACAGGTCAGACGGGCATTCTGGTCACGGGACAGGGTGTACCGCTGGATGCCGTTATCGCGGATTTCATGGCAGGATCGGTCGAGTACCTGACACCGGACAATGATCCGGATCACTGGGATCACATCGAAGGGCAGGGTTCCCTGTTCCACGTGTCTTATTCAGGTGTGACCATGGCGCTGATCCATGGTGGGCAGCCCGATGCGCTGATCCTGTGCCACGAACCAACCCGGACCCATATGCGCGGACTGCCTGATTATTCACTGCCGACGCTGGAGCAGTTACGTGACACAGCACTGCCGCTGGCGCGCGTGGCAAACCCAGAGTGTCAGGTTGCAGGTGTGTCGATCAACACCCAGCACCTGAGCGAAGAAGATGCGCTTGCCTATATCACTAAGGTTGAGACCGAGATGGGCATCCCGGCGACCGATCCCTACCGCTTTGGAGCCGGTAAACTAGTGGATGCGCTGGCCACACTGTGATCTAAGCACTCTCGCTGGAGGCGGAGCAGTCCGTCGCCGGCGGGCGTATTTGTCAAAAAATAGAGGAGCAGGCGCGTGCAAATTGAAGTTTCTCGCGATGTGTTTCGATTGGCGCAGGTATTCACCATCTCGCGCGGCTCACGTACCGAGGCAAAAGTTTTGACGGTCCGTGTCTCGGACGGTGTGCACCATGGTTGGGGCGAATGTGTACCTTATGCCCGCTATGACGAAACACTGGAGTCGGTCGAGGCCGAATTAGCCGGGCTACCCGAAGTGTTTTCGCGCTATTCCCTGATGGACCTGTTGCCAGCTGGCGCGGCGCGGAATGCGGTGGATTGTGCCCTGTGGGATCTGGAAGCGAAACGCGCGGGTAAACGGGCATGGGAGCTCGCGGAAATCGCTGCGCCAGGGCCTGAAATAACAGCCTATACGCTGTCATTGGACACGCCCGAAGCGATGCGGGCTCAAGCGGCCGAGAACGCTTTCCGCCCCTTACTTAAGATTAAGCTGGGAACGCCCGATGATATGCCGAGGCTCGAGGCTGTCCGGGCTGGGGCGCCAAAGTCGAAAATCATCATCGACGCTAATGAAGGCTGGTCTGCTGAAGTCTATGCAGATCTTGCCCCACATCTCATGCGCCTGGGCGTGGCTCTGGTCGAACAGCCCTTACCAGCTGGTGAGGATGATGCCCTGATCGGGATGGATCGCCCAGTGCCAGTTTGTGCTGACGAATCCTGTCACGATCAGGCAAGCCTACCTGCACTCAAGGGCAAATATGATGTGGTGAACATCAAACTGGACAAGACCGGCGGTCTTACCGAGGCGCTAGAATTGCGCAAGGCTGCATTGGCTGAGGGCTATGATGTTATGGTTGGCTGCATGGTCGGAAGCTCGCTTGCGATGGCCCCGGCAACACTAGTGGCGCAGGGGGCGATGGTGACAGACCTTGACGGGCCGCTTCTGTTGGCCGAAGACCGCGATACACCGCTGATTTTTGACGATGCCGGAGTACACCCGCCCGAAGCGGCGCTCTGGGGGTAAGGAACGGGCGAAGCCCGGAAACAAAAGGAAATGACATGACCCGTACCGTCTATGTGAATGGCGAATACCTGCCTGAATCCGAAGCAAGTATTTCGATCTTTGACCGGGGTTTCCTGTTTGCGGATGCCGTGTACGAGGTGACTAGCGTGCTGGACGGCAAGCTGATCGACTTTGAAGGCCACGCCGTACGTCTGAAGCGCTCATTGGATGAACTCGATATCGTTCAGCCTTGCAGCATGGACGAATTGTTGGAAATCCACCGCAAACTGGTTGAATTGAATGGAATCGATGAGGGGTTGGTTTATCTGCAGGTCACTCGTGGCTCGGACGGGGATCGGGATTTTGTTTTCCCAGCCGCCGATACAAAGCCAAGCCTTGTTCTCTTTACTCAGAACAAACCGGGCCTTGCCGATAGTCCGGCAGCGAAGAAGGGTGCCAAGATTATCTCGATTGATGATATCCGCTGGGGCCGTCGTGACATCAAGACCGTGCAGCTGCTTTACCCTTCCATGGGCAAGATGATGGCCAAAAAGGCAGGCTGCGATGATGCGTGGCTGGTTGAAGATGGCTATGTGACTGAAGGCACCAGCAACAACGCCTATTTCGTCAAGAGCGGTAAGATCGTCACCCGTCCGCTGTCTAACGACATTCTGCACGGCATCACGCGCAAGGCGGTATTGCGCATGGCGGCCGAGGCGCAGATGGAGGTCGAAGAGCGCCTGTTCACCATCGACGAAGCAAAAGAAGCCGATGAGGCCTTCACCACTTCGGCCAGTGCTTTCGTTATGCCGGTGGTTGAGATCGATGGCGTTGCGCTGGGCGATGGCACACCGGGTCCGATCGCCAAACGTCTGCGCGAGATCTATCTGGACGAAAGCCGCAAGGCAGCGATCTAGAAGAGGTAGTTATATCTAGTCTCGTTGCCAGCAATGGTATGAACTCAAATGCGACGCGCGGCGCAATTTGCCGTTATTCCTGCACCCTCGCAAAATATTGCGAGGGTGTTGTGGTTTCACGGGATGTTTGTGCCGTGAACAAACCGTCATGTTGGGTTTTTACGGATCACTGAGGTGTTACTGATTATGAACCCGTGTTCGAATGATCAGCAACATCCCCGGTGGAAGGTTTACACAGAGAAGGCGGTTTTTTCCGGTGTCGAGCGTCAGCTCTTCTTCGTCACATTCTCTTCAAACGCAACCTTGAATGCGGCCTGTTTTTCGGCGCTGGCATCGGTCTGATAGTTGGCCTTCCATTCATCCATGGACATGCCATAGAAAATCTCGCGAGCTTCGTCCTTGCCCATTTCAATGCCTTTTGCATTGGCGGCTTCCTGATACCAGCGCGACAGGCAATTGCGGCAAAACCCGGTCAGATTCATCATGTCGATGTTCTGGACGTCTGTGCGGTCTTTCATCAGGTGCTGCTGCAAACGACGGAACGCAGCGGCTTGCAGTTCGATTTCGGTTTGCTTGTCCATATTCTGGCTCCGAGTAGATGTTTTTACATTCTGAGGCTGAACTAGCAATCCGCAGGCTTTGATACAATGAATACAAAGGTCTTTGAATTGGCCGATCCGGTATTTAGGAGAGTTTCAGTGCCAACCATGGCACCAGGCAAAACACCAGAGTCAGGATCTTGTAATTCGCAAGATACCGGAAGTAAGCGCGTTTTATGTCGGCACGTTCCATCTGGAACATTCTGCCATGCACATCTGCAATCCAGTTTTGCAAAGCCAAGACCATCATGGTGCTGAAGAGCAAAACACCGATGTTCAGAACCGTCATCCAACCGAAGACAGTCGTCAGGAATTCCTGCGTCATAGTCGTCTCCTTTCGCCTGATATATGGGTATTGGCCAATGCGCTCCCAACATTAGGAGGAACAAAAAACAATCTGCGACGTCACTGTGTCACAGTCTGCTTTCGACGAGCGCGTCTTGTAGTGCAACGGCCAGACGGTTGGCCCAATGGCGCTGCCCTTCGTGATCCGCAATCAGATCGTTGCGCAGCTCAATCAATGCATTGGGTCGACCGAATGCTGTGCAATGTTTGTCGATCGCATCACCGGGTAGAACGCCGGTATAGGGTTCATTTACACCGACGCACAGATCACTCTCGGCATTCAGTCGGTTGATTAACGGGCGTGAGAACCGCTCATCCGGAGTGTGCAGGACGCCGATATGCCAGGGTCGGGGATCGCGACCGCGTAGCTGGCGCGTAAAGGAGTGCATTGAGACGATAACCGCATGAGGCAGGCCTGCAAGCTGTGCCAGCGCATCGTGATAAGGACGATAGCACATATTCAGGCGCCGCTCCTTCTCAACTGGATCGGCGTGGCGATTGCCGGGGATGATCGAACCATCATAGAGCTTCATCAGAAGCGTCGGATCATCCTCACCGCGATTGGGGTCGATCACCAAGCGCGAAAAATTGGCCGCGATAACCGGGGCGTTCAGAATCTCGCCCAGATGCTTCGACACCTCGTAGGCGCCCACATCGTAAGCGATGTGCCGTTCCATGTCTTCGCGCGGCAGTCCCAGGTCCCCGTCATTGATATCGGGTGGGACCATGTTGGTTGCATGGTCGCAAGTTATTAGCCAACGCGACGGCCGATCCGCGCCGTGAACAAAAAACGGAGAATAAGTCATGAGCCTGTCATCTTGTTTGTCGCAGGTGTAGGACAGTTGCGTTGGAAAGGGAATTGCGCAATAAGCGGCCAAAGCAATGTTTGCGGTAACATTCGTGCGTTTAAGGAGAGCCTGATCAATGCGACGCCTGAGAAATGTGAAAATCGTGGCGACGCTGGGACCGGCGTCTAACGACTATGACACCATCCGCGCTCTGCACGAGGCAGGGGCCGATGTGTTTCGCCTGAACATGAGCCATGGCAGCCATGATGAAATCCGCGAACGGCATCGGATCATCCGGCAGATCGAAAAGGATCTGGACAGCCCGATTGCCATTTTGGCCGATCTTCAAGGACCGAAGCTGCGCGTTGGTGTGTTTGCCAATGACGCAGAAGAGCTGGAAGAGGGCGCAGCGTTTCGTCTGGACCTTGATCCGGCAGCGGGGGATGTCACCCGGGTCTGTCTACCGCACCCCGAGATTTTTGCTGCTTTGGAGCCGGGCGCGCGCCTGTTGGTCAATGATGGCAAGATTCGTCTGATCGTGCAGGATTGCGGTCAGGATTTTGCCCACTGCACAGTTGAAGTAGGTGGCACGATCTCAAACCGAAAAGGTGTGAATGTTCCGGACGTGGTTCTGCCGCTGGCGGCACTGTCTGACAAGGATCGCGACGATCTGGAATTTGTCTGCCAGTTGGGCGTGGACTGGCTGGCGCTCAGTTTCGTGCAACGTGCCAAGGACGTTTTCGAAGCACGTGCGCTGGCAGATGGTCGCGCATCGATCCTGTCCAAGATCGAAAAGCCTGCCGCAGTGGAAGCCTTTGATGACATCCTTGATGCCTCGGACGGGATCATGGTTGCACGTGGTGATCTGGGCGTAGAATTGCCCGTTTCTGCTGTGCCGCCGATTCAGAAGCGTCTGGTGCGCAAGTGTCGTACTGCAGCGAAGCCCGTGATTGTTGCAACACAGATGTTGGAAAGCATGATCGAAAGCCCGATGCCAACGCGGGCCGAGGTTTCGGACGTGGCAACCGCCATCTATGAAGGCACCGATGCGATCATGCTTAGCGCTGAATCCGCGGCTGGATCCTATCCGATCGAAGCGGTCCAGACCATGAATAAGGTCGCCATCGAGGTTGAAGCGGATCCAACCTACCACCAGATCATTGCGGCCTCACGAACTGCCAAGGGCACGACCATCGCGGACGGAATCGTGGCAGCCGCGCGCGAAATCGCGGAGAAGACGGACATCAAGGCCATCTGCTGTTTCACTCAAAGTGGTACAACCGCGTTGCTTACTGCACGCGAGCGTCCCGGTGTGCCGATAATTGCGATGACTCCGGCCACTGGCACCGCACGCAGGCTTTGCTTGAGCTGGGGCTGCCATTGTGTTCTGACCCCCGAGCAGGAACGGTTCAAGGGCGCGGTGGTCAGTGCGGCACGCGCGGCTCGTTCGGGTGGCTTTGCGGCCGAGACTGATCAGATCGTGGTCACCGCTGGCGTGCCGTTTAATGTCCCTGGAACGACCAATATTTTGCGTATCGCTCCGTGTGATGAACGGCTGATTTACAACACCGATCCGGGTTAAGTTGCGACCCAATATCAACAATTTATTTTGATACCTTACGATCTGCCTAAAATTTAGGCGGAAATAAATTAGCAATTTCAATTAGATGATCGATAGTTGGTTGCATTTCAAAATTACTTCTCTGTTTTTCCGTGTTTTTGGGGATACTTGCCTCTAGGGCAGTCTACTCAAACAAGTTCCAGGTTCCGGCTGCTCTGCCGGGGGCACGGGCCCCGGTCAAACAAACCACAATGGAGGAACGACATGACAACGAAAATTGTCATTGGACTGGACGGGACAGAAACCGGAGAACGCGCGATCGCCTTCGCCAAAGACTTGGCCGGACGTATCGGAGAATGCGAGCTGCTGGTTGTTTATGTCATCGAATGGTCGCCTTTCACATTCCAGACACCGGAAGAAAATGCTATGCGCCACAAGAGGCGCGAGGAAGAGGTAGAGCTGGCTACATCGCGGATCATCGCGCCAGCGGTCGAAGCGCTAAAGGCAGCAGGTTTCGAAGCCCAAGGTATCGTGCGTCACGGAGATGTCGCCGAAACACTGAACACGATCACGGTCGAAAACGGTGGATCACAGATCGTTGTTGGTCGGGCTTCGGCTGACGGGTTCAAGAAGCGCCTGTTTGGCAGCTCCACGCAGAACCTTGTCATGCATGCCGACGTTCCCGTCACGGTCGTGAATTGAGGGGAGAGTAGATGATGAGTATTCAAAACAAACTTGGTTTGGCTGCGCTTACCGCTCTGGCTGCGAGTCCTGCCGCCGCTCAGGAAGCGGTTGGGCTGGACGACAAGATCAATCAGGCATTTGCAGACTTCACCGGGCCATTTGTAAGTTTTATTTTTGCACCTTTCCCTGGGACAGGTTTCCCCTGGATCGTGGGATGGCTGGTTGTAGCGGCGACTGTGTTCACACTGTATTTTGCCTTCGTGCAGTTGCGCTTTTTCAGCCATGCGATCAGCCTAGTGAAAGGCGACTACTCTGACCCGAACGATGCGGGTGAGGTCAGCCACTTTCAAGCGCTCGCTACAGCCTTGTCCGGTACGGTTGGGCTTGGCAACATCGCCGGTGTTGCGGTTGCCGTTGGCATCGGCGGGCCGGGTGCGACTTTCTGGATGATCGTCGCGGGTCTGTTGGGCATGGCGTCGAAATTCACCGAATGTACGCTGGGCGTGAAGTATCGCAACGAATACGAGGATGGCACCGTTTCCGGTGGTCCGATGTATTACATGTCCAAAGGGTTCAACGAACTGGGCCTGCCGGGTGGTAAGATCCTTGCGGTTCTTTTCTCGATCTTCTGTATCCTCGGTGCCTTGGGCGGGGGCAACATGTTCCAGGCCAACCAGGCGCACCAGCAGATCGCAGGCATCGTTGGAGACTATCCCGGTTGGATCACCGGTCTGGTGTTCGCGGGCATCGTGTTTGCAGTGATCGTGGGTGGCCTGAAATCTATCGCACGCGTGACCGAGAAAGTCGTGCCCTTTATGGGCGTGATGTATGTGGCTGCTGCGCTAGTAATCATCCTGATGAACGCGGATCAGATCGGTTGGGCCTTTGGCCAGATCTTCGCGGGTGCCTTCACTGGCCTCGGCGTGGCAGGCGGTATGGTCGGTGCGCTGATCCAGGGCTTCCGTCGCGCGGCGTTTTCGAACGAGGCAGGCGTCGGGTCTGCAGCGATTGCACACTCTGCTGTTCGGACCAAAGAGCCGATTACCGAGGGCTTTGTATCTCTGCTTGAGCCGTTCATCGATACGGTCGTGATCTGTACCATGACCGCGCTGGTGATCATCATCACCCAGCAGCTGATCGTTGATCCGGAAACCGGCAATTACATGCTGAACGAAGCGGGTAACGCGATTGCAACTGTTGATGGTAACACCGGTGTCAGCCTGACCTCGGCAGCCTTCGGCAGCGCGTTCAGCTGGTTCCCGTTCATTCTGGCCATTGCCGTGGTGCTGTTTGCTTTCTCCACCATGATCAGCTGGTCCTACTACGGCCTCAAGGCCTGGACTTACCTGTTCGGTGAGGGCCACACGAAGGAACTGGTGTTCAAGGTCATCTTCTGCATCTTCGTTGTCATTGGCGCTGCGGCCAACCTTGGGCCGGTCATCGACTTCTCAGATGCGGCGATCTTTGCGATGGCTGTTGTGAACGTCTTCGCGCTCTACTTCCTGATGAAAGTGGTGCGCCAGGAGCTGGCGTCCTACGCAGAACGGTTGAAGAGCGGCGAAATCCGCAAATTCGAACATTAAACCAAACCACCGGGGCGGCGCGCGTCGCCCCGGTACTCAGTCTGCCCGTGAAAATCGCAGATTCTGACCCAAACCCCCTTGCCAGTATGACCGAACTTGCGTAAACGGCGCTTCTGATCGCGTGACCGGCCGAGATGGCATGCCGAGTCGCGTCTGAAACCGAACCCGGAAAAGGAGACGGAAATGCCTAAGATGAAGACCAAGTCGAGCGCCAAGAAGCGCTTTAAGGTGACTGCGACCGGTAAGGTCCTGGCTGGCCAGGCCGGCAAACGTCACGGCATGATCAAGCGGACCAAGAAATTCATCCGCGATGCCCGTGGCAACACCACCCTGTCCGCCCCCGACGCCAAGATCGTCAAGGGCTACATGCCCTACGACCGCTAAGAGGAGATTTGAGAGATGTCCCGCGTTAAAGGTGGAACCGTAACCCACGCCCGTCACAAGAAGATCATCAAAGCCGCAAAAGGCTACTATGGTCGTCGCAAGAGCACATTCAAAGTTGCGTCTCAGGCCGTTGACAAGGCCAACCAGTATGCAACCCGCGACCGCAAGAATCGCAAGCGCAACTTCCGCGCGCTGTGGATCCAGCGTATCAATGCTGCTGTGCGTTCGCATGACGAAGCACTGACATATTCCCGCTTCATCAATGGCCTGAACCTGGCCGGTATCGAAGTGGACCGCAAAGTTCTGGCTGACCTGGCCGTGCACGAACCGGAAGCGTTCGGCGCGATCGTCGCCAAAGCTCAGGCAGCCCTGGCCGCCTGATCCTCGTCTCAGAGACAGTGAAATCAAAGCCGCTCCTACAGGGAGCGGCTTTTTTTAGTTTAACAAACCGGGTCGTAAGCCAAACCGCCTCACAAATTTTTATCGGAGAATGGGTCCGATGGCGTGTTTAGCCGAAGATGTCGCATGAATGCGCGGGCGATTCTAGGAACCGGCCTTTGATCCGAAATGACGAAGTGGCCACGATATCGCATGGGCGCTTCAAACGGGACAAAAGTCAGGTCCGGTGATCGATACATGTACACCGGAAAGGGATTGATCACAGCCAACCCAAGGCCCTCCCGAGCCATATCGGCTGCTGCGAACGAGGTCGAAACCTCGGCGACAATTCTGGGTTCCGCTCGTACCTGATGCAGTATTCGATCAAGCTGCCCGCGTCTGCCGTGGCGATATGTCAATGCAATCAGATCTTGTTCATGCAGATCTGCGGGGGCGAGCGTACTGCGTTGGGCAAGTGGATGTTCGGGTCGCATTACGCAAACTGCTGGCGATTCCCTGAACGGTATCAGTTTGATACCTGCGCGGCTTTGCTCAATCCCGGTTACCGCCAAATCAAAGCGGTTTTCCAATACGCCCAATGTCACCATGTCTGAGGTCGTCACCTCCAGGTTAACAAAAAAACCCGGATTTCCGCGTATGAAACTGGCGATGAGCGTGACGATATAGCGGTGGGCATAACTTGGAGGAGCGACAAGGCGTAACGTTTCCTGGACGGTTTCACCCGGTCCATCGATCCGGTCGAGAGCTTCGAACAAGGGATCGAGACGCATGTTCAATCGCACGGCCTCTTGCGTCGGACGTAGTCTGCCCGCGTCCCTTTCAAACAGTATTTTCCCAAGCCGGGATTCAAGACTGCCAACAGATCGGCTGACGGCTGATTGAGACAGGCCCAGTTGTCGTGCAGCGGCGGCAGTGGTTCCTGCCTGCATGAGGGCCCGCAAGGCTTGATACTCCGGTAGTGAGTGCCAGTTGCGTGTTTTCTTCATCGACTTGCACCCTCATGAATCCGACTAGCTCTATGAGTAAAACTCATTGAATTTTTTTACAATCATGACGATAACGTCTGTTAGCGTGTATCGGATTGATACTTAATTCGGGTGATACGGCTTTGAATACCTTCCCACTCATTTTCGATGGGCACAATGATGTGTTGTCCAAGTTGGCTTCGACCGGTGGTGTTTCAGAAGCGGGCCAATTCCTGAGCGGCCTGGAAGGCGCAATCGATCTGGTCAAATCCAAAGAGGGTGGGTTTGGCGGCGGGTTCTTTGCCGTGTGGGTGCCGTCGCCAATGGATGTCGACGCCAAGATGGAAGAGATGGTCCAGCCCAGATATGACCTGCCGCTTCCCGATCAGATAGATGCTGAAGACGCCTTCCCGGCAGCACTGAGCCAGATTGCCATATTGTTGGAACTGGAAAGGCTGGGCGCGTTGAGTGTTGCACGCTCAGTCGCAGATATCCGGGATTGTCTGGCGCAGGGTCGGATGGCAGCGATATTTCATATCGAAGGTGCCGAAGCGATTGATGCCGATCTGCATTCGCTCGACGTTTTTCATGCTGCGGGGCTGCGCTCGCTTGGTCCGGTCTGGAGCAGGCCAAACATTTTCGGGCACGGTGTGCCGTTCAGATATCCATCAGGGCCAGACACCGGCCCGGGGCTGACCGATTATGGTCTGCGACTTGTCCAACGCTGCAACGCGCTTGGGATCATGCTGGACTTGTCTCATCTCAATGAGAAAGGTTTTTGGGACGTTGCGCGATATTCAGATGCGCCTTTGGTTGCGACGCATTCGAATGCGCACGCCATTTGCCCGCACGCTCGGAATCTGACCGACGATCAGCTTCGCACAATCGCAGAAAGCGACGGGATGGTCGGACTGAATTTTGCCGCCGCGTTTCTGCGCGAGGATGGGCGAATGCTTTCTGACATGCCGCTGGCACAGGTTCTGAAGCACCTAGATCACCTGATCGGGATCTTGGGTGAGGACCGGGTCGGGCTTGGGTCGGACTATGACGGGGCCGTGGTTCCAGACGATGTGACCGACGTATCGATGCTGCCCCGATTGAGAGATGCCATGGAAACCCATGGATACGGCGAAGAGCTCATTAAGAAGCTCTGCCATGAAAACTGGTTGCGTGTACTTGAGAAGACTTGGGGATCGTAACCGTTAGTGAATAACTTGATGACAGAGAGGACAAAATGAACGCATTTAATAGATTGCTTACCGGTGCGGCGCTGGGATTAGCGCTGGCTGTGACCTCGACTTCGGCAATCGCGGAAACGCCGCCAAACATGTTGGTGATCGCGAACCGTATTGACGACATCACAACACTGGACCCCGCGGAAAGCTTTGAATTCGCCGGGTCTGATGTCAGCCGCAATGTTTACCAAAAGCTTGTCAATTTTGACCCGCTGGATCTGGATGCAGGATATCAGCCAGACGTCGCGGAAAGCTGGGATGTTTCAGAGGACGGCAAGTCGATTACCTTCAACATCAGGGAAGGGTTGACCTTTCATTCCGGTAATCCGGTGACCGCCGAAGACGTTCAGTTTTCGCTGCGCCGTGCAATCATTCTGAATAAGACTCCGGCTTTCATCTTGACGCAGTTCGGGTTCACGCCGGAAAATGTCGAACAAACGATTGTTGCAGATGGCAACACTCTGACGATCACGACCGACAAGCCCTACGCGACATCCTTTGTTCTGAACTGTCTGACCGCGACCATCGGTGGCATCGTCGACAAGAAGACGGTGATGGAACACGACAAAGATGGTGATCTGGGCAACGAGTGGCTCAAGACCAACACGGCGGGCTCCGGTGCCTATAGCTTGGTGAGCTGGAAGCCCAATGAAAGCGTAACCCTGAAGTCCAACCCTGATTTCTATCTGGGTGCCCCGGCGATGGAGCGTGTCGTTGTCCGTCACGTTCAGGAAAGCGCCAGTCAGCGCCTACTGCTCGAGCGTGGGGATATCGACGTTGCCCGCAACCTGAACCCCGAAGACGTTGCAGGTGTGTCATCGGTTGCTGGCGTCAAGATTGCGGATGAGCTCAAAGGCCGTCTGATGTATGTTTCGCTGAATCAGAAGCACCCCGAGCTCAGCAAACCTCAGGTTCGTCAGGCATTCAAATACCTGATCGACTATGAAGGGATGCGCGACAGCTTCCTGAAAGGTCAGTACACAATTCATCAGAATTTCCTGCCTCAAACCTATCTTGGCGCGTCTGATGAAAACCCCTTTAGTTTCAACGTCGAAAAAGCCAAAACATTGCTGGATGAAGCCGATGTAAGTGGGCTTGAGATCGAAGTTGGCGTGCGAGAGGCGCAGGAGCGGATTGAGATCGCTCAGTCACTTCAAAATGCACTAGGTCAGGTTGGTATCACGATGAACATCACCGTTGGTACCGCGAAACAAATTCTAGCGCGATATCGTGCACGGGAATTGGACGTCTATCTCGGTGCATGGGGTCCGGACTATCCTGATCCGCAAACCAACGCGGGTACGTTTGCCTATAACCCGGACAACTCGGATGCGGCCAATGCAACTGGGCTGCTGGCATGGCGGAATTCATGGGATACTGGTGGTTTGACCGAGAAAACAGACGCGGCTGTGGTTGAGAATGACACCGTGAAACGTGCCGATATGTACAAGGAAATTCAGGCTGAATTCCGTGAGACATCACCATTTGTCGTGATGTTCCAGCAAATTGAGCAATCGGCATTGCGTGAAAACGTAACGGATTTCTCGACGGGTCAGGCGATCACATCGGCGTCGTATTGGCAGGTGACCAAGTAAATGGCCCTGGCCGAAAGACCATCTGAGGGGCGCCGCTCGGCGCCTCTTATCCATTGGATCAAGAGCATCCTGAAAACTCTTGGTACCATTGCGATCACGATGTTGGGTCTGCTGTTCGTAACCTTCATTATCGGCCGCGTCATGCCGATTGATCCGGTGCTGGCGATCGTAGGTGAGCGCGCCTCGCAATCGACTTATGATGCAGTTTATCAACAGCTTGGCCTCGATAAGCCACTGTTGGTGCAGTTTGGGTATTACCTTTGGGACGTCCTGCACGGAGACTTTGGCAACTCGCTGCTGAATGCGCGTCCGGTTTCCGAAGACATCGCACGTGTCTTCCCTGCCACGCTGGAATTGGCGACTTTGGGTGTGATGATTGGCATCTTTCTAGGTGTTCCACTGGGTGTGATTGCCGCCGTAAAGCGGGGGTCCTGGATCGATCAGATCGCCCGTGTGGTCGCGCTTGTTGGCTACTCAATGCCAATCTTCTGGCTGGGGCTTATGGGTCTTCTGGTCTTCTACGGAATTCTTGGCTGGGTTGGGGGACCGGGTCGGTTAGATATCTTCTACGAAGATATTGTGCCCACGCGTACCGGGATGATCCTGGTGGATAGTGCCATCGCCCAGGATTGGGACGTCTTCCGCAACGCGCTGTCTCACATCATCCTGCCCGCTGCTTTGCTGGGGTATTACTCACTGGCTTACATCAGCCGGATGACGCGATCCTTCATGCTGGAACAGTTGTCGGCGGAATATGTCATTACCGCGCGCGTAAAAGGCCTGTCAGAACGGCAGGTGATCTGGCGTCACGCCTTCAAGAATATTCGCGTACAACTCATTACAGTCATCGCACTGAGCTACGCCAATCTGTTGGAAGGCTCGGTTCTGACCGAGATCATCTTTAGCTGGCCGGGGATCGGCAGCTACATCACGACCGCTTTGCTGAGTGCCGACATGAATGCAGTTCTCGGTGGAACCGTTGTGGTCGGGCTGATCTTTATCTGCCTAAACATATTCTCCGACCTTCTCTACCGTTTCTTTGATCCGAGGTCGAAATGAGCGACATGACTTTGCGTCAGTGGCTGCTGACCGACGAACCCACATCCCGACGCCACGCCAGACTGGCCAGCCTGTACAAAGGCTGGCTGACACTGCGATCAAACTCGATGGCAATGGTTGGGTTGGCGATCCTAGTTATTCTCGTGCTGACTGCGGTTTTTGCTCCTATCATCGCACCGCAAGATCCTTTTGTTCAGGATCTGTCCAGCCGACTGCTCCCTATCGGAGCCGAAGGACACTTGCTGGGGACCGATAGTCTGGGGCGGGATATTCTGTCACGTTTGATTTATGGCGCGCGGATAACGCTGTACATTGTGGCGTTGGTGGCGCTTATCGCTCCGGTCGCGGGCCTTTTGGTAGGAACCGTCGCGGGATATGCCGGGGGATGGGCAGATGTGATCCTCATGCGCATCACCGATATCTTCCTCGCCTTTCCACGACTTGTTTTGGCGTTGGCCTTCGTTGCAGCGCTTGGGGCAGGGATCGAAAATGCGGTTCTTGCGATCTCGCTGACAGCCTGGCCGCCATACGCGCGCATGGCGCGGGCGGAAACACTTACGATCCGGTCGACAGATTATATCAACGCGATCCGCCTTCAGGGTGCCGGGCCGCTGCGAATTATCACCCGGCATATCTGGCCACTTTGCATTTCATCGTTGATCGTAAGGGTCACGCTCGACATGGCCGGGATCATTCTTGCCGCAGCCGGCCTTGGATTTCTGGGACTAGGGGCGCAACCTCCAAGCCCGGAATGGGGCGCCATGATTTCCGAAGGGCGCAGGTTCATCCTTGATCACTGGTGGGTTGCCACGGTGCCAGGGCTTGCAATTTTCACGGTTTCGCTGGCCTTCAACCTGTTGGGTGACGGGCTAAGGGACGCGCTTGATCCAAAGGACGGTGGGCAATGAACTTACTCGACATCGAAGACCTGTGGGTTCGCTTCCCAACCCGTCAGGGCGTATTTGATGCGGTACGCGGTGCCTCGTTCTCGTTGGGGCGCGAACGATTGGGGATTGTGGGTGAAAGTGGATCCGGCAAGTCGATGACCGGGCGCGCCATCCTGCGCCTGATCCGAAAGCCCGGTATAGTCGAGGCCAACCACATCAATCTTGAAGGTCGTGACTTGCTGAAGCTTACAGAGCGCGAGATGCGCGAGGTACGCGGAAAGCAGATTTCCATGGTAATGCAGGACCCCAAGTTCTCTCTGAACCCGGTGGTCACGGTAGGCGAACAATTGATGGAGGCGTATCTTCAGCACAATTCCGGCTCTAAATCGCGCGCCAAAAAAATGGCGATCGAAATGTTGGAGAATGTTTCGATCCGCAATCCCGAACGGGTAATGCGGGCATACCCGCATGAAGTGTCAGGAGGTATGGGGCAACGCATCATGATTGCGATGATGCTGATCCCGAACCCTAAGATCCTGATTGCGGATGAGCCGACCTCGGCGTTGGATGTCAGCGTTCAGCGGCAGGTGCTGAACATCATGGATGGATTGGTCAAAGAACGGGGCATGGGCCTGATCTTCATCAGTCATGATCTCAACCTGGTGTCCGAGTTTTGCGACCGTGTCCTCATCATGTACGCGGGACGGATTGTCGAAGTCTGTGACGCGGATAAGCTGCACCAGGCGCAACACCCATACACTCAGGGGCTGCTGAATTCGCTTCCGCGTCTTGATGAGAAATGTACGCATCTGAGTGTTCTGACCCGCGATCCCGCCTGGTCAGACGCGCCCAGCGTGAGGGGTTAAAATGACCGCATTGGAAATCAACGATCTGAACGTCTGGTTTGGTCACGCGCATGACCGCGTAGATGCGGTCAAGGGTGCTTGTCTTAGTGTTAACCAGGGTGAGAGCTTTGGTCTTGTGGGTGAAAGCGGCTCGGGTAAATCTACCATCCTCCGCGCGATAACCGGTCTGGCACCTCAATGGTCTGGTGCTATCCGAGTCGAAGGTGAAGCGTTGTCCGGGGCCAAGCGAGATCGCAGGTTCTTTAGAGCCGTTCAGATGGTTTTTCAGGATCCATACGCCTCGCTTCACCCGCGGCACACCGTCGATCAGGTGCTCAGTGAAACTCTGCATCTGCACGGACTAGATAATATCGATCAAAGGGTCAAAGGTCTGCTGAACGATGTTGGGCTCGGGCAGCGCTTCCGGTTTCGGTATCCACATCAGTTATCCGGAGGGCAGCGTCAGAGGGTCGCTATCGCCAGAGCGTTGGCAGGCGAGCCGGACATCCTGCTGCTGGATGAACCCACATCAGCTCTGGATGTCAGCGTTCAGGCAGAAGTATTGAACTTGTTGACGGATTTGCGAAGACAACGCGGGCTGACATATTTAATGGTATCCCATGATCTTCCAGTTATCGCGCATATGTGCGATCAACTGGCAGTTATGCGAAATGGTGAGATCGTTGAGGTCATGTCCTCTGAAACGCTGCGTGTAGGCACACCCGAACACCCGTACTCGCAAGAACTGCTGCAAGCCTCGGTCGCCGTTTGACGAGATACGAACGCTGGTTGGCGTACATCTATCTGGCGAAGTGCTTTGAGTGTATTTGCGGCTAATTTCACACGACTTCTCGGAAACCTAAAGGGTCTTGATTGTCGTGTAGATTATGGCGGAGACGAAGGCAGCCATTTTGTCGATGCATCAGATGACGACCCTCGTCTCTCCGGTAAGGCGAGTTAACTGAAGATATCCTCATGTGTCGTTTTTCGGCATGAAATTGGACATATCGCCCAGCACTGCGACATCTACGCAGTACCGAGCGTATCGACCACTATTGAATTGGGGAGCATGGATGGCACGCAACCTTTTCCAGCCCATCCCATTCCGATTTCGCAACCGCTACAAGGGAAGATTTCCGACAGCCCATTCAAAAAGTTGGGACACTGCAGGCCACTGTCCCAATCGTCTTTCGTCATGTTGCCATCACATGCAACCAAAAGAGACAATCAAAATGGCTGAAACATACTTATCCGACAAACAGGTACGGGTCATTTCCCGTCGTAAATTTCCTCATCTACTCTTGTCTTCGCAAATTGATTGTCCGAGTTTAGCCTCGCGCGAAAAAACCGTTATACATAAGGCACTTTAGATGAGCGGCAAGTTATTAAGCGATATGGAAATTAAAGAGGCCATAAAAAATGGCCTTCTGGGGGTGTCAGGGCTGGACCCTTGTCAAATCGATTTGGAAGCTAAGAAAAGCCCAATCCAACCCGGGTCTCTCGATCTTACTGTTGGCAATGTTTATGAGCCTCCGGAACATAGTTTCATTGTGTCAGAACTGGACGAGAGCGAACCTCCGAGCTTGCCCGGAACTAAACTACCTCCGGGTCATAGCCTGGTGGTCGAAACTAAAGAAACACTCACGCTTAGTAGGCAAATCTCAGCCTTTGGTTTCCCTCCGGCTCACTTAGCTAGAGAATCTTTGTTGATGACGAACCCTGGCCACGTCGATCCTGGCTACCACGGCAAGCTCACGTTTACCGTCATAAATCTTGGACGGGAAGAGATCTACATTAGAGAAGGTATACCGATTGTCACGTTAATGATTTTTGAGTTTGATAAAGACGACGTGAGCTTTGACTACAGTCAGCGAAAAAGTGACGATCAGGCAGCAGTCGACAAAGCACATGGTGCCCACGGTGCTAACTCGAAAATGGCAAAACTTCTCAACAAGCTATCGCCAGACTTTGGAAACTTCTCAGAAAGAATGAGTGTCGCTGCGCAAAATGTTATTGACCGAGAGTATGTCAAATTAGAGTTCGCAAAATTGTGGGTTCCTGCGTTTTCAGGTGTGATTGCGATAGTGCTGACTTACTTGGTGTCTCAGTACGCAAATTTGTCAGACTATGTAAAAGAGGACGAGTTAACGGGAAACATGACGACGGTATCGGAGAGCTTAGGCAATCTGGAACAGCGACTCATTGCGTTAGAAACTACGAAAGGTATTAGCGAGTTGACAGGTGAGTTGGACGTCCTGAGAGCGGAAGTTGAGGCCCTCGAGGAGCGCCGATCCAATGAATGGCTATTTCCTATCAACTTTTTCTTTCATCGACTCAAAGGTGACGAATGAGTGACCCAAGAATCTATATACTTGCTCGGCCGAGCATCATCGGCTCAGAATTGGCTCGATTTTTAGCTGATCGTGGACTCTCTTGGCGATCAAGTGAAGCTGCAACAGATGCTGAACACTTGGTCGAGATTTGCGGTCGTATCTGCTACATGTCGTTCTCTTCAGATTCAACTAAGGTGCGTTACCCCAATAAAACTTACATCCGTAACCTTATTGAAAAAGGTCATGACAGCGTATTAGAACACGCGAATTGGACATTTGTTTTGGACGGCGTTAGCCGAGCCTTTTCTCACCAGCTCGTTCGTCACAGAATTGGTTTCTCATTTAGTCAACTTTCCCAGCAATACCACGACGAGAGTGATGCTGATGTAGTAGAACCTGAAGGCTTAGAAGGTGAAGCGCGGCAAATTTGGCTGAAGGCAACAAAAGAAACTATAGAAGCTTACCGGCAGGTGGTTGAACTAACGGAAACTAACAGCCAAGCCGATCCGGAACAAAAAAGAATGCTGCGGTCGGCCGCAAGAAGCCTACTGCCGAACGCCATTGAGACTGCGGTCGCCATCACCGCAAACGCTCGCTCCATTAGACATTTTCTGTCTCTAAGAGGGTCAATCGTCGGTGATCCGGAAATGCGAAAAGTCAGTGCGATATTGTTGAAAGAAGTAGCAAAGGATGCGCCAAGCTTGTTTGAAGACTTCGAAACAATTGTTCACGACGATGGCTTACCCTTAACAATATCAATGAGTTAGACTTGCTCGGTTAGTTTAAAGCACCAAATTGAGCCGTTATTGCTCCTTTGTCCGCAATTCAATCTGGTTGATATTGATCATCGGGTTAACCGGCGACGGGCCTCTAGTGTGCCCTAGTGACGAGGTTCTCTGATTAGAACAACTTTGTTGTTGTGGTTCCACACCAGAGGGCCTTGCTCTAACGTTCCTAATAGGGACTCGACGCCCCGCCTTGGGCATGGGGCGCACCTTTGCCCGTGAACTCACTCGTCGGTGCCATACTAAGCGCTCCGCGCGTCAAGAACGTTCGGAGCGGCTCGAGAAGGGCTGATAACAATCTGGCAGGCTTCACGCTCGTCTTGCCGAAACTATGCGCTCCGTATCTAAATAAGTGGTAGCCGTCAGTTCGTACTGCAGGGAACTTCGCAATGGCCGCGAATAGCGGCTAGTTCAATGGAGTGACGTAAGGGGCCGTCGGTCGGGGCCGAGCGAAATAGTGCATGTTGGTCTAACAGAGAGGCGGTGGTTTGCGCTTGGTGAATAGCCACCAAAGATGTCGCTGTTGATCCGACTTGCGCATATGTCGTGTCTTTGTGAGTTCGGCATATTCTTGGAGAACTTTACGCAGTGGGGGCAGAGCGACATCCACGCTACCCAGAAGCGCCCCAACGACCCCTGGCGGCTGGGGCGAGCACATTGTTCCTGCTGCTGCCATCAGGCGCGGCAGGTTCTCGTCAAAGGTTCTCTTCAACAACACATCACTTGGAACATAGTCAAAACCATGCGCTTCTGAGATCTTTTTGGCTGCTTGGTATTTCTCGTATGCCAGAGCTTCTTCGCCCAATGCCAAGAATTGCCATTCAGCTCTTTTTAGTTCTTCGAGCTCAAAAGCTTTGCGCTTAGCCACACTCAAATCCGCTGTTCGTAGTGCTTGCCTGATCTGCTTTACGGGCTGCCCACTCTTGCCCAGTACTTTGCCAAACAGATGTTTTGGGACATTCATTACGAAATAATAGCGGCCTCGATCCAATGTGACGCCCATAGCAGTGCACTCCTTCAAATTCCGCATCCATGCGGGATTCTATGCGGGATTTCATGCGGGAAACACTGGCAGGCGTTGGTTAAATAAACCTTACGCGCTTAAAAATAATGAATTTTTTCCAGAAGAACGCCCATGATATGAGCAGTTTAGTGGCGGAGACGAAGGGATTCGAACCCTCGAGACGGTTTCCCGCCTACTCCCTTAGCAGGGGAGCGCCTTCGACCACTCGGCCACGTCTCCGCCGACGGGTATATCCTTGCAAGCGCCGGGAATACAAGGCGAAATTTCCTGTTTGTGCGTTACTCCGACAAAATTGGTGAACCCGTTGAAATCACGGTAAAACACACCGACTTACGTGGATTATGGGCAAGAATTGGAATTGTTTTCTGAACCAATTCCCAGCGACACACCACTCATCCACCAGGTTCGAAACTCCACAACACATCGAATCCCCGTTCGGCATCGCCGTGTCTGACGTCAGCGCCCATGGGACAGATTAGGTTGATTTGATAAGAGAGGGTTTTTGGCTCATCGTAGCCGCCAAGGAGTGGAGATGAGAAAGAAACCCGGAACCAAGCAGAGCCATGGTGAGGAGGTCGTAAAAGACATCCGCCGCGCGATGCGCAAACAGTATTCTGCGGAAGAGAAGATCAGGATCGTTCTGGACGGCCGGGCGCGCGCCCGGGCGGATGGCGTGCAGGTTGCGCCCAGCCGCAATGCGTTTTTTTACCGACAGCGATATCTTCTCGGTCCATGTGCGCCTGAAACCGGACACGTAAGGGATCATTACCGCAGCGGATTTAGCACAGATGCAACCGGGCGCGCTGTTCGATAACACGTCACGGTCCGGGTTGATCACTCCAGGTGCCTTGCTTGGAGCGCTCAACGCCGGTCGCCCTGGCAGAGCCGCAATTGATGTGTTCGATACCGAACCACCAACCGACCCGAACGATCCGTTGCTGGCACATCCCAAGCTGATCGCGACGCCGCATATCGGTTTTGTGACCGATGACGAGTTCGACCTGCAATTTGTCGACATCTTCGATCAGGTAAACGCTTTTGCCGAAGGTGCTCCGATCCACATGATCAACCCCGAGGTTTGGACCAGCGCAGAATGAGATTTGCGGCGATGGGCGCACCGATGATCACCAACACGATCCTTGTCAGATGGTGAGTGATCACAAAGCCCAGATCCGCGCCTGAGACGATGGCCAGAACCGTCATTTCGGCCTGCCCGCCGGGTGCGAAGGCCAGAAACGCTTCGACCGGTTTGCCAAACCCCAACGTGGTTACAACAGCTGTGAAGGCCGCTGCCAGCACGGCCAGCACAACCACGTAAGCGCAGCCCGCGGCCACGACCTTGCGCAACTCCACCCAGGTAACACCGACAAACTTCACGCCAATTCCGCACCCAATGAAGAACTGTGCGGCCAGGATGGCCTCGCGAGGTGGTCGTGTATGGATGAAGTCCCCGAGAGACAAAGCAGCCGTCAGGATCATCGGCCCCAGGATCGATGCGCCGAACAGGCCAATACGCTCGCCACCCTTCCAGCCGATAAAGGCAGCAAGCACCATTAGGGCCAGCTCGTGCAGCGGCAGGTCGCGTGCGGGTTCTCCGATCGGGTTTGTCAGCTCGGCGCTGTAAAACATGGTCAGAAACAGCGGGGCCAGCGTCACAATGATCAGCACGCGCGTGCCATGGATCAGCGACAAAGTGCGCGGGTTGGCTCCAGCTTCGGTCCCAAAAATGATCATGTCCTGCAAGCCGCCGGGCATGGCGGCATAGAATGCGGTTGTCGTATCGAAACCCCAGACCCGGCGGAAGAATGGTACGCCGATCAGCGCGATCAACAGGATGAAAAATGGGACCAGTGCAATCGACGCGGCCATTTTAGGCAATTCCGCAAATAGGGCAGGTGTAATTGATGCGCCCACCGCCACACCCAGTATGGTGCGCGCTGCCACTGACACCTGCCCGAACCCTTCCATCGGCGCATGCGCGAGGGCCGCAATCAGACAGGCGCTCATCGGGCCAAACAGAAAGGGCAGCGGCAGATTCAACGTCCAGAAAACTCCGGTGCCAAGAAGTGCAAGGCCGAGTGTTACGGCCCGCTTTGTCAGAAGAGGCATTGTGTTGATCAGCGTGGGCAAGGAACGTTTTCCAGCGTCATTGACTCGTTGTGTATTCAATTGTATACAATAGGATGCAATAAGACAAGTGAGCATAATGTGACCATACAGGACGACCCCTTACAGCCCGGCCCGCAAGGCTATTCCGCGTACCAACGTCTTTTGGACGATATTCGCGAAGGCAATCTTCTGCCCGGTGAACGCCTGCGAGAAATAGAGTTGTCTGAACGATTGGGAGTTAGCCGCACCCCGGTGCGCGAGGCGATCCGTCAATTGGAGGCTGATGGATTGGTGACCCATGTTCCACGGCAGGGCGCAACCGTGCGCAGTCTGGATTATGCAGAGGTGATGGAGCTCTATGAAATGCGCGCGGTGCTTGAGGGGACAGCTGCCCGTTTGGCCGCCCGCGCTGCGTCAGGTGTCGAACTGGATGAGCTTGAGGTTCTGAATGATCGACTAGCGGAGGCAGGCACGGGCCCGGACGCTGTGCGGATCAACCGGATTTTTCATGCGACACTGCTGGATGCAGCCAAGAACCGGTTTCTGGCAAAATCGATGTTATCCTTGCAAAAGGCTCTGCTGGTCCTTGGGCCATCTCAACTGTTGGAGGGTGACAGGGCCGAGGCTGCGGTGGCCGAGCATCGGCGCATTATGGCGGCTTTGAATGCTCGCGACGGTGCAGCTGCTGAGACGGAGATGCGTGCGCATATTCAGGCCGCACAACGGATGCGCATCCGTGCATTGCAGGAACGCGACCGCAGGAGAGACGAAACCCAGTAGGTAATCTCGATATGGCCGCTCAAAACGAAGCTTGCGGTTTCGCTTTGGTCGAGAGCGGGAATGCAGTTCTCTGCGATGCGATGACAGTCGCCGAGGCAAGGGCGGGTATTTGATCCTCGAGACAGCACCGAAACGCTATCGTGGTGGCAATACGCGCTACACATTCTAATTTCTCGGCATGCACTCCGGTCCGCTGAGGCCTCTGACCGAGGGATACAACAGCACGAATTTCTGTTTGATCTTTTCAAGTTCGCTGACGGGAAAAATAACGAGCATCTGGCCGGCCCGGCGATCCGCGCGTCCGAGGAATGCCTGTCGTGGGTGGAGGAGCGGGCTGTCCGGTTCCAACCTTCGCTCTCTGGAGCCTTATCATTGTCCCGGAGCAATATGTTCTTCATGGGGGGCGGTAAGTTTCTGGAGAATGCAGATTACCAGACCGCAGTTGGTCTGGCGGTAGATATTTTGTGTAAAGCCACTGTCACGCATTTGGAGCTGACTGACGATAAAGTCCAATCGGTGGATTACACCTAAGTAGCGGAATCCCACCGGAATTCGCCAAACGCAGTGATCGCTGTTTTGGGCGGTTCTCAGGCGGATACCAAATGGTTGATCCGCGTATGGGGTGAGCCTGCAAAGAGCTTACTGATCAAGGGAACGCCTTATAACTGCGGCGTGGTATTGACGACCTTACGGGTCAGGGCGTGGAAATGTAGGAGACACGGCCCAATGACGCGCCGTTGCCATCGACAGGCGCGCGCCAAAGTTCGCCGGAGGCATCGTCACCGCCTGGACTGCATGCCGATTTTCATCGTCGTAAACAAGCACGCCCAGCGGTTCTATGATGAGGGCGAGGATGTCTGGCCCAAGCATTGTGCGATTTGGGGATGTCTTGCCGCTGCGCAGACGTGACCCCGTACATTTTGCGCCTGAAAAGTTTTTCGGGGAACTGTTGATCAAATCCAACGATGTGGCTGTACCGAGCCTTGGATAAGAGATTTCAAAACGCGGGAAACGCAGGCAAATACCCCGATGCTTGCCAAATGCACCGGTTTGAGCGCATATTTGTCTAGATTTAATGGGTTGAATAACTAATCAGATTTAGCTCTCTGAGGCGACAGATATCGGGCGAGGGGTGATTTAACATCCCAGTGGGTACCTTTTGGGGGAAGGGGACTTGGGTTTGGCCTGGTTAAGATTGTTTTTTGTTTTCATGGTTCTGGCTGCATTACCGGCATCGGTTACTGCCTCTATCGGGAAGGTATTGAGTGCCAAGCAGGGTGCCGATGTAGTTCGCGCTGGCAAAAAGATACGTCTGCGTGAAGGGATGGAAGTTGTTTCCGGAGATACCATTTCTACCGACCGATCCGGCGTCGTACAGTTGTTGTTCGTAGATGATACCAAGATCGCAATCGGCCCGAATGCGCAAATGGTGCTGGATGTCTCAATGTTGCGCGGAAAAAAGAAAGCAAAATCTTTCGCGGTTCAGGCCTTGGGTGGCAGTTTTCGATTCATTTCGGGTAAAAGTAAGAAAAGAGCCTATTCCATACAAACCCCAACAGCGACCATGGCTGTACGTGGCACAACCTTCGACATGTGGGTTGTCCCGGGTAAGCAAAGTGCCATGCTGGTATTGGAAGGTAAGGTCCGAATGTGCAGTCGATCGGGTAGGTGCCGCTCGACCGGGCGCCAGTGCAGCCTGTTCGCGACTTCACTGGGTGGGAATGTTGGTCGCCCCGTCGACCAGGAACAATATGAGTTGGCCCTTAAGAATGGCTTCCCATTCGTTCAGTCACAAAGGGATCTGCTGAGTCCGCTTCAGGTCGATTTTGGCGGTTGCGCTAGGGAATCTGTTCCTCTTGCGATTCGGCAATCAGACATTCCGGTTCAACGAAGCGCGGCACCTCAAAGGGTCATTCAGACCCAAGTTGTGAGGGTGTCCAGAGCTGAACCTTCTGAACCGGAACCTGAACCTGAACCTCCGACACCGGAACCCCCAGCGCCAGAGCCTGAACCAGACGTCAACTCAAATCGTTCTGGCCAAGGGGACGGTTCAAATCCTGCTGGTCGAACCGGACCTTCAGGCGGAACAGGGAACCCTGGCAAAGGCAAAGGTCCCGGGCATGGCAAGGGGAATAGTGGTAGCCCGGGTGATCGAGGCAACGCGTCCGCAGCCGCAAACAGGTAGGTGAAGACATCGCAAGCCTATTTTTCCCCCAGCGCCAAGGAGGCGAATGTGGCGGGTAAGATCAAAGCCAGAATTGGTCGACGACTGGGTTTTCGCCTGGCTGGTTTGGCGCTGATCTTGTTGGGTTGCTTCATAAGAATTCTAGACCCCTACCCCGTACGTATGTCTCGCCTGATCTACTTCGACGTGCTTCAGCGCATCTCGCCAAGGGAATACAACCCCGAATTACCGGTTAAGGTTCTGGATATAGACGAGCAGTCATTGGCTAACTGGGGTCAATGGCCCTGGCCGCGCACACTATTGGCGCAGATGGTTCAAAATCTAGGTGAAAACGGCGCGGCGGCCATAGCATTTGATATGCTGTTTGCCGAGCCTGACAGATATTCCCCCGCGCGATTGCTCAGTGACCCGGCGCTTGCAGGGGTTCTGACCGTTGAGCGTCATGCGCAAAAAGCCGACTACGACGTCGTGTTTGGGCTAGAGGTTGCTCATTGGCCAGTCGTACTAGGCACCGCCGCCCGAACATCCCAGGAAGGAAGTCAGATCAGTTCCAAGGCCGGTATCGTTGAGATCGGAGAAAACCCGACCGCGGGGTTGGTCTCGGTGCCCTACTGGACGCCAATTGCTCCACCTCTTGACCGCAGCGCCGCGGGAATTGGCGGCGTTAATGTCTCACCGATTGGGGGGATGGGCGTCGTACGACGTGTTCCAGCCTTGTGGGGTGGACCAGACGGCGCGCTGCCGGGGTTGGGCATCGAAGCTTTGAGAGTTGCTTTGGATGCCCCTTACATTCTGGTCGAGGGCTCTTCTGAGGAAGAAGGGATCGTACTTGCGGTCGAAATCGGGGATTTTCGACTGCCAACAACCGAAGATGGCGAGGTTTGGGTCAGGTATCGAAAAGATCAGCCAGATTTATATCTGTCGGCAGATGCAATCATGCAAAACCCTGATGATCCGGCGCTTCGATCAGAAATCGAGGGCCATATCATACTGGTGGGCACGTCTGCGGCCGGTTTGTTCGATATGCACCAGACAGCGTTGGGTGAGTCCGTACCAGGTGTTTCGATTCACGCGCAGATTATCGAACAGATTTTAGTTGGTGATTTGCTCAGCAGATCTGATGTGACCGCCGCGCTAGAACTGGTGGCATTTGTGATTCTTGGCATTGTTGTCACCGTGGTGATGTCCAACTTTGGAGCGGTTGCATCATTTGTCACAGGCGGCGTAGCGGCAATGGTGGTGATCCTTATCAGCTGGCTTTCATTTCAGAATCAATCGATTTTGTTTGATGCGACCTTCCCTTTGGCCGGAGGAATGGCAAATTTCGGGTTGTTGGCAGGCTACCTGTTTATCTCAACCGAACGGGAAAAGCGAGTGATCCGTCAAACCTTTTCGCATTACGTAGCGCCCGAGATCCTCGATGAGATGGAGGCCAATGGGCATCAACTGCAATTGGGTGGAGAATCTCAGGAGATCACAGTGATGTTCTCGGATATTCGAGGATTTACCCCCTTGTCCGAGTCGGTATCCGCCACAGATTTGGTGGCTTTGCTAAACGCGCTTTTTTCTGAAATCGGGGACCAGATTCTTGTCGAACGCGGAACCATCGATAAGTTTATCGGCGATGCGGTCATGGCCTTCTGGAATGCGCCACTGCCGGTCGATGATCATCCGTGTCGCGCTGCATTGGCCGCATTGAAAATGCGGGTGGCATTAGAGAATTTTAACTCTTCCTCCATTATGCGCGATCGTCCTCCGATTGCCCTCGCCACCGGGTGCGCGACCGGAGCCGCCTGTGTCGGCAATATCGGTTCGCGGCGTCGTTTCAACTATACGGTTATCGGGGATGTGGTGAATGTGGCGGCGCGGATCGAGCAGAATTGCCGACATGTGGATTACGACATACTTGTCTCACACTCGATACAGCAGGCCACAAAATCTGATCTGGCACTGCTCGAGGCGGGATTTGTTGATCTGAAGGGCAAGAGTGAACCAGAACCAGTTTACCTTCTTGTCGGTGACAGGAATCTAGCGGGCAGCGCTGAGTTTAAAGCGTTGGAGGCTGCGCATTTTAGGCTATTGGAAGCCGTTCGATCGCGGGCGTCACAGTTTGACGTTGCGAACCTAAGCAAAGAATGCGCAGCGCTCGCTGCGACAGTCGAGCCGGGTCTGGCATCATTCTATGGCACATTACCCGGCCGTGCTGCGGATTTTCGGTCAGAGATGGTGCATGCCCAACCGGTATTCAGTCATCATAATGGCCTGCGCGAAAACGCGACATAGTATCATCACCCGATTACTTTGGAGAAAGAACGAGGCGCAGCTGATTTTCAACTGCGCCCCGCCAGAAAGATCAATCTCGCCCCCTCGAATACTATCTAAAACAAAAACGGGCTAAAACTTTCGATATATTCGAGACCGACCTTCCATCCTCATTGGAATAAACTCATATTTAGACAATCCAACAGAAGATACAGTGAAGAAGTTCACATTACCTTGAAGTTGTATAAATTTTTTTCTTATCGCCAATCGAAGAAACCTGGACCAGCTTGTTTCAGAAGAGATGCTGCCATGGACTGGCCCAGTTCGATCCCGTCATCGACCGATGCGGCTACTTCATCGATGATGGCCTCGGACCCGTCCGGGCGCAGAACTTCGCCGCGCAGATGCAACCGGCCATCTCGGATTTCAGCCAATCCAGCGATCGGAGTTTCACATGAACCGTCCAGCCCGGCCAGCAAGCTGCGCTCGGCGGCGAGCCGCTGGCTGGTTTCAACGTGATGAATTGCGGCCAGCATTTCTGCAGCGCGCGTGTCATCGCTGCGTCTTTCAATGCCGATCGTGCCCTGAGCAATAGCGGGTAGCATGTCGACCGTGGAAATGGCGGTTGCTGGGACGTCTTTCATATCCAACCGGCGCAAACCGGCCATGGCCAGGAAGGTGCAATCGGCCACGCCATCGGCCAGCTTCTTCAATCTTGTCTGAACATTCCCGCGAAACTCGACCACGTTCAGATCGGGCCGCCGGTTCAGCAATTGCGCCCGGCGGCGCAGCGAAGACGTCCCGACAACAGCGCCTTCGGGCAGATCGTGAATCGAGCTCAATGACGGCGAGATAAACGCATCGCGCACATCCTCGCGTGGCAGGAATGTATCCAACACCAGCCCGTCAGGCTGTTCCACCGGCATGTCTTTGGTCGAATGCACGGCGATGTCGATCTCGCCTTTCAGCATCGCCTCTTCGATTTCCTTGGTGAACAGACCCTTGTTGCCAATCTCTTTCAGCGGTCGGTCCGCGTCGATCATGGCGCGGTTGTCACCGGTCGTCTTAATCACCACGATCTCGAACGCGTCCTCAGGCAGGTCGAAAGCGGCACCAAGCCTCTGACGGGTTTCATAGGCCTGCGCCAGTGCCAGCGGGGATCCACGGGTACCGATTTTCAGAGGCGATGCGGGGGTAGGCAATATCAGACTCATGTGCACAGCTTTAGTCGCGTCACATTGCCCTGACAATGGGGGCAGAGCTTGACAAATTGCCACTGAGGGCCGACCCGTTGCACCAAACCGGAATACTGGGGGCACGAATGGCCGAGACAAAGAAAATACTGCGGGCGCTGGCGGGTGAAGTTCAGGACGTTCCACCGATCTGGATGATGCGGCAGGCAGGGCGGTATCTGCCCGAATATCGCGCCACACGGGCGCAGGCGGGGGATTTCCTGTCCTTGTGCTATAACCCCGAGCTGGCCGCCGAGGTTACCCTTCAACCCATCCGCCGTTACGGATTTGATGCTGCGATCCTGTTTGCCGATATCTTGCTGGTGCCACAGGCGTTGGGCGCGGATTTATGGTTTGTCACTGGTGAGGGGCCGCGTCTGTCCACGATCACGCAGCAATCGGAATTCGATGCGCTGAAGCCGATTGATGCGATCCATGAAACTCTGTCTCCGGTTTATGAGACCGTGCGTATTCTTTCGCGTGAGCTTCCTTCTGAAACTACATTGATCGGATTTGCAGGCGCGCCCTGGACAGTGGCGACCTATATGATCGCCGGACGGGGCACCCCGGATCAGGGGCCAGCCCATGCGCTGCGCGAAGAAAATACTGCGCTGTTCGAGGCGCTACAGGATCGGATCACTGCAGCGACAATTGAATACCTGTCAGCTCAGATCGAGGCCGGGGCCGAGGTTGTCAAAATCTTTGATAGCTGGGCAGGATCATTGAAGGGCGAAGCGTTTCAGAAATACGCTGTTGAACCCTGCCGCTTGATTACCGCAGCCATAAAGGCCCGGCATCCGGGCATTCCCGTCATCGGATTTCCTCGCGAAGCGGATCAGGGCTACATCGGGTTCGCCAAAGCCACCGGAGTGGATTGCGTCGCACTGGACAATTCTGTGTCGCCCGAATGGGCTGCTGCGAATGTACAAGTCGATGGGTGTGTGCAGGGCAATCTGGCCTCATTGCATATGGTCACGGGTGGTCAGGCGCTGGTTGATGAGACACGTCGAATTGTTAAGGCCTTCTCGAAGGGGCCGCATATTTTTAATCTGGGACATGGGATCACACCGGATGCGGACCCGGAGAATGTTCAACTGATGATCGATACGGTGCGCGGGCGGTAAGCCGGGCTAAGGGGCCAGTCCCCTCTTGGCCTTCGGCCAATTCACCCCCGAGATATTTTCAGCCAGATGAAGCGGGCGGGAGATCGTTCAGAATTTCATCTGTGTGCTCTCCGCGTTTTGGGCTGGATCGAGGGTGCCAATCGTAGGTTGAGAATCTTGGTGCGGCTGCGGCTTGACGTGTTTCTTCGTGGTCGATCCATGTTTGGCGAGCCGTGTTCATGGGGTGATCTAGCGCTTCCTGCGGGCTTAGGACCGGGGCAACGCAGGCGTCTGTATCTTGGAACAGCGCCGCCCATTCATCGCGAGGTTTCTCGGCAAATATTTTGCTCAGGCGTTCCGTCAGGCCCGGCCACGCAGCTTGGTCATATTGCCGAGCGAATTCTGCATCATCGCCAAGCCCGAGGATATCTAGAAAGCAGCCGTAAAACTTTGGCTCCAGACATTGAACTGAGATGAAGCCACCGTCTGCGCACGTGTAAGTGCGGCTCCAGTGCGGGCCGTCCAGCAGGCTTTCACCCCGAGTGTCGGACAGGCTGCCAGTCTGGCGCAGGCTCATCAGCAGATTCATCATATGGGCTGAACCATCGTAGATGGCAGCGTCCACCACCGTGCCTTTTCCTGTGCTTTGGGCATTCAGAAGCCCGGCTAGCAGACCTGCGACCAGATACAGTGCGCCACCGCCGATATCTCCGACGAGTGTTGCAGGTGTTAGAGGTGGTTGGCCGGGTGGGGACGCGTAAGACAACGCCCCCGAAAGCGCGATATAGTTAAGATCATGGCCTGCAGTGTTGGACAAAGGGCTTTGCTGGCCCCAACCAGTCATTCGGCCATAGACCAGTTTCGGGTTGATCTGATGACAATCCTCAGGGCCCAGCCCAAGCTTTTCCATCACGCCAGGGCGAAAGCCTTCGATCAGCGCATCAGCGGTTGCGATCAGACGTTTAGCTATCTCTAATTCCTGTGGGTCCTTGAGATCCAGCGCAATGGATCGCTTGCCTCGGTCCAGAAGGGAACGCTCAGGCATTCCCGGTGTGATCGCAGATCCTTTGCGGTGAATAGTGATGACGTCCGCACCCATATCCGCCAGCAGCATGGCAGCGAAAGGGCCCGGGCCAAGCCCTTCGACTTCGATGATACGAATTCCGTTCAGCATGGTCCCTCCTGCGACGCAGGGTTTCTGCGTGGCGCAGCGAATGCAAGCGAAGAGTTTGTTTTGCCCCTGCAATTGGGTTGCTTGCATCGACAATTCAGGGCTAGGTCTATGTCGGTCTGCCGTAGGTATGAAAGAGGTTCTCAGATGCAGCTAAGCGATACACGCGAAATTCAGGCGTCACCCGCCGAAGTTTATTCTGCCCTGCTGGATCCTGAAGTGCTGAAAGCTTGCATCAGTGGTGCACAAGAGATCACTGGCGATCCGACTGAAGGATACCATGCGACCGTGGTGCAAAAGGTCGGCCCCGTGAAGGCGACCTTCAAAGGCACCGTTACCATGTCTGACATGGTTGAACCGGAACGTCTGACCATCGCGGGTGAGGGCAAGGGTGGGGCCGCAGGCTTTGCCAAGGGCAGTGCGAATGTAAGTTTCGAGCCAAGTGAGTCTGGCGGCACGCTTCTGATCTACGACGTTGATGCCAAAGTGGGGGGCAAGCTAGCGCAGTTGGGAAGCCGCCTGATTGATGGATTTGCCAAGAAGATGGCGGATCAGTTTTTTGCCAATCTGCAAGAGCACTTTGAAGGGCCACCGCCGGAAGACGATGACGCCGAGGAAGAAAACAAAAAGGGTTGGCTAGGCCGTTTGACAGGGCGAGATTAAGCCCCCTGCATACATGCGCATGAGCCTGTGCGGAATTGGACTGTTCCAAGATGGTCCTCCGCGATAGGTTGCAGGGCCAGAACGAGGGAACGCATGACCACCATTTTGTCCATCCGCGATTTGCGGAAATCCTATGCCGATGGTTTTGAGGCGCTGAAAGGCGTGTCTCTGGACATTGAAGAAGGTGAGATTCTTGCGCTGTTGGGTCCGAATGGTGCTGGTAAAACAACGCTGATTTCCACCGTTTGCGGCATTACTACTCCGACATCAGGATCGGTTACCGTGGGGGGGCATAACATCCAGACCGAGTTTCGCGCGGCGCGAAAGATGATAGGACTGGTGCCGCAGGAGATCGCGCTGGAGCCGTTCGAGAAGGTTTGGAATACTGTTCGCTTCTCACGAGGGCTGTTCGGCCACGGGTCTGACAATGCCCGGATCGAAGAGATTTTGCGCAAGCTGTCCCTTTGGGACAAGCGCCGCAATTCAATCAAGGAGTTATCTGGCGGCATGAAGCGCCGCGTATTGATTGCCAAGGCTCTGGCGCATGAGCCACGGGTGCTGTTTCTGGATGAACCCACCGCTGGCGTCGATGTCGAACTGCGTAAGGACATGTGGGAGATCGTGGCCGAGTTGAAACTGGCCGGTGTCACCATCATCCTGACCACCCACTATATCGAAGAAGCCGAGGCAATCGCCGACCGTGTCGGCGTCATCGATAAGGGTGAGCTTTTGCTGGTCCAGGATAAGGACACATTGATGGCGCAGATGGGTAAAAAACAGATCGAGGTCATGCTGACCGAGCCTGTATCGACCATTCCCGAAAGCTTGTCCGAGCATAACCTGACTTTGAATGGGGCCGGAGACTCGCTGATCTACACTTACGACACCCATGCCGATCGTACCGGGATCACCACTCTTCTCAATGATGTGGCGCAGGCAGGTCTGGTATTGCGCGACGTTCAGACCCGTCAGTCGAGCCTTGAAGAGATATTCGTTAACCTCGTATCCGGAGAGCCCGCATGAACTGGTCTGCAATTGCCGCAATCTACCGGTTCGAAATGGCCCGGTTTTTCCGTACGCTCGCACAGAGCTTTTTGTCGCCAGTGCTGTCGACCTCGCTTTACTTCGTGGTGTTTGGCACCGCGATCGGCAGTCGCATTCAAGAGATTGAGGGCGTTTCTTACGGCGCTTTCATTGTGCCGGGTCTCATCATGTTGTCTGTGGTGATGCTGTCGATCTCGAACGCATCTTTCGGCATATATTTCCCGAAGTTTCTGGGCACGATTTATGAGCTATTGTCGGCGCCGATCAATTTCATTGAGATTGTGATCGGATATGTGGGGGCAGCCGCAACCAAGGCGTTGTTCGTCGGCCTTGTCATTCTGGCCACCGCGACCTTCTTCGTCGATATACGCATAGAACACCCCTTTGCCATGGCGGCATTCCTAGTCCTGTCCTGTCTCAGCTTTTCGTTGCTGGGCTTTATCGTGGGTATCTGGGCCGGGAATTTTGAGCAGATGTCGCTGGTTCCTCAACTTGTCGTGACGCCCCTGATCTTTCTGGGCGGCACGTTCTACTCGATCTCGATGCTGCCGCCCCTCTGGCAAACGATCACACTGTTCAACCCTGTGGTCTATCTGATTTCAGGCTTTCGCTGGTCGTTCTACGGAATCGCCGATGTACCCATTTTCTGGAGCCTTCTGGCTATACTTGCGTTCACCGGAATCTGCCTTGCAATCATTGGCTGGATATTCAAAACCGGCTGGCGCATCCGTAGCTAGGGCGTTGCATTTTTGCCCATCAGGTGTGTGAAATTGGTTCACGTCGCGTTTATGGCGCTTCGGGTCTCTTGTTTACAGCCTCGGCGCCCTCTACATCGGCTTCCATGAAACTCAGCCTGCCCTTCCTGAAAAAGCAGCCCATGGTGGCCGTTGTTCGTCTGTCCGGTGCCATCGGAATGGCAGGGCGCGGGTCGATGAATGCCACCGCCTTGGCGCCGGTACTGGAAAAAGCTTTTCGCAAAGGTAAGCCTGCTGCCGTAGCACTTGAGGTCAATTCGCCGGGTGGATCGCCTGTTCAAAGCTCATTGATTGGTGCGCGTATCCGGCGGCTGGCGGAAGAGCTTGATATTCCGGTCTATGCCTTCGTCGAAGATGTGGCCGCCTCGGGCGGATACTGGCTGGCGGCTTCGGCAGATGAGATTTGGGCCGATGACAGTTCGGTTCTGGGATCAATAGGCGTGATTTCTTCTGGCTTCGGTGCGCATGTATTTCTGGCACGCCAGGGCTTTGAAAGACGTGTGCACACAGCGGGTCAGTCGAAATCGATGCTCGATCCGTTTGCCCCCGAAAAGAAAGACGACGTTGCACGGCTCAAAGTGCTGCTGGGCGATATCCACGAGAATTTCATTGATCACGTAAAGTCTCGCCGAGACGGCAAGCTGGATACCAGTGCTGATCTGTTCAATGGCGAGGTTTGGCTGGCGCGGCGTGCGCAAGAGTTGGGATTGATCGACGGGATTGCGCATCTGAAGCCTAAAATGCAGGAGAAGTTTGGCGATAAGGTCAAATTCCGCCGTTACGGACTGCGCAAACCGATCTGGTCCCGTTTTGGGGCGACGATTGCGCAGGATGCCTTTGCCGGGCTTGAGGAGCGTGCTGCCTACGCGCGTTTCGGGTTGTGACGTGATCATCAAAATAGTCTCACTGTTTCTGGTTGCCATGGGTGTTCTGGCGATGTTCGGAAAGCTCCGCTTTCCGGGTCACAAACGGTTGAGTTCTGCAAAATGTCCTCGTTGTGGGCGGTTTCGGATCGGTAAAGGCCCCTGTCCTTGTGAAACAGGAGGCCGTGGATGAGCGCGTGGCTGTTCTCTGGCCTTGGATTGCTGATCTTGCTGTTGGCAGGTGATGCGCTGGTCCGCGGGGCCGTGAACCTCAGCCTGCGATTGGGTGTGCCTGCGCTGATTGTCAGCCTTACGATCGTTGCCTTTGGTACCTCGGCACCTGAATTGTTGATCGCGATCAGTGCGATCAAAGAAAATGCGCCGGGGATAGCGCTGGGCAACGTTGTGGGGTCGAACACGGCGAATATTCTGTTGGTTCTGGGGCTTCCGGCGCTTTTGGCGACGTTGCATACAAGCGAATGTGACAGCAGAAAAAACTATATCTTCATGCTGCTCGCTTCGGTTCTGTTTATCGGGTTGGCATTTTGCGGGGTCTTTAATCTGCTCAGTGGGGCGATCTTGCTGGCAGCTTTGGCTCTGGTTCTCGCCAATGCCTTTCGCGAGGCGCATGCCCACCGCAAAGCCTGTGGTGAAGCCTGTACTGACGACGACGAGCTGGACGGTCTGGAGGAAGCAGACCCCGACATGCCTTATTGGAAGGTAGCAGTTTATTTGATCCTGGGCCTGATCGGTCTGCCTATGGGTGCTCATTTGCTGGTCGACAATGCGACCATCATCGCCCAGAGCTATGGCGTGAGCGAAACTGTGATCGGCCTGACCTTGATCGCGGTTGGCACATCCTTGCCGGAACTGGCGACTACGGTCATGGCGGCATTGCGACGGCAGGCAGATGTGGCACTTGGCAATGTTATCGGATCGAACATGTTCAATCTGCTGGCCATTGTCGGTATCGCAACCCTGTTTGGGCGTATTCCGGTTGATCCTGAGTTTCTGCGCTTTGATCTCTGGGTGATGCTGGGTGCGTCGCTTTTGCTGGTCCCGTTTGTTTTCTTCAAAAAGGACATCACCCGGGTCTGGGGTTTGGTCCTGACGCTACTTTATGTGATCTATGTGGTTAGCCTTCTGGCCTGATCAGACCTGGGGAGAGAGCCCATGACCCAAACACTGGTGACCGGAGCGGGAAAACGTCTTGGCCGCTCGATGGCACTATACCTGGCGCGGCGCGGGATGGATGTGGCTGTGCATTACGCAAGTTCGGAACGGGAAGCGCTGGACACAGTGAATGAAGTGCAAGCGCTTGGGCGAAAGTCAGTGGCTCTTCAGGCGGATCTGCTTGACGAAGCTCAGGTCAGTTCGTTGCTACCCCGCTCGGTCGAGGCGCTTGGCGGACCGATAACTTGCCTCGTCAACAATGCCTCGATCTTTGAATATGACAATATTAATACCGCTACGCGCAACAGCTGGGATCGCCACCTCGACAGCAACCTGCGCGCGCCATTTGTTCTGACGCAGGCCATGGCCGCACAGGGATTGCAGCCGACATTGGATGAACAGGGTGAGCCCCAGGCAGTGGGTCTGATTGTGAACATGGTGGACATGCGCGTTCGTAAACTGACGCCCGAGTTCATGTCGTATACGATCGCCAAGATGGGTCTATGGACCCTAACCCAAACCGCAGCTCAGGCATTGACACCTGCGATCCGCGTAAACGCAATCGGCCCGGGACCGACGATGCAGGGTCATCGACAAAGCGAAAAGCACTTTAACGCTCAACGCCGGAACACGATTCTTAAACGCGGCGCGAATCCTTCAGATATCACTGCCGCGCTTGGCTATTTTCTGGATGCGCATTCGGTCACCGGTCAGCTTTTGTGCGTGGATGGCGGGCAGCATCTGGGCTGGCAGACGCCGGATGTACTGGGCGTAGAATAGGTAAAACTGCGGTAAGTTTTGCACCGCTCTCATTTACGTTACATGCACGTTACAAAAATGTCTTAATTTTCATACACTTGTCTCACATCTGAAAAAGTATCGTTTGAAAACAAATAGTTAAAATACTGCCTATTTTTTGTGCAGATTAACGAATAGGCAATGATTCAAGGGAAAATCACGATGCCCCAAAAGTTATCTGCATACTTATCCACAGAAGTCGTGGATTTGTTTTCTCTTGATCTAAGGGGCTTAAGATTGCAGCCATGGTCAGAGAATCATATCTCAGAGCCATGACAGCCAGCACCGACCCCGATTCATCAACACAAGCCACCGGCTATGCCTGCATTCAGCGCTATGTGAAAACGCTGGACAGCTCGCCGGGTGTTTACCGGATGCTGGATGCGGACAGTCGTGTCCTGTATGTCGGCAAAGCGCGGAATCTGAAGGCGCGGGTGTCGAACTATACGCGCCCGGGGAATTCGGGCCGGATCGAGAAGATGATTGCAGCGACTGCCTCGATGATGTTCCTGACCACGCGGACAGAGACCGAGGCACTGCTGCTGGAACAAAACCTGATCAAGCAGCTCAAGCCAAAATACAATGTGCTGCTGCGGGACGACAAAAGCTTTCCGAATATTTTGGTCGCCAAGGATCACGCATTTCCGCAGATCAAGAAGCATCGCGGGGCCAAGAAGGAAAAAGGCGCCTATTTCGGACCATTCGCCAGTGCTGGAGCCGTAAACCGGACGCTGAACCAGTTGCAGAAAGCATTCCTGCTGCGGAATTGCTCTGACTCAATGTTTGATAGCCGTACGCGGCCTTGCTTGCTCTATCAGATCAAGCGCTGTTCTGGGCCATGTGTTGGGCTGATTTCCGATGCGGACTATCGTGAAAGCGTAAAGGACGCCGAACGGTTTCTATCTGGCAGATCGACCAAGGTACAGGAAGATTTGGCCGATCAGATGATGGCCGCGTCCGAAGCGATGGAATTCGAGCGCGCCGCCGGCCTGCGCGACCGAATCCGGGCGCTGACGCAGGTGCAGACCAGCCAGGGCATCAACCCGCGCGGTGTGGCTGAGGCGGATGTGATCGGCCTGTATATGGACGGCGGGCAGGCCTGCGTACAGGTGTTCTTTATCCGCGCCAATCAAAACTGGGGGAATAAGGACTTCTATCCGCGCGTTGGTGCGGACGTGTCTCCGGCAGAGGTGATGGAGGCGTTCTTGGGGCAATTCTACGACAATAAGGAACCGCCGCGTCAGTTGATCCTGTCTGATGCAATCGAAAACGCCGATCTGATGCAACAGGCGCTATCCGAAAAAGCCGGCCGTAAGGTTGAAATCAATGTGCCCCAGCGTGGCGAGAAACAGGAATTGGTGGCTGGTGCCTTACGCAATGCGCGTGAATCACTGGCCCGACGGATGTCAGAAAGTGCCACGCAGGCCAAATTGCTGCGGGGTGTGGCCGAGGCATTTGATCTGGACGCACCGCCGAACCGGATCGAGGTTTACGATAACTCTCACATACAAGGAACTAACGCAGTAGGGGGCATGATCGTCGCAGGTCCTGAAGGGTTCATGAAGAACGCTTATCGCAAGTTCAACATTCGTGGCGACGATCTGACCCCGGGTGATGATTTCGGCATGATGAAAGAGGTCCTGACCCGCCGTTTCACTCGTCTGCAAAAAGAAGACCCGGATCGCGATAAGGGGCTATGGCCTGACCTACTGTTGATAGATGGCGGAGCCGGACAGGTGAGTGCTGTGCACGAGATCATGCAGGCGCATGGGGTCGAAGATATTCCAATGATCGGTGTCGCCAAAGGCGTGGATCGCGACCATGGCAAAGAAGAGTTTCATCGCATCGGCCAACGCCCCTTTGCCTTGAAACGCAATGACCCCGTATTGTACTTCATTCAGCGCCTAAGGGACGAGGCCCACCGCTTCGCCATCGGGACGCACCGTGCGAAACGGGCCAAAGCGGTTGGTGCTACGCCCTTGGATGAAATTCCCGGCGTCGGAGCTGCACGCAAACGTGCTCTGTTGGCTCATTTTGGCAGCGCCAAAGCTGTAAGCCGAGCCAATTTGGCAGACCTAAGAGCTGTCGAAGGTATCTCAGCCGGGCTGGCGCAGAAAGTCTATGATTTCTTCCACGACAAGGGTTAGGCTTTTCGCCCGCGCCAGAGAATATAAAGACCGGAGGCCACGATCAGGGCGCTGCCAATCCACATTGTTTGATCCAATTGCTCTTTGAACAAGAATACACCCAGCCCGATCCCGAACAGAAGCCGAGAATACCTAAAGGGCGTCACAGCTGAAACTTCGCCTGTCCGCATCGCTTTCATGAGTGACGCATAGGCCATCGTCCCGATCACCGCTGCGGTCGCAATGTAGGCACCTGTGGTGCCCGTCATAGCTACCATCGGCGCGCCCTCATAGAATCGATAGGCGATCCCAGCAACCACGACAGAGAGGAACCCGTAGAACCCCAGCACGTCTGCCCCCAGTGTCGCGGGCGCGGCGCGGCTCGCCAGATCGCGACCCGCAAATCCCAACATCCCGAACACCGCCAGAAGTGACAGCATCGTAAAACTATCGCCTGTTGGTCGGATGATGATGACGACACCGACCAGACCAATTGCAATCGCGCTCCAGCGTCGCCAGCCGACGGTTTCCCCAAAGAACAGCGCCGCACCAGCAACCACGACCAGCGGCGTGGCCTGCAAAATCACTGTCGCAGATGAGAGTGGCGTCAGAGCGATTGCCAGCAAATAGAACATCCGTCCTAGGATCTCGAAAAAGACGCGAATTCTCATGGGCCGAGACAAGACATCGGGATGGAATAACCTCCCGCCGCGTACGGTTGTGACGCATGCAAAAATCATTGATCCGCCCGTGCCAAACAGAAGCAAAACCTGCCAGATCGGCAAATCAGCCGATGCGCCTTTTAGCAGCGCGTCTTCGATCGCGAACAAAGCCATGGCGGCGATCATCCAGGCGCTACCGACTAGGTTCGACCGGGGGTCGGTTTGGATATGCGGTGTCATGTGGGGTTCAGGTACTTTCAGGTCGGACCATCCGCCAATCTGACTTCAATGTCTTGCGATGCCAAGATGAATCTGAAGACTTCTCTACTGTTGCGACTCTTTGACGTGCCACGTGCCAAACGCTTGTGTACTGTGAATTTTTCGCGACCTCATCTTTTATGTCCCGGGTCGGCGATGTAGGGTCCAAGCCATGAAATGGAACCTGCCGAATATTCTGACCGTCCTGCGCCTCGTGGCTGCGCCGGGTCTTGCCGTGATGTTTCTGTATTTCACGCGCCCCTATGCGGATTGGTTTGCGCTGATCCTGTTCCTGACTGCGGCCATCACTGATTGGTTCGACGGCTATCTTGCGCGGGCATGGAAACAGGAAACCAAAATCGGGGCCATGCTGGATCCAATCGCTGATAAGGCGATGGTTGTGATCGCGTTGATGATCCTGGTGGGCTACTCGACCGAGCACTGGACGCCATGGTTGGTGCTGCCCGCAACGGTGATCCTCTTTCGCGAAGTCTTTGTTTCAGGTCTGCGGGAATATCTGGGTGATGTGGCTGGGACGTTGAAGGTCACGAAACTGGCCAAGTGGAAAACGACGGCTCAGATGGTGGCAATCGCGACCCTGTTTTCGCAGGGCATATTCGAACACCACTTCGTGATGGCCACGTTCGGCATGGACGCCACGACCATAGATCAAGTGCTGACCGGGCAGGTAGAGGATCTGGGCCACATGCGCTGGCATCTTGAAGGCATGTTCTGGTCTGGCCGTATTGGTCTGTGGCTGCTGTGGATCGCTGCGACGCTGACATTGATCACCGGCTATGACTACCTACGTAAAGCCATGCCCCACCTGAAGGAGAGCTAAGCAATGGACGTGCTGTATTTCGCCTGGGTGCGTGAACGCATCGGTCTGCCTAAAGAGAAAGTTCAGACCGAAGCTGCCACTGTGAACGATCTGGTCGCTGAACTCAGCGCACGCGAAGATCGCTATGCCGCTGCGTTCGCGGACCTCTCCGCGCTGCGTGTAGCGTTGGATCAAGAGCTTTCGGATTTTGACGCCTCATTGACCGGGGTGCGCGAGGTAGCCTTCTTCCCGCCCATGACGGGTGGCTAAGATGCGGATCGCTGTGCAAGAGGCTCCGTTTGATCTGGGGGTCGAAGCCAATGCTTTTGCAGCCGGAGACGATGCCAATGGGGCCATCGTGACTTTCACCGGCGTAGTACGAGATCTGAGCTCTGGCGATCTGGATGTCATGGAGATTGAGCACTATCCCGGAATGACCGAACGTGCGCTGACCAAGATTGCACAAGATGCAATGGATCGCTGGTCGCTTGGGGATGTTCTGGTAATTCACCGCCACGGGCGTCTTGCCCCGGGCGATCGGATCATGATGGTTGCCACTGCTGCGCCACATCGCAAGGATGCGTTTGAAGCGGCAGAGTTTCTGATGGACTACCTTAAATCCCGCGCGCCGTTCTGGAAGAAAGAAATCACCAAATCCGGCGCAGAATGGGTTGCTGCGAAGGACGAAGACGAAGACGCTTTGACCCGCTGGTAATTCGATCAGTCGGCGTTGTTGATCCGCCCGCGCAATTCTTCGGCTTCCTGCCGCGCGGCACGCAATCCCTCCATCGCTGCACTCAGTTCGGCTTCGGTCTGCGTTAGCTGGTTGGTCAGCTCCGCTTCGCGTTGCTGCAGATAGGTGATTGCTTGATCGCGCGTTTCCTCGGCCTCGTGCAACTCCTGGCTCATGCGATCCAGATCAGCCACGTCGCTTTGACGGACGCGCGACAATCGATGTGCCAGCCAGTTCGCAAACCAGCCCATGCAGAAGGCAGCAAACAGGATGATAGCGGTGGCGATAACGAATTCGATTCTGTTCACTTTATTGGTCCTCTGAGCCTGCATCCTGGGCTTCGGCGTCCGGTGTTTCTGCTTCTACGGCTTCAAGCCCGGTCTCGGTATCTGGCACAGGTTCAGGCCGGATCAGATGAAACTTGATGCGACGGTTTATTTCACGGCCTTCTTCGGTGTCATTGTCGGCAATTGGCTGCGTCTCGCCATATCCGACCGCCGAAAAGCTTGAGGTCGGAACGCGTCGACCACGAAGTTCGTTCAGGATTGATTGCGCACGCGCCTGGCTGAGTTGCTGGTTCATTTCCTCGCGACCCTGACTGTCGGTATGGCCCTGTATTTCCAATCGTATTTGGCCGCATTCGCGCAGGATGTCGGCGATCTGATTCAACGCATCGCGCGAGTCGGAGGCGACTGTGGCCGACCCTGGTTCGAAGGCGATTTTACTATTGTTTTGAACTTCGGCGATCTGTTCTTCGCAAACCTCCGGATCTGGCAGCGCATCTTGAGGTGCCGGCGGTTCAACATAGGTGATCGACAGGTTGAAATCCTGCGCATCGCCCAGCTTGTCCGATAGCAATCCAGCGATCCGCGCCTTCGCATCGGGATCGTGGCTGACCCCTGTCAGCGAAACGTCGTCTGGCGTTACAGTCAATGCTCCGTTGTGTAGATGCGACAAGGCATCGAGCCCGGCCAGAACCCGAACGGGCCAATCGGTTGGCAGGTCCTGAACCACACGGGTGGCGGTGTAAACCTGCGTTGATCCAAAGGCGGCGCGGGCGAAACTGTCGGTCATGTCGCGTAGGGTCTCGTCACTGACACGGCCACGCAACTGCACCAGACCTTCAGGGCTTAGGGTGGCGCTGAATTCAATCGGCCCAGCGGGATCGTCGGGCTCGGGTTCGGGAAGTACTGCATGGAGGGCGAATACGTCGGGAAGCGCGTTCTCCAATTCCCCCACAACACGATCAAACAAGATGGGGCTGGTATCTTGAGCCGCTACCAACGTGATATCGGCATCCGACATGGTGACCGACCCTTGTCCGATCTCGGCCAGCGCCAAGATGCTTAGCTGTGCAGCATTAGACCAGCGAGGCGAAGGAACCCCCAGCCCGATTGTACAGGAATATGGCCCGGTCAAACCAGCCTCGCGCGCGGTGGCGACGATCAGGTCCCGCGCGTCTTCACTCTGAGCAGAGCAGGCATCAAACTGTCCACCGTTTTCATCTATCAGATAGCGCAGCGTAAAGGGCGTGATAACGGGGCGAGGCGCCGAGATGGAAAGGCCGATTCGCAGTCCGGGCGGTGCGGCACGGCTCAGGTCTTGTTCCAGCCTGTCTTTCTCCTGCTGGCTATCGGCGATGGCGGTGATACGTACCAATCCAGGGCTGGCGGAAATCTTGGCACGGGGCAGGCCAGAAAGTGCCTCGATCGCATAATCTATGGCTTGATCCCATCCCTTGGGTTCGGCGTAGTCGGCGCTTTCCATCAGATCAGAAACGGATGAGTTCCGATCGAGTCGCTGCAGCCTGTTGATCAAGTCGTCGCGATCCAAGCTCGCGGGCACCAGACCGATGATTGTTATGCCGCTGTCATTGCGCAAAATCTCGGCTGAAAAACGGGGCGGGGTCAGGTCGGCGGTGGGCGCGACCTCCATCTCATCGATTACACGCGAGGTATCAACTTCGGTTCCGGCGGCGGTCAATGCGTTGAACCGGATAGCTTCATCCGGGGCAGTACCAGTCAATACGACACGCAACCCATCGGACTGGACCTCGGCCCAGTCATGGCCATTGAGATTCAAAGCCCGACGTACTGCAAACTCCGATGCATCTTCTATCTTTGTCACTGCATAGCTCGCCGCCACCAGAGACAGCACGGCGGTCACCGCAAAGATCAACGCAACGGCAAGAGCGTAAGGCATGCGCATAGGTGGGATCGAAACTCCTCGGGCGGTTGGTTCCGGACTCATACAGAGCCCATCACGGAGGTGCAATCAGAGCAAAAGGGCGACGCAGAGGAAGATCAGCGGAATCAAGCCGGTGTCGCGATTGGCCCGAAACAGTTGCAGCAATTTGGCGTTGTCTTCCGTGTCTAACCCCCTCAATTGCCAGGCAAGGTGCCATCCCATCGCCCAAGGCCCGCTTAGCGCTACGACCAATGCAAGGACCGACGCCTCCGGCAATGCCGCATCGATAATCGCAAGTCCCATCAGACTGACCGTTCCTATCAGAAAATATTTGAGCCAACGCGCGGTATCGGTTCCGAACAGTCGGGCAGTGGATTTGATTCCGATCAGTTCGTCGTCCTCTGCATCCTGATGAGCATAGATCGTGTCATAAAACAGGGTCCAGGCAATGCCTGACAGATAGAGCATGATGGCGGGCCAGCCGACCGTTCCGGTATGTGCTGCCCATGCCAGCAATGCGCCCCAGTTAAAGGCCAGCCCCAGAAAAATCTGTGGCCACCAAGTAAACCGTTTCGCAAATGGATAGATCGTGACGGGAAGCAACGATAAAACACCCATTGCAATGGCGGCCTGGTTGAAAGTCAGAAGAATCGCCAGTGCCAACAAGCATTGCAACACCATCCAGAACACTGCCTGACGCACACTGACCTGACCCGATGGTATTGGGCGCGAGCGGGTGCGCTCGACCTTCCCGTCGAACTCCCGATCGGTGATGTCATTCCACGTACAGCCCGCGCCGCGCATCAGGAAGGCTCCGATGGCGCAACCGATGGCGATCCAAAGATCCTCCCATCGGGGTTGCCCGTCGCTGAGGATGGCCAGTGCCAGACCCCACCAGCAGGGAATCAGCAACAACCATGTGCCAATAGGCCGATCAGCCCGGCTGAGCCGCAGGTAAGGGCGCGCAAAGGTGGGTGCGTACGTGTCGACCCAGTTGCCGGTCGCGGCATCGGCGACCTGACCGTCTGGTGTTGGGGCATTGCCTTGCATATGTAGGGTCTCATGACTGCGAAGATCAGATTGTATGTAGAGCACCCTTTAGGTCCGGGGCAATCGGTTCCTTTGACGCGCGAACAGGCCCATTACCTGTTCGGTGTCATGCGCTTGTCGGTTGGCAGGCAGGTTGCCCTGTTCAACGGGCAGGATGGAGAGTGGCTGTCCGATGTCGCCGAGGCAAGCAAACGTGGCGGCCTACTGTCCTGTGCAGAGCAAACGAAGCCGCTGCAACTGCCGCCCGATCTGTGGCTGCTTTTTGCGCCGATTAAAAAGGCGCGGACCGATTTCATCGTTGAAAAAGCAGCTGAAATGGGCGCTGCGCGGATTATGCCGGTACAGACAGGGTTCACCAATTCCGAGCGTATTCGGCAGGATCGGCTGCAAGCGCATGCGGTGGAAGCAGCGGAACAATGTGGCGGGACCTTCGTGCCAGAGGTCACTGAATTGCAGCGACTGGATCGCGTGCTTGATGCATGGCCTGAAGGTCGTCAGTTGATGTTCTGTGACGAGGCCGAGGTTGGCTCGGCCCTGCGATTGGCCGAGAACGAACCAGGTCAGCCATGGGCCATCCTCATTGGCCCAGAGGGTGGTTTTTCCGACCAAGAACGCAAGCGACTGAAGGCGTTGCCCCATGCTCATGTGGTCAGCCTCGGCCCCCGTATCCTGCGTGCCGATACGGCCGCTGTTGCTGCGATGACCATGTGGCAGCAGGCACTGGGGGATTGGTCTTGATGTGGCGGCCGGCACAGGAAACGGACCTGCCGGATATTGACGCATTTCTATCCCAGCACATCCAGACATCCATGTTTCCGTTGGCTAATCTGCGAGATTTCGGTCTGCGTAAATTGCATCCCCGGTCGTTGAAAGCCTGGGTGCTTGGCGATCCGTTTCGCGCTGTCTTTGCCATCACCAACGAAGGTATGATCCTGTCACAATGTCCGAACTGTTCGGATGATGAGCTTGCTGAGGCCATAAGCCTGATCCGAGGGCACGCTCTGTTTGGCATTGCCTCGGAAGCCACGCAGGCGCGGCGGCTCATGCAGCTTGGTGGCTGGGAAGACCGGCCCGCGACGCTTAACAGTGATGAGCCGGGGTTTTCGCTGGAGCTGGATCAGATTCGCATGCCAGAGGTTTCAGGCGCCCGTCTTGTTCCGCTGGGTCAACTCGACAGGGCAATCACCGAGAATTGGCGGCGCGACTATCTGATCGAGGCTATGGATTTTGCTCCCGACAGGGCGAAAACACAGGCAGGCGAAGATTTCGAAGCTTATTGCACGCGCGATTCCCACCGGGTTCTCCTGATCAACGATCGGCCCGTCGCCATGACAGGCTTCAATGCGCGCCTGCCCGAGATCGTACAGATTGGAGGGGTCTACACACCCCCTGATTTGCGTGGCCGAGGTTATGCGCGTCTCGCAGTTGCCTTGCATCTGACCGAGGCACGGAGCGCAGGGGTTTCCCGTTCAGTTCTGTTTGCCGCTTCCGATTCCGCCGCGCGTGCTTATATGGCTATTGGGTTCCAACCAGCGGGCTATTTCTCGCTGATCTTGTTCACAAACCCGGAGGACACAGCATGAGTTTCATCCGACCAGAAGCCAAACTGGCCATGTGGCGCTGGCGCGAAGTGCTGGTTGCTGGATTTGTCCTTCTGTTGGGCCTGAGCTGGATCAACGGACCCGGTGGATTGCTGGGCTGGTTAGGTTGGATTCTGGTGGTCGTTTCGATTGCTCTGGCCGTAATCGGATTACAGCGCGCGCGCTTTCGCACCGGTGCAGGTGGTCCGGGCGTTGTGACCATCGATGAAGGTCAGATCACTTATCTTGGCCCTTTAGATGGCGGGATCGTTGCTGCGCGCGAAATCGAACGACTTGCGCTGGATCCAACGGCGCGCCCAGCTCTTTGGGTTCTGGATCAGCCGGGGCAACCGACTCTTCACATTCCGGTGAACGCCGAAGGGGCTGAGGCACTGTTTGATGTATTTTCGAACCTGCCAGGGTTGAAAACTGAACAAATGCTGTCGGAACTCAACGGTGGATCTGCGCATCCCGTCGTGATTTGGGAACGGACGCCCTCGCGCCCGGCTCATCTCAGGCTGCATTGACACTGGCGCGGTTTGCGCTCAGGACTGACCTTCAAGACAGACATATCAGGATCGGAGCACGGGTATCATGTCCATCCCCCAGTCCGGCGGCGGACCGATCGAACGCCATGAGCAACTGGCCGAATATCTGGAATCGGGCTGCAAGCCCAAGGATGATTGGCGCATTGGCACCGAGCATGAGAAGTTCGGCTATTGTAAAGACACGCTGAAACCGCTGCCGTTTGAAGGCAAACGGTCCATCGTGGCTGTGCTGGAAGGCCTGCGCGACCGTCATGGTTGGGCCGAGGTGCGCGAAGCCGGGCATCTGATAGGGCTTGAGAAGGATGGTGCGAACGTCAGCTTGGAACCGGGTGGCGCGTTGGAGCTGTCGGGTGCCCCGCTTGAGACGATCCATGAGACCTGCGATGAGGTGAATATCCACCTGCGTGAGGTGAAGGATATAGCTGATGAGATCGGCGTAGGATTTATCGGTCTGGGTGCGGCTCCGATCTGGACCCATGACGAAATGCCGTTGATGCCCAAGGGCCGTTACCGGCTGATGAACGACTATATGGAGAAAGTCGGCACCATGGGCCGCGCGATGATGCGGCGCACTTGCACGGTTCAGGTCAATATCGACTTTGGGTCCGAGGCAGACATGGTGCAGAAACTGCGTGTCGCGCTGGCATTGCAGCCGGTAGCCACTGCGCTGTTCGCGAACTCTCCGTTTTTTGAGGGCAAGGTGAACGGCCAGAAAAGTTGGCGCAGCTATATCTGGCGGCATCTCGACGATGCACGGACGGGCATGCTGCCCTTTGTATTCGAAGAGGGCTTCGGGTTCGAACGCTATGTACAATATGCGCTCGATGTACCGATGTATTTCGTCTATCGCGACGGCCAGTATATCAACGCTCTGGGCATGTCCTTCCGCGACTTCCTGCAGGGCAAACTGCCTGCATTACCCGGTGAGACGCCGACTCTGTCCGATTGGGCAGATCACCTGACCACGGCCTTCCCCGAGGCGCGGATTAAGAAATTCATGGAGATGCGTGGCGCCGATGGTGGCCCATGGCGCCGCCTGTGTGCGCTGCCGGCCTTCTGGGTCGGTCTGACCTATGATCAAACCGCCTTAGATGCGGCATGGGATCTGGTCAAAGGTTGGGACGCCGAGACGCGCGAAGCGCTCCGGGTCGAGGCTGCCAAGGATGGTCTGCAAGCGCAGGTTAGCAACATCAATATGCATGATTTGGCGCGCGAAGTGGTCTCGATTGCCGAAGCCGGACTTGCGTCCCGCGCGCGCCCTGGTGCGGGTGGTCTGGTACAGGACGAGACGCATTTCCTCAACGCGCTCAAGGACAGCATCGATACGGGCAAGGTGCCCGCAGATGAGTTGCTGGATCACTACAATGGCGACTGGAATGGCGATCTGACCCGGATTTATCCCGAATACAGCTATTGATCCCCACCGTCCCGCTTGCATTCGCGGGGCGGGGCCGATAGCAGGTTGGCGACCAAATTCAGAGGGCGTCATGGACGATCTTAAGGCAAAATATCTGGGCCAAATCGCCGATGCGGGCGATGAAAACGCACTTGAGGCGATCCGAGTCGCTGCCGTGGGCAAAAAAGGCGAAGTCGCGCTGAAGATGCGCGAGTTGGGCAAGATGAGCCCCGAAGAGCGTCAGGTCGCAGGCCCAGCACTGAACGCCCTGAAGGATGAGATCAACTCGGCCCTGTCGGCCAAGAAAGCAGCGCTTGCTGATGCGGCGCTGGATGAACGTCTGCGCACTGAATGGCTGGATGTCACCCTGCCGACCCGCGCGCGCCGTCAGGGTTCGATCCACCCGGTCAGTCAGGCGACCGAAGAATTGACCGCAATCTTTGCCGAACTGGGTTTCTCGGTGGCCGAAGGGCCGCGGATCGAGACCGACTGGCACAATTTCGACGCCCTGAACATCCCCGGCCACCACCCCGCACGGGCCGAGATGGACACGTTCTACATGCACCGCGCCGAGGGTGATAACCGCCCGCCGCACGTGCTGCGCACCCATACTTCGCCAGTGCAGATCCGCTCGATGGAGCTGCAGGGCGCGCCGATCCGCGTGATCTGTCCGGGCGGCGTCTACCGCGCCGACTATGACCAGACCCACACGCCGATGTTCCATCAGGTCGAGGGACTGGCCATCGACAAAGACATCTCGATGGCGAACCTGAAATGGGTTCTGGAAGAGTTCGTGAAGGCGTTCTTTGAGGTCGATGATGTCGAGCTGCGCTTCCGCGCCTCGCACTTCCCCTTTACCGAGCCGTCGGCCGAGGTCGACATCCGCTGTTCCTGGGATAACGGTCAGCTGAAGATCGGCGAGGGCGACGACTGGATGGAGATTCTGGGTTCCGGCATGGTCCACCCCAAGGTGATCGCCGCCGGTGGGATTGATCCTGAGGTCTACCAAGGCTTTGCCTTCGGGATCGGGATCGACCGTCTGGCGATGCTGAAATATGGGATTCCCGACTTGCGGGCGTTCTTTGATTCTGACCTGCGCTGGCTGCGCCACTACGGGTTCGCGGCGCTGGATATGCCGAACCTGCATGGTGGTTTGAGCCGATAGAGTGCGTGTTGGATAGCTGGCTGATAGCATACCAAGACTGGTGGAAGCAGCGAGTTTCCAAAAGACCATTGGTTTGGTTCTTGGGTCTTTTTATCGTCAGTGTATTGCCTCTCATGCTCACTTCTTGGGTATGGGGTAACGACTCAGCGGCAATCCTTATTGTGTTTATTGGATCTTTACTGCTGTTTTTGCCTGGAATGATAGTTGCTGGCATGGAGTTTGCACGACTAGGTGCGTTTCAGCTTCGCGACAGAATTCAGAGAGAAAAGACGCGGGATTTGATAGAGAAAAGGAAGGGCGGATTTTGGAATTGGTGGTGATCCGTTTGGTTTTCTGACCAGCGCGGCTTTGTGGCTTGATCCGGTGTAGGGTGGGGTGAAACCCCACCCTACACCAATATGTTATGTGACAGCGCGCCAGACGTCGCTAGGCTCCGGCCTATGATCTATCGACTGCTTTTTCTTCTGATGACCGCGACCCCGGTTTTTGCCATGGGGCCATGGAAATCCGACTGCCACGGCGACACCGCCTGCGAGATCGGAGACCGCTCGTACCATGTGCTGGAACCTGATGGTTGGGATGGCAAAACGCCTCTGCCGGTGCTGATGCATTTCCATGGCTGGGCGCGGCAGGGCGATGTGGTGGTGAACCATGAACGCATCGCCGGCGCGACGAAGCTACGGAATGTGTTGCTCGTGGCCCCGAACGGGCTGGGCAAAAGCTGGAACTTTTGGACCTCCGACACCCAGGATGTGCCATTCGCCGATCAGGTGCTTGAGGATGTGGCCAAACGCTATCCCATTGATCCCGCGCGCATATATGTCTCGGGCTATTCCTTTGGCGGCGCGATGGCGTGGCGTTATGTGTGCCAGTCGGGCAATGATATCGCCGCCCTGCTGGCTGTTGCGGGCTCGATCCGCCAGACCGAGGACTGCCCTGAGGCTCCGCGTGAGGTGCGCCACGTGCATGGGCTGGACGATACGGTGATGGATTTCCCGTTCGGGCCGGACGGGGACACGACTTATCCGGTGGCGCTGTGGAAGGCCAAGTTTGACTGCAACGGTGCCACTCCGCGCGGGGATTGGAGCGTGAAGCCGTTTCTGACGCTCAGCCGGATAGAGTGGACCGATTGCGCGCAGGGGCAGGTCACGCTGGATATGCATCCGGGCGGGCATTTCATTCCTCACGGCTGGATCGGCTGGCAGTTGGACGAGCTTTTGGGCCGAACGCCAACTTATCCATAACCGTTGACTTCGCTGCCACTGCGCGATCACTTGCCAGAGCACAATCATAGGAGATGACCCGTGAAACCGCTTCTGCTGGGCGCATTGATCCTTGCCGCCACTTCCGCTCAGGCAAAGGATACATATCCGCCGATTGAATTGCTGTTGCAGACCGATACCTCGATCATCGGCGAGCCACTGGAATATCCGGCAGGGCAGGCTGAAATCACTATGGCGATCGTCACCATGCAACCGGGACAGCAGACAGGCGATCACCGTCATGATGCACCGTTGGCGGCCTATGTCCTTGAGGGCGAGATCACCGTTGACTATGGCGACGCCGGTACGCGTGTCTACAGAACCGGGGATGCCTTTGTCGAAGCCTTCCGCTCGACCCATACCGGGGTGAATACGGGTAGCGGGATCGCGCGTATTCTGGCTGTATTTGCCGGGTCGGACGCTGTTTCGAACACGGTTGCCGAAGACTAGGCCAACGGCCTCTTTCCCCTGTGTGCAATATCCGCTACATGCGGTCTGACCCGAGATTTACTGGCGGATGACGACCGATGAAATTCACTCTTTCCTGGCTGAAAGACCACCTCGATACTGACGCTTCGGTGGACGAGATTGCCGAGGCGCTGACCGACCTCGGACTTGAGGTCGAAGAGATCGTCAACCCGGTGGACCGTTTGGCGGGATTTACGCTGGGCCATGTGAAACATGCCGAGAAACACCCCGACGCCGACAAGCTTCGAGTTTGTACGGTTGAGACCGACGAGGGCGACCTGCAGATCATCTGTGGCGCACCCAACGCGCGCGAAGGCATCACCGTCGTCGTGTGTAAGCCGGGCATGTATATCCCTGGTCTGGATATCACCATCAGCGTTGGCAAGATTCGAGGTGTCGAAAGCTTTGGCATGATGGCGTCCGAACGCGAGCTGGAGCTGTCGGACGAGCATGACGGAATTATCGAGCTGCCTTCGGGCGAGGTCGGTGACAAGTTTATCGACTGGCTGGCCGAGAACGAGCCGTCGAAGGTTGACCCGATGATCGAGATTGCGATCACGCCAAACCGCCCGGATGCACTGGGTGTTGAGGGGATAGCGCGCGATCTGGCTGCTCGTGGTTTGGGCACGCTGAAGGTGCGCGACTATGTGCCGGTGCCGGGTGATTTCGAAAGCCCAATCAAGGTGTCGATCGACGAGGATACGCTGGACGGCGCACCGCATTTCACCGGTCGGCTTATCAAGGGTGTTAAGAACGGCCCCAGCCCGCAATGGCTGCAGGATCAGTTGAAGGCGATTGGTCTGCGTCCGATCTCGGCTCTGGTGGATATCACCAACTATATGACCTTCGATCACAACCGCCCGCTGCACGTATTCGATGCCGACAAGGTGCAGGGTAACCTACGCGTTCACCGTGCCAACGGTGGCGAGAAGTTGGTTGCTCTGGATGAGAAGGAATACACACTACAGCCCGGCATGATGGTGATTTCGGACGACAAAGGCCCGGAATCAATCGCCGGTATCATGGGCGGTGAGGAAACCGGCTGCACCGAGGAGACGGTGAACGTCTTCCTTGAAAGCGCGTTCTGGGATCATGTGCAGATCGCCCTGACGGGCCGTGCGCTGAAAATCAATTCGGATGCGCGCTATCGCTTCGAACGTGGGGTCGACCCGGAATACACCCGCGAAGGGTTGGAGCACGCGACGCAGATGATCCTGGATATCTGCGGCGGTGAAGCCTCGAACGTGGTTGAGGCGGGCAATGCGCCGAACCACGCGCGGGCCTACAAGCTGGATGCGGCGCGAGTGCGGTCTCTGGTCGGGATGGAAATCCCGGAAAGCGAGCAGCGGCAAACCCTGACCCGTTTGGGCTTCCGTCTGGATGGAGAGATGGCGCACGTGCCCAGCTGGCGACCAGACATCATGGGGGAAGCTGATCTGGTGGAAGAGGTTGCGCGGATTGCTTCACTGACCAAGCTGCAGGGTATTCCTCTGCCACGCACCACGGCGGGTATCCCCAAACCGGTCATGACGCCGACGCAGCGCCGCCAGTCGATGGCGCGACGGACCTGTGCCGCACTGGGGTATAATGAATGTGTATCCTACACCTTCATAGATCAGGCCTCGGCTGCGCTGTTTGGCGGTGGCGACGCGGCAACCATGCTGGAAAACCCAATCTCGTCCGAGATGAGCCATATGCGCCCTGATTTGCTGCCTGGTCTGCTGCAGGCGGCGGCGCGTAATCAGGCGCGGGGTTACGCAGATCTGGCTCTGTTCGAGGTCGGTCCGGTGTTCCACGATGGCGAGCCGGGGGATCAGCAGACGCAAATCACCGGCCTGTTGGTTGGGCGCAGCGGCCCCAAGGATGTGCACGGTGCGTCCCGCCCGGTTGACCTGTTTGATGCGAAGGCTGACGCCGAGGCGGTGCTGGCCGCAATTGGCGCGCCAGCTAAGGTACAAATTCTGCGTGGTGGCGATGCCTGGTGGCACCCGGGTCGTCACGGCAAGATTTGCCTTGGCCCGAAAAAGGTTCTGGGTGTCTTTGGTGAGTTGCACCCTCGCGTCTTGCAGGCCATGGACATCAAGGGCCCGGCAATGGCGTTCACCATTTGGCCGGATCAGGTTCCGATGCCGCGTAAATCCGGAGCAACCCGTTCCGCCTTGGAACTGCGTGATCTGCAGGCGGTTGAGCGTGATTTTGCGTTTGTCGTTGATGCCAATATCGAGGCGTTAACGCTGGTTAATGCAGCTGCAGGGGCTGACAAGGCACTGATTGAAGACGTTCGGGTATTTGACGAATTCATCGGGGGTAGCCTTGGTGAAGGGAAGAAATCTCTGGCCATTACCGTACGGCTGCAGCCATCTGACTCGACCCTCAAGGAAAAGGACATCGAAGCGGTCAGTGCAAAGATCGTCGAGAAAGTGGCGAAAGCGACTGGTGGCGTGCTGCGCAGCTGAGGATGTTTCCGCCCAGGGTGGGACATATATGATATCACGAAGGGGCGGGCGCGCCCCTTTTTTGCGGGAGGAACAAGTCATGTTAAAAGTTTATCTTTCAGGTGAGATTCACACGGATTGGCGGGAACAGATTATCGGAGGTGCCGAGGGGCTGGACATAGAGTTTAGCAGCCCAGTGACAGATCATGATGCGTCGGATGATTGTGGCGTCGCGATTTTGGGGGCAGAGCCAAACAAGTATTGGCATGACCACAAGGGCGCGATGGTGAACGCGATCCGAACCCGCAAGGGGATTTCAGACGCTGATGTAGTCGTTGTACGCTTCGGGGACAAATACAAGCAGTGGAATGCAGCCTTTGATGCCGGCTACGCGGCGGCCTTGGGCAAATCGATCATCGTGTTACATGGAGCCGATCATCAACACGCTTTGAAAGAGGTGGACGCGGCCGCGCTTGCGGTGGCGGAAGAGCCCGCGCAGGTTGTCGAGATTCTGCGTTACGTCGAGACAGGCCGATTGCCAGGCTGAATGGCCCAAGGGCGTGCGGCACTTTGGCGCCGCCGCCCTATGGTTCAAGTTAATCCCGAGGCGGGATGGTCAGGCCCTTCTGAACTGCAGGCCTTTCCAGAAAACGGTCGAGATAGGCCGCTACATTGCTGTAGGTGTCCCAACCGAGAACTTCTTTGACGCCATAATAGTCGAGACCACGTAGCCAGGGTGCGATGGCTATGTCCGCGATCGAATAGTCTCCGGCGATCCAATCCTGGCCGTTCAGCTGTGTTTCCAGGACGTTCAACAAGCGTTTGCCCTCGGTCACATAGCGTTCGCGGGGGCGGGGGTCTTCGATCTCGCTGCCAGCGAATTTGTGGAAATACCCCAGCTGACCGAACATCGGCCCAACGCCGCCCATCTGGAACATCAGCCATTGGGTGACTAAATGTTTGTCCGCCTTGCTCTGCCCCAGCAGCATGCCGCTTTTCTCGGCCAGATACAGCAGGATCGCTCCGCTTTCGAAAAGCCCCATCGGGACCCCATCGGGCCCGTTCGGATCAATGAGAGCCGGGATCTTGTTATTGGGATTTAGCGACAGAAATTCGGGACTTTTGACATCCGCATCTGCCAGCGTAACTAGATGTGCCTCGTAGGGCAGTCCGGTTTCCTCCAGCATGATCGACGCTTTGACCCCGTTGGGCGTTGCATAGGAATAAAGTTGGATGCGATCATGAAATTGCGGTGGCCATTTGGCCATGATCGGGAATGAGGTGGTATCCAGCATGATATGCTCCTGCAACAGGGTTATAGGTCTCAATGTGGTGGCATGAGCGCAGATTGTCAGGTGTTTGAGTGTGCAGGACCGGACAGTGACTGTTTGCTGGGGAACAGCAGGGGGAAAACTCGGAAATCCCGCACCTAGACCTGAGCGCAAAATTAGCCCAGACTTTTTAGCAATCCCGCGCCAAAGGCGCGGGTTTGCTGTTGGCGCAAAGGAGAAACGTGTGGAAGATGTCGTAACACAGGTGGGCGCATTTGGTCCGCTGATCATGAGCGCGATCAAAGCGTTGATCGTTCTGGTATTGGGTTGGATCGTCGCCGGAGCCATAAGTGGTCTGGTGCGGCGGCGGATCAACGCGACGCCGCATATCGACCCGACTTTGGGGAATTTTGTTGCGAGCCTGGTGAAATGGGTGCTGCTGGCGATAGTCTTTGTCGCCGTACTGGGCATTTTCGGTATCGAGGCGACCAGCATTGTGGCCATTCTGGGTGCCGCATCTTTGGCCATCGGTTTGGCGCTGCAGGGAACACTCAGTGATTTAGCCGCAGGCGTGATGCTGGTCGTGTTCCGGCCTTATAAGTTGGGCCAGTATGTCGATATTGGTGGCACTGCAGGTACGGTGAAAGACCTGAACCTGTTCACGACCGAGCTTGTGACGCCGGATAACGTACAGATCATCGTGCCAAACGGTCAGGCTTGGGGTTCGGTGATCACAAACTACTCCGCCCATGACACGCGCCGGGTCGATCTGGTGTTCGGCATCGACTATGGCGACAGCGCGGATGAGGCGATGAACATCATTCTGGATGTGGCCAAGGCCGACAGTCGTGTCATGGCTGATCCTGAGCCTTGGGTGCGGGTGACAAACCTTGGAGACAGCTCGGTTGATCTGACAGCGCGCCTGTGGTGTGCAGCGGCTGACTATTGGGATGTGAAGTTCGAACTTACCAAAACTATCAAGGAAACGTTTGACGCCAAGGGCGTATCCATCCCGTATCCGCATTCAGTGGAGATTCACAAAGAGGCGTAAGCCTCCCGCCCGTCGCTCGGGCATTGAATTGCCCTCCTCCGGTTGGGCCTGGCGCTACGCCCTTTGGGGGGCGCCCGGCCCAAAACTGTGAAAGGCCCTTTTGAAAAAGGAGCTTTTAGAGGGGGGAGGGGTTTTAAGTTTGTCGAGGTGTTGGGTCGGCA